>NZ_AP019720.1:0-672932 GCF_006739205.1 Streptococcus mutans
ATGACAGAAAATGAACAAATTTTTTGGAATAGGGTTTTAGAACTTGCACAAAGTCAATTAAAGCAAGCGACATTTGATTTTTTCGTTTCAGATGCTAAATTATTGAAAGTTGAAGGAAATATTGCGACTATCCTTCTTGATGATATGAAAAAATTATTTTGGGAAAAAAATTTACAGCCTGTTGTTCTAACAGCTGGATTCGAGGTCTTTAATACAGAAATTTCAATTGAGTATGTTTTTGAAGAAACTCAATCCACATCAAACAGCCCACAAATTTCTCAGAATAAAACTGCAGAACTTGCAACAGAAACACTTCCTTTTGTGCAAAATGATCTTAATCCAAAATATAGTTTTGATAACTTTGTGATTGGTGATGAAAATCGTTGGGCTTTTACAGCATCCGTTTCTGTTGCAGACCTTCCTGGAACAACCTATAATCCTCTCTTTATTTATGGAGGACCCGGTTTAGGAAAGACCCACCTTCTAAATGCCATTGGTAACTCTGTTTTAGCAAGCAATCCTAAAGCTCGTATAAAATATATTTCTGCCGAAAATTTTATTAATGAATTTGTTGTCCACATTAGACTACAAAATATGGATGAGCTAAAGAAGAAATTTCGAAATTTAGATTTACTATTAATTGATGATATTCAATCTTTAGCCAAGAAAAGTTTAGCTGCCACTCAAGAAGAATTTTTCAACACCTTTAATGCTTTACATGATAATAATAAGCAGATTGTCCTTACCAGTGATCGAACACCAGATGACCTTAACGATCTTGAGCAACGTTTGGTAACACGTTTTAAATGGGGGTTAACTGTTAACATTACACCTCCTGACTTTGAAACACGAGTAGCTATTTTAAACAATAAAATTCAAGAATATAATTATAGTTTTCTCTCTGAAACAATTGAATACTTAGCTGGACAGTTCGACTCCAACGTCCGTGATCTAGAAGGTGCCCTAAAAGATATCAGTCTTGTGGCTAATTTTAAAAAACTTGATGTTATTACTGTTGAAGTTGCAGCAGAAGCTATCAGGGCAAGAAAGCAAGATAGCAGTCCTAAGATGATTGTTATCCCTATTGAAGATATCCAAAAACAGGTTGGAAAATTTTATGGCGTAACTGTTAAAGAAATCAAATCAACCAAGAGAACACAAAACATTGTTTTAGCACGCCAAGTTGGCATGTATTTAGCACGTGAAATGACAGATAACAGTCTTCCAAAAATCGGAAAGGAATTTGGAGGGCGAGATCATTCAACCGTTCTACATGCCTATAATAAAATCAAAAATATGTTAGCACAGGATGACAGTCTAAAAATAGAAATGGAAACGATTAAAAATAAGATAAAATAAATCCTGTGTATAAGATAAAGAAAACGTATTATTTATCCACAAGTTGTGAACAATCTTTAAGACTGATGAAATATAAGATTGTTATACTTATCCTCACTATACACAAAACCTACTACCACTACTAACTTATTACTTATAAAATAAAGGAGTTTTCTATGATAAAATTTTCAATTAATAAAGTTTTTTTCTTACAAGCCTTAAATGCTACCAAGCGAGCTATTAGTTCTAAAAATGCTATTCCTATTCTTTCTAGTTTAAAAATTGAAGTGAATTCTCAGTCCATTACTTTAACAGGCTCTAATGGACAAATTTCTATTGAAAATACGATTTCAGCTGAAGAAGAAAATGCTGGACTATTGGTTACTTCTTCAGGAGCTATCTTACTTGAAGCTAATTTCTTTATTAATATTGTTTCAAGCCTACCTGATATCACTTTAGATTTTGAAGAAATTGAACAACATCAAGTTGTTTTAAATAGTGGAAAATCAGAAATCACACTTAAAGGTAAAGATGTGGAACAATATCCTCGTTTGCAGGAAGTTGGAACAAATAATCCTTTAATTTTAGAAACAAAATTGTTAAAAACAATTATTTCTGAGACAGCTTTTGCTGCTAGTACCCAAGAAAGTCGACCAATTTTAACAGGTGTCCATTTGGTATTGACAAATCATAAAGAGTTTAAAGCTGTTGCTACAGACTCTCATCGCATGAGTCAAAGAAAATTAACTCTTGACCATTCATCAGATGATTTTGATGTCGTCATTCCAAGCCGTTCTTTACGTGAATTTGCAGCTGTATTTACAGATGATATTGAATCTGTTGAGGTATTTTTCTCTAACAGTCAAATCCTCTTTAGAAGTGAATATATTAGCTTCTATACGCGCCTGTTAGAAGGAAATTATCCTGATACTGATCGCTTGTTGGGCAATAACTTTGAAACAGAAGTTGTCTTCAATACTAATGCTCTTCGTTATGCTATGGAGCGTGCTCATTTAATCTCAAATGCTACCCAAAATGGTACTGTTAAATTGGAGATTATCAACAATCAAGTAACAGCACATGTTAATTCACCTGAGGTTGGAAAAGTCAATGAAGAACTTGATATTGAAAGCTTATCAGGAAATGATTTAACAATAAGCTTTAACCCAACTTACTTGATCGAAGCTTTAAAAGCTCTTAAAAGTGAGACTGTCACAATTCGTTTTATTTCCCCAATTCGCCCTTTCACTTTAACACCGAGTGATAACAGTGAAAACTTCATTCAATTGATTACACCTGTTCGCACAAACTAAAATGACGCCTATTATAGGCGTTGTTTTTTGTCAATATGATATAATGACCTATATGCTCTATATTTTTAGTAAATCCCAATTCAAGGGACAAAAACACTCTAAAAAAACAACATTAATTAAAGAAACTTATCCACAGTTTAAGGCAAAAATTGTATAGGACAATTAACTGTTTCAAAAATAGTTATAGTATAATTGATGGAAAAGTGCTTAAACTTTCAACTGAAAAGTTTAGCTGCTATCAAAGAAAAGTTTATCTGTAAAAAGGAGAATCAATGTACGAATTAGGATCTTTAGTTGAAATGAAAAAGCCCCATGCCTGCACCATTAAGACGACAGGTAAAAAAGCCAATTGTTGGGAGGTCGTACGTATCGGTGCTGACATCAAAATCAAATGCACCAACTGTGATCATGTGGTCATGATGAGCCGCCATGATTTTGAACGTAAGATAAAAAAGGTTTTATAAAAGACTTATGTAGCTGAAAAATTGTTAAATCAGTATTTTTAATAGAAAAGGTAAGTGCTGGTTCAGTATTATTGAATTTTATATTAAGCTTGTTAATTGACAAGCTTTTTCTTATCTTTTCTGCTATAATATTAATGATTGAATAAAATATTGGAGATTTTAAATGGCTTTAACAGCAGGTATCGTTGGTTTGCCTAATGTTGGAAAATCAACGCTTTTTAATGCAATAACAAAGGCAGGAGCAGAAGCTGCCAACTATCCTTTTGCAACGATTGATCCTAATGTGGGTATGGTTGAAGTACCAGATATACGTTTACAGAAGTTGACAGAACTTATTGTACCTAAAAAGACTGTGCCAACAACGTTTGAGTTCACAGATATTGCAGGTATTGTCAAGGGAGCGTCAAAGGGTGAAGGTCTTGGAAATAAATTTTTAGCTAATATTCGTGAAGTAGATGCTATTGTTCATGTTGTACGTGCTTTCAATGATGAAAATGTTATGCGTGAACAAGGACGTGAATCTGATTTTGTTGATCCAATAGCCGATATTGAAACCATTAATTTAGAATTAATTTTGGCAGATCTTGAGTCTATTAATAAGCGCTATGCGCGTGTAGAAAAAATTGCACGTACGCAAAAAGATAAGGATTCTGTAGCCGAGTTTAACATTCTTCAAAAGATAAAACCTGTTCTTGAAGATGGAAAGTCAGCACGTACCATTGATTTTACAGAAGATGAAGCAAAAATTGTCAAAGGCTTGTTCTTATTGACAACTAAACCAGTGCTTTATGTAGCCAATGTTGATGAAGATAAAGTAGCTGATCCAGATAGTATTGATTATGTTCAACAAATCCGTGAATTTGCAGCAACGGAAAATGCTGAAGTTGTTGTTATTTCAGCGCGTGCTGAAGAAGAAATTTCTGAACTTGATGATGAAGATAGAGCAGAGTTTTTAGAAGCAATGGGCTTAAATGAATCAGGCGTTGATAAATTGACACGGGCAGCTTATCATTTGTTGGGTCTTGGAACTTACTTTACAGCTGGTGAAAAAGAAGTGCGTGCTTGGACCTTTAAACGTGGAATCAAAGCACCACAAGCTGCAGGAATTATCCATTCAGATTTTGAAAAAGGCTTCATCCGTGCTGTAACCATGTCTTATGATGATCTTATAAAATATGGCTCTGAAAAAGCTGTAAAAGAAGCAGGTCGCCTACGTGAAGAAGGTAAAGATTATATTGTTCAAGATGGTGATATTATGGAATTCCGATTCAATGTTTAAGGAAATTAAAGAACAATAACAAAAAAGAGGCTGGGACAAAAGTTCGGGCTTCTTAATCTTTACAAATTCATTTTGGAAAGGAAATCATGACTAAATTAATTGTTGGCCTTGGAAATCCAGGCAGTAAATACCATGAAACGAAACATAATGTTGGCTTTATGGCTCTTGACAGAATTGTCAAGCCTTTGAATGTTCAGTTTACAGAAAATAAAACATTTAAAGCAGAAACAGTAGCGACTTTTATTAATGGTGAAAAAATTTATTTTATTAAACCAACTACATTTATGAATGCCAGTGGTTTAGCTGTCAGAGCTTTTCTAGCTTATTATAATTTAACTGTGGAAGATCTAATTGTTATTTATGATGATCTTGATATGGAAGTAGGAAAAATACGTTTTCGTCAAAAAGGCTCTGCTGGTGGACATAATGGTATAAAAAGCATTATCAAGGAAATTGGGACTCAGGAATTTGATCGTATCAAGATTGGTATTGGCCGTCCAAAGGATAAGATGACAGTCGTTAACTATGTTTTAGGAAAATTTGATAAAAAAGATGAAATAACTATTTTTAACACACTTGATAAAGTTGACAAAGCTGTCAATTACTATTTACAAACGAAAAATTTTGAACAAACAATGCAAAAATTTAATGGGTAAGATGAATTTAATAGATTTATTTAAACAAAATCAAAAAATTAAAGAGTGGACAGAACATCTCTCTGCTCCTACTAGACAATTAGTAATGGGATTTTCAAGCTCTAGTAAAGCTTTGGCAATAGCAGCTGCTTATAAGCAGCAAAAGGGAAAGATAGTAATTGTGACGTCAACTCAAAATGAGGCTGAAAAACTTGCAACTGATTTAATTAGCTTAATTGGTGAGGAAGAAGTTTATCAATTTTTCGCTGATGATGTTGCAGCAGCAGAGTTTATTTTTGCATCGCAAGATAAAACAAATTCTCGTGTAGAAAGCCTTAATTTTCTTTTAGATAAAGAAAAATCAGGAATTTTAATGACAAGTATTGTTGGTATAAGGATTTTACTTCCAAGTCCCCAAAATTACCAAGCAGCTCAATTTAAATTAAAAGTTGGTGAAGAATATAATCTTGACAATATTATCAAGCAACTGTCAAATATTGGTTATCAAAAAGTAGCACAAGTTTATAATCCTGGAGAATTTAGTAAAAGAGGGGATATTTTAGATATTTATGAAATCAATCAGCCCTATCCTTATCGTCTTGAATTTTTTGGAGATGAAATAGACGGCATTCGCACTTTTGATCCTGATGATCAAAAATCCCTTAGTAATCTGGATTCTTTTATTTTGATCCCATCTGATGATATCATCCTGACAGATAGTGATTTTGATCAAGCCTGTTATAATTTAGAAAAAGCACTTATTACTGCAAATGATAGTTTACAACCTTATTTAAAAGAGGTTTTATCTGTTACGAAAGATCATTACCGTCATCAAGATGTTAGAAAGTTTTTATCCTTTTTCTATCAAAAAGAATGGACTCTTTTAAATTATCTACCTGAACAAACACCACTATTTTTTGATGATTTTCAAAGAATTATTGATCGGAATAGTCGTTTTGATTTGGATATTGCTAACCTTTTGATAGAAGATTTACAAAATAGTAAAGCAGTGTCAAGTTTATCTTATTTTGCTAATAATTACAAAGATTTAAGACACTATCAACCTGCGACCTTTTTTTCTAATTTTCATAAAGGTTTAGGAAATCTTAAATTTGATTATCTCTATAACTTTACACAGTATCCAATGCAGGAATTTTTTAATCAATTTCCTTTATTAATTGATGAAATTAGACGTTATCAAAAATCTGAGATGACTGTTCTTTTACAAACAGATTCACAGCAGAGTCAAGGACATTTACAAAAAGCTTTACAGGGATATAATTTCAATTTACCAATTAGTCAAGTTGATAATCTGTTAAAAAAGCAAGCTCAGTTAACAATTGGAAATCTTTCAACTGGTTTTTATTTTGCTGATGAAAAGCTTGTCTTAATCACTGAAAGAGAAATTTTTCATAAAAAAGTAAAGCATAAACGTCGTCGTTCATATATTAGTAATGCTGAGCGTCTTAAGGATTACAATGAATTAGAAAAGGGAGACTATGTTGTTCATAATGTGCATGGCATAGGACGTTTTTTAGGGATTGAAACGATTGAAGTGTCAGGTGTTCACCGAGATTATTTAACCATTCAATATCAAAATGCTGATCGTATTTCCATTCCTATTGAACAAATTGAACTCCTTTCGAAATATGTTGCTAGTGATGGTAAAGAGCCAAAGATCAATAAGCTTAACGATGGCCGTTTTCAAAGGATTAAACAAAAGGTATCAAAACAAGTTGAAGATATAGCTGATGATCTTTTAAAACTTTATGCTGAACGCAGTCAATTAAAAGGTTTTGCTTTTTCTCCTGATGATAAAAATCAGGAAGAATTTGATAATGATTTTGCTTATGTTGAAACTGAAGATCAATTAAGATCCATTAAAGAAGTCAAAAAGGATATGGAAAAAGACCAACCAATGGATCGTCTTCTTGTTGGTGATGTTGGTTTTGGAAAAACGGAAGTAGCGATGAGAGCTGCTTTTAAAGCAGTTAATGATGATAAACAAGTTGCTGTTTTGGTGCCAACAACAGTTCTTGCTCAACAGCACTATAATACTTTTAAGGAGCGCTTTGAAAATTTTCCTGTCAATGTTGCCATGATGAGTCGTTTTAAAACCAAGACTGAACAGTCTGAAACGTTAACTAAATTAGCTAAGGGACAGGTTGATATCATTATTGGAACACATCGACTACTTTCTAAAGATGTTACGTTTAAAGATCTTGGTTTGCTTGTTATTGATGAAGAGCAACGATTCGGGGTTAAACACAAGGAAACATTGAAAGAATTAAAAACTAAGGTTGATGTCTTGACCTTGACAGCAACTCCTATTCCACGGACATTACATATGTCTATGCTTGGTATACGAGATTTATCAGTTATTGAAACACCTCCAAGTAATCGTTACCCTGTCCAGACTTATGTTATGGAAACAAATGCAAGTGTCATTCGTGAAGCTATTATGCGTGAAATTGATCGAGGTGGACAAATCTTTTATATTTACAACAGGGTTGACACAATTGACAAAAAAGTTGCTGAACTAAGAGAATTGATTCCAGAAGCCAACATTGGTTTTGTTCATGGAAAAATGAGCGAAATTCAACTTGAAAATACTTTACTAGACTTTATCAGTGGTGAATACGATCTCTTAGTAACTACAACAATCATTGAAACAGGTATTGATATTTCAAATGTTAATACTCTGTTTATTGAAAATGCTGATTACATGGGCTTGTCAACTTTGTATCAACTTCGGGGACGTGTTGGTCGATCAAATCGTATTGCTTATGCTTATCTTATGTATCATCCTGATAAGATTTTAACAGAAGTGTCAGAAAAACGTTTGGAAGCTATTAAAGGGTTTACAGAACTTGGTTCAGGTTTTAAAATTGCTATGAGAGATTTGTCTATTCGTGGTGCAGGAAATATTCTTGGTTCCTCTCAAAGTGGCTTCATTGATTCTGTAGGTTTTGAAATGTATTCACAGTTATTAGAAGAAGCAATTGCAGCAAAACAAGGTCAAAGAAAAACGCGTTCTAAGGGAAATGCTGAAATTAATTTACAAATTGATGCTTATTTACCAACGGATTATATTAGTGATGAGCGTCAGAAAATTGAAATTTATAAACGTATTCGAGAAATTGAAAGTAAAACAGACTATCAGGCTTTACAAGATGAACTGATTGATCGTTTTGGTGATTATCCAGATCAGGTTGCTTATCTGATAGAAATTGGTCTTTTAAAAGCTTATCTAGATGATGCCTTTGTAGAATCACTTGATCGTAAACAAAATTCAGTAGTAGTGTGTTTTGAAAAGATTTCATTAAAATTTTATCTAACCCAAGATTATTTTGAAGCTTTGTCTAAAACTAATTTAAAAGCTCGTATTAGTGAAAATAAAGGAAAAATTGAAATTGTTTTTGATGTGCGAGCTAAAAAGGAATATGAAATTTTAGAAGAATTAATTAAATTTGGAAAAATTTTGAAGAAACTAAAAGATAAGAAAAAGTAACAATTTATTAAATTACTTTTGAACTTTCTAACTGAGTAGAGGAAACTTATTTGTTGTGATATTTACTATTGTTTCTATCTTTTTATAAAGAAAAATGATAAAATAAAAAGGATAAACTGGAGTAATTAAATGAGATTAGATAAATATTTAAAGGTATCACGTATTATTAAACGTCGGTCTGTGGCCAAGGAAGTTGCTGATAGAGGACGAATTAAAGTAAATGGCATTCTGGCTAAAAGTTCAACAGACTTAAAAATAAATGACACCATTGAAATACGTTTTGGTAATAAATTATTGACTGTTCGTGTTTTAGAAATGAAAGATAGCACCAAAAAAGAAGATGCTGTAAAAATGTATGAAATAATAAGTGAGACGAGGATTGACTTAAATGGAGAAACCTAACATTGTTCAGCTTAATAACAAATACATTAATGATGAAAAAACTAAAAAACGTTATGAAGAAGAAGAAACCAAACGTCGCCACCGTTTTATTGGGTGGATTTTGATTTTTATTATTTTATTATTTATTTTACCGGCCTATAACCTTGTAGCTAGTTATATGAATTTGCAAAGTAAAAAAGAACAAATTGTAAAACTACAAAATCAACAGAAAAGATTAGATGCTAAAACAGATGCTGAGAAAAAATTTGCTGATCGTTTAAAAGATGATAATTATGTTGAGAAGTATGCACGTGCTAAATATTATTATTCAATAGATGGTGAAAATATTTACCCTGCTCCAAATTTATTACCTAAATAATGAAAAATTTAATTGAAACAGTTGAGAAATTTTTAACTTATTCTGATGAAAAATTAGAAGAATTAGCCAAAAAGAATCAAGCTTTACGAGAAGAAACATCTCGTCAAAAATCAAAATAGGAGGAAAAAATGAAAAAGCTATTAGCCATAATGTTAATGTTTGTTTTTTCTACTCCTATTTTTGTTATTAGCACAGAAAAAAAGCCTATAGCATTTTTTGATAAAATACCAACCAACCCGAATCTCTATCATGACGTTTCCAGCTTTTCAACTGCTGATTTAACTGGTAAGGTTCAAAAAATAAAACTTGGTTCTAAATTTAAAATTATGTCTCTTATTACCAATAAGGCAAAAACACCAGTCTTTAAGCTATCCAATGGTCGTTTCATTAGGGCAAGTCATGATAATGTTTATGAAGATATTGTTCTTCGACGAGAAAATGTTAAGGGAAGCTACTGGTTAAAAAAGACATTTACCGTTTATCAAACACCTTATGTTGCAGGAACAAAAATAGCTAATACCAAACTAACGAATTATAACAAGGTACATATTTCCCAAAAAGCTATTACTAAGCACGGTATCTATTTAAAAGCTGACGGCCAGGGTTGGATTAATGAAAAGGATTTAACTGTTCAAGATAACCGAATGGAAAAGGTACAAGCTTTACTGACTAGAAAGTATAATAAACCCAATTATTCTATTTATGTAAAACAGTTAAAAACGCGAAAAACAGCTGGAATAAATGAAGATAAATCAATGTATTCTGCTAGTGTAACTAAATTGCCAATTCTATATTTTATTGAAAAACAGATAAAGGATAGTAGGGTTAAACTAACTGATAAGTTTAAGTATATTGAACAAGTTAACCAGTTTAAAGGAGCTTATAAGGTAGAAGGTAGTGGTGAAATGCCTAAAAAAGCTGACAATAAATACTATACTGTTGATAGTCTTTTAAAAGCTGTTGCTCAGCATTCAGATAATGTTGCTAGTAATATTTTAGGTTACTATATTGCCCATCAGTACGATAAAACTTATCAAAAAACGGTTTTAAGGGTTGCAGATGTTAAGTGGAACATGGAAAGCCGTAATGTTTCCTCTAAAACAGCAGCAAATGTTATGGAAGCACTTTATTCCCAAAAGTGTCCTGTTATAAGCTACTTAACTTCAACAGAATTTGATAATACACGCATTTCACGTGATATTTCAGTTCCTGTAGCTCATAAAATTGGAGACGCTTACGATTATAAGCATGATGTTGCTATTATTTATGCTGACCAACCTTTTATCTTATCAATTTTTACAGATAAATCATCTTATGAAGACATATCAGCTATAGCTGATGATGTCTATGGTATTTTAAAATGACTTATGAAAAAGTGTTAAAGTATGTTCAAGAGAAAAAATTTTTTGAGACGCATTATAATATTCTAATAGCTGTATCAGGTGGGGTAGATTCGATGAATTTGCTGCACTTTTTGCATATTTACCAGAAAAAACTGCAAATTAGAATAGCTATAGCTCATGTGAATCACAAACAGAGACCACAAGCTGATGAAGAAGAAATTTATCTTAAAAATTGGGCACGAGACAATCATATTCCTTTTTATACTGCTGTTTTTAAGGGAATTTTTTCAGAAAAAAAGGCGCGTGATTTTCGTTATACTTTTTTCAAAAATATAATGAAAGAGCATGGATATACAGCTCTTGTTACGGCTCATCATGCTAATGATCAGGCTGAGACAGTCTTTTTACGTTTACTCAGAGGATCACGCTTACGATATTTGACTGGTATTAAAGAAATTCAGGAGTTTGGCAATGGCCAACTGATTCGTCCTTTTTTAAAATTTCACAAGAAGGAACTACCAAATATTTTCCATTTTGATGATGATTCAAATCAAGGAAATTCTTATCTTAGAAATAGAATCAGAAATCATTACTTGCCTATTTTGACACAGGAAAATCCTAAATTAAGTCAGCATTTAATCCAAATGAGTGAAGAAACAAATCTCCTTTTCAAGGCTTTTTCAGATTTAACCTCGCAATTAGATATTCAAGATTGTCAAATTTTTAGAAGTCAAAGTGAGGCAATACAGTACTTTTTATTGCAGAACTATCTAAGAAAATTTCCAAATTTAGAAGTCAGCAAAGCTCAATTTGATAATTTGCTTCATATTCTGAAAACAAAAGATTATTACTATGATTATTTAAAAAATAATTACTATTTGAAAAAAGACAAAAAAAGGTTCAAAATTTGTAAAATAGGTCCTGAGACGGATAGATTTGAAGGCGAAAAAGTATTAGAATATGGCAGTATGGTCAAATATGGTCAGTACATTTTCTCTTTTCAAGAGGGTTCAGATTCAAAAAAAGGAATCCCTGTAAAAAATGATTTTCCTATTATTATAAGACGCCGTAAGCCTGGGGACAAAATCAAATTAGGAAGTCATTCTAAAAAATTGCGACGTTTATTTATAGATGAAAAAATTCCTATTTTTAAACGTTCAAATGCTATTATTGTTGAACAAGATAGCGATATTATATTAATTCTTTTAGATGGAGTTACTTATTTGAGAAAAGGTTTTAAAGATGATATAATGAAAGGCAGACTGTATATTCAAAATAGAAATTGGTGAGAAATGCTTGAACAGAATATTAAGAAAGTTCTCTATTCTGAAGAGGAAATCATTGTTAAAACAAAAGAATTAGGTGCTCAGTTAACCAAAGATTATGCTGGTAAAAATCCGCTTTTAGTGGGTGTTTTAAAAGGTTCTGTCCCTTTTATGGCTGAGTTAATGAAACATATTGATACTCATATTGAGATTGATTTCATGGTCGTATCAAGTTACCATGGCGGAACCACGAGTAGTGGTGAAGTGAAGATTTTAAAAGATGTTGATACTAACATTGAAAATCGCGATGTTATCTTTATTGAAGACATTATTGATACAGGCCGAACCTTGAAATATCTACGTGATATGTTCAAGTATCGTCAAGCAAATTCTGTGAGGATTGCCACATTATTTGACAAACCAGAAGGTCGTGTTGTTGATATTGACGCGGATTATGTTTGTTATAAAGTGCCTAATGAATTTATTGTTGGTTTTGGATTAGATTATGCTGAAAACTATCGTAATCTTCCTTATGTAGGAGTCTTAAAAGAAGACGTTTATTCAAAATAAGAAAAAGGTTTTAATTAATATATGAAAAATAATCGAAATAATGGATTTGTTAGAAATTCTCTTGTTTATATCATATTGATTTTAGCTATTGTGACAGGTTTTCAATATTTTTTTAGAGGAACAGGTTCACAAAGTGAAAAAATTAGTTATACAACTCTCGTTAAACGCGTCAAATCGGGTGATATAAAATCAATTACTTACCAACCAAGTGGCAGTATCGTCCAAGTAACAGGTGATTACACAAAGTCTCGGGAAATTAAAACTAACAGTGACTTAGCTTTTTTCAACGGGACAACAACAAAAGTTAAAAAGTTTACCTCAATTGTCCTTCCTAATAGTACTTCTATTGAAAAAATTGAAAAATTAGCAGAAGATAAAGGAACTAAAATTTCTGTTAAACAAGAGAGTTCAAGCGGAGCTTGGATCTCCTTCTTAATGAGCTTCTTGCCAATTCTCATAATGATCTTCTTCTTCACTATGATGTTAAATCAAAGTGGCGGCGGTGCCCGTGGTGCCATGAGTTTTGGTAAAAATAAAGCTCGTTCTTCTTCTAAAAGTGATGTTAAGGTTCGATTCTCAGATGTTGCTGGTGCAGAAGAAGAAAAACAAGAACTTATTGAAGTTGTTGATTTTCTAAAAGATCCTAAACGTTATAAGGCTTTAGGTGCTCGTATTCCAGCCGGTGTTCTGCTTGAAGGCCCTCCAGGAACAGGAAAAACACTTCTTGCTAAAGCAGTAGCCGGTGAAGCTGGTGTTCCGTTCTTCTCTATTTCTGGTTCTGACTTTGTTGAAATGTTTGTTGGGGTTGGTGCTAGCCGCGTTCGTTCATTATTTGAAGATGCTAAGAAAGCAGAGCGTGCCATTATCTTTATTGATGAAATTGATGCGGTCGGTCGTCGCCGTGGCGCTGGTATGGGCGGCGGAAATGATGAACGCGAACAAACACTTAACCAACTGTTGATTGAAATGGATGGTTTTGAAGGTAATGAAAATATTATTGTTATTGCAGCAACCAACCGTAGTGATGTCTTGGATCCAGCCCTTCTTCGTCCAGGTCGTTTTGACCGTAAAGTTCTTGTTGGTCAACCAGATGTTAAAGGTCGTGAAGCGATTTTACGTGTTCATGCTAAAAACAAACCTCTAGCTAGTGATGTTAATCTAAAAGTTGTTGCGCAACAAACACCAGGTTTTGTAGGTGCTGATTTAGAAAATGTTCTGAATGAAGCTGCTCTTGTTGCTGCCCGTCGCAGTAAAAAAATTATTGATGCCAGTGATATTGATGAAGCAGAAGATCGCGTTATTGCAGGCCCGTCTAAGAAAGATAAGACTGTTTCTGAACATGAACGTCAGATGATTGCCTACCACGAAGCTGGACATACCATTGTAGGACTTGTTTTATCGAATGCACGAGTTGTTCATAAAGTTACTATTGTTCCTCGTGGTCGAGCTGGCGGTTACATGATTGCTCTTCCAAAAGAAGATCAAAATCTCTTATCAAAAAGTGATTTGAAGGAACAGTTAGCTGGACTGATGGGAGGACGTGTCGCAGAAGAAATTATCTTCAATGCTCAAACAACAGGTGCTTCAAATGACTTTGAACAAGCCACTCAATTGGCACGATCAATGGTAACAGAATATGGTATGAGTGAAAAGCTCGGTCCAGTTCAATATGAAGGTAATCATTCAATGATGCCAGGACAATTTGCATCAGAAAAGACTTATTCAGCACAAACAGCCCTTCTTATTGATGAAGAAGTTCGTGAACTTCTTAATGAAGCTCGCAATAAGGCAGCTGGAATTATCAATGATAATCGTGAAACGCATAAATTAATTGCAGAAGCGCTTCTTAAATATGAAACTTTGGATGCAGCGCAAATTAAATCTATTTATGAGACTGGTAAGATGCCTGAAAAATCAGAGGATTCAAAGGATGCACATGCGCTTTCTTATGATGAAATAAAAGAAAAAATGTCTGAAGATAATACTGATTAATGGGTCTTGTTAAAAACCAACCAATAAGGATTGGAATAGGAATATTAGAGCTTATCAAACACTCAGCTTAATATTTATTAACCATAGAGGGTTACCATTCATTGATTGGCATAACTAACAATATTAATAAGGGGATTTGGTTTTATACTATTATAAAACCAAATCCCCTTTAATTTTGTTGTAATTTATCGGATGTTATAGAAAGATAAAATTTTAAGATTCTAGGAGGGTTCCTTTTTTGACACAATCCACGCCCGTGTTTAATTAAGATTTGAAATTTTAAACTCAAATATTCCGAATGGTAGAAAGTTTCATTCAAGGTTTGAGTCGCTCGCCAATGCCAATAAAAGAAATAATCTTTAATTTGCAGGGTTTAAAAAAGTTTACCTACATTTTACACAATTTCCCAACTGTTTTTTGCCGTTTAAATTTACAGAGGTCTACTGACTATGGTAAACTAATAAGGCTGTTAATAAAGTTAGGAGAAATGATGACTATTTTCAGAAAGAAGAATACTAATTTAGATAAAACAGAAATGAAACGTCACTTTAAAGTAATTGATCTAATTTTTCTTGGATTAGGATCAATGGTTGGAACAGGAATTTTTACAATTACTGGTATTGGTGCAGCTAAGTATGCGGGTCCTGCTTTGATTATTTCAATTATTGTTTCGGCAATTGCCGTTGGAATTTCTGCACTTTTCTATGCTGAATTTACTTCTCGAATACCTGCAAATGGTGGAGCTTACAGCTACTTATATGCTACTTTGGGAGAATTTCCCGCTTGGTTAGCTGGTTGGTACATTATTATGGAATTTCTTACTGCAATTTCAAGTGTAGCATCTGGTTGGGGAAGTTATTTCAAGGGATTGTTATCAAGCTATGGTATTGAATTACCATCTTTGCTTAATGGTACTTTTAATCCAGCTAAAAATAATTACATTGACTTGCTTCCTGCCTTAGTCATTTTTTTAGTCACAGGAATCGTGTTATTAAATTCTAAAATTGCCTTACGCTTTAATAGTAGTTTAGTTGTAATGAAATTTTCTGCCTTAGCCCTTTTTATAATTATTGGATTGTTTTATATAAAACCTGAAAATTGGTCTAATTTTGCACCTTTTGGTTTTGGAAAAATTTATGGTGGACAAACTGGAATAATGGCTGGCGCTTCTTTGATGTTTTTTGCATTTTTGGGGTTTGAATCTATTTCAATGGCAGTGGATGAAGTTCAAAAACCACAAAAAAATATTCCCAAAGGTATTATTGCTTCTTTAACGATTGTTACCATTCTTTATGTTAGTGTTACTCTTGTATTAACTGGTATTGTTCATTATTCTAAATTAAATGTTGCCGATGCAGTTGCCTTTGCACTTCGTCAAGCGGGTTTGGTATGGGCAGCAAACTATATTTCAGTTGTTGCGATTCTGACTCTTATAACAGTTTGCATTTCTATGACTTTTGCTTTAGCTAGAACCGTTTATAGTATTAGTCGTGATGGATTATTGCCAAAACAACTCGGCATTGTTACCAAACATAGCAAGGTTCCGAAAAATGCTACTCTTCTTGTTGGTTTTGCTTCTATGATTTGTGCTGGAGTTTTTCCGCTTTCTAGCATTGCAGAATTTTTAAATATTTGTACCCTAGCTTATCTTATTATGTTGGCCATTGCTATTATCAAGCTCAGAAAAGATCAGGGACAACCTAAAATTGGAGAATTCAAAACACCATTTATCCCATTTTTACCTATTGTTTCTATAGTTATATGCTTATCTCTTATGAGTCAATATAAGTCTGTCACTTGGATTGCATTTGGAATCAGTACATCTATAGGTTTCTTAATTTACTTTGCATATGGCTATAGACATTCAACTATTTTCATAAAAAATAATCCAAAAATTAGATAGACCTTTTGGTAAATAGTCATAGGTAATGCCGAGTTTTCTGCTAGATTTGGTATTATTTTTAACCAAAAATGAAACCTTGTCTATCTCTTTACCAAATGATCTCAGTTAAAACAGAAAAAAAGCGAGAAAAGCTATTGACAAAGGGGGGAAGAGCTGGTAGAATAAAGAAGTTGTCTCAGAAAGAGGCAGAGCCCTTTGAAAACTGAACAAGAAGACGAACCAACCAAAGTGCAGGGTGACATAAAGAAATGTGACCTGTCAAAGAACGAAACATAAATCTGTCAGTGGACAGTAATGAGAAAGAACTCAAACGATTAAATGAGAGTTTGATCCTGGCTCAGGACGAACGCTGGCGGCGTGCCTAATACATGCAAGTGGGACGCAAGGGAACACACTGTGCTTGCACACCGTGTTTTCTTGAGTCGCGAACGGGTGAGTAACGCGTAGGTAACCTGCCTATTAGCGGGGGATAACTATTGGAAACGATAGCTAATACCGCATAATATTAATTATTGCATGATAATTGATTGAAAGATGCAAGCGCATCACTAGTAGATGGACCTGCGTTGTATTAGCTAGTTGGTAAGGTAAGAGCTTACCAAGGCGACGATACATAGCCGACCTGAGAGGGTGATCGGCCACACTGGGACTGAGACACGGCCCAGACTCCTACGGGAGGCAGCAGTAGGGAATCTTCGGCAATGGACGAAAGTCTGACCGAGCAACGCCGCGTGAGTGAAGAAGGTTTTCGGATCGTAAAGCTCTGTTGTAAGTCAAGAACGTGTGTGAGAGTGGAAAGTTCACACAGTGACGGTAGCTTACCAGAAAGGGACGGCTAACTACGTGCCAGCAGCCGCGGTAATACGTAGGTCCCGAGCGTTGTCCGGATTTATTGGGCGTAAAGGGAGCGCAGGCGGTCAGGAAAGTCTGGAGTAAAAGGCTATGGCTCAACCATAGTGTGCTCTGGAAACTGTCTGACTTGAGTGCAGAAGGGGAGAGTGGAATTCCATGTGTAGCGGTGAAATGCGTAGATATATGGAGGAACACCAGTGGCGAAAGCGGCTCTCTGGTCTGTCACTGACGCTGAGGCTCGAAAGCGTGGGTAGCGAACAGGATTAGATACCCTGGTAGTCCACGCCGTAAACGATGAGTGCTAGGTGTTAGGCCCTTTCCGGGGCTTAGTGCCGGAGCTAACGCAATAAGCACTCCGCCTGGGGAGTACGACCGCAAGGTTGAAACTCAAAGGAATTGACGGGGGCCCGCACAAGCGGTGGAGCATGTGGTTTAATTCGAAGCAACGCGAAGAACCTTACCAGGTCTTGACATCCCGATGCTATTCTTAGAGATAGGAAGTTACTTCGGTACATCGGAGACAGGTGGTGCATGGTTGTCGTCAGCTCGTGTCGTGAGATGTTGGGTTAAGTCCCGCAACGAGCGCAACCCTTATTGTTAGTTGCCATCATTAAGTTGGGCACTCTAGCGAGACTGCCGGTAATAAACCGGAGGAAGGTGGGGATGACGTCAAATCATCATGCCCCTTATGACCTGGGCTACACACGTGCTACAATGGTCGGTACAACGAGTTGCGAGCCGGTGACGGCAAGCTAATCTCTGAAAGCCGATCTCAGTTCGGATTGGAGGCTGCAACTCGCCTCCATGAAGTCGGAATCGCTAGTAATCGCGGATCAGCACGCCGCGGTGAATACGTTCCCGGGCCTTGTACACACCGCCCGTCACACCACGAGAGTTTGTAACACCCGAAGTCGGTGAGGTAACCTTTTAGGGGCCAGCCGCCTAAGGTGGGATGGATGATTGGGGTGAAGTCGTAACAAGGTAGCCGTATCGGAAGGTGCGGCTGGATCACCTCCTTTCTAAGGAAAAACGCAAAGCACATTAGGGGGAACTTCTTGTTTAGTTTTGAGAGGGTAAGTGGGGCCTTAGCTCAGCTGGGAGAGCGCCTGCTTTGCACGCAGGAGGTCAGCGGTTCGATCCCGCTAGGCTCCATTAAAACAGGATACTAACAGACGGTTCGCTTGCGAATACTTCTGTAGAAGATTATCTATTTTTCTAAGAAGTCAGTCTGGAGTTCAACTTCATATCTTGTTTAAGACAAGGAAGTCTATAAAATCCACTTAGGATATGTTAAGTATCCTAGAGATGGTTCATTGACAATTGAATAGCTAGTAAAAGCCCTATAGCGCAGCTATAGGGAAACAAAAAAGAAACCGAGACGCTGAAAAGCCAGAGAAACGAGAAATAAGGTTAAGTTAATAAGGGCGCACGGTGGATGCCTAGGCACTAGGAGCCGATGAAGGACGTGACGAACGACGACATGCTTTGGGGAGCTGTAAGTAAGCCTTGATCCAGAGATATCCGAATGGGGGAACCCAACAGGTAATGCCTGTTATCCATAACTGTTAAGGTTATGAGAAGGAAGACGCAGTGAACTGAAACATCTCAGTAGCTGCAGGAAGAGAAAGCAAGAGCGATTGCCTCAGTAGCGGCGAGCGAAGAGGCAGGAGGGCAAACCAGAGTGTTTACACTCTGGGGTTGTAGGACTGCGATAAAGCAGCCAAGGGAATAGAAGAAGACTCTGGGAAGAGTCGCCAGAGAGAGTAAGAGCCTCGTATTTGAAATTCACTTGATGCCAAGCAGGATCCTGAGTACGGCGGGACACGAGGAATCCCGTCGGAATCTGGGAGGCCCATCTCCCAACCCTAAATACTCCCTAGTGACCGATAGTGAACCAGTACCGTGAGGGAAAGGTGAAAAGCACCCCGGAAGGGGAGTGAAAGAGAACCTGAAACCGTGTGCTTACAAGAAGTTCGAGCCCGTTAATGGGTGAGAGCGTGCCTTTTGTAGAATGAACCGGCGAGTTACGTTTACGTGCGAGGTTAAGTTGAAGAGACGGAGCCGTAGGGAAACCGAGTCTGAAAAGGGCGGTTAAGTACGTAGATGTAGACCCGAAACCAAGTGACCTACCCATGAGCAGGTTGAAGGTGCGGTAAAACGCACTGGAGGACCGAACCAGGACACGTTGAAAAGTGTTTGGATGACTTGTGGGTAGCGGAGAAATTCCAAACGAACTTGGAGATAGCTGGTTCTCTCCGAAATAGCTTTAGGGCTAGCGTCGGTCGCGAGACTCTTGGAGGTAGAGCACTGTTTGATTGAGGGGTCCATCCCGGATTACCAATCTCAGATAAACTCCGAATGCCAACGAGTTAAGACCGGCAGTCAGACTGCGAGTGCTAAGATCCGTAGTCGAAAGGGAAACAGCCCAGACCACCAGCTAAGGTCCCCAAATAATTGTTAAGTGGAAAAGGATGTGGGGTTGCACAGACAACTAGGATGTTAGCTTAGAAGCAGCTATTCATTCAAAGAGTGCGTAATAGCTCACTAGTCGAGTGACCCTGCGCCGAAAATGTACCGGGGCTGAAACAATTTACCGAAGCTGTGGATCCCTTAGGGGATGGTAGGAGAGCGTTCTATGTGCGCAGAAGGTGTACCGCAAGGAGCGCTGGAGTGCATAGAAGTGAGAATGCCGGTATGAGTAGCGTAAGACAGGTGAGAATCCTGTCCACCGTAAGACTAAGGATTCCAGGGGAAGGCTCGTCCGCCCTGGGTTAGTCGGGACCTAAGGAGAGACCGATAGGTGTATCCGATGGGCAACAGGTTGATATTCCTGTACTAGAGTATTGAGTGAAGGAGGGACGCAGCAGGCTAACTAGAGCGTGCGATTGGAAGAGCACGTCCAAGCAGTGAGGTGAGGACTGAGTCAAATGCTTAGTTCTGCGCCACCAAGCTGTGACGGGGAGCGAAGTTTAGTAGCGAAGCTAGTGATGTCACTCTGCCAAGAAAAGCTTCTAGCGTTAATGAATACTCTACCCGTACCGCAAACCGACACAGGTAGTCGAGGCGAGTAGCCTCAGGTGAGCGAGCGAACTCTCGTTAAGGAACTCGGCAAAATGGCCCCGTAACTTCGGGAGAAGGGGCGCTGGCGATAAGTCAGCCGCAGTGAAAAGGCCCAAGCAACTGTTTATCAAAAACACAGCTCTCTGCGAAATCGCAAGATGAAGTATAGGGGGTGACGCCTGCCCGGTGCTGGAAGGTTAAGAGGAGCGCTTAGACGTTTGTCGAAGGTGTGAATTGAAGCCCCAGTAAACGGCGGCCGTAACTATAACGGTCCTAAGGTAGCGAAATTCCTTGTCGGGTAAGTTCCGACCCGCACGAAAGGCGTAATGATTTGGGCACTGTCTCAACGAGAGACTCGGTGAAATTTTAGTACCTGTGAAGATGCAGGTTACCCGCGACAGGACGGAAAGACCCCATGGAGCTTTACTGCAGTTTGATATTGCGTATCTGTTACACATGTACAGGATAGGTAGGAGCCAAGGAAGAGTGAACGCTAGTTTACTTGGAGGCGATGTTGGGATACTACCCTTGTGTGATGGCTACTCTAACCCGGTAGGTTGATCATCTACGGAGACAGTGTCTGACGGGCAGTTTGACTGGGGCGGTCGCCTCCTAAAGTGTAACGGAGGCGCCCAAAGGTTCCCTCAGACTGGTTGGAAATCAGTCGCAGAGTGTAAAGGTATAAGGGAGCTTGACTGCGAGACAGACAAGTCGAGCAGGGACGAAAGTCGGGCTTAGTGATCCGGTGGTACCGTATGGAAGGGCCATCGCTCAACGGATAAAAGCTACCCTGGGGATAACAGGCTTATCTCCCCCAAGAGTTCACATCGACGGGGAGGTTTGGCACCTCGATGTCGGCTCGTCGCATCCTGGGGCTGTAGTCGGTCCCAAGGGTTGGGCTGTTCGCCCATTAAAGCGGCACGCGAGCTGGGTTCAGAACGTCGTGAGACAGTTCGGTCCCTATCCGTCGCGGGCGAAGGAAATTTGAGAGGATCTGCTCCTAGTACGAGAGGACCAGAGTGGACTTACCGCTGGTGTACCAGTTGTTCTGCCAAGAGCATCGCTGGGTAGCTAAGTAGGGAGGGGATAAACGCTGAAAGCATCTAAGTGTGAAGCCCCCCTCAAGATGAGATTTCCCATAACGTTCAGTTAGTAAGAGCCCTGAGAGAAGAACAGGTAGATAGGTTGGGAGTGGAAGCGTTGTGAGACGTGAAGCGGACCAATACTAATCGCTCGAGGACTTATCCAAAAATAAGTGACTAAGGGCGTAAAATCCGCCTGAAAAATAGGAAATGGGTGCAGTGTTTGATGGACACCAGACCATTTCTCTTTTTTCCAAGGATTTAGCCCGAGTACCATTTTTTAAAGAAAGCAGGCGCAGCGTCGGTTTCAGTGGCTAGCTATTCAATCGTGAGTGAGCGATCACGCTTGTTAAGTGATGATAGCCTAGGGGAGACACCTGTACCCATGCCGAACACAGCAGTTAAGCCCTAGCACGCCTGAAGTAGTTGGGGGTTGCCCCCTGTGAGATAGGGTCATCGCTTAGCAAGAGGGAGTTTAGCTCAGTTGGGAGAGCATCTGCCTTACAAGCAGAGGGTCAGCGGTTCGAGCCCGTTAACTCCCATAACTAAGTAACTAAAGTGATTAGTTAGAGGTCCCGTGGTGTAGCGGTTATCACGTCGCCCTGTCACGGCGAAGATCGCGGGTTCGATTCCCGTCGGGACCGTCTTTTTCTGAAAAGAGAGGGATCATCGACTCGTTAGCTCAGTTGGTAGAGCATTTGACTTTTAATCAAAGGGTCACTGGTTCGAGCCCAGTACGGGTCATCAAGAGATGCGGGTGTGGCGGAATTGGCAGACGCACCAGATTTAGGATCTGGCGCTTAAGGGCGTGGGGGTTCAAGTCCCTTCACCCGCATATAGAGGAGATAGGCCGGCTTAGCTCAGTTGGTAGAGCATCTGATTTGTAATCAGAGGGTCGCGTGTTCAAGTCATGTAGCCGGCATTGCGAACGTAGTTCAGTGGTAGAACATCACCTTGCCAAGGTGGGGGTCGCGGGTTCGAATCCCGTCGTTCGCTTTAGGAGGCCGGGGTGGCGGAACTGGCAGACGCACAGGACTTAAAATCCTGCGAAGGGGAACCTTCGTACCGGTTCGATTCCGGTCCTCGGCATAAATAAGAAGGAGCACCCTTGGCTCAACTGGATAGAGTACCTGACTACGAATCAGGCGGTTGCAGGTTCGAATCCTGCAGGGTGCATGAGTGGGGTTAGTAAAGGACTAGCACACTTTAATGATGAGGAGAGGTTTTACGGGAAGTAGCTCAGCTTGGTAGAGTACTTGGTTTGGGACCAAGGGGTCGCAGGTTCGAATCCTGTCTTCCCGATTATTGGCGGTGTAGCTCAGCTGGCTAGAGCGTCCGGTTCATACCCGGGAGGTCGGGGGTTCGATCCCCTTCGCCGCTATAAATTAATTATGTGGGTGTTTTGGACCTTTAGCTCAGCTGGTTAGAGCACTCGGCTCATAACCGAGCGGTCGTAGGTTCGAGTCCTACAAGGTCCATATTATATCTCTGCGGAGGATTACCCAAGTCCGGCTGAAGGGAACGGTCTTGAAAACCGTCAGGCGTGTAAAAGCGTGCGTGGGTTCGAATCCCACATCCTCCTTTATAGACATATCGCGGGATGGAGCAGTTAGGTAGCTCGTCGGGCTCATAACCCGAAGGTCGTAGGTTCAAATCCTGCTCCCGCAATAAGAGGAAGGCTCGGTAGCTCAGTTGGTAGAGCAATGGATTGAAGCTCCATGTGTCGGCGGTTCGATTCCGTCTCGCGCCATTTTTAGCGGGTGTAGTTTAGTGGTAAAACTACAGCCTTCCAAGCTGTTGTCGCGAGTTCGATTCTCGTCACCCGCTTTTCTTTTATAAAAGATAAACCAAGCATAGGCTTGGGCGCGTAGCTCAGCTGGTTAGAGCGCACGCCTGATAAGCGTGAGGTCGGTGGTTCGAGTCCACTCGTGCCCATATATATTTGGAGAATTACTCAAGAGGCTGAAGAGGACGGTTTGCTAAATCGTTAGGTCGGGAAACCGGCGCGGGGGTTCGAATCCCCCATTCTCCGTAGTGAACGAGATTATCTATTGATATCTCGTTTTAATTATACGTTTGTGTGCGGGTGGGATGAGATGAAAAAAATGAGATTGTCACGTTTTATTGTTTTTGTTATCACGGTATTATTAACAATTTCAATAGGACTTTTTTTTATTTTCCAAGATTCTGTTATTATAAAATCGGTATCAAAGCCTGTTAATTTAGTTGTTTCTAGCGCTGATGAGATCGTACATTGGCCTTTTCAAGTAATTGATAATACTAAGCATTTGTTTAAAACTAATTCAGAAAATAAAACATTAAAGCGTAAGTTAGAAAAATTTGAGGGGCAAAAAGGTGATTTAGAGAGATTAAAAGAAGAAAACACAGCACTTCGTAAGACTTTAAAAATAAAAGAAAATTTCCCTGATCTAACTGTTTTGTCATCTAAAGTCATTGTTCGTTCCCCGGTTTCTTGGTTAGATATATTAACTATAGATTTAGGAAAAAATGATGGGGTGACAAAAAATATGTTAGTCCTTTCAAATGGTAATTTAGTGGGGAAAATTACTCAAGTTACTGCTACCTCTAGTTCTGTAAAACTGCTTTCCAATACTAAAAGCATTGATGAAATTCCAGTCAAAATTGCAACCCAAAAGGGGGATGTTTTTGGCATTTTAACACATTATGATCCTAAAACCAGTACTTTTGAAATTACTCAATTAACCTCCTCCTTAGATGTTAAGAAAGGGGATAGTGTTACAACAAGTGGCTTAGATGGACAAAGTGTTGAAGGTGTGTCTGTTGGTAAGGTTGTATCTGAAGAAAATAATTCAAACAATCTTTCTCGGAAAATTTTCGTTAAACCAGCGGTAGATTTATCTGATATCTCCCATGTAACTTTAGTAGGTGATTAATATGTCTATCTTTAAAAATAAATTATTTGTCATTTTATTTGCCTTTCTTATGTTACTTGTAGATGGGCATTTATCTTTATTATCACGAATCTTATTTCAAAATCAGTTTATTGTGTCAAGTCATTTTTTATTCATTGTGTTATTGTTTTATACTCTTGTATTCAATCCTTATTTTATTTTTGGACTTGCCTGTGTTTTAGGAATTATTTATGATTTTTATTATTTAGGGGTATATAATTTGGGAATTGCAACTATGTTGTATCCTTTAACAATTGTTATTATGTTTAAATTATGGAAACATATTCCAAATGGTCCTGTTCAACGCTTTCTAGTTTTTTTTATCCTAATCTTTTTTCTTGATTTTGCTAGTATTGGTATGGCCTATTTATATCAATTGACAGCTTATCCTTTAAATGATTTTATCACTTATAATTTAGCACCTTCCTTAATTTTTAATATACTGGCTTTTCTCTTCTTTCAAAAACTTTTAGAAAGGATTTACCTATGAAAGGTGATGTTAAAGCATTTTAAATAAAAATGTAATAATGACGTAATATATGAAAAGGTTTTTTTTGATATAATTATAAAGTCTTATCGAAAAAGGAGTTATATTTGTAATGAAAAAAAGAATTTTATCAGCAGTTTTAGTGAGTGGTGTAACTCTTAGTTCTGCGACAACATTATCAGCTGTAAAAGCTGATGACTTTGATGCGCAGATTGCGTCACAAGATTCTAAAATCAACAACTTGACCGCACAACAGCAAGCAGCACAAGCACAAGTTAATACGATTCAAGGACAAGTAAGTGCTTTACAGACACAACAAGCTGAATTACAAGCTGAAAATCAAAGACTTGAAGCTCAGTCTGCTACTTTGGGTCAACAAATTCAAACACTTTCAAGCAAAATTGTTGCACGTAATGAATCTTTGAAGCAACAAGCTCGTAGTGCTCAAAAAAGTAACGCAGCTACCAGCTATATTAATGCTATCATTAATTCAAAATCAGTTTCTGATGCTATTAATCGTGTTTCGGCTATTCGTGAAGTTGTATCTGCTAATGAAAAAATGCTTCAACAACAAGAGCAAGATAAAGCAGCTGTTGAGCAAAAGCAACAAGAAAATCAAGCAGCAATTAATACTGTTGCAGCTAATCAGGAGACAATTGCTCAAAATACAAATGCTTTAAATACACAGCAAGCTCAATTAGAAGCAGCACAACTAAACTTGCAAGCTGAATTGACTACTGCACAAGATCAAAAAGCTACTTTAGTTGCTCAAAAAGCGGCAGCAGAGGAAGCTGCACGCCAAGCAGCAGCAGCACAAGCGGCAGCAGAAGCTAAGGCCGCAGCAGAAGCGAAAGCTTTACAAGAACAAGCAGCGCAAGCAGCAGCAAATAATAATACTCAAGCTACAGATGCTTCTGACCAACAAGCAGCGGCAGCTGATAACACTCAAGCAGCACAAACAGGTGATTCAACTGAGCAGTCAGCAGCACAAGCAGTAAATAATTCTGATCAAGAAAGTACTACAGCAACAGAAGCACAACCATCAGCTTCTAGTGCTTCGACAGCTGCTGTAGCAGCTAATACTTCTTCTGCTAATACATATCCAGCAGGGCAATGTACTTGGGGTGTTAAATCATTAGCTCCTTGGGTAGGAAACTACTGGGGTAATGGTGGACAATGGGCAGCAAGTGCAGCAGCGGCAGGATATAGAGTTGGTTCTACACCTTCAGCTGGAGCTGTAGCTGTATGGAATGATGGCGGTTATGGACACGTTGCTTATGTTACAGGTGTTCAAGGTGGCCAAATTCAAGTTCAAGAAGCTAACTATGCAGGTAACCAATCTATTGGTAACTACCGTGGTTGGTTTAATCCAGGTAGTGTAAGCTATATCTATCCAAACTAATTTAATATTATAAAAAGGTAAGATTTATCTTATCTTTTTATTTTTCCTTATATTCATCATAATTGGATTGAAAAATTATTCTAAAAACGTTAAAATGAAAGAGGATTAAAACTTTGGAGGATTTATGTCTTATTCTAATTTAAAATTGTTTGCTTTATCTTCAAACAAAGAATTAGCAGAGAAAGTGGCTAAGACTATTGGTATTAGTCTTGGAAAATCAACTGTTCGTCAATTTTCTGATGGAGAAATTCAAGTTAATATTGAAGAATCTATTCGCGGAAACCATGTTTTTATTTTACAGTCAACAAGTTCACCTGTAAATGATAACTTAATGGAAATTTTGATTATGGTTGATGCTCTTAAACGTGCTAGTGCTGAGACTGTCAGTGTTGTCATGCCTTATTATGGTTATGCTCGTCAAGATCGAAAAGCACGTTCGCGTGAACCCATCACCTCCAAGTTAGTTGCTAATATGCTTGCTGTGGCGGGAGTTGATCGTCTTTTGACTGTTGACTTGCATGCAGCACAAATTCAAGGTTTTTTTGATATTCCTGTTGATCATTTGATGGGAGCCCCTTTAATTGCGGATTATTTTGTTCGTCGTGGTATGTGTGGCAGCGACTATGTCGTTGTTAGTCCTGACCATGGAGGCGTGACACGTGCGCGTAAATTAGCCCAATTTCTTCAAACTCCGATAGCAATTATTGATAAACGACGAAATGTTAACAAAATGAATACAAGTGAAGTCATGAATATCATTGGCAATGTTTCTGGGAAAACGTGTATTTTAATTGATGATATGATTGATACTGCAGGAACAATTGCTCATGCAGCTGACGCCCTTGCTGAAGCAGGTGCTACTGCAGTTTATGCTTCATGTACACATCCAGTTCTGTCTGGTTCTGCTTTAGATAATATTCAAAATTCGGCTATTGAAAAATTAGTTGTTTTGGATACAATTGACCTTCCTGAAGAAAAATTGATAGATAAAATTGAACAAATTTCAATTACTGATTTGATTTCTGAGGCTATTATTCGTATTCATGAAAAACGACCGCTATCACCTTTATTTGAATTTACAACTTTTAACTAGGAATCGCTGAAATAGCGATTTTTTTATAGGATGAAAAACCTGCTTTTTTTTTGTATAATAGTGTTAATCTATTTGTAAGGGGTATTTTATGGATTTGAGTAAACGTTTTAATAAAAATTTAAATAAGATTGAAGTCTCTATGATTCGTCAGTTTGATCAATCTATTTCAGATATTCCAGATGTTTTGAAATTGACTTTGGGTGAACCAGATTTTGCAACTCCAAAACATATTAAGGAGGCTGCTAAAAGGGCAATTGATGCTGATGAAAGTCATTACACAGGAATGGCAGGACTTTTGGCATTAAGGCAGGCAGCTAGTGCTTTTGTAAAAGAAAAATATCATCTTACCTATAATCCTGATAATGAAATTTTAGTAACAATTGGAGCTACAGAAGCTTTATCAGCTAGTTTAACAGCTATTTTGGAACCTGGTGATAAAGTGCTTTTGCCTGCACCAGCTTATCCCGGTTATGAGCCTGTTGTTAATTTGGTTGGGGCTGAAGTAGTTGAGATTGATACCAGATCTAATGATTTTGTCCTAACACCAGAGATGCTTGAAGAGGCTATTTTAAAAGAGGGAGAGGCTCTTAAGGCTGTTATTCTCAACTATCCAACCAACCCAACAGGAGTAACTTATTCGCGCCAGCAAATCAAAAATTTGGCTGAGGTTCTTAAAAAATATCCTATCTTTGTCATCAGTGATGAAGTTTATGCTGAACTGACTTATACAGGAGAATCACACGTTTCTATTGCTGAATATTTACCTGACCAAACGATTTTGATTTCTGGTTTATCGAAATCACATGCCATGACAGGTTGGCGTTTGGGCTTGATTTTTGCACCAGCTGTTTTGACAGCACAGTTGATTAAGAGTCATCAGTATTTGGTAACTGCAGCGACCACCAGTGTACAATTTGCTGCTATAGAAGCTTTGACCAATGGTAAAGATGATGCTCTGCCAATGAAAGAAGAATATATTAAGCGCCGTGATTATATCATTGAAAAAATGGAAGCAATGAAGTTTAAAATCATCAAACCTGATGGTGCTTTTTATATCTTTGCTAAAATACCAGTTGCGCAAGGACAAGATTCCTTTAAGTTCCTACAAGATTTTGCTAAAGAGAAGGCAGTAGCTTTTATTCCTGGTGTTGCTTTTGGAAAATATGGAGAAGGTTACTTACGAATTTCTTATGCAGCAAGCATGGAGACTATAAAAGAAGCGATGAAACGCCTTAAAGAATTTATGGAGCAATATGCAGACTAAAGAAACAAGAGGTTTAGTGCTTTATAATCGGCCATTTAGAGAGGATGATAAGCTGGTTAAAATTTTTACGGAAACTTCCGGCAAACACATGTTTTTTGTGCGTCATGCTACTAATTCAAAATTGTCTTCTGTCATTCAACCATTGATTCTAGCTAATTTTATTTTAAAAATTAATAATCATGGACTTTCTTATATTGAAGATTATAAGGGAGTCTCTCTTTTTAAGGAAATTAATGCAGATATTTATAAATTAGCTTATGCTACTTACCTTGTGTCTTTGGCTGATGCTGCTATTTCAGATGCTGTCTATGATGCCCCTCTTTTTGCTTTTTTAATTAAGACCCTAGAATTGATGGATGAAGGTCTTGATTATGAAATATTGACCAATATTTTTGAAATCCAAATTCTAGATCGCTTTGGCGTTCAACTTAATTTTCATGACTGTGTTTTTTGCCATCGTGTCGGTTTAGCTTTTGATTTTTCACATCGCTATTCAGGTCTTTTGTGTCCTGAACATTATGAAAAAGATCTTTATCGTAGTCACTTAGATCCTAATGTCCCTTACCTTTTGAACCAATTTCAAACTTTACATTTTGATAGCTTAAAGACCATTTCAGTTAAACCTGACATGAAACAAAAGCTGAGAAAATTTATTGATGAAGTTTATGAGGACTATATTGGTCTTCGTCTCAAAAGTAAAAAATTTATTGATGATTTAGATCACTGGGGACAAGTTATGAAATAAAGGAAAATTTCAAAAAAGAGACACTTTTGATGATAGGCATTTAAAATCACTAAGTTTGTCATGAAAAAAATGATATGCTAAAATAATTGATTATTAGTAAAAAGTAGCCTTAATTTTGCTGAATTGTTTATTTGTTATTTTTTTGTAACGTTTAAGATTCTTTTATTCATGGTATAATTAAGAATAACTATAACGAGGAGTTGGATTATGAAGAAAATTGCAGTTGATGCTATGGGTGGAGACAATGCCCCTCAAGCTATTGTCGAAGGAGTTAATCAGGCTTTAGCAGATTTTTCAGATATTGAAATTCAACTCTATGGTGATGAAGCAAAAATAAAGACTTATTTAAAAGCAAATGATCGTGTGTCTATTATCCATACGGATGAAAAAATTAATTCAGATGATGAACCTGTAAAGGCTATTCGGAAGAAAAAACAGGCTTCAATGGTTTTAGGAGCACAGGCTGTTAAAGATGGTAAGGCTGATGCAGTTCTTTCTGCTGGGAATACAGGAGCTTTGTTAGCTGCTGGACTTCTTGTTGTTGGACGTATCAAAGATATTGACCGTCCTGGTTTGATGTCATCACTTCCTACGATTGATGGTAAAGGATTTAATATGCTTGATTTAGGAGCTAATGCTGAAAATACAGCTCATCATTTGCATCAATATGCTATTCTTGGCTCTTTTTATGCTAAGAATGTCAGAGGCGTTGCTCATCCGCGGATTGGTCTACTTAATAACGGTACAGAAACAACTAAGGGAGATCCACTGCGTAAAGAAACCTTTGCTCTTTTAGCAGCAGATGAAACCCTCAATTTTATAGGAAATGTTGAAGCACGCGATTTGATGAACGGTGTCGCAGATGTTGTTGTAACAGATGGTTTCACGGGAAACGCTGTTTTGAAATCCATTGAAGGAACAGCGCTTGGCATTATGGAACAGCTGAAAACATCCATTAAGCAAGCTGGTTTAAGAGCAAAATTAGGAGCTCTTTTACTCAAAAATAGTCTTTATGATTTGAAAGATTCTTTGGATTATTCAGGTGCAGGCGGGGCTGTACTTTTTGGACTTAAGGCTCCTGTTGTTAAATGTCATGGTTCAAGTGATGCTAAATCTGTTTACTACACTATTAAGCAAATCCGAATCATGCTTGAAACTGATGTTGTTGGTCAATTAGTAGAAGAATTTTCAAACAGGGGGGACTAAGATGACTAATGAAGAGATTTTTGACAGGATTTCTAATCTCATTAAAGAACAGCTGCACAATGAAAAAATAGAAGTTACTGTGAAGACCAATATTCAAGAGGACTTAGGAATTGATTCCATTGCACTTATGGAGTTTATCATTACGCTTGAAGATGAATTTAATCTGAACATTCCTGATGAAGATGTGGAAGATATTCAGACCATGGGAGAATTAGTCGTCTATCTTTCTAGGCGTTTAAAGAGTTCTTAGATAAATAATACTAATATTGTTAATAATGGAGGGTTTAGTTATATGAAAGCTAAATCCTTTTTTTAAATTTCTCAGGTGACATTTTTGTCACTACTTTTTTTGCATTGCCACTTTTATAATAATATCATAGCTTGAAGGAGTAGACATCTAGACATCGTTTTGGCTATCAGCAGGAAACGCTACGCAATTTAGACTTATCTATTCGATGTGGTGAAAAGATCGCTGTTATGGGGAAAAGTGGTTCTGGAAAGACAACTTTGGCAAAAATTCTTGCAGGCTATTATACTGTTAGTAGCGGTGACTCTTTCTTAGATGGAGAAAAGATAAATTATTCCCAGCTGCGCCAATTAGTAACTTATGTGCCACAGCAGTCTTATGTTTTTACAGGAACAATCTTAGATAATCTGCTTCTTGGTGCTGAAGAGGAAGTAACGGATGATCGCTTAATGGAAGTTTGTTCAATTGCTGAAATTTTAGACAATATCAAGGCAATGCCTTTAGGTTTTCAAACACAGATTTCAGAAGACGGAGGTTTATCTGGTGGTCAAAAACAGCGTTTAGCTATTGCACGTGCTCTCTTAACCAGACAGCCTGTGTTGATTTTTGATGAGGCAACTAGTGGTTTAGATCGTGATACCGAAGAAAAAGTTATTGCCAATTTATCTAAATTGAATCGCACGATTATTTTTATTGCTCACCGAGGCAGTGTTTCTTATTATGCTGATCGAATTGTTGAGATTGACTCTGGAGAGAAAATTAAGGACAGAATAAATCATCGTCCTTTCTCATTTTTGATGACGACTCTTTGAAAGATTGTTCGTTAAATGCGAACAATCTTTTTTAGTTTTATTATAAAGTTTGTATATTGTTGAATTTGAAGTGAAGGTATGTTAAAATAAGATGAATACTTTATGAAAGGCGAACGATTTGATGGCAAAAGAACTTATTTATTCGGGTAAAGCTAAGGATATTTTGACGACAGAAGACGAAAATGTGATTATTGCACAATATAAAGACCAAGCGACAGCTCTTAACGGAGTGAAAAAAGAACAAATCGCAGGTAAGGGGCAGCTTAATAATCAGATTTCGTCTTTAATTTTTCAAAAACTAAATGCGGCTGGGGTTGCAACGCATTTTATTAAAAAGATTTCAGAAACAGAACAATTGAATAAAAAAGTTAAGATTATTCCGCTTGAAGTTGTTTTGCGTAATGTGACAGCAGGCTCTTTTTCCAAACGTTTTGGCGTTAAGGAAGGTATTCAGTTGGAAAAGCCAATTGTTGAATTTTACTATAAAAATGATGATTTGGATGATCCTTTTATTAATGATGAACATGTGAAATTTTTAAAGCTTGCTAACGATGAAGATATTGCCTATATTAAAGCTGAAACACGTCGGATAAACAAACTCTTGTCAGATTGGTTCCATCAAATCGGACTTAAATTAATTGATTTTAAATTGGAATTCGGTTTTGATAAAGATGGTAAAATTATCCTAGCAGATGAGTTTTCACCAGATAACTGTCGTCTTTGGGATGCGCAAGGGCATCACATGGACAAAGATGTCTTCCGAAGAGGGTTAGGAGAATTAACGGATGTTTACGAAGTGGTATGGGAAAAATTGCAAGAACTTAAGTAAGGATTGAACATGGATAGACGTATTTTTGTTGAGAAAAAAGCTAACTTTAGCATTAAATCGGAGTCACTGGTCAAAGAACTAACACATAATTTGCAGTTAACCTCCTTAAAAATTTTACGTATTGTGCAGGTTTATGATATCTTTAATTTAGAAGAAAGCCTGTTTGCGCGTGCGCAAAAGCATGTCTTTTCTGAGCAGGTGACAGATACAATTTTAGATGAAGCAACTGTGCAGGCGGATCTTAACAGCCATGCTTTTTTTGCTATTGAAGCTTTGCCGGGTCAGTTTGACCAGCGGGCAGCAAGTTCACAAGAGGCTTTGCTCTTACTTGGTAGTGACAGCAACGTAACGGTTAATACTGCCCAGCTTTATCTGGTTAATAAGGATATTGATGCATATGAGTTGGAAGCGGTGAAACATTATCTTTTGAATCCAGTTGATTCGCGTTTCAAAGATATCACCTTGCCTATTCGTCCACAGGAATTTTCAAATTCTGACAAAACAATTCCAAATTTGGATTTCTTTAAGACTTATACAGCTGAAGATTTTGCGGCTTACAAGGCGGAACAAGGTTTGGCTATGGAAGTGGATGATCTTGTTTTTATTCAAGATTATTTTAAATCAATTGGGCGTGTGCCAACAGAAACGGAATTGAAAGTTTTGGATACCTACTGGTCTGACCACTGCCGTCACACGACTTTTGAGACAGAATTGAAAAATATTAACTTTTCAGCTTCTAAGTTCCAAAAACAATTGCAGGCAACTTACGATAAATATATTGCCCTGCGTGACGAATTGGGACGTTCTGAAAAGCCACAGACGCTTATGGATATGGCGACAATCTTTGGTCGTTATGAGCGTGCTAACGGTCGTTTGAACGACATGGAAGTGTCGGACGAAATCAATGCCTGCTCGGTTGAAATTGAGGTAGATGTAGATGGCATCAAAGAACCTTGGCTGCTCATGTTCAAAAATGAAACCCACAATCACCCAACGGAAATTGAGCCTTTCGGTGGAGCTGCAACTTGTATTGGTGGTGCTATTCGTGACCCATTGTCAGGTCGTTCTTATGTTTACCAAGCTATGCGTATATCAGGTGCAGGTGATATTACCGCACCAATAGCAGAAACACGCTCTGGTAAATTGCCACAACAAGTCATCTCTAAAACGGCGGCGCACGGCTATTCGTCATACGGGAACCAAATAGGACTTGCGACTACCTATGTCAAAGAGTACTTCCATCCAGGCTTCGTTGCTAAGCGTATGGAGCTAGGTGCTGTTGTCGGTGCAGCACCAAAAGAAAATGTCGTGCGTGAAAAACCAGAAGCTGGTGATGTGGTCATCCTTCTTGGTGGAAAAACAGGACGTGACGGTGTCGGTGGTGCTACAGGCTCATCTAAGGTTCAAACGGTTGAATCGGTTGAGACAGCAGGTGCCGAAGTGCAAAAAGGGAATGCTATTGAAGAACGTAAGATTCAACGTCTTTTCCGCAATGGCAATGTCACTCGTCTCATCAAGAAATCAAATGACTTTGGTGCTGGCGGCGTCTGTGTGGCTATTGGTGAATTGGCAGATGGTCTTGAAATTGACTTGGACAAAGTGCCACTAAAATACCAAGGTCTTAACGGTACCGAAATTGCCATTTCTGAGTCACAAGAACGCATGGCTGTTGTTGTTCGTCCAAGTGATGTGGACGCCTTTATTGCAGCATGTCATAAAGAGAACATTGATGCAGTTGTTGTCGCGACTGTTACTGAAAAACCAAACCTTGTCATGACTTGGAATGGTGAAACCATCGTTGACTTGGAACGTGCTTTCCTTGATACTAACGGTGTGCGTGTGGTTGTTGATGCAAACGTTGTGGATAAGGATGTTGCCCTTCCTGAGGTGCGTACAACATCAGCAGCAACACTTGAAGCAGACACAGTGAAAGTTCTGTCTGATCTTAACCACGCTAGTCAAAAAGGGTTGCAAACTATCTTTGACAGCTCGGTTGGGCGTTCAACAGTTAATCATCCAATCGGCGGTCGTTATCAAATTACGCCTACTGAAAGTTCTGTGCAAAAATTGCCAGTACAAAATGGTGTCACAATGACAGCTTCTGTCATGGCACAGGGATTCAATCCTTATATTGCGGAGTGGTCACCTTATCATGGTGCAGCTTACGCTGTTATTGAAGCAACAGCTCGCTTGGTAGCAACAGGTGCTGATTGGTCTCGTGCGCGTTTCTCTTACCAAGAATACTTTGAACGCATGGATAAACAAGCGGATCGCTTTGGTCAGCCAGTAGCTGCTCTGCTTGGTTCGATCGAGGCACAAATCCAACTTGGTTTGCCATCAATCGGTGGTAAGGACTCCATGTCAGGGACCTTTGAAGAATTGACGGTACCGCCAACCTTGGTTGCCTTTGGTGTGACAACAGTAGATAGTCGTCAGGTTCTTTCACCAGAATTCAAGACTGTTGGTGAGAACATTTACTACATCTCAGGACAGGCTATTTCAGAAGACATTGATTTTGATTATATCAAGGCTAACTTTGCACAATTTGAAGCCATTCAAGCTAAGCATAAAGTAACAGCAGCTTCAGCTATTAAATACGGCGGTGTTCTTGAAAGCCTAGCACTCATGAGCTTTGGTAATCATATTGGTGCTTCTGTAGAATTGACAGAGCTTGACAGCAGCTTGACAGCGCAGCTTGGTGGTTTTGTCTTTACATCTGATGAAGCCATTGCTGACGCAGTGAAAATTGGTCAAACTGTGGCAGACTTTACAGTAACTGTCAATGGTGTCAACCTGTCTGCTGCGAAATTACTTGCAGCTTTTGAGGGCAGGTTAGAGGAGGTTTACCCAACCGAATTTGAACAGTCAACAGCTCTTGAAGAAATACCTGCTGTGGTATCTGATGCTGTTATTAAAGCTAAAGAAAGAATTGCACAGCCTCTGGTTTATATCCCAGTTTTCCCTGGTTCCAATTCAGAGTACGATTCAGCTAAGGCCTTTGAACAAGCTGGTGCCAAAGTCAACTCAGTGCCATTTGTGACTCTTAATGAAGCAGCGATTGAGGCTTCTGTTGACACCATGGTTGACAACATTGTTAAAGCCAATATTATCTTCTTTGTCGGCGGCTTCTCAGCGGCAGATGAGCCAGACGGTTCGGCTAAGTTTATCGTCAATATCTTACTTAATGAAAAAGTTCGCTCTGCTATTGACAGCTTCATTGAAAGGGGTGGCCTCATCATCGGTATCTGTAATGGGTTTCAAGCTCTTGTCAAATCCGGTCTTCTGCCTTATGGTGACTTTGAAGAAGTTGGTGAGACAAGCCCAACCCTCTTCTACAATGATGCCAATCAGCACGTGGCTAAGATGGTGGAAACCCGTATCACTAATACTAACTCTCCATGGTTGGCAGGTGTTAAGATCGGTGATATCCATGCGATTCCAGTCTCTCACGGTGAAGGGAAATTTGTCGTGACAGCTGAAGAATTTGCGGAACTGCGTGACAATGGTCAAATCTGGAGCCAATACGTGGACTTTGATGGTAAGCCTTCTATGGATTCTAAATACAATCCAAACGGTTCGCTCAACGCTATCGAAGGGATTACGAGCAAGAACGGTCAAATCATTGGTAAGATGGGACACTCGGAACGCTATGAAAATGGGCTCTTTCAAAACATCCCAGGTAACAAAGACCAAGGCCTATTTGAAAGTGCAGTGAAATACTTTACTGGGAAATAGCCTATTTAATAGAAGGGATATTATGAAACAGTATGTTGCAAGGCTAGAAAAAGATTTTTCACTCATAGAACACGGATTTAAAGAGGAAGAACAAAGAGCCTTAACTGATTATAAATCCAACGATGGTGAGTATATCAAGAAATTAGCATTTTTAGCTTATCAATCTGATGTTTACCAAGTAAGAATGTACGCTGTATTCCTTTTCGGATACTTATCAAAAGATAAAGAAATTTTAATATTCATGAGAGATGAAGTTTCTAAAGATAATAACTGGAGAGTTCAAGAAGTGTTAGCAAAGGCGTTTGATGAATTTTGTAAGAAAATAGGATATAAAAAAGCACTTCCAATTATTGATGAATGGTTAAAAAGTAGCAATCTCCATACGAGGAGAGCTGCTACAGAAGGGTTAAGAATATGGACAAATAGACCATACTTTAAAGAGAACCCTAATGAAGCTATCAGAAGAATAGCTGACTTAAAAGAGGATGTAAGCGAATATGTTAGAAAATCAGTAGGGAATGCTTTAAGAGACATTAGCAAAAAATTTCCAGATTTAGTTAAAATTGAGTTGAAAAATTGGAAATTAGAAAGTAAAGAAATTAACCAAGTTTATAAATTGGCAAGTAAATTTATTGATGCCTAGAATTTAAGTACAAAAGGTATATAAAATGACATACGAAGTAAAATCTCTCAACGAAGAATGTGGGGTCTTCGGTATCTGGGGACATCCTCAAGCAGCTCAAGTCACTTATTTTGGACTGCATAGTCTGCAACACCGTGGTCAAGAAGGTGCTGGCATTCTGACAAATGATGCTGGCAAATTGATACGACATCGTGATACAGGATTAATTTCAGAAGTTTTCAAAAATCCAGCTAATTTGGAAAAATTAACAGGTCAGGCTGCTATTGGGCATGTCCGTTATGCAACGGCTGGAGAAGCCTCCATTGATAATATCCAGCCTTTCCATTTTAAGTTTTACGATATGGAATTTGGTCTGGCACATAACGGTAACCTGACTAATACGAAAACTCTGAAGAAAGAATTAGAACATAACGGCGCTATCTTCTCTTCTTCATCTGATACGGAAATTCTGGCTCATCTTATTCGCCGCAGCCATAATCCAAGCTTTATGGGCAAGGTTAAGGAAGCGCTCAATACGGTCAAAGGTGGTTTTGCCTATCTTCTGATGATGGAAGATAAGCTGATTGCAGCTCTTGATCCAAACGGTTTTCGTCCGCTTTCTATTGGTAAAATGGCAAATGGTGCCATCGTTGTTTCCAGTGAAACCTGTGCCTTTGAAGTGGTGGGTGCCGAGTGGATTCGTGATGTCAAGCCGGGTGAAGTGGTTATCATTGATAACAGTGGTATCCAGTACGACACTTACACGACAGATACGCAGCTGGCTATTTGTTCAATGGAATACATCTACTTTGCCCGTCCTGACTCAAATATTCACGGGGTCAATGTCCACACTGCTCGTAAACGTATGGGAGCACAGTTGGCGCGTGAGTTCAAACATGAGGCAGACATTGTGGTCGGTGTACCTAATTCCTCACTCAGCGCAGCTATGGGCTTCGCCGAAGAATCAGGACTGCCAAATGAAATGGGGCTCATCAAAAATCAATACACCCAACGAACCTTTATCCAGCCGACGCAGGAACTGCGTGAGCAAGGGGTTCGCATGAAACTTTCTGCCGTATCTGGAGTGGTTAAAGGCAAACGTGTCGTCATGATTGATGACTCCATCGTGCGTGGGACAACCTCACGTCGTATCGTTCAGCTCTTGAAAGAAGCTGGTGCTACAGAGGTTCACGTGGCTATCGGTAGCCCAGCGCTGGCCTATCCATGTTTCTATGGGATTGATATTCAAACACGGCGTGAATTGATTGCGGCTAATCATTCTGTTGAAGAAACACGCCAGATTATCGGTGCGGATAGCCTAACTTACTTGTCTATTGACGGTTTGATTGACTCTATCGGACTTGAAACAGATGCCCCAAACGGCGGTCTCTGTGTTGCTTACTTTGATGGCAAGTACCCAACACCGCTTTACGATTACGAAGAAGAGTATCGTAGAAGCTTGGATGAGAAGGTTAGCTTTTATTGATAGACCGAACTCAATAGCAGCTCTGCTATTTCCAAAGAAAAAAGAAGGAAAAATATTATGACAGAAAAAAATGCTTACGCTCAATCTGGTGTTGATGTTGAGGCGGGATACGAGGTTGTTGCTCGGATTAAGAAACACGTGGCGCGTACGGAGCGTCTTGGGGTTATGGGAGCTCTCGGTGGCTTCGGTGGGATGTTTGATTTGTCCCAGCTGGACGTCAAAGAGCCTGTCTTGATTTCAGGAACGGACGGTGTCGGAACCAAGCTCATGCTTGCGATTAAATATGACAAGCACAACACTATTGGCCAAGACTGTGTAGCCATGTGTGTTAATGACATCATTGCAGCGGGGGCTGAACCTCTTTATTTCCTAGACTACATTGCAACGGGTAAGAATGAACCTGCTAAACTGGAGCAGGTGGTTGCTGGTGTGGCTGAAGGCTGTGTCCAAGCTGGTGCTGGTCTGATTGGCGGCGAAACAGCCGAAATGCCCGGTATGTATGGCGAAGACGATTACGACTTGGCTGGTTTTGCGGTCGGTGTGGCTGAAAAATCACAAATCATCGACGGCTCAAAAGTCAAAGAAGGTGATATGCTTTTAGGTCTGGCTTCCAGCGGTATTCATTCAAACGGTTATTCGCTTGTCCGCCGTGTCTTTGCAGACTATACTGGTGAGGAAGAACTGCCAGAATTGGAAGGTAAAAAACTCAAAGATGTCTTACTTGAACCTACTCGTATCTATGTCAAAGCAGCTCTGCCATTGATTAAGGAAGAATTAGTCAACGGTATTGCCCACATCACAGGTGGCGGCTTTATCGAAAATGTCCCACGTATGTTTGGGGACGATTTGGCAGCCGAAATCGAAGAAGACAAGGTGCCAGTTCTGCCAATCTTCAAGGCGCTTGAAAAATATGGTGAGCTGAAGCACGACGAAATGTTTGAAATCTTCAACATGGGTATCGGGCTCATGCTGGCTGTCAGTCCTGAAAAGGTTGACCGTGTCAAGGAAGTCCTTGATGAGCCTGTTTATGAGCTTGGGCGTATCGTGAAAAAAGCTGACGCAAGTGTGGTGATCAAATAATGAGCAAAAAAATTGCTGTTTTCGCTTCTGGTAATGGGTCAAATTTTCAGGTCATCGGCGAGCAATTCCCAGTAGAATTTGTTTTCTCTGACCATCGTGATGCCTATGTCTTGGAGCGTGCTAAAAATCTCGGTATCAAAAGTTACGCATTTGAACTCAAGGAATTTGACAACAAAATTGCCTATGAGCAGGCTATCATTGACCTCTTGGAAAAATATGCTATTGATCTTGTTTGCCTAGCTGGTTACATGAAAATCGTTGGCCCAACCTTGCTGGCTGCCTATCAAGGTCGCATTATCAATATCCATCCAGCCTATTTGCCAGAATTTCCAGGTGCTCATGGTATCGAAGATGCCTGGAATGCCGGTGTCACTGAGAGCGGAGTGACCATTCACTGGGTGGACTCAGGTGTGGATACTGGCAAGGTCATTAAACAAGTCCGTGTCCCACGGCTAGTTCATGACACGATTGAAAGTTTTGAAGAACGCATTCATGCTGCTGAGTATCAGCTCTATCCTCAAGTGCTGGAGAGTTTAGGGATCGAGAGAAGATAAGAAGGTAGTGAGAGATGATTTTATGGTAAAGGTAAAGACCTGTTCATAAACTATTTCTATCAGGGTTGGTAAATCATGAGTAGGGGCGTTAGCTAAGGAGAATTTTATGGGTCTATTTGATTTTTTTAAGAAGAAATCTTCCAGTGAAGAGACACCAATTGAAGATGGAGATAAGACTGTTGTTAAATCTGAAGATACAGATGATAGCGCTCCAGGATGGGAAGCGATTGATGCAGAATTTGATCGTTTATATCCTGATCAGCCCAATCCTCTTCATTATGGGACGGTTGTCAAGTATATGTTTGGGGGTCCAGATCCGCTTGACGGTATAAGTGTCTACGATGCGGGAGATTTTTGGCATTTTGTCAGCTATGGCCTGTCGGAGTTATATACAAAAGAAAGCACCGACTCAGAATACAGTGGTTATGGGATTGAATTGACTTTTAAGTTAAAGAAATCTACTAATGACGAAGAAGAAATCAAAAATGGCTGTGGTTTATTGCAGTATGTTGCAAGATATATTTTTAAAACAGGAAAAGTAGTTTTACCAGAAGAATATATTTATATGAAGCAAACGGTAGGAATCGATATCCAGCAGAAATCTAAACTGACAGGTTTTCTGACCGCTAGTGACAATCTAGCTAAGCCTCTAGATACTCCTCATGGAAAAGTAGAATTTGTCACTCTGATTGGTGCGACAGATGCAGAACTGCGAAGTGTTTATGAAAGTGAAACAAGTAAGCTTGAGGTAAGGAAATTGTTGCAAGAGCTTGGAAATCAGATTACAGACTATAATCGCCAGTCCTTAGTTTAGATAATTTGAAGGAATCTATTGATAAAATGAAAGGAAAAAACATGACTAAACGCGCACTTATCAGCGTCTCAGACAAATCGGGCATTGTTGACTTTGCTCAAGAATTGAAAAACTTGGGTTGGGAAATTGTCTCAACCGGTGGAACTAAGGTTGCCCTTGACAAGGCAGGGATTGACACCATCGCTATTGACGACGTGACTGGCTTTCCTGAAATGATGGATGGTCGTGTCAAGACTCTTCACCCAAACATTCATGGCGGTCTATTGGCGCGCCGCGACCTTGATAGTCATGTTAATGCTATGAAGGAACATGGAATCACACCGATTAATTTGGTCGTTGTCAACCTCTACCCATTCAAGGAGACAATCCTCAAACCAGATGCGACCTATGCGGATGCGGTTGAAAATATTGATATCGGCGGACCATCTATGCTGCGCTCAGCAGCTAAAAACCATGCCAGTGTGACGGTTGTGGTTGACCCTGCTGACTACGCTGAGGTTCTTGACGAATTGTCAGCGAACGGAGAAACAACTTATGAAACTCGTAAGCGTCTGGCAGCAAAAGTTTTCCGTCACACCGCAGCTTATGATGCCCTCATCGCTGAATATTTCACTGCTCAAGTGGGTGAAGAAAAACCTGAAAAACTAACGCTGACTTATGACCTCAAGCAGCCAATGCGTTACGGTGAAAATCCACAGCAGGATGCGGATTTCTACCAAAAAGCTTTGCCAACTGCTTATTCTATTGCCTCTGCTCAGCAGCTCAACGGTAAGGAATTGTCCTTCAACAATATTCGCGATGCTGATGCGGCTATCCGTGTCATTCGTGACTTTAAAGACCGTCCAACCGTTGTGGCGCTCAAGCACATGAATCCATGTGGTATCGGTCAGGCTGATGACATTGAAACAGCTTGGGATTACGCTTATGAGGCTGATTCAGTTTCGATCTTCGGCGGCATTGTTGTCCTAAACCGTGAGGTTGATGCAGCGACAGCTGAGAAGATGCACGCTATCTTCCTAGAAATCATCATTGCGCCATCTTATACAGACGAAGCGCTAGCTATTCTCACAACCAAAAAGAAAAATCTGCGTATTCTGCAACTTCCCTTTGACGCTCAAGAAGCTAGCGAGGCTGAAAAAGAGTATACTGGCGTGGTTGGTGGCCTCCTTGTGCAAAATCAAGACGTGGTCAAGGAAAGTCCAGCCAATTGGCAGGTCGTTACCAAGCGCCAGCCAACTAAAACGGAAGAAACTGCTCTTGAATTTGCTTGGAAAGCTATCAAGTATGTCAAGTCTAATGGCATTATCGTGACCAATGACCACATGACACTTGGTGTCGGTCCGGGTCAGACCAATCGTGTCGCTTCTGTTCGCATCGCCATTGACCAAGCTAAAGATCGCCTTGACGGGGCTGTTCTTGCTTCTGACGCTTTCTTCCCGTTTGCTGATAACGTTGAAGAAATTGCAGCTGCTGGTATCAAAGCTATCATCCAACCCGGCGGTTCCGTCCGTGACCAAGAGTCTATCGATATGGCTGATAAATACGGCATTGCTATGGTATTTACGGGTGTGAGACATTTTAGACATTGATGGGTATTTAAAAATTAGCTCATTATTAACTGTGATGAATGACTTATCACTAACAACGAGAGGAGATGCAAGTCGTCTTCTCTTTTTGTATGTCTAAAACAATGAGTACTTTAGTTTTAGAAATGATTAAAACGATTTGTTTAAGCTGCTCATGCTTAATCTCGAAAAACTCAGCTTCTCGCTTAACTATCTTTCATACGTTTTATGGTGTTTAAGGCTGTAGTGACCAGTTCATTAACAGGCATTGTTTGGTGATCTGTTTTTAACCATTCATCAAAAATACTGTAGAGACCGCCGATAATGAATCTACTATCATAGGTGATTTGTCTTTGTTCACTGTTTGTGATGTGCCAAGGTGCCATGACAGTGGTATAAGCATCAGGGAGCTTATCATAATACCTTTGCAAGATAAGCACTAGCAGGTTTGCATCCTGCAAAATTTTTAATGACTCAGTGTACTGGCTCCAATACTGAAAGAAAAGGTTCACTAAATCGTCAAAATTAATCAGTTTTTCTGTTTGAAGCTCAATAATGTAGTCTTGGATTAAGCGGTCTAAATAGTTCGTAAGGACTTGCTCTTTTGAATGGTAATAACGATAAAACGTTCGTCTAGCAATCTGGGCATGCTCGCTGAGTTCTGCAATGCTGATATTATGCAGGGATTTCTTAGTTGCTAATAAATCGAACAAGGCTTCCTCCAGCCATTGCCGTGTTTGATATTCCATGGTAGCTCTCCTTTCCTGTCACACTTCTGGTCAAACTGTGCCAATTTCACTTAGTCTCTTGTTTTTGTAACAGTTTGTCTTTATACTAAAAGTGTTGCGCGTGATATATTATTATCATTTATCCTTAACATTGTACAATTGTTAGTTGTTATTAAGGAGGTAAAAATATGAGCATTCTTTTTAATGTTTGGATGCTGCCTATTTTATTTATTTTACATGATTTTGAAGAAATGATCTTTATGCCCTTGTGGAAAAAACGGCATCATCAAAAGTTAGTGACTTTTAAAAAACCGTTCTTTGGCTCTGTTACGCAGGGTTCTGCCTTTGCAGTAGGCGTTTTAGAGGAATTTGTCATCTTGCTGCTTATTTCTGGTCTTTGTCAAATGACCCACAATACCTTACTCTATTTATCTTTTGTAATAGCTTATACATCTCATTTCACGATCCATTATATCATGTGCCTGCGATTTAAGGGCTATGTTCCCGGAGTCGTCACGGCAAGCTTAGAATTGCCAATTGTTTTAATGATTATTTTCTGCTATTGGCCTTCTGACATTTCCCTGCTGTCAGTCATTGTCTATCTTTTCATAGCTATGGCAATAGCTTATACTAATCTTAAAGTCATGCACCAAATCATGCCAAAAATTCAATTAAGCCTAGAAAAATACATGAAATAAAAAATGATTAATTGAGAACTATTTTAAGCTTTCTGAAAGAAAAGTTTAAGGAGCGGTTAAGAAAGTTCTTATATACTATAGTCATCCTAGCAATAGGAATCCTAAAACTTTTCTTTTTCATAAATCTCCTAAAAAGCCCGCTTCAAGCGGGTTTTTCATTTTGGTTTGAGAAATTGATGGTACTGACAATACAAGACAGCAAGGCATTAATTGGCAATATCAAAGTTTTCTGACGTTACCGCGTCGGACACTATCGCATCATCAGCCGTATTGAAGATGAGGGGCTGATTATTGTAGCTGTCAACGGCGGACATAGGAAAGATGTTTATAAGAAGTAAGCTGAGAGGCTTGCTTTTTTGTTGCTGTAAGAGAATAAACTTAACTATTTAGAGTTATAATAGGAAATATAGAAAAGTTGAATTTATTGTTTTTAAAGCTAATTTCCTCAAAACGTAAGAAAGAAATTATAATTAGGAGCCATGTATGAGAAATAAAATTGGTAGGAATGAAAAATGTCCATGTGGAAGTGGAAAAAAATATAAAAAATGTTGTTTGAAAAAATCATCTCAAGAATTGTATTTTGAAAAAATGCATAAATTGATTGGAGAGTCACGTGGTGAGGCCTATATTAAGCAGTGTTTACATCCCAATACGGAAGAGTGCGATGAAAAAATTATAAAAGCACATTCAATCCAAAATAATAGAATATTAAAGAGGATTTCAACTAATGGTGAAGTATATATGCCCTTGTCGAAAAATAATTTGCCATTTGTAACAATTGATAGATACGGTAGAAAGGTTGCTAGTGTTTTTACTGGATTTTGTAAAAAACATGATAAAATCCTCTTTCAACCAATTGAAGATAGGAAGTTTACTAAAACAGAAGAACAAACTTTTTTGTATACTTATAGAACATTTGCTTATGAGTATCATAGAAAGTTAGAAGTTAATAATTTTTTGGAGATAATGTCCCAAAAGACTAACCATAGGCATGATAATCAATTAGGCTTTGAGTTAGCAATTAAGGATTTTTTACTAGATAAAAAAGAATTTGATAACTTAATCCAAAATAAATGTTTTAATTTCCTTATCAACAGAGTGTGGGAATTCGAGGGTGAAGTGAAATTTGCAGGGAGCTGTTTTTATTCTCCGAAAAAAGATTTTGAGGGAAAAAGAATTCAAAATGCAGAGAATGTTAATGAACCACTAAGCCATGTTTTCTTAACAGTCTTTCCACAAGAGGGAAAGACTTATGCCATAATATCGTGGTTAAAGAAAGATGAATTATTGTTTAAGTCTTATGGCTTTTCCCTAGATAAACTAAACAATAATGAAAGGCGAAATTTTATATCAAATGAACTGCTGCGTTCTGGAGAAAATATAGCAATAAATCCTGAATCATGGGATTCTCTTTCTAAGGAAAAGAAAGAGCTCTTTTTGCAACAACTTGACCCTTTTTTGGAAGTATTAATTGGTGGAAGTGATCCAAGAGAAGACATTGGGGCAAATTTGTTTGAGTTATAATCAGTTAATTTGTTGTTACATTTATAATTCTTATAAACTTCCTAGAAGTTTAATATCTCTTAGAATTTTTTTAGTATACTAATGCTGATAAAAGAAAATGAGGTGAGATAAGTAATGGAATTTTTGACACTTTCAAAAACTTCATAATGTCTTTTTTATGTGACTTTTTCTACACTAATTCAGTATTTTTTTCCGAATAAAAATAGTGGGGGAATTGCTAATTCTAAGAATCAAATATCTGTTGGAATTAAGAGTACTAAGTCTGATTTAAAAAATGAAATCAAGCATATGGAGCGAGAATATATTTCGATATTAGGGATATTCTCAGGAGTTATCTTGGCGTTTATAGGGAATTTGGTGTTAACAACTTCTGTGTTAGCGAATATGAAAGATGTAAGCATATATAGATTGATTGCTGTAATCATCTTAATCATGATGTTATTACTAAATTCATTGCACTATATGTTCCGATTTATACTTAAAATTAATGAAAGTGAAGAAAGGTTTGGAGATAAAGTTTTCTGGCTTAACATACTTTTTCTATTGATTCTAATACTGGTTTTTTTAGGCTGGTTTGTTGACATAGGAAATACTGATATAAGAGAATTCTTTAGAAGATTATTATAAAAAATTATAATTACCCCAAAAAATAAAATTTCATATTTTGTTTCCCCCCGCACCACATCAGTGGTGCTTTTCTTTTCCGAATAAATGGGATTAGAAATTCAAACTCCCGAACAAATATGTTATAATAGTCCTGTATAATTCGTGAAAAGTTGTTAGTTTTTGCGAAAATGTTTGGTTTTGGGCATATGCCCCTGTGATTGTTTTATATTGAGGTATCTTGCATTATGAAACTTTTGGTTGTTGGTTCTGGTGGTCGTGAGCATGCGATTGCCAAGAAGTTGTTGGCATCTCGGGATGTTGAGCAGGTCTTTGTTGCTCCCGGCAATGATGGCATGACTCTGGATGGTTTGGATTTGGTGAATATCGGAATTTCCGAACATTCCAAGTTGATTGACTTTGCCAAAGCAAATGCTATTGCTTGGACCTTTATTGGTCCTGATGATGCACTAGCAGCTGGTATCGTTGATGATTTTAACCAAGCTGGGCTTGAGGCGTTTGGTCCAACTAAGTTAGCAGCAGAGCTGGAGTGGTCTAAGGATTTTGCTAAGGAAATCATGGTCAAATACGGCGTTCCGACAGCAGCCTATGGCACATTTTCCGACTTCGAGAAAGCTAAAGCCTACATCGAAAAGCAGGGCGCTCCAATCGTGGTCAAGGCGGATGGCTTGGCATTGGGTAAGGGAGTAGTCGTGGCTGAAACCGTGGAGCAGGCGGTCGAGGCGGTGCATGAAATGCTGCTGGACAATAAGTTCGGCGACTCGGGTGCGCGCGTGGTTATTGAGGAGTTCCTTGATGGCGAAGAATTCTCTCTCTTTGCCTTTGTCAATGGGGACAAGTTTTACATTATGCCTGCGGCGCAGGATCACAAGCGTGCCTATGATGGTGACAAGGGACCAAACACAGGCGGTATGGGGGCCTACGCTCCTGTTCCTCACCTGGCGAAAAGCGTGATTGACCAGTCGGTTGATACCATTGTCAAGCCAGTGCTTGAGGGTATGATTGCTGAGGGCCGCCCTTATCTTGGCGTGCTCTACGCGGGGCTTATCTTGACTAAGGACGGTCCTAAGGTTATCGAGTTCAACTCTCGCTTTGGCGATCCCGAGACCCAAGTTATCTTGCCGCGCCTGACTTCTGACTTTGCACAGAATATCACGGACATTTTGGCTGGCAGGAACCCTGACATCACTTGGCTGGATTCGGGCGTGACCCTAGGCGTGGTGGTTGCTTCAAATGGCTATCCGCTCGCCTACGAAAAAGGGGTGCTTCTGCCAGAAAAGACCGGTGGCGACATAATCACCTATTATGCAGGGGCTAAGTTTGATGGCAATAGCCAGCTGCTCTTGTCAAACGGCGGCCGCGTCTACATGCTGGTTACTACAGCCGACAGCGTCAAGGCTGTGCAGGACAAAATTTACACCCAGTTGAATAAACAAAACACAACAGGCCTCTTTTATCGTACGGACATCGGAAGCAAGGCTTTGTAAATCAAATGTATTAAACTTTGAGCCGTGAGGCTTGAATATAGAATTCTGGTGTTTGAAAAATGAAAAACAGACTGCTATTTTTAGAAGGTTCTAGCTTAACTTCAAGAGAGACTCTAACAGTATTGCTAAAAGAAGGCTACAAAGTTGATGTCCTGTCTCCTGATAAGTTTTCTATTGCAACATTCAGTCGACTCACTCATAGAATTCCGACAGTTGATGTAAATCGTTTTCCTTTAGATTACTTGAAACAAGTTAATCAGTTGCTTCATCAAAAAAATTATGCAGCTATTTTGCCGACACATGAGGAAGGCTGGTTATTGGCAAATGGGGAAAAATTTTTACCAACTCGTTTGCCAGTAGCGCTTGCTGATAAGGAACAAATTGAAAAGCTGGCTGGGAAGATTGCGTTTGCTGAAATTTCGGATCAGTTAAATCTGCCAATTCCTAAATGGGAGCGTGTGGAAAATTTAGAATCTGTTTCTCTTTCTTATCCTTATTGGCTAAAGGCAGACTATGGTACTGCCGGTCGTTCAGTTTATAAAATCACAAGTAAGGAAGATTTGGCGGAAGCTGCGAGCAGATTAACAGCGAGTGATGAAAAATGGATGGTTCAGCAAGACATAGTCGGAGACTATGGTCAGGTTCAAGCAGTATTTCATCATGGTCAGTTACTTGCGGTTCATTCTAGTGTTAAAGTGGGTTCTGGTGCCGGTGGTTCAGCTGCTGCTAGATTAAGTATAGAATCTGAGAAAACGAGAGAGCATGTCGAAAAATTAGGTCAATTTTTACAATGGCATGGTGCTTTAACTTTAGATTTTATACGTACCGACGGTCATTTTTATTACATAGAATGCAATCCTAGAATGGTTGAACCTGCTAATGCCTATAAAGCAGGAGTTAACTTCCCAAAAATCATGATAGAGTTAGCCAATGGCTGCTATTCCAAATCTGATGTTAGTGTTGGGCAAGCAGGGGTAGGGACGCATAGCCTGATGGCTTTGCTTATCGGTACTGCTGAGCGAACGAAGAGTAGAAAGAAGATTGTACGGACAATGAGGAAGTGGCTTTTTAACAGTGACAGTGAAGAGGTGTTAACACCTATTTGGAAGGATCCTCTAAGTTTTATACCTCTTGCGATTATTATCGGTCGCTTATTGATAAATCCTAGAAGTGTCACCAAGTTGGTTGATAAGACCGTTAAACATTATAGTGTGGAACCGACCACTCTAAAAAATATTTGAGCAAAAGATTCCGTTTATTCAAAGGAACATTCTGTTAGTTTTCCTATTTTTCTATGAAAATTTTGCAAGCGACAAAAAGTCGCTATAAAATAAAAAACGAAAGGAATTAAACACGCCTACGACAACAACACTGGGCAAAAAGATGAGTCTGACGACGAGGCACAAGCCTCTAGGAAAGACTTATGCTGTAGATGTCTGAACTTTCTACGCCAGTAGGCTAAGAAAGTCCTAGTCGTCCTGATGGGGTGCATCAGCGGAATCAAAGTTTTCTGATTTACCGCCCATTTTGTTGGAGGTCGCTTTATGGCGTTTGTATCTTATTATGAAACCACTTATTTCTATTATCATGGGCTCCAAATCCGACTGGAGCACTATGCAAAAAACCGCTCAAGTTTTGGATAACTTCGGCGTGGCTTATGAAAAGAAAGTCGTCTCAGCCCACCGCACACCAGACCTCATGTTCAAACATGCAGAAAAAGCCCGCAGCCGCGGCATCAAGGTCATCATTGCAGGCGCAGGCGGTGCCGCGCATTTACCGGGTATGGTGGCAGCTAAAACAACACTGCCTGTTATCGGTGTACCTGTTAAATCACGCGCACTCAGCGGCTTGGACTCACTCTATTCCATTGTGCAGATGCCGGGCGGTGTGCCTGTGGCAACTATGGCCATTGGTGAAGCGGGAGCGACCAACGCTGCCCTGACAGCCCTGCGTATCTTGGCCATTGAAGACCAAAACTTGGCAGCCGCGTTAGCAGATTTCGCAGAGGAACAAGGAAAAATCGCAGAGGAGTCAACGAATGAACTCAACTAAAACCATTGGCATAATCGGCGGCGGTCAGCTGGGTCAGATGATGGCTATCGCGGCGGTTTACATGGGGCACAAGGTGGTAACGCTGGATCCGACGGCGGACTGTCCTGCCTCGCGCGTGTCTGAGATGATTGTGGCGCCTTACGATGATGTGGATGTTTTGCGAGAAATGGCTGTGCGTTGCGACCTGCTGACCTATGAGTTTGAAAATGTCGACGCTGACGGCCTTGATGCGGTCGTAGGAGACGCTCAGCTGCCGCAGGGGACTGATTTGCTGCGCATTTCGCAAAACCGTATTTTTGAAAAGAACTTCCTCGCCAACAAGGCTGGCGTGACGGTCGCTCCATATAAGGTGGTGACCTCTAGTTTGGACTTGGAGGATTTGGATTTGGGCAAGACTTACGTCTTGAAAACGGCCACAGGCGGTTATGATGGTCACGGTCAAGTCGTTATTAAATCACACGACGATTTAGCTGCCGCGAACCAATTAGCAAACTCTGCTGAGTGTGTCTTGGAAGAGTTTGTAGACTTTGACCTTGAAATCTCGGTCATTATCTCAGGAAACGGCAAGGACGTGACGGTCTTCCCCGTTCAGGAAAATATCCACCGCAACAATATCCTCTCAAAAACCATTGTCCCAGCCCGCATTTCAGACCAGCTAGCCGAGAAGGCCAAAGCCATGGCGGTGACCATTGCTCAAAAGCTCCAGCTGTCAGGAACGCTCTGCGTGGAAATGTTTGCGACAGCAGACGATATCATTGTCAACGAAATCGCCCCACGCCCCCACAACTCAGGCCACTACTCCATCGAAGCCTGTGACTTCTCACAATTTGACACCCATATCCTAGGCGTCCTCGGCCAACCCCTCCCAGCCATCAAACTCCACGCCCCAGCCGTCATGCTCAACGTTCTCGGCCAGCACATTCAACAAGCTCAAGAATATGTCTCCAAAAACTCTAGCGCCCACCTCCACCTTTATGGCAAGGCAGAAGCCAAACACAACCGCAAAATGGGCCACGTGACCCTGTTTAGTGATAAGCCTGATGAGGTGAGAGAGTTTGGGGAAGGAAAGGAATTTTAGGAGGTCTTCTAATGCCGTTAAAGTATTTTGAAATCAAAAAATTATTAAGAAGTCAGATAGGTTTGATTGACTCTCTTATGAATAAGTTATTAAAGTATATGTTATTGTATGGGTTCTTGCTTGTATTTTTTGCAATTGGAAAAACTCAAAATACTGATGGTGATTCAGTAAAGCTCTTTATTTTGCTATTAATTATGGGAGGACTTTATCGATTTACTGTTCTTTTTGAGAAAATTAATATAAAAAATTTGACGATAGCTTTTAGAAAAGGAAATTTTCTAGATGATAAGCGCACGAAGATGTTGATTTCTGACATAGAATTATCACTAAATAAAATAAATAGTTTTGCAAATTGGAGCTGTGGTATTCTAGCTACTATTTCAATATTTATTACTACAACATATCTTAATTTCTTTAATCATCTTATTACTAAAAAAGAACTTTCAGAACTGCTAATTAGTGAAGGTAGCAGTTTACAAAATAGTTTTATTGGCCTTTTAGGACAGTTAATGTTGATAATAATTCTATTTTTATTAGTTTACTATCTCACTGTTCAAGCTTTTACTTATGATAGACGATTTGTAGCGACTATTTTAAAAAGTAGTCTTTATATTGGTGAAGATGATAGAAGTATTGTTGGTTTCAAGAAAAAATTGGAGTATAGTTTGTTCCATTTTACATCAGGAGTTTGATAAATGAACACTATGAAAACAATCGGCCTTATTGGTGGCATGAGCTGGGAGAGTACGACTTCCTATTATCAGCTTATCAACGAGACAATTAAAAAAGAGCTTGGCGGACTGCATTCGGCTAAAATTCTGCTTTACAGTGTTGATTTTGCGGAGATTGAGCACTATCAGGCCAGCGGTGACTGGGCTAAGAGTGCGGAAGTCCTGAGCCAAATTGCCCAGAAACTGGAGCAGGCTGGTGCGGACTTTATTGTTATCTGCACCAACACCATGCACAAGGTGGCTCCGCAGATTCAAAAGCAAATCGCGATTCCAATTTTGCACATTGCGCAGGCAACTGCTGAGGCTCTTCTTGAAAATGGCATTCAAAAAGTTGGTCTCTTGGGCACCAAGTATACCATGACTCAAGACTTTTACAAGGAAAAGCTGCTTGAAGCAGGGCTTGAGGTGCTGATTCCAGACCAAGCTGGCATTACTGAAGTCAACCGAATCATCTATGATGAGCTGTGCTTGGGAGACATCAAAGACAGCTCAAAGCAGACTTACCTTACCATTATTGATGATTTGAAAAATGCTGGCGCTAAAGCCGTTATCCTAGGCTGTACAGAGATTGGCCTTTTAGTCAAACAGGCAGACACAGCCCTTCCGCTCTATGATACAACAACTATCCATGCTCAAAAAGCGGCGGAATTAGCAATAAATGGGTGATTATTGTGTTAAACTAGAAGTGTAACTACAAAAGGCTATGCAATTGGGTTTGTAAAAGATGCTGAAGTGGTATGGATATCAGGAGGTTAACACATGGAACTATTCATCGCAAAGATAGTCAGTAGCTTTTTAGAAATAATATTAGCTGTTGCAATTCCGTTTCTCTACTGGATTTTCACAGAAAGAAAACAGTCTACTTTTCTAAACTGGTTAGGATTTAAGAAAGTTAGTAAACATGATTTTAAACGATTCTTTGTACCCGTGTTGGGAATGATTCTATTATTTTCATTGGCTTCCTTTTTTATCTTACTTCGCTTAAAGGGAGTGTCAACGGCAACAACAGTTTTTCGAGGTGGTGGTTATACAGTCTTGCCGGCTATTCTCATTTATGGGATATTTAATACCGCTTTGCCAGAAGAATTATTTTTTAGAGGATTCTTATTAAAACGTCTTATGTCAAAGATGGCATTTCCTTTGGCTAACTTCATTCAGTCATTATGTTTTGCTTTAATACACAGTTTTATGTTTTTCAAGCTACTGGATATTGGTTCAACAATAATGATTACAATGTTTATATTTGGAATTGCTTATGGAATGGGGTACATCAATGAAAAAAAGACGCAAGGATCCATTGTTCCGAGTTGGCTTATCCATGCAGCAGCTAATATTTTTTCAGGCATATGTACCGCATTTATGTTGATTTAGTGTCAACTCAGTCGTTGAAAGATTGTAATATAGGAGCAGATTTATGGTGAAATCGAGTATAAAAGCGAGTTTTTCTTATCCGATTGATCAGGTCTGGAAACTTGTAACCGACTTGTCCAATCAAACTTGGAGAAGTGAACTTGGTCAGTTTGAAAAAGTAGACGACAATCATTTTCTTGAATACACTCAAAATGGTCTTCAGACGAACTTTAAGGTGACAAAAGTCAATTTGCATAAGCTCTGGGAGCTTGAATTTGAAAATAAAAATCTCCAAGGTACTTGGATAGGTCGTTTTGATTATCAGGATGGACAAACCATTCTAGATTTTACAGAAAATATCACTGTTAAAAATGCCCTCCTGACACCATTTGTGTGGCTTTATTTAAGAAAGCAGCAAAAGCAGTATTTTCGAGATTTAGAAAAAGCGCTGCCGAAAAACAAAACTGTAAAAAGAGATATATGACGGTGTTTAGTGCTGAGGTGCAGGAGTTTTGGAAAAGTTTATGGATCTTGTCTTTATCAATAGAGGTTGCTATAAATTTTCTATAGAAATGTGAGGTAAATTTATGACTGAATATAAAGGAGTCCTTGAGATAACAGATAATGCTCAAGAATTAATTAATAAAGGTCAGGCTCGTATAGAAGGTGCAAATGTAGTATGGAATCCAGATTCGGGAAATACAGGTGTTGTTGAATGGGGAAAATTTCATCTGATTAATCTTGAAGATAGCAAGAATTTAGAAAATATGGCGGTGTTGATCGGCGGTATTACGATTGGAGTTGTGACTGTAGGAGCTCTTATCTATAGGGGTTCAAAAGCACGTCAAGATAAGGCAAATAGAATAAATAATAATTTAATTAGTTGCCTATCATTATATATTTTAGAAGTTAACAAAAATACTGTACAATCATCAACAAAGTTAGATTTAAAGTTAGCTATTAAAGAATATATTGACAATGCAAAACTATTTAAAAATAAAGTTGATATGAATTTACTAAAAAGTATAGATATTATTTTGAATGATTTAGAAGTTGGTGATAAGGATGGTAAGTTCGAGTTGAATGATAATATTATTCAATTAAAAAATTTTATAGAAAAAAATAATCAAAAAAAGAATAAAAGAGAGCTAAATAATTCTTCGCTTATTAGAAAAATAGACTAGGTTGAAGACAGATATAATCTCATGAAAAATGAAAATCTTATTAGTGAGTTGGAGTTATTTTTAAAAGTAATAGAAGACTACGAAAATGCAACTGATCGACAAAAAGAGATAAATAATGACATTGAAGCATTGAATATCTCTAAAAATAGTTTACTTGAAGCATTTGATAAAGAATATTTGTCGAAATATATAAAAGATAAAATTGGTGATGGTCCAAAAGATTTTGCTTTGTATAATCCAATGAAACTTATTAAACCGCTTGCAGATAAAAAAAGTACTGAACTTCAAAAATATAATGAGAATAAAAGAAAAGTAATTAAACAATATTACATAGATTTTGCTGATCAAAGAAGTAAAATTGAACAAGAGGAACAGATAGTTTTTAATCAAAAATTATCAGTTTTGAATGCAGAAGATAATGAGTTACATTTAAAGATTGAAAATCTTAAAGAACAAATTAGCGATAAAAGATTATTGCCTCAAAAATTTATAAGTAGCGATTCTGTAAAAAAAATAATAACTTATTTGGAGGAGTGGAGAGCAGACAATATTAAAGAAGCAATCGCTATTCTATGTTTTGAGGAGGAATTAAAACAGTATGCTCAAGAAATAGATTCAAAATTGATGAAATTAGAAAAAGATATTCACAATTTCAACAAATTGACAAAGGAAGAGATAGAAATAAAATTTGATGATATCAATTCATCTCTAAAAGATTTGAATGATAGACTCTACGATTTAAAAAGTGATTAAATCGGCTATAAATTGTAAAAACAGAAAGGAATATAGGGTAACGCGATTATTGAACTGAACCCGGACGGAAAGCTCGGAATTTAGATAAACTGCCTAGGACGCAAGCGTCCGTCGTTGGTTTCCTAAAATTCAGTCGCTTTCTGGTCGCCCCCCAATGTTTCACGCCGTGGGGAGAGCGTAAGCGACGGAAATCTTAAGACCTTAGGCTCAAGATTTAGTCATGAGATTCCGAAGGAAGCTGCTGACGTCCACCCCACTTAAGTGAAACATAAAAAAGAAAGGAAAAATAAAAAATGATCAACCGTTATTCACGCCCTGAGATGGCGAACATTTGGAGTGAAGAAAACAAGTACCGTGCTTGGTTGGAAGTGGAAATTTTGGCTGACGAGGCTTGGGCTGAGTTGGGTGAGATTCCTAAGGAAGATGTGGTCAAGATTCGCGAGAAGGCGGATTTTGATATTGATCGCATTTTGGAGATTGAGCAGCAAACCCGTCACGATGTGGTGGCCTTTACTCGTGCGGTTTCTGAGACGTTGGGTGAGGAGCGCAAGTGGGTACACTTTGGGCTGACCTCAACAGACGTGGTGGACACGGCCTACGGCTACCTATACAAGCAGGCTAACGTCATCATTCGTAAGGACTTGGATAATTTCCTTACTATCATCGCTGATAAGGCTAAGGAGCACAAATTTACCATCATGATGGGGCGCACGCACGGTGTCCATGCGGAGCCAACGACTTTTGGTCTCAAGCTTGCGACTTGGTACAGTGAAATGAAGCGTAATATTGAGCGTTTTGAACATGCTGCCGCTGGTGTAGAAGCTGGGAAAATCTCTGGTGCTGTTGGGAACTTTGCCAACATTCCGCCATTTGTGGAAAAATATGTTTGTGACAAATTAGGTATTCGAGCTCAGGAAATTTCGACTCAAGTCTTACCGCGTGATTTGCACGCCGAGTATTTTGCAGTACTGGCAAGCATTGCCACATCAATCGAGCGCATGGCGACTGAAATCCGTGGTCTGCAAAAATCCGAACAGCGTGAAGTAGAGGAATTCTTTGCCAAGGGGCAAAAAGGCAGCTCTGCTATGCCCCATAAACGCAATCCTATTGGCTCTGAAAACATGACTGGTCTTGCGCGTGTGATTCGCGGACACATGGTGACAGCCTATGAAAATGTGTCCCTCTGGCACGAACGCGATATTTCCCACTCATCAGCTGAGCGCATTATCGCGCCTGATACGACCATTCTCATTGACTACATGCTCAATCGCTTTGGTAATATCGTGAAAAACTTGACCGTTTTCCCAGAAAATATGAAGCGCAACATGGGCTCTACCTTTGGTCTCATTTTCAGCCAGCGTGCTATGCTGACCTTGATTGAAAAAGGCATGACCCGCGAGCAGGCTTACGACCTTGTTCAGCCTAAGACTGCGCAGTCTTGGGACAACCAAGTGGACTTCAAACCGTTGCTGGAAGCAGATCCAGAGATCACGTCTCGCTTGAGCCAAGAAGAAATCGACGAAATCTTTAATCCAGTCTACTACACCAAGCGTGTGGATGAAATCTTTGACCGGATTGGATTGGGAGACTAAATACAAAACAAGGCGGCCGATGGGCTGCCTTTTATGCTATAATCAAGCTATGGACAAGAAAACACTTATTCAAACTTTTTATGATCATGCAGACCAAGAGCGGGCGCATGCTATGGCAGCCTATATGCGTGACCAGTTTCCTTTTCTAGGTCTTTCCACTCCGCTTCGCCGTCAGTTGGAGAAGGACTTTGTTAAAGAATCTAAGGCGTCTAAGGCGGTTGATTGGGTTTTTGTGGAAGAGTTGTGGGAACTGCATGAGCGGGAATTTCAGTACGCTGCTTGTGATTATTTACGGGCTATGCAGATCTTTTTAACGGAAGCAGATCTGCCTCGTCTCAAACAGCTGGTTGTAACCAAGTCTTGGTGGGATACAACGGACAGTTTGGACAGAACCATTGGCAAGATCAACTTTCCCAGTAATATAGTTGATGCAACTATGTTAGAGTGGTCCTCTGATGATAACTTTTGGCTGCGGCGCGTGGCAATTGACCACCAGCTTTTACGAAAAGATAAGATGAAGACAAATCTTTTGGAGAAGATTCTCATTAACAATCTCAATCAAAGCGAATTTTTCATCAATAAAGCTATTGGCTGGATCTTGCGAGACTACTCTAAGACCAATCCAGATTGGGTTAGAACTTTTATTGAAAAGCATAAAAATCAGATGGCAAATTTATCGATTAAAGAAGCTAGCAAATATTTATGATAAGTCGCTTATCATATTTTATATCACACGAAAAACAACCGCTGGGCAAGTAGGATAAGCTGAAGTTTTGCTAGCCAGTCGTTTTTAAGAGCCTGTATTCATAAGTTATTTTATTGCGGCCTTGCAATCACTTTTAATAAGCTAACGCTTATTTATAACTAAAATGATTTCTGTAAGTATAGGTTCTAAGTATAAAGAATAAGAAAACAAAGATTAATCGTTTGCTGCAAGACTACGCTTATGTCTTATGCTTCCTTTTTGAAACTCACTGAATGTGTTCCCAAAAGATGTCAGAAAAAATATATAGAAGTCTAGTAAATTTACTATATTATAGAGTTATGATAAAATAGTAAAAGTTTAGACAGAGATTATAGGAAAAGGTTTTATGTTAAAAGATTTTGGGAAGAAAATTAAGAGCCTGAGGTTAGAAAAGGGGCTGACCAAAGAGGCTGTCTGCCTTGATGAATCGCAGTTGTCAACACGGCAGCTGACTAGAATTGAATCAGGACAGTCTATGCCAACTCTTAATAAAGCTATTTATATTGTAGGACGTTTAGGAGTAACGCTTGGCTATTTAACGGACGGAGAAAATGTCGAGTTACCCAGTCGTTATAAAGAACTAAAGTATTTATTATTACGAACGCCAACCTATGGTGACCAACAAAGATTAACTGAAAAAGAAACCTATTTTGACGAGATTTTTAGTCAGTTTTATGATGATTTGCCTGAAGAAGAACAATTGATTATTGATGGTTTACAATCGAAACTAGATATTCATTTTAGTGACAATATCGATTTTGGCGTTGGTATTTTAAATGACTATTTTGATCAGATTTTAAGAAAAACCAATTATCAGGTCAATGATTTGATTCTGATTGATCTCTATTTTTCCTGCTTAACTGTTAGTGGTTTGGATTCAGCTATTTTTGATTCAAGAAAATATAATCAATTATTGGAGACATTGCTTAAGCAGGTAGACTGCCTTCCATTGGAAGATCTTTTCGTTTTAAATAATGTTTTATTGAATAATTTTGGACTCCTTTTAGAATTGAAAAAATATGATTTTGTTAAGCAGCTTATTGCTGTTAGCAATAAAATCATGGCTAGAACTCATGATTTTCAAAAAAAGCCTATTGTTAATCTTCTGACATGGAAGCATCATTTATTTGTTGAAAAAGATTATGCGAAAGCTAAAAAGAGCTATGATGCTGCTATCTTATTTGCCCAGTTAACAGAAAACATTAATTTAAGAGAAAATTTGGAGAAAGAATGGCAAAAAGATTCTCAGAACGGGACATAAATGTCCTGTTCTTTTTTTGAAGGATCATTTATAATGAATGATATCAAAAAAGAAAGGAGAATAACAGGATGTTTTCAATTTTAACAAGTATTTTGATGGGTCTTGACTGGTGGAGCTTATAATAGACAGCCCTTATGTCAGATGATGATTTTGAGATAGTGTTAACTCTTGTATTTGCTAACACGACACAGTAATAAAAAGAGAAGCAAATTCAATAGACATATCACATTTGACTCAAGATAGAATCAACGAAGTCTTCGGCATCAGCTGCTGCATTAAACTTGTGGTATCTTGCTCAGATAGGAAGACTGGATGAACAAAAGTTAAATGAGTCTGGGACTAAAGTCACTAACTAAAACAGAGACTCACATCACAATCACACGTGAATCTCTGTTTTTCTTAGCTGAGAAATCTTTTTGTCTCAGACTCATTTGATTGAGTAAATCTATTAATGGCATGCTAAAAGGTGTGATTTCTAATAAATACACACCTTTTAGTATATCTTATTTTTAGAGAATTTAAATTAACTTATCAGTTCTTATCATTTGGAGGGGTTCCGTTTCCAGGAAAGGCTGGATGGTGGCCATTTGGAAGGAGCGGAACAGTATCTTTTGATACATGCCTGCCTGAAGGATGAGTGGTTGTGTCTTTTGTTGCTTTGATAACTGCTTTATGACCATCAGATGTTGTAACCGTGTAGGTTTTGCCTGCCTTGATGGTTTTATTTGAAAAGACAACATGGTCAAAGTCTACATCTGCCTTTGTTTTTGCAACGATATGTCCTTTTGAGTCAGTTATAGTAATGGTATCACCGGCTAATCCTGAAACAATCGCAGCAATATAAGCTTGTTTGGTTCCCTTTGAGAAGCCCTGAGCAAATCCCATATGGCCAATTGCCCAAGTTGTTCCTCCGGAAGCAAACCCTGTACCATCATAATCAATGGCTGAGCTGTAATCAGTGATTGATTGAATTTTGAGACTACCATCGGTAATATAGAGATTTCCATTTGAATCCACACCGTCATCTTTGCCAATACCGCTGATATTAGCACCAGAAATAACAATAGCAACCTCATTTTCGATATCTTTCTTGCTGTTTTTCAAATGCGATAGGTCAGCATCGTCTTTTGTTGTCCATTCAGTCGCGTTGATAGCATCATCACCAGCATTGATCGTTATTTGACCTTTTTTCAAATTCACATAGCGGCCTTCGATTCCTTCAGAGCCAGATGTAATTGTTATGAAAGTTGACCCTTTAACGGTTATCTCGTCGTTCGCTGTAATTCCTTTACTTGTAGAGGTGATTTTTACAATAGAATCTTTGATCTGGATATCACCTGAATTGACATCGGTATTATCTTCAGCTTGAATCCCATCATCTTCTGCCGAAATGGTAACATTTGACTTTTTAATGGAGACGTTTGATGTGGCATTAATCCCATCTTTAGCAGTAGAAGACAGCTCTAAGGTTACTTTATCAGCTTCTAAACTGTTTGCTTTGATAGCGTGACCAGCTGTACTTGTGACTTTCAAACCGCTTTTCTTTTTGCTTGAAATGTAGAGTGCTCCTCCTGTTTCGATTGTATTCTTCAAAGAAGACGAAATAGAGCTATCAGATAGGACTTTAATATCTAAATCTCTTGATGAATAAAGAGTGGAGTCAGTCAAATTCACTGCATCGAGTTTGAGTTTCACTGTATCAGTCACTTTATCTGCTACTGATATGCTGTAGCCGCTGGCAGACCCTGTAAGGGTATAAGTTCCTGCTGATGTAATGGTAATGTTTTTTCCATCAATGTTCACACCAGATGAAGTTGTTTTTACGCCTGTGTTGTCAAATTTAATATCTGCTTTTTCAGATTTGTCATCTTCTTTGTATTCGTTGACTTCTTCTTCCTCTTCATCATCATCATCTTTATCATATTTTGCTGATTTTAAAGCATTGACTGATTGAGACTTAACTTGAGCTTCATTACTTGTTGTTTCATCGGAAAGTTCATCATCACTTTGATCGGCTGACTCAGAAGCTGTTGCGTCATTGTTTGTCTCAGCTTCATTGCTTTCAGAAGCAGCCTCACTGCTTGCTGTGCTATTTTCTGATGAGACAGTCTCAGAAGTAACTTGGCTGTTGTCACTATCAGTGCTGTCAACTGTCTGAGAGTTTGCAGTGTCTGTGTCAGCTGCAGTTGAGGATGTGGTTGTGTTGTTTCCTGAAGCAGTAACGTTATCAGCAGAAGCAATTTGGCTGCCTCCAAGTAAAACAATAGCTCCTGCTAAGGCAATGCCTGTTACGAGACCTTTGGAGGATTTACGTTTGACATCATGTCCCTTAGCATTTGAGAAAACAGAGCGATTAAAAAGAAATTTTTTACTCATTATAGTTTCTAACCCTTCTAAAAAGTATGAATAGCAGTTTTCTTAAAAACTTATTCAACTTTAAAAATATAATAAAAAAGAATGATAACTTGATCATTCTTTTTTACCACCGTTCTATTATATCAAAATTCAGAAAATTCACAAGGGCGCTGTCAAAACCTGAATTCCGAACTTTTTTAACGGTTTCCTTAGATGATAGAAACGGCAGGATGGCGCGCCGCCGTTAGGGCTCTTTAGCTAGTGCTTATCTCATAACTAAACTATTTTTCTGCGAATGCAGATTCCTAGAAAGTTATATATTCCAATCAGTAAGTGGTAATCCACAAAATCTTTGAACCCCTTGTAGTTTTAGGCGTAAGAAAAGCTATTCTACCGAAAATAAGGTAAAATAGCTTATTTTTGTTATTTTCACTTTGAGAATCAGAAAATTTTTCTGATGTAGTTTGATTTGCTGCACTTTAATTATGATATAATCATAACTGTAAAGGGGGATTTTTATGGAATTTACTCTTGAATCTTTTGCTAATGATTCCTTTAAAGTATTAAAATCTTTGAAGGAACATCAAATTGAAGTAAAAGGTCACTGGTACGTTACTCTATCTCAGCAGGAGATAGCTGATATGAACCACATGTCTAAATTAAAAACCAATCGTATCATGCGAGAGTTACGAGAAGGAAATTTTGTGGTTCCTTACCAAAATAAACGTGGAAAATACAAGATTACTGAGCAAGGTCATAAAGTTCTACGACTTATGCTTAAAAATAACATTTGATAAGGAGAAAACGATGTTATACCTATTAGCGCAGCACAGGTACTACTGCCTTTTTTCAGTGTATTCAAAAATACTGAAAATGGAGGTGTTTTTGAATGCTTAAACATAAAACAGAAGATGAAGTTAGAGATTTAGCAAAAGAAATTCTAGGATTTAAAAGAAGCACTAAAAATGTGGTTATGGGAACAGGTCAGCTAACGACTTTTAACAAATTAGATGAGAAAATCGGAAATCCTAATATTTGGAAAGGAGTCGCCGATAAACCAGATGGGTGGTATCTTCCTAAGGATAGAACACAGCCAGCTTTGGTGCTAGAAGTTAAAAATTCAAGTGAGAAACTAACTAAAAAACACAAAGATGAAGTCAAGAAAAACATGAAAATAATCATGGAAGGCTACAAAGATGTCGTCGGAATATTGTATAATTCTAAAGAAATTATAGCTTACAAAAATGAAGGTAATTTCATATCTGAGATAAAGGTGGCGGATGAACTTCAAGACAAAGATTATTACCTAAAAGTTTTTAAAGAGAATAAAATTGATAAGGACAAAATTTACAAACTCACCAAAACGATTAACGAATTGTTACACAATCAATTTGGGATAAAAAATCTATATCATAGGATGATTTTTACGGCCTGTGCATTAGTGGCTCAAAAAGTAAGTACGGTAATAATATTGCAAAAAGGAATGGATTTTGATTACATGCACACTTCTATCCTCAATGCAATCAGCAAATCTCTTGAAGAAGATAAAAACAAAAATCAAAAAGTTCATATACTTGCTGAGGTTTATAGTGAAATAAAAATGAATTCAAAAGGAAGTCAAAGAGCTATTGACACCTTTATTGATTGCGTAGATGAAATTTCTCAATCAATAAATTCTGAGTATTGGAGTGGTGAAGATGTCATGGGGATTTTCTTTAACGAATTTAATCGCTATAAAGCAAAATCAGATAGTGGACAGGTGTTCACACCAGAACACATTACCTCACTAATGTATCGTCTGATTGATGTTGACAAAGATTCAGTTGTTTTTGACGGAGCATGTGGCTCTGGTGGATTTCTAGCAAAATCAATGAGTAATATGATAAAAGAATCAGGTGGTAATTCTAAAAAAATTAAACATATTAAGCAGAAACAGTTGTATGGAATTGAATTTGATAGGGAAATCTATGCACTGGCTTGCGCCAACATGCTAATTCACAAAGATGGTAAAAGTAATTTTGAACAGTTAGATACTCGTACACCAGAAGCTTGTGAATGGATTTACGATATTAGTTTCAAAGTAACTCAAAAGGTTGTTGAAGGAGATGGCGAAGAGGAGGAAGCTACAATTGAGAAAGAGGTGATTCTTAAAAAAAATCACATTACAAAAGTCTTAATGAACCCTCCGTTTGAAACTAAATATGGTTGTTTAGATATTGTAAATAATGTCTTGTCTAATGTGCCAAAAGGAATACAAGCGGCCTTTATTCTCCCAGACCATAAATTAGAAAAAGGAAAGCCTTCTTTAACTAAAGAAATATTAAAAAATAATACAATAACCAATATTATTAAACTTCCAGAAGAAACTTTTAAAGAAGGTGTTTCAACCTCAATATTTATTTTTGAAACAGGTAAACCACACCACCTAAAACCAATTAAAACTTTTTGGATAAGATATGATGGGCTAGAGACAGTTAAAAATCAGGGAAGACAAGACACTAAGCAAAGATGACAACAAATAGAAGATGAATGGGTTGGGATTATAAAAGAGGGTGAAAATAACTCCCTATACTTAAATGAAATGATAGAGGTTTATCCAGATTTAGATAAGATGGTTGGCTTAAGTTATCCTAAACCTAAAGAATATTTTGAGGTAACGATGTCTGATTTTAATAAGACGGCTATGGAATATGAGTTTTATAAAGAGAAAAAAGATATTATTGCATTTCAAAATATGCTAACAGAGAATGTGATGTATTCAAGCGATATTTCAGAAAGTCAGGATAAAATTGTTATTAAATTAGATAAGGAGTAATTTGTGATCACAAATAATTGGTCTTTTTTCAAAATTGGTGGAAAGGGTGGACTATTTAAGATTTATAATTCCATACCCTATCACCAAAAAGATGTAATTTATGCTACTAATAATGGGCCTAAAACAATAAACTACATTACACGCACAAAATTTGATAATGGATTAAAAGGTAGAGTAATAAAAGAGGATCATTTTCAAGTAAATCCCAAAGGAACAATATCATTTGGGGCTGAAAATGCAGATTTCTTTTATCAAGAAGAGGAATATATTACAGGAAATAAGATGTATTATATTGATACAAGGCATCTCAACAAGAATCAAAATTTATTTTTAAGGACTGTCTTACAGTCAACTTTTACTAAGAATTTTGATTTTAAGGATGGAATGATACCTTCGCGTATTATAAACGAAGTTATTAAGTTACCTTCAAAATGTGGTAAACCTGATTGGGAATTTATTGATAAGTTCATGGAAGAATGTTTGAATAGTACGAGGGTTAGTGTAGCTCTACTTGGTAAAGTAAAAAAATACTCAGCACCCATCGATCTCTCTTTGTGGAAAGACTTTAAAATTTCAGAATTATTCGAAGTAAAAAAAGGAAAAAGATTAACCAAAAAGAATATGATTGAAGGCGACATAAATTATATTGGATCATCAAAATTCAATAATGGTGTTACTGCTAAAATTGCAAATATAGAACATTTACATGACCCTAACACAATAACAGTCTGCTATAATGGTTCAGTTGGAGCTTCATTTTTTCAAGAAGAAAAATTTTGGGCATCTGACGATGTAAATGTTTTATATCCGAAATTTGAAATCACTAAGAATCGTGCTTTGTTTTTTGCTACACTATTAAAAACAAAAGGGAAGGAATACGAATTTAATGACAAGTGGAAAAAAGAAGTAATGGAAAATGATGTTATACCCCTTCCAGTAGATAATAACGATAAAGTGGATTATAACTATATTGATGAATTTATGAAAAATATAAATCAAAAGACTTCTAAGAGAACCTAGATTTAAGATTAGTAATTATTAGGACAGTGCTATTTAGTCAATTTTTATAACACATACCCACTAGATTTCATAACCTCTAAATCTTCTTCGTCTATAAGTTGGTTTCTATCTCTAGCTAACTGCTGATAGATAATATCTTGAATTTTTTCTTGTTTTAAAATCAGTGATACTAAAGACCAATGGGCTAATTTCCTATACTTAGTTAAGTGACACTCCTTGGCTATCTCAAAGAGACGGCTTTTAGGGAGGTCAAGAAGGTACTCACGCTTGTTAAAAGAATAAACCCCATCCTCTTCATTAAATTTGAAATAAGGGTTATTAATAGCTGTTCTTGCTTTCTTAGTTTGCTCTTTTAAGGACTCCCATGTAACGAGGACTTGGTTTTGGTAATACTAATTCTTTTTGCCTTACTTCAGTTGAAGTAAGGTTTTTCTTTGTCTTTAAAATGTCAGTAAAAATGGCTTCAGCATCTGCTTTAGAAGTTGGGTAGTGCCCGTGTTTCACTCTCCAATTGCGGATATAAGTGAAATAGCCAATATAGTCTTGTAGGTACTTAGTAGAAACATTCGTCATATCACGGTTGATAAAACGCTTGATGTCATTATGTAATTCATTGACACGAGCTAATGATAAGCCATTTTGATATTTAATATCATTGAATTTATCAAAGAGAATTTCGCCACGATTAGTGATTCTGTCAGTTATGCCTTCATAATATAAGTGTTCTAATATCTTCTTATTAACCTTCTTTTCAGATTCATCGGTTGCTTGAATAATATAACCATGGTTCCCTATGACTTTAAGAAAGTTAGATGGTTTAACATAGTGAGGTGTATTGGTTGCACGACAATATTCTTCATAGATATTATTAGCGTCACTACATAGAAAAGCAGGATTATCTATATGTTCATGGAAAAGTTCATAGAAAATATTGGTAGATAGTTTTCCTAAACTTGCGACCTTACAAACACAGTAACCACGATTATCAATGGCAGTTACAACTGTTGCAAACTCAGAACCCATGACTCCAAACTTAGAGGATTGGCGACCATAACGAGGTTTTCGTTCTTCAGTTTGTGCAACCATTGATCTAAGATGACGACTTCCTTTTTGACTCTCACGGACGAAAGTTTCATCCACTTGCACGATACCACTTAATATAGGCATTGGAATATTAGCCATAGCAGTAATAAGTTTTAAACGCCATAACCAAACTGTCTTAATATCAATTCCAACACAAGAATAGTCGTTGATAAGGACATTACGCATATCTTCAATAGAATACCCGTTTAGTGTCATTTTAAGGACTTTAAGCCAAATATCCCAGTGCCACCTTGTTTTTTCTAAAACAGTTCCTGAAAAACGAGTGAAACGTTTAGAGCAGTCCTTACATTTGAAGACTTGAATGTTATTTCGCTTACCATATTTGCTAATTGATGTTGAACCACATTGAGGGCATAAACTATTGACACCTAACTTCGCTAAGCGTTCTTCAAAGTTTGAAACGACAACAAAGTTCATAGTATTACTAATATCAATCTTTTGCCTATTAGCGTACTGACATACGACTTTATTGAAATCTATAAAAGGTAATTGAGAAACATAGTTGATTACATCGTTCAAGTTTAGCGTTTTTTGGCTCATAAAACACCTCAATCCGTTCAGATAGTTTAATTATATACACCATAATTATATCATAAAACGAAATTTAATTCACAACGAGAAAGTGATGAATCTGAGTAAATTAAAATTAAAATACCCCTTCAAATAAAGTTTGTTAGAGACCACCCTATTATTGGAATATATAACCTAGAAAGATTTGTGCTATTCTGCTTACTTCGTTTCTGTTATAATAGTCTTATGACTAGAATTTTAGATAACGAACTTATGGGTGATGAGGAATTTGCAGAACGCACACTTCGTCCGCAGTATTTACAGGAATATATTGGTCAGGATAAGGTTAAAGACCAGCTGAAGATCTTCATCAAAGCAGCTAAACAACGTGATGAGGCTTTGGATCATGTCCTTTTATTTGGTCCTCCTGGCCTTGGTAAGACCACCATGGCTTTTGTTATTGCCAATGAATTGGGGGTTAATCTTAAGCAAACCAGCGGTCCAGCTATTGAAAAAGCTGGTGATTTGGTTGCTGTTTTAAATGATTTAGAGCCTGGGGATGTTCTTTTTATTGATGAAATTCATCGGCTGCCTATGGCTGTTGAGGAAGTTCTTTATAGTGCCATGGAAGATTTTTATATTGACATTATGATTGGTGCAGGAGAAACTTCTCGCAGCGTGCATTTGGATTTGCCGCCTTTTACTTTAATTGGGGCGACAACACGGGCAGGTATGTTGTCAAATCCTTTGCGGGCGCGTTTTGGGATTACAGGTCATATGGAATATTATACAGATATCGATTTAACTGAAATTGTTGAGCGAACAGCGGATATTTTTGAGATGACCATTACCCATCAAGCTGCGTTAGAATTAGCACGGCGTTCCCGTGGGACTCCGCGTATTGCTAACCGACTCTTAAAACGTGTCCGAGATTATGCCCAAATTATGGGAGATGGTCTTATTGATGATAAAATAACAGATAAAGCTTTGACCATGCTTGATGTTGATCATGAAGGCCTTGATTATGTTGATCAGAAGATCCTTAAGACGATGATTGAGATGTACCATGGCGGGCCTGTTGGTCTGGGGACTCTGTCAGTTAATATTGCCGAGGAACGTGAGACCGTTGAAGACATGTATGAGCCCTATCTTATTCAAAAAGGATTTATCATACGGACTCGCAGTGGACGTGTAGCCACTGCCAAAGCTTATGAACATTTGGGTTATCGTTACACAGAATAACAGTAGTCATTCTGACAAGAAAAGTTAAAGGAATAGCATGAAGAAAATTTGTTTTGTTTGTTTGGGTAATATCTGCCGCAGTCCTATGGCTGAATTTGTGATGAGAGAGGCAGCATCCGATGCGAGTCTAGAGATTGCCAGCCGGGCAACGTCAGGCTGGGAACATGGAAATCCTATTCATCGCGGAACGCAAGGGATTTTTAGAAAATATAAAATTGCTTACGATTCCTCTAAGAGATCTCAACGAATTAGTTTGGCTGATTTTGCTTACTTTGATTGGATCATTGGAATGGACGAGACTAATGTCTGTGATCTCAAAAGGTTATCTCAAGGACAATTTGATGATAAAATCTTTCTTTTTATTGATGGTGGTGTACCGGATCCTTACTATACCGGAGACTTCGAAGAAACTTATCATCTGGTCGAAAAGGGCTGTCAAACTTGGTTGAAAAAAATTAAATAGTACATCTTGTTATATTTTCAAATTGTAGTAAAATGACATATATGATAAGAAAAATTGAAGGAATATGATGAGAAAAATACAGATAACGAGAGAAAAATTAGAGCTGTTAGCAGTTATTGTCATCCTTGTATGTGGTTTATCTGTTTTCACCCTTAAATTTGGTAGCAAAGCAACCTTAACTTATGAAGGTGGTAAGATTAACTATACAGGCTATGTTCTCAATCATCGAATGAATGGTCAAGGGAAACTAACTTATCCTAATGGTGATGTTTATGAGGGGCATTTTGTTAATGGTATTTTCAACGGTCATGGCCGCTTTAAGTCTAGCATGGGCTGGTCTTATGTTGGCGAGTTTAAAAAAGGACAAGCAGATGGTCATGGGAAATTAACGGCTAAGGACAAAAAAATTTATAAAGGGACATTTAAGCAAGGGATTTATCAAAAATGAGAATAAAATGGTTTTCTTTTGTTAGAGTTACAGGGCTGCTTTTGGTGCTGCTTTATCATTTTTTCCAACGAGCTTTTCCGGGCGGCTTTATAGGAGTAGACGTTTTCTTTACCTTTTCGGGTTATTTGATTACAGCTCTACTGATTGATGAATTTGCCAGAAATAAGATGATTGATCTTTTGGGCTTTCTAAGGCGGCGCTTCTATCGCATTGTACCGCCTGTTGTCATTATGGTTTTGGTCGTTCTGCCTTTTACTTTTTTAATTAGGAAGGATTTTGTGGCAGATATTGGCCGCCAAATTGCTTCTGTTCTAGGTTTTACAACTAACCTTTATGAAATTTTTACTGGCAGCAGTTACGAAAGCCAATTCATCCCCCACCTTTTTGTTCATACTTGGAGCCTAGCTATTGAAGTGCATTTTTACCTTTTTTGGGGGATTCTTGTCTGGTTCTTATCAAAAAAGGTTAAAGATCCTACGCAATTTCGCGGCCTTATCTTTTTGATTTCAGTTGGTTTATTTTTGCTGAGCTTCTTTACTATGTTTGCGCGTGCCTTTTTTGTTAATAGTTTTTCGACGATTTATTTTTCAACTTTGTCACATATTTTTCCTTTCTTTTTAGGAGCCATTTTTGCAACGATGTCAGGAATTAGTGAGACAACGAAACGCTTTAAGAAAAATGTGCAGCTCTGGCAGACCAAACGCGTTGTCTTTTTCATGGTTGGCAGTGCAGCCTTGTTATTTCTGTTGGGATTTATTCTTGACTTTAATAATATAATCACTTATTTATTTGGTTTTGCTTTAGCCAGTCTATTCACGGCTGTAATGGTTTATTCCAGCCGTGTCTTAAATGACCAAACGCCACATTTGCAAGAACCTGCTTTTGTTACTTATTTAGCTGATATCAGTTATGGTGTTTACCTTTTTCACTGGCCTTTTTATATTATCTTTGGGCAATTAATGAATAACTGGTTGGCTGTCATTTTTACGGTTCTTTTCTCTCTTACCTTTGCAACGATTTCTTATTATGTTGTTGAACCTTATATTGCAGGAAAGCAAGCTGTTTTGTTTGGGCTGGCTGTTCCTATTGAGCATTACAAAAAATGGTTCTACAGTTTGGCTGGTTTATTAACCGTTGTGACTTTAGGTATTGCCTTTACGGCACCAAGTGTCGGCTCTTTTGAAACAGGACTTTTAGTTGATGCGCTCAACCAAGCTGATAATAATATGAATCGGACACATACGCTGGCTGCTGGAGACGCAAGTGCTATTAGTGATATCACTGTTATTGGTGACTCAGTTGCTTTGCGCTCAAGTACTGCTTTTTCTGAACTTCTGCCGGAAGCTCAGGTAGATGCGGCAGTTAGCCGTAATTTTGGGAATGCCTATGATATTTTTAAAAATCATATTGATAATAGTACATTATCAAAAACAGTTGTTTTAGCGGTTGGAGTTAATTCGGTTGAAGGTTACAAAGATAATATTCAACAATTCATTGATAATCTCCCGGATGGACATCGACTTATTATTGTGACTCCTTATAATACTAAAGATGAACGTATTCCAGATGTTCGTGATTACGAATTAGATTTAGCAAAGAAATATCAGTTTGTCACGATAGCTGATTGGTATCAAGCAGCTGTGGCACATCCTGAAATTTGGACAGAATCTGATGGTGTTCACTATAATGACAGCAGTGATGAAGGTGCTAAACTTTATGTCGAAACTATAAAAAAAGCCATTCAGACATCTGCAAAGCAGCCTGCTAAGGGTGAAAAACAACCCTAGCCATAGTCTTTAGAGGGGAGGTCTTGACTTAAATCGAAGCGCGAGATAAAGAAGAAAGTTGAGATTTTTTTCGTTGTTTTGAGTGTCTTGTGCTGATTGGATCGACGAAATTGATTTTAGATTTATAGGTGCTTTTAAGTTACTAAAGATGTTAGAAGTAATAACATTAAAAAATTGATAAAAAAGAGCCTGAATTCAGTTTACAAGAGCTCGCTTCTGCGTTATAATTGTGGTGACATAAGATGTGAGGAATGGAGGATATGGCATGTCTGCTTTGTTTTATGATACCTTAGCAGCAATTTGGATTTCTATTGCTGGCGTGGATGCTCGTTGGGGTCATTAATATTTTGTGAAGGTTGGGACAAAAGTGTTCCGACCTTTTTATTGTGCGGTGGTATTAGTTTGATGCAGCGATTGATTGAACTTTTTGCCTCTTAGTTTTTAGACTTAAACCTTCAATAGTTCAGGAAACGATGTGTTTATCTAATCCCATGAACGTCCGATCATGTTGATACCTAATCCAATTTGCGAAAGGCGAGACAACAAAATCAACATCGCAGTTTCATTGCGATTTACCATTACCGATTTTTGACTCATTTTCTTTTTTAAATAAATATGAGCAAATTGTCTGATAATTATGGTATAATGCTTAAAAAACTATCTATAAAAAGAGGATGAATCATGACATTAGTGTATCAATCAACCCGTGATGAAAATAATAAAGTAAGCGCCAGTCAGGCTATTTTGCAAGGCTTAGCAAGAGATGGCGGTCTTTTTACGCCGACATCTTATCCACAAGTTGATTTGGATTTTGACCAGCTTAAAACGGCTTCCTACCAAGAAGTTGCCAAGTTGGTTTTATCAGCTTTTTTGGATGATTTTACAGAAGCAGAATTGGATTATTGTATTGCTAATGCCTATGATGCTAAGTTTGATACACCGGTCATTGCGCCTTTAGTTAAACTTAATGGCCAATATAATCTTGAACTTTTTCATGGTTCAACTATTGCCTTTAAGGATATGGCGCTTTCGATTTTGCCTTATCTTTTAACAACGTCAGCTAAAAAGCAAGGCATTAATAACAAGATCGTTATTTTAACAGCGACATCTGGAGATACTGGTAAGGCAGCTATGGCAGGCTTTGCGGATGTTCCGGGGACAGAAATTATTGTCTTTTATCCTAATGGTGGTGTCAGTAAGATTCAAGAATTACAAATGACGACACAGGTAGGAGATAATACACATGTTGTTGCTATTGAAGGAAACTTTGATGATGCTCAGACAAATGTCAAAAAGATGTTCAACGATAGTGACCTGCGAGCAAAACTTTTAGAGCACGGTGCCCAATTTTCATCGGCAAACTCTATGAATGTCGGACGTTTAGTGCCACAAGTGGTTTACTACGTTTATGCTTATGCCCAGTTGCTTAAGTCAGGTGACATTAAAAACGGTGATAGGGTTAACTTTACAGTACCAACAGGAAATTTTGGAAATATTTTGGCTGCTTATTATGCACGTCAAATTGGTGTGCCAATTGGCAAACTTATCTGTGCTTCAAATGAAAATAATGTTTTGACTGACTTCTTTAAAACAGGGACTTATGATAAGAAAAGAGAATTTCGTGTAACAACCAGTCCCTCAATGGACATTCTTGTTTCATCTAATTTGGAACGCCTTATTTTTCATCTTTTGGGAAATGATTCTGTTAAAACAAAAGAACTCATGCAGGCTTTGATTGAAAAGGGTGAGTATACTTTAGAAAAAGCTGATAAAGCTATTTTAGATTTATTTGCTGCGGGATTTGCGACCGAAGAAGAGACAGCCGCTGAGATTAAACGTGTTTATACCGCTTCGCGTTATATTGAAGATCCGCATACAGCAGTTGCTTCGGCTGTTTACCATGCTTATAGGAAATCTAGTGGTGATCAAAGCCCAACTGTAATAGCTTCAACAGCTAGCCCTTATAAATTTCCGCGTGTCGTTGTTTCTGCAGTCGGAGGTAAAGATCCAAAAGATGATTTTGCAGCTGTACGTGAGCTGAGTCGTTTATCAGGTGTATCAGTGCCAAGGGCAGTTGATGGCCTTGAAACTGCTGAAGTTCGTCATCGAAAGGTTGTCGCGACAGCTGATATGCAAAAAGCAGTAGAGTCATATTTAGGAATTTAACAGGAGGCTGGAACAAAAGTGTTCCGACCTTTTTATTGTGTAGTGGTTTTCGTTTAACGCAGTAGTTGATTGGGATTTTTGCTTCTTGGTTTTTAGTATTAGTTCACTAAACTGTTGGGGTTTATCTAGTCCCATGAAGCTCAGTTTGTATTAATGCCTAATCCATTTTGCGAAAGGTAGGACGATAAAATCAATATCGCTTTTTATTATGATTTACTTATTTTTTATAGGTAATCTTATGGATTTGGATTTACACTATTTTATGGATAGTTACACAGCAATCATAGAAGTCTGTCCTATCCTCTCATTTATAGGAAGGAAGATAAAGAAGGTTAATGCTTGAATGTGTGATGGAGAAAAAGTTTTAATTGCTTTGCTGAAAATACAGCAAAGACTGCTTTTTTTCTATTGCTTGAAAATTCAATAACATATGAAAAACCTTTATACATAATCAAGATGAATCAAAGAAAGAAAATTGTTCAACTTGCTTTACCAGCTATGGCAGAGAATTTACTGCAAATGCTAATGGGAGTTGTTGATAACTATTTAGTGGCTCAGATTGGCTTAGTTGCTGTATCTGGTGTTTCGGTTGCTAATAATATTATTACGATTTATCAGGCCATTTTTATTGCACTTGGGGCGGCAGTATCTAGTTTAGTGGCTAAAAGTTTAGGTGAAGATAACCAAGCCAGAGTGAGGTTTTATCAGTCTGAGTCCGTTGCTATTACATTAATGCTGAGTGTAGTGTTAGGGTTTATATCTTTTGTTTTTGGTAGCAATATGCTTCATCTTTTAGGAACAACAGATAGTGTCACACAGGCAGGAGGAATTTATTTAGCTATTGTTGGCGGTTTAGTTGTCAGTCTTGGCTTACAAACGACGCTGGGTGCTATTTTGAGAGCACAAGGGAAAGCACGTTTGCCCATGTATGTCAGTTTACTAACCAATATTGTTAATGTTATTTTAGCAACTACAGCTATTTATATTGGACATTGGGGAATTGTTGGAGTTGCGGCAGCAACAGTCCTTTCACGTTTTCTTGGAACCTTCGTTTTAGCTTGTCAATTACCAATTAAAGCTATTTTGAGGTCAATGAGAATTAAAATTGACAAGGCCTTCCTAGCTATTGCTTTGCCTTCAGCTGGTGAGCGTTTAATGATGCGAGCAGGTGATGTTGTTATTATTGCTATTATCGTTAAATTTGGGACAGCTGCGGTAGCTGGAAATGCTATTGGTGAGACCCTGACACAGTTTAATTATATGCCGGGAATGGGGGTTGCCACAGCAACAGTTATCTTAGTGGCCCATAATTTAGGGCAAGGAAAAAAGAAGGTCATTAAGGAAGTCGTTAGAGAATCTTATATTATTTCTACCGTATTTATGCTGTTAGTAGGAGCATGCATCTTTTTTGGAGGTAGGCAGCTAACCTATCTTTTTACAGAAAATAAGGCAGCTCTTCAGGCGAGCTTAGTTGTGTTGTTTTATTCTTTTATAGGGGGGCTAGCAACATCAGGAACTCTGGTTTTCACAGCAGTTTGGCAAGGTCTAGGAAAAGCTAAATTGACTTTCTATGCAACGACGGTTGGTATGTGGTTGATTCGGATTGTGTTAGGTTATTATTTAGGTGTTAGTTTAAATCTTGGTTTAGCGGGTGTTTGGTTAGCAACCTTAGCTGATAATGTTTTTAGATGGCTGTTTCTCTATTGCTTGTATAGAAAGTATATGCAGGGATTCAATAATAACCTATCCAGTTCATAACAGCCAGCGATAAGGCTTAAGTAAGAAAGTTGGAACAAAAGTGCTTCGACTTTTTTATTATGCAGTGGTTGATTGAAAATATTTATCTAATTTCATAAATGTCGCTTCGTGTCAATACCTAATCAACTTTAGGTAAAACAACACAATTGATATCATAATTTCATGATGATTTTCCCTCTTTTTTGACTATTTTTCTAGAAAGCAAGGTAACAGAAAGAAAAGGGTGATAGTCTTATTAAATTTTGCTTCTTAAAAGAAAGATAGAGAAAAGTCCGAACATTATCATTGTATTTAATATAGAACTTTCAGCTTTTTTATGCTAAAATAAAAAAACGTAGAAGATATTTGGAGGCTAATATGAAGGCGATTATTACAGTGGTTGGAAAAGATAGGACTGGAATTGTAGCAGGTGTGTCAACTAAAATTGCAGAGTTAGGTCTTAACATTGATGATATTACACAGACTGTTTTAGATGAGTATTTTACGATGATGGCAGTCGTATCTTCTCAAGGAAGTCAGGATTTTGCACAGCTTAGGAAAGAGTTTGAAGCTTTCGGTGAGACCTTGAATGTCAAAATTAACATTCAAAGTTCAGCTATTTTTGACGCTATGCATAACTTGTAAGAATAGGAGTTCTAGTCTGATGGATATTAAACAGGTTACCGAAACGATTGCAATGATTGAAGAGCAGAATTTTGATGTTCGGACAATTACCATGGGAATTTCGCTTCTTGATTGTATTGATTCGAATATTGAAAAAGCAGCTGAAAAGGTTTATCACAAAATTGTAACCAAAGCTGGCAAGTTGGTTCAAGTGGGGGACGATATTTCAGCAGAACTCGGTATTCCAATTGTTAATAAGCGTGTATCGGTTACACCGATTTCAGTTATTGGTGCAGCAACAGATGCGACGGATTATGTGCCCTTAGCTAAGGCGCTTGACCGTGCGGCAAAAGAGATTGGAGTGAATTTTATCGGTGGTTTTTCTGCTTTAGTACAAAAAGGCTATCAAAAAGGGGATGAAATTCTTATTAATTCGATCCCAAAAGCTCTTGCTGAAACGGACTTTGTCTGTTCATCTGTTAATATTGGTTCAACCAAGTCGGGAATCAACATGACAGCTGTCCGCGATATGGGACGCATTATTAAAGAGACCTCAGCGGCTTCAGAAATGGGACCGGCAAAATTGGTTGTTTTTGCCAATGCAGTAGAAGATAATCCTTTTATGGCAGGAGCCTTTCACGGTGTTGGGGAAGCAGATGTTGTCATCAATGTTGGTGTTTCTGGACCGGGTGTTGTCAAGCGTGCCTTAGAAAAGGTTCGCGGTCAAAGTTTTGATGTGGTGGCTGAGACTGTTAAGAAAACGGCTTTTAAAATTACCCGTATTGGTCAGTTAGTCGGTAGCTTGGCTAGTGAACGTCTTGGTGTCAAATTTGGTATTGTGGATTTATCTCTTGCACCGACACCGGCTGTCGGAGATTCTGTAGCTCGTGTTCTTGAAGAAATGGGGCTGGAAACCATCGGAACTCATGGGACAACAGCGGCCTTGGCACTCCTCAATGATCAGGTTAAAAAAGGCGGTGTTATGGCTTGTAATCAGGTCGGTGGTCTCTCGGGTGCTTTTATTCCGGTTTCCGAAGATGAGGGGATGATTGCTGCTGTGCAGGAGGGGGCTCTTAATCTGGAAAAATTAGAAGCCATGACAGCTATCTGCTCGGTTGGTCTTGACATGATTGCCATCCCGGCAAATACACCAGATACGACGATTGCAGCCATGATTGCAGACGAAGCGGCTATCGGTGTTATCAATCAAAAAACAACAGCTGTTCGTATTATTCCTAAAGGTAAAGAGGGGGATATGATTGAATTTGGCGGTTTACTCGGTTATGCTCCTGTCATGCCGGTTAATAAAAAATCATCTGCAGACTTTATTGCGCGTGGCGGACAGATTCCGGCACCTATTCATAGCTTTAAAAATTAAGTAGAGCACTTGCAAGTCTTTTGCAAGTGTTTTCTTTTAATGTTATAATATAGGCTAGATTGGGAGAGAAAAATGGCAGAAACAAGACTCTATATAGCTAGACACGGAAAGACAATGTTTAATACAATTGGCCGTGCTCAAGGTTGGAGTGATACTCCTCTTACACAAGCGGGTGAAGAAGGGATACGGGAATTGGGAATTGGTTTAAGGGAAGCCTGTATCCCTTTTAAAGCCGCTTTTTCCAGTGACAGCGGCAGAACCATGCAAACAATGGAGATTATCCTTCGTGAAACGAATAATGAGAATTTGCCTTATGTACGAGATAAACGGATTCGAGAATGGTGCTTTGGGAGTCTCGATGGAGGATATGATGGGGATCTTTTCCAAGGTGTCTTGCCTCGAACAGCAGCTTTTAATACTGGCAAATCCTTTGAAGAAGTGACTTACCCTGAATTAGCAGCTAGTATCGTTGAAGTGGACACAGCTAATTGGGCTGAACCTTGGCAGATTCTTAGCAAGCGTATTTATGATGGTTTTGAAGCTATGGCACAAACAGTTGAACAATCTGGAGGCGGAAATGCTATTATAGTCAGCCATGGAATGACTATTGGTACTTTTATGTGGCTGATAGATCATAAGCAGGAAAAAGCGGCTATTGATAATGGCAGTGTTTCTGTTGTTTCCTATAAAGATAATACGTTTTCTATTGAAACGATTGCAGATATGTCTTATCGTCATCAAGGAAGAAAAATTTTGGAAGATATTTATGAAGAAAAATTCTAGTTTATTAACAATTGTGCTGCAAATAGGTATTATCTTTGTTTTCATTTTGGGCATTTATCTTTTTTTACATAAAGGTAAACAAGGGGCACAAGAAAATACGGTAGGGAATAAAACGCAGCAAGCTGCTGAGACAAAAAAGAGCAAACAAACAGCAGGCTTACCAAATGTTTCAGCAAATGATTGGGAGTTAGTTTTGGTTAATCGTGATCATATCACTGCTGAAATGAACCCTGATGTAACTGATATTGATGGTGTTAAGGTGGATTCTCGCATTGCAGAAAATACAAGGAAATTTTTAGCAGCTGCGCAAGAAATTGACTCCAGTGAACATTTGATATCAGGCTATCGTAGTGTTGCCTATCAAGAAGAACTCTATAATAATTATATAGCTCAAGAAAAAGCCAACAATCCCAGCCTTAGCCAAGAGGAGGCGCAAAAACAGGTTCAAACCTATTCTCAGCCGCCGGGTTCTAGTGAACACCAAACGGGACTGGCTATTGATATGAGTACAGTTGACAGTCTTAATCAAAGTGACGCTAATGTCGTTGCTAAGGTTGCTGCCATTGCGCCTAAATATGGTTTTGTCCTTCGTTTTCCTGAAGGTAAAAAGGATGCTACGGGTATTGATTATGAGGACTGGCACTATCGCTATGTTGGTGTTAAATCTGCTAAGTATATGACCAAACATGATTTAACCTTAGAAGAATATTTAAAAAAATTAAAGGAGAAGTAGCTCATGAGAGCAAGACTCAAATTTAAGTCTTTTGTTGTAATTGTTTTACTTCTTTTGCTGGTGATTTTGCTCCCGATTTTGGCGAGTGGAGGATTGGCCGATGCTAACAAAAAAATGCCAAGTCCTTATAGTCATAAAGAGTTTGTCAAAGAAATTGCTCCAACAGCTCAAAAGTTATCAAAAATCTATGGCGTGAGGAGTTCTATTATTATTGGACAAGCAGCGCTGGATAGTCATTTTGGCAGTACTTTGTTAGCTAGTAAATATCACAATCTTTTTAGCATTGAAGCAAGTCCAGGTCAAGGAGCTGTTCGCTTAAAAAGCCATGAGTACAAGAATGGGCGTTGGCAGGAAGTGACAAATCGCTACCTTGTTTATGAATCTTGGAAAGAATCCCTTTATGATTACATGGCTATTCTACATGGAAATAAAATTTGGGATAAGGCACTGTATACAACGATGATGACTTCTAGTGGTTATAAAACAGTTGCAAGAGCCTTACAAGCAGCTGGTTTTAATAGTGATCCTAACTATGCAGACAAGTTAATAGCTGTTATAGAGGAAAATAATTTAACAGATTATGATAAATAGGTATTCTAAAAAATGGTTGAGTTTATTAGTTTTAGATAAAGATATCTGACTGATGAAACAGCATCGTTTAGAATGCTTTTTTTAATTGTTTTCAAGCTATATTCTTCAACAATCAAAACGATTGTTGTCTTGATACTAACAGCTTCGCTGTCTCCGTTTCCCACTTCAAAGCAAAAGGTTTTACAGATCTTTGAGTTTTCTCTGCTCTCCAATATTGTTTTATAGGTGGTTGTGATATGTGTTTGAGCAGTCAATAATAAGATCTAATGAGACAGTCAGACTTGTCACTAGCGGCTACCATTAATTAATGAGACACTTAGCACCTATTAACTTTGCCGCCTTGCCTAATCTATTTTTTTGATTTTTATTGAGCATTAATGACATCTGTCATATTAAGGAAATGACAATTGCTAGATGGAAGATAGATAGCGATTTGGTATACTGAGGATAAGATAGCGCTTACAACATTTTAAATAAATTTTTGAAACTTAAATACTGACCGACTTAAATAGGAAAGAAATGAGGTATTAAAAATTTTCGAGCAGCCAATTTTTATGGCTGTCTGTTTAATTAGAGTTTGTCAGTTTCATAAATTTGAAAAGGAGAGCAAGGAAATGGAAGAAGAAACAGTTTGTAAAAATTGGTTCATGCGTAAAAGTGGTAAAAGCTGGATTTTTGGCTGTGCCGTCTTTTTTGTGTTAGGTTTGGCAACTGCTTTACCGGTGGCAGCTGAAGAAATAAGTCAAACAACTGCTGCTGATACTGCTGTTACAGAAGTAAGAACAGAAGACAGCAGCCAGACGTCATCTCAAGAAACCGCAGTTACAGAAACGACTCAATCTGAGGAAACTGCTTCAAAACAACTGACAACTCCGGCGGTAGCAGATCAAACTACAGAGCCTACTGATAATGAACCCATCAGTTCCTCTGATGGTGCGAGCAGTCCTTATCAAGTGACTGACACGACAGAACCTCAACAAACTCTCACTCCTGCTGACTCTGAACCTCAAGCAAAGGCGGATGTTCAACAAGCAGCAGCTCCTAAGAAAGAAGAGATCAACCCTGTGACCAATTTAGAAGATATGTCACATGATACGAATGGGACTTGGGAAGTACGAGAAGATGGTATTCATTCTAATGCCATTGGTAAAGGTGATTCTTTCTTGTATTCTCAGTCAAGTGGTAAGAATTTTGTCTATGCAACAGATGTTACTTTTAAACAAAACAGCGGTGCAGCAGCTCTTGTTTTTAGAAGTAACAACGATAGCAATAACAAAAATATGTATGCGGTCAATGTGGATATAGGCGGACACAAGGCTAAATTTTGGCGTTGGGTTGACAATAAAGATATCCAATTAATTGATGAACGTGATGTGGTACCGACAGCTGATAACCGCTATACTCTTAAGGTTTTGGCGGTTAATAACTGGATTTCTTATTATGTCAATGATGTTTTGATGGCTAGCACAGGTGATTATGTCCTTCAAAAAGCTGATAAAGGACAAAACACTGTCATTCCTGAGGGACACTTTGGTCTTTTGAATTGGAATGGCGATATGGTTTTCCAAAATACAAAATTTGCCCTATTGGATGATACAACAGCTCCGTTGATTGATAATATTACAGTAAGGTCTGATAGAGGGAATGTCGAAAAACAAGGGCAATTCTTCTCTGAGGAACCCCTTCATATTCAATATGTTAGCAATGATGCCTCTCAAGTGAGCTTGGATATTGCTAAACATAATCCTGCAGCTACTGTCACAGTAGAAGATAAAACTGGTCGTGTTTACACAGATCCTTCTCATCTTCCAGTTAATGTAGGAGCTAATTATTTCACTGTTAAAAGTACAGTTATTGATTCATTTGGTCGTACAGTAACCTTGACTTATCGTATTAATGTCCACCGTCGGCAAAATGACGAAGTCTATTATAATGAACTTTACCGCGACCAATATCACTATTCTGTAAAAGACGGCTGGGCTAATGATCCTAATGGCTTGGTTTATTACAATGGTGTTTATCATCTCTTCCATCAATTTTACGATGATACGAAATGGGGCCCTATGCACTGGGCGCACGCGACTAGTACGGATTTGATTCACTGGAAAGAAGAGCCAATTGCTTTTTACCCAGATTCAAACGGCTACATGTTCTCGGGCTGTGTAGTGGTTGACGAACATAACAGTTCAGGCTTATTTAAGACGGCTAAGGGTGGTTTAGTTGCGATTATCACAGCTAATGGAAATGGACAGCGCATGGAACTTGCCTATAGTGAAGATGAAGGCAAGACTTGGCAGAAATATGACAGGATTGTAGCCGATTGGTCAAATGACCCATTGCAAAATCAGGATTTTCGTGATCCAAAAGTTTTTCACTGGAATAACCAATGGTTCATGGTACTAGCAGGGGGTCCGCTTCGCATTTATTCTTCTAACAATTTGAAAGATTGGAAAGTGGAGTCTACTTATCCTGATCTTCATACAGAATGTCCAGATATGTATCCAATTGTTGCTAATGATGGTGTGCTTAAATGGGTGTTGTCTCGCGGCGGTCGTTTTTACAAGGTTGGTGATTTCAAACAAGTAGATGGTAAATGGACCTTTATAGCAGATGATGCTTATAAAGATAAGGATCAGGTCATGAACTTCGGTAAAGATTCTTATGCCGCCATGACCTACTATGTACACGATTTTGGTACAGAAACCCGACCAACCATTCCCAAATTAACAGAAGTCAACTGGATGAACACCTGGGAAGATTATTGTAATCTTGTAGCAGATACAGTTGGACAGGACTTTAACGGTACGTTTAATTTAAACCTTGATCTTGGCCTTATCAATGAAAACGGTCAGTACATCTTGACGCAAACGCCTGTTAAGGCCTATGATAGTCTTCGTGATGTGAATACTGCCTTGCATTTCAAAGATGTGACAGTAGACGCTAATAATACTCTTTTGAAGGACTTCAAAGGAGACAGTTATGAAATTGTTTCTCATTTCCGACCAGATGAGAAGACCACAAAAGTAGGCTTCAATCTTCGTGTTGGCAATGGTCAAGCAACGAAAGTGATTTACGACTTGCAGACAGAAACCTTGTCTATTGACCGTAGTCAGTCGGGTACTATCTTATCTGCAGCTTTTGCAAAAGTTAATAGTCAGCATGTGACTAAAAATGCAGATGGCTCCATTGATTTGCATATTTATGTTGATCGTGCCAGTGTTGAAGTCTTTTCCAAAAATAATACAGTGGCTGGTGCTAATCAAATTTTTCCTAATCCAGAAGCTGTAGGTGCCAGTATTATTGTAGAAGGCGGCAAAGCTCAAGCAGATATCTCTGTTTATCAAATGAAAACGATTTGGACAGATAAGAAAGATACGGCAAAACCGGTGGCTATGAACACAACAACTGCGAAAGAGCTAGCCCTTCAAGTTGGTCAAAGTCAGGATCTGCAAGTCTATCTGGCACCAGCAAGTGTTAGGCAAGATGTGGAATGGACGATCAGTGATCCAAGTCTTGTTAGGACAAGTCAAAAAGGTAATGTTCTTCATTTGACCGCTGTGAAAAAAGGAAAGCTTACCATTACAGCAATTTCTAAAGAAAACCCAAGTCTCAGTAAAACCTTTACAATCAGTATCACCTTAAATAATTTCAAGACTAACCTCAAAGGTTTGCAGTCTGTTACTGGTAAGTGGTATGTTGATGATGAAACGCTCTATGATAGTAATACAAGTTCGAATGATTACTATATGGCTTCTCAAAAACCGGGTTTCAAAGAATATGATTACGATATTGATCTCAAATATCAACGTGGTTTAATTAATCTTTTTGTTGCTTCTGGCAATATTGATCCGAGTCAAGCATATTCTGTACAATTTGGTGACAGTGAGACTGTTCGGCTTTACCGTTTTGCTGGTGATACTATTGCAGAAGCTAATATGGGTAAACGAATCAATGATGATCAATACCACCATATTAAAGTCACAAAAACAAAAAATAGTATAATCATATCAGTAGATGGTCAAGAAGTGATGAGTCATAACTTTGATCAGGTGGACTCATACTTTAATGATGCTTATGTAGGTCTCGGTTTGTGGGACGGAGCTGTTGAATTCCAAAACTTCTTTGTAACAGATCATGCGACTACTCCCAAACCAGATTCTGATCCGACACCGCAACCAGATGCACCAGAAGCATTGGCTCAAGAAAGGGAATTGATTGACCCTGCAACTGGCGTCCGTGTCATTCTTCAAAAAGGGGAGCTAGCTTCTATCGTTAGAGTAAAGGTCAGCCATATCGAAACGAATGATGCTCATACACCAGCTGTTCTAAATGCAAAAGACTATGATCTCTTCAATATCACACCTATTGATAAAAATGAGAAAGTTGTTGCTATTACGAAACCAGCGACAGTCTTATTGCCAATTGATGCTGGAAAAGTGGTAGATAAAGTGGTGTATTTACCAAATACGGACAAAGAAGAAAACCTTCCATTTACGATTGTGAGTTTGACAGATAGCAATGGTAAGAAGCAAAGTTATGTTCGCTTTACAGCAGAACACTTTAGTGAATACGGCTTAGTCTATCAAGCAGAAAATCAAACAAACCTTAAGAGTAAAGAAAAGCAAGACAATGTTGCTATTTCTTATCCATTAAATTTAGAACAAGAAGTTAAGGTTTCATCTATTTCACGAAAATATGCTGCAAATAAGACAGCAGATGTCAATAGTGTTCAACAAACAGAACCTTCAGTAATGAGTTCTTCATCTAAAGCAACGCTGCCAGATACTGGTGATCATAAGACAGATTTAAGTCAATTAGGAGTGTTGGCAATGATTGGCTCATTTCTTGTAGAAATAGCTGGCTATTTCAAAAAAAGCAAGGATTGATTAAAGTAAACCTCTAGATTTTGACGCGTCTAGAGGTTTGTTTTTGGCTAACAATAAATAGAGGTGTCTTATGCTAAAGAAAAAATTAGTTTGTTTATTAATCGGTTTAATTGCTTTTCTTGGCTCCCTTAAAATTTACGCTGGAAGCAGCGAAAGTGCTGAGTATCAGCAAACCAATCATTATAATACACCTAAAGGATTTATGAATGATATTCAGACGATTTTTAAGGGGAGTGATGGTTACTACCATATGTATTATTTGTTAAATAGTAACTATAAATTGGCAAATGATGGAACAGAATGGTACCATGTGAGAACTAAAGATTGGGAGCATTTTGAAAATTTAGGAGTAGCTATTCCTAAATTTGTTAATGGTTGGTCAGCAGTAGCAACAGGGTCAATTTTTCAAAATAGTAATCAATTTTTCAAAGATTTACCTACCAGTGCGATTGTAGCCTACTTTACCAGCTATACTGATACAGGTCAACATCAATATGTCGCTTATTCGTTAGATAATGGCAGCAGCTACCAGCCTTACAATAATGGTAAGCCAGTTATGACTTCACAAACAAAAGAGCAAAATGCGCGAGATCCTTACATTTGGTATGATTCTAATTCCAAAAGGTTAATGATGTACCTAGCTGAGGGTGATAAAATTGGGACCTATGCTAGTTCAGATGGGAAAAATTGGGCTTATCAAGGGGCGACTGTCCTTAATCAATATACCTTAGGGGGAAAAGACTTAGGTCTTGTGGAATGCCCAAATTTAAAAACTTTTTATGATTCTGCCACGAATACGACGAAACATGTTCTCTTTTTTGGTGCAAATGGTTACCAATATGGTTCGACGACAGGAACTTATTATATGGTTGGTCATTTAGATACTCAAGGAAACTTTGTGCCAGAGCAAAATGCAGAACGTTTGGATCAAGGCTCAGACTATTACGGTGCCAACTTTTATCAAGAAAGCGATCGTGTCGTTAAGAGTATAGCTTGGATGGGGAATTGGGATTACCTGCAAGGGCAGATTCTTGATGATCAAGGCCAAGAATCCAAACATTTAGGTTCCGTTAGTTCAGCTAGAGATATTACAATGGTTAAAAGAGATGATAAATATGTTTTGGAGTCTTACCTTAAAAATAACAACTCTAGAACAAACACTGTTAGCTACCAAAGCAACGCTGATACGGCAAAACTTGCTGATGATGGCTACCATAAAACTTTATTATCGGTATCAAGATGGCATTCACAGGAACTATCTTTGAAATTTCAAGCTAATGCTGCAACCCTAAACGGACATATTCGTTTAATTTTCAAACAAGCAGATGCCCAAGTGTCTCTTGACTACAATACTGATAATGGTTACTATGAGGTAAAAAGAACCAGTTCTAAAATAATTGGCAGCCAAAAAGTGAATTATGAACGCTCATATGTTGTTGATAGCCACTGGAATGGGCAAAAGGAACTTAATATTTATCTCGTAGCTGACAAAAGCAGCTTGGAATTTGCTCTGCCGAATGGTCAGACCTACTCCATGGTCAAATTGTCCACTGCCAGTGATATGGATATCGTTATTGAGACTAGTGGAAGCAACCGTTTACAGGCAGATTTAGCTAATTTGGAAACGTAACAGCAATAAAACTAAGTCTTAAGTCGGATTTTTAGCACTCAAGTAGAAAGAGTGCTAATTTTTTGTGTTTTTCTCTTGACAGAAATTAGGAATGGAGTATAATGGAATTATGAAGTTAGCAGTCGTCTGTTAAGAGTGCTAACTCTATTGATTAAAGATGGGAGGTGGACTTAGGTGATTACCCAGCGTCAAAAGGATATTCTCAATTTGATTGTTGAGCTTTTTACCAAGACACATGAGCCCATTGGGTCTAAAACACTCCAGAATTCAATTGCATCAAGCAGTGCTACCATCAGAAATGATATGGCAGCTTTAGAAAAATTAGGACTTTTAGAGAAGGCGCACACCTCCAGCGGTCGTTTGCCCAGTCAAGAAGGCTTTCGTTATTTTGTTGAACATTCTTTGAATCCAGACAGTTTGGACGAACAGGATGTTTATCAAGTCATTAAGGCATTTGATTTTGAAGCTTTTCGTTTAGGGGATCTTCTACAAAGAGCCAGTGATGTTTTGGCGAATCTGACTGGCTATACAGCACTGATTTTGGATGTGGAGCCTAAAAAGCAACGTTTGACTACTTTTGATATTGTTAAGCTTAGCAATCATGATGCTTTAGCTGTTTTGACTCTAGATGAAGCCAGTCCTGTAACGGTGCAATTTGCCATTCCCAAAAATTTTTTGGACAGCGATTTAATGACAGTGGCTAAAATAGCTCGGGAACGTTTTTTAAATCAAACGGTTCTAGATATTCATTATCGTTTACGAACGGAGCTGCCGCAGATTATTCAGAAATATTTTCCACGAACGGACAATGTTTTAGATCTATTTGATCACATTTTTAATCCTATTTTTCAAGAAGAAGTTTTTATCTCTGGTAAAATTAAAACTTTGGAATTTGCTGGACTTGACACTTATCAATTCTTGGAAAATCTACAATCAGTAGCTCTTGAAATTCGTCAAAGCCTACCTGAAGATGAACTTCATCGAGTTCAAGTTGCTGATAGTAAAGAAAAGAGTTTAGCAGATTTAACCGTTATCAGTCAGAAATTTCTTATTCCTTATAGAGGGTTTGGAATTTTGACCGTAATTGGTCCAGTAGATTTGGATTATCAAAGAACAATAAGCTTGATTAATGTTATTAGTCGTGTTTTAGCTGTAAAACTAGGCGATTTCTATCGTTATCTCAATAGCAATCATTACGAGGTTCATTAGGGATGATTTGTATCTTAAAATATAAAGAAAGAAGGTAAAGCCTTGTCGAAAAAAGATAAAAAAGAAGAGATCAAGGAAGAAGTAGAAGCAACTGAGCCTACAACTGAAGAGTCCGTAGAAGAAGTCGCTGAAGAAACTTCTGAAAACAAGGAGTTGCAAGAAGCACTTGAGAGAGCTGAAGATTTTGAAAATAAATATTTGCGTGCTCATGCTGAAATGCAAAACATTCAGCGTCGCGCTAATGAAGAGCGACAAAGTTTGCAGAGGTATCGCTCTCAGGATTTAGCCAAAGCTATCTTGCCTTCACTTGATAATCTTGAACGTGCTCTTGCTGTTGAAGGTTTGACAGATGATGTCAAGAAAGGATTGGAAATGGTTCAGGAGAGTCTCATTCAGGCTTTGAAAGAAGAAGGTGTGGAAGAGGTTGAACTTGAGAATTTTGATCCTAATTTGCATATGGCTGTGCAGACTCTTGATGCAGATGATGACCATCCAGCAGATAGTATTGCACAAGTCCTTCAAAAAGGGTATCAGCTCCATGAACGTTTGTTAAGACCGGCAATGGTAGTTGTCTATAACTAAAACAATTTGTCCGAAACGACAGTAAACTATGAAAAAAGTTAAAAACATGAGCTCAGCTTTGCCTACAGTGAGCGAAGCGAACTACAGCGATATTTCCCGATGTGGTGAAAGTTTCAGTAGCTTGCGCTACTGGAACAAGGAGATTTTTTGGGACTTCAGTCTCAAAAATAAGTGATGAAATCCCGAAAGGGAGTTGCTCATATCTCCACCACTAAGGGAAATAGCAAAAAAGAAAAAAATTTAAAGAGGAATTAAGAAAGGATTTGAACCCGAACCAATACTTCGGAAAATAGATAAACCGCCTAGCACTCATTGAATGCGTCGTTGGTTTCCTAATTTTCAGTTGCATTTTCGGCGTTCTTGGTATCATTATTATGTCTAAAATTATTGGTATTGATTTAGGTACAACAAACTCAGCAGTTGCAGTTCTTGAAGGAACTGAAAGCAAAATTATCGCTAATCCCGAAGGAAACCGTACAACTCCTTCTGTAGTTTCATTTAAAAATGGTGAAATCATTGTTGGTGATGCTGCTAAACGTCAAGCAGTGACTAATCCAGAAACAATTCTTTCCATCAAATCTAAGATGGGGACTTCTGAAAAAGTTTCAGCTAATGGCAAAGAGTATACGCCACAAGAAATCTCAGCTATGATTCTGCAATATTTGAAAGGTTATGCGGAAGATTACCTTGGTGAAAAAGTCGAAAAAGCCGTTATTACAGTTCCTGCTTACTTTAACGATGCACAACGTCAAGCAACTAAAGATGCTGGTAAAATCGCTGGTCTTGAAGTAGAACGTATTGTCAACGAACCAACAGCTGCAGCACTTGCTTATGGCCTTGACAAAACAGATAAAGATGAGAAAATTTTAGTCTTCGACCTTGGCGGCGGTACTTTTGACGTATCAATCCTTGAATTAGGTGACGGTGTCTTTGACGTTTTGGCAACTGCTGGAGATAATAAACTTGGTGGTGATAACTTTGACCAAAAAGTCATTGATTGGTTGGTTGAAGAATTCAAGAAAGAAAATGGTATTGATTTATCAACTGATAAGATGGCTCTTCAACGCTTGAAAGATGCTGCTGAAAAAGCTAAGAAAGATCTTTCAGGTGTAACATCAACACAAATCAGTTTACCTTTCATTACCGCTGGTGAAGCAGGACCCCTTCATTTAGAAACGAGCCTTTCTCGTGCTAAGTTTGATGATTTAACACGCGATCTAGTTGAACGTACTAAAACTCCTGTTCGTCAAGCCCTTTCAGATGCTGGTTTGTCATTGTCAGAAATTGATGAAGTTATCTTAGTCGGTGGTTCAACACGTATTCCAGCTGTTGTAGATGCTGTTAAAGCTGAAACTGGCAAAGAACCAAATAAATCAGTGAATCCAGATGAAGTTGTTGCTATGGGGGCTGCCATTCAAGGTGGTGTTATCACTGGTGATGTCAAAGATGTCGTTCTTCTTGACGTAACGCCGTTGTCACTTGGTATCGAAACAATGGGTGGTGTCTTTACTAAACTCATTGATCGCAATACAACAATCCCAACTTCTAAATCACAAGTCTTCTCAACAGCTGCAGATAACCAACCAGCCGTTGATATCCATGTTCTCCAAGGGGAACGCCCAATGGCAGCGGACAATAAAACACTTGGCCGTTTCCAATTGACAGATATTCCAGCTGCGCCTCGTGGTGTGCCACAAATCGAAGTCACATTCGATATTGATAAGAACGGTATCGTATCTGTTAAGGCTAAAGACCTTGGAACTCAAAAAGAACAAACAATCGTCATTCAATCTAACTCAGGTCTTACTGATGAAGAAATTGATAAAATGATGAAAGATGCTGAAGCAAATGCTGAAGCTGATGCTAAGCGTAAAGAAGAAGTTGATCTTAAGAATGAGGTTGATCAAGCTATCTTTACAACCGAAAAAACTATCAAAGAGACTGAAGGAAAAGGTTTCGATACTGAACGTGATGCCGCTCAGGTCGCTCTTGATGACTTGAAGAAAGCCCAAGAATCAGGTAACCTTGACGATATGAAGGCTAAACTTGAAGCACTTAATGAAAAAGCTCAAGCTCTTGCCATGAAACTTTATGAACAAGCTGCCGCCGCCCAACAAGCACAAGCAGGCCAAGAGGGAGCTCAATCATCTGATTCTGATTCATCAGACAAGGGCGGCGACGATGTTGTAGATGGAGAGTTTACGGAGAAATAAAATAGTTCAGTGGACTATTTTATCCCGAGCTTGAAAATCAGGAGAGTGAGGTAGTTAAGAATGACTAATTACTAAAGTGATTGTCTTTCTCTACAGCAATTGTTATTTGGCGAATGTCCCAAACGTCTTACTAGCCTGATTTTCGAAAAGTATCATTTCGAAAATCTCACGTCATGACTATAAGCCCAAATTAAATTCAGAGGTTGCAAACCAGCCTCTGTTTTTGGAATATGGCTGATGCAAAAAGGAATTGCTGAGTTGTTCAGCACAAGTCCTCAAAATATTACAACCTTCTAAGTTTCAAAGAAAGGAACTGAACCCGATCTTCAATTCCTAGAAATAAAAATAGCGGAAAGGAAAAGTGTTTGTAACTGAACACAGGCGTTAGGTTGGTGCATTCTAATCATTTTGAATGAAACTGAATACGCCTACGACTCTGTGAAAAAGAGAAATACCTCCTAGATACCCTGGTATCTTCGTTGGATTTCCTATTTTTCTTTGAGTCGCTTAACGGCTTAATATCTTATATGAACAATCAAGAATATTATGATCGTCTTGGTGTCTCAAAGGACGCTTCACAAGACGAAATTAAAAAAGCCTATCGCAGGATGTCTAAAAAATATCATCCAGATATTAATAAAGAACCAGGTGCGGAGGAAAAATATAAGGAAATTCAAGAGGCTTATGATACACTAGGCGATGAACAAAAACGTGCTGCTTATGATCAGTACGGTCCAGCTGGAGCTAATGGCGGCTTTGGTGATGGTAGTGGTTTTAGTGGCTTTGATAGTTCGGGCTTTGGTGGTTTTGAAGATATCTTTTCAAGCTTCTTTGGCGGCGGAGCCTCTAGGAATCCTAATGCACCCCGTCAGGGTGATGATCTTCAATATCGTGTTAATTTACAATTTGAAGAAGCTGTTTTTGGAACAGAAAAAGAAGTGCACTATAATCGTGAAGCAAGCTGTCATACTTGTAATGGCTCTGGAGCTAAACCAGGAACTAGTCCTGTTACTTGTAGCAAATGCCATGGTTCAGGTGTTATCAATATGGATACCCAAACGCCACTTGGTATGATGCGTCGTCAAGTAACCTGTGATGTTTGTCATGGAACGGGCCAAGAAATTAAAGAGCCTTGTCCAACTTGTCATGGAACGGGTCATGAAAAGCAAAGCCATAAAGTTTCTGTCAAGATTCCTGCTGGTGTTGAAACCGGTCAGCAAATTCGGTTGGCAGGACAAGGGGAAGCTGGCTTTAATGGCGGCCCTTATGGTGACCTCTTTGTCATTATCAATGTTCTCAAGAGTGATAAATTCGAACGTGATGGTTCAACCATTTACTATAGTATGGACATTAATTTTGTTCAGGCTGCACTTGGTGATACTGTTGAAGTACCAACAGTTCATGGTAATGTTGAACTCGCTATTCCAGCAGGTACCCAGACAGGTAAGACATTCCGTCTCAAAGGTAAAGGAGCTCCGCGTTTGCGTGGAAATGGACAGGGAGATCAGCACGTTACTGTTAATGTTGTTACTCCAACAAAACTTAATGATGCCCAAAAAGAGGCCCTGCAAGATTTTGCTAAGGCTAGTGGTATAAATCCTGTTCATCCTAAGAAAAAAGGTTTCTTTAATAAAGTCAAGGACGCTTTTGATGAGATGTAGAATGTGTTAATATAAGAGCAATCGCAGTTGGCTTGGGCATAGTCATTACGATTGCTTTTTTGTTTCTCATAAAAAATCGGCGAATCCTAGGTAGGACAGAATAGGCAGTCACAGGTGTAAGTTAGCGGCAGACAGTATGACAATTGGCAGTGATATCCACAGCAGTTGCTATGTTAAGTATATAAACAAGTTAAGCTAAATTAATGCTTTGATTAAAAAGAAGATTTAACCAACCCTGTCCCCATACAATTTTTCTGATTGTGTGTTGTTCTTAGATAATTGTCATGCTATAATTTTTCTTATGATACGGTATAAAGCGATTATTTCCTATGATGGCACTAATTTTTCGGGTTTCCAAAGGCAGCCGCAGATGAGAACAGTGCAAGAGGAAATTGAAAAGACTCTTTTACGTTTGAATAGCGGGCAGGCTGTTAAGATACATGGGGCTGGCCGAACAGATGCGGGTGTGCATGCTTATGGTCAAGTCATTCATTTTGATTTGCCGCAGCAAAGGGATTTAGAAAAACTGCGTTTTGGCTTTGATACACAGACACCAGATGATATTGATGTTATTCAGGTTGAACAAGTAGCAGATGATTTTCATGCTCGTTACCAAAAGCATCGCAAAACCTATGAATTTTTAGTAGATTTGGGGAGACCTAAGAATCCTTTGATGCGCCATTATGCCACCCATTTTCCGTATAAAGTGGATTTTTCAGTTGTTAAAGCGGCTATTAAAAAATTACGTGGAACCCATGATTTCACTGGCTTTACAGCGGCTGGTACTAGCGTGGAAAACAAGATTAGAACAATCAGCCGTGCTACTGTTGAAAAAGACGACAAGACTGGATTTCTCATTTTTACGTTTACAGGAAGTGGCTTTCTTTACAAACAAGTCAGAAATATGGTTGGAACCCTATTAAAAATTGGCAATGGCCGCATGCCGATTGACCAAATTGACAGAATTTTAGAATCTGGGGACCGCAGTCTAGCTGGTCCGACAGCTGCAAGCAATGGACTTTATCTTAAGGAGATTATTTATGATGACTAAGTATATTTTAGCTATTTCAGGTAACGACATTTTTAGTGGAGGTGGGCTTCATGCAGATCTAGCAACTTTCACAAGCCATCATTTACATGGTTTTGTAGCAGTGACTTGCTTAACAGCAATGACTGATAAAGGCTTTGAAGTGTTTGCAACAGACAACACTGTTTTTGGCCATCAGCTCAGTAGTCTCAAAGATGTGCCGCTTTCAGGTATTAAGCTTGGTCTTTTGCCTAATGTGGACATAGCAGAGCAGGCTTTGGATTTTGTTAAGGTACATGACGATCTTCCAGTAGTACTTGATCCTGTCTTGGTTTGTAAAGAAAGTCATGATGTAGAGGTTAGTGCTTTGAGGGATGAACTCTTAAAATTTTTCCCTCATACTGCTGTTATTACTCCGAATTTGGCTGAAGCTGAATTATTGACGCAAATGCCGATAAAAAATCTTGATGATATGAAGGCAGCTGCCAAATGCCTTTATCATTTAGGTGCTAAAAATGTTGTTGTTAAAGGAGGCACGAGACTGAGTTCAAAACGAGCGATAGATGTCTTTTTTGATGGTGAAAAGATGGAAGTTTTGGATTATCCTTTGCTGGCAAATAACAATATCGGTGCAGGCTGTACTTTTGCATCAAGCATTGCCAGTCAAATAGTGTTAGGTAAGTCCGTTTTAGAAGCAGTTAAAGTATCCAAAGAATTTGTCTATCAGGCTATTCAGCATTCAGATCAATACGGAGTCAATCAACATTATGAAAAACAGTAATTTACAAGAAATCAGTCTTTTAGCTGTCTTAACAGCTTTAAGCGTTGTTTTTGGGTTATTTATTAAAATTCCGACACCAACTGGCTTTTTAACTTTATTAGATGCAGGTATTTATTTTACAGCCTTTTATCTAGGCTCCCAAGAAGCCGCGATTGTTGGTGGTTTATCTGGTTTTTTAATTGATTTGATTGCCGGTTACCCTAATTGGATGTTTATCAGTTTTTTGGCGCATGGTTCACAAGGTTACTTTGCTGGTTGGACTGGGAAAAAACAATTTTTAGGTCTGGCTTTAGCTTCCCTGTCTATGATTAGTATTTATTTGCTCTGTTCCATTCCTATGTATGGATTAGGAGCTTCAATTGCCGGTGCTTGGGGAAATATTTTGCAAAACTTTTTTGGTATGTTTGTTGGTTATACGCTTAGCCTTGCCTATAGGCGCGTGAAGCCTTGATCATTTCTGATTTAGTGATGATAAACGAAAATAAAGAGGTTGAAAATGGATTTAGAAAACTTAGCCGAAGAAACGAAAATTGTTCTAGCAGATCTGATTAAACGAAGCGACATCAAGAAAGGACAGATTTTTGTTTTAGGTCTGTCCAGCAGTGAGGTTGCCGGTGGTATAATTGGGAAGAATTCTAATCTTGACATCGGAGAAGTTATTGTTAAGACGATTCTTACTTATCTCAATGACAGAGGAATTTACCTAGCGGTTCAGGGGTGTGAGCATCTCAATCGTGCTCTTGTGGTTGAACGAGAGTTAGCTGATAAAAGAAATTTGGAAATTGTAAATGTCCTGCCTAATCTTCATGCTGGCGGCAGTGGTCAACTAGCAGCTTTTAAATACATGAAAGATCCTGTGGAAGTTGAAGAAATTGTAGCTGATGCAGGTCTTGATATTGGAGATACTGCTATTGGTATGCACGTGAAACGCGTCCAAGTTCCTTTGCGTCCTCTCCTAAGAGAACTGGAGGGTGCTCATTTAACGGCTCTTGCCAGTCGGCCTAAGTTAATCGGTGGCAGCCGTGCTAGCTATCAGCCAGATCCTATTCGTAAATTTTAAAATTGTAAAAATGAATTTGGAAATAAGAATAAGCTAAAAGCCCTCATTAGAAATCATTCTAATGAGGGCTTTTAGCGTTTGTGGTCTGTTTTGGAAATTATTATCAACGGTAGTGGTAGGCGTTTGACCTACATTTATTTTCTAGTTGTTGATTTGTGATAATAGCCTTCTTATTTTTTAGCAATAGAGATGGTATTAGCTGTTGGCAGGGAAATATGGTTTGCCAGCAATGCTTCTTGATAGAGGCGATAAAAAGTATAGTAAATATGATTTTGCTTGCTATTTTGAACAAAAATATCTATTCGAAAAACGATTTGACCTGTGACGGGAGAGGTCGTTGCTCCTAAGATATTAGGAACACCAACGATTTCAGGAAACTGACTGATATTGTCTTCATTGACTTGCTTGATAATGGTAGTTACTTGTCTAAGATTAGTATTAGCATAGATAGGAATATCTATCTGTGCTCGCATATCACCGCGTGACAAATTACTGACGATGGTAATATTGCGATTGGGGACGAAATGCAGAGTGCCATCAAAATCACGAATTTGTGTGGTTCGGATGCCAACACTAGAGACTGTTCCAGAGATTGAACCCGTTGTTGCTCTTAATTTAACGGAATCTCCAACATCAAACTGACGTTCCAACAAAATGAAAAAGCCATTTACCAGATCGGAAAGGAATCCTTGAGCACCAAGACCAATAGCCACCCCTGCAATACCTGCACCAGCTAGAAGGCTTGAAACAGGCAGACCAATAATAGCTAAAATCCAATATATCAACAGAAAATAGAGACTATAATCCATGATATTATGAAAAAGCTTAATCAAGGTTTTTTGTCGGCCTTGGCTATATCTAGCTAGAGCAGTGGATCTTGCAATTGTTTTTTCAAAAAGATAACTAATAACTCTTTTAGCAATAATAAAAACAATGAGTAGGAGCAGAAGGGACAATAGTTTTGACGCAAATTCAAATAAGAGGTTTTCTAAGTTAAAACGGCCAAAATAAGAAGTAATCAATTTCATAAATTTAGTTTATCAAAAAATGAAAAAATAGGGAAATGTGAATCCTACAAGAATTAATTTGGCTCTCAATTCTGCTTGAGATGGGAAATGGGAGCAATGAAATTGACTTCATCAGTACAATAACATATCATAAGGCTTTCAAAGCAGATTAATAAAAACAATAACACCTTTGAAAGCCATGAATCAAGTTATTATGCCTACTGGCTTATTTAATAGGTTATTGTTCTTTATGCGGCGTTTTAGTCTGATTAAGCCAAGCATAAGCCAGACCGATAAAGATGCCGCCACCAATCCAGTTACCGAAGAAAACAATAATCCATTGACGGATAACATTGAAAAATTCAAGTCCTTTAATGTGTTCTACAGAACTAAAAGCTGCCAGCATAAATGAGGCAAAGTTGGCGATCAAGTGTTCGTTGATTAAAAAGACAAACATAAAGATAGCCGAAAGAGCAATAGTAATTTTGGCACTTTCTTCTTTAAGAAGCATGTACCCTAAAATCGCAATATTGACAAACATATTGGCTGTAATGCCTTCAAAGAAGTTTTGCCAATCGCTCTTAGCTAATTTGGTTTGAACGGCATTAACTAAAAAGCTTTTATGTGTCAATTGAGCAAAAGAGAAAGATTGGTTAAAGAGCCAAGCTAAAATGATAGCACCGATTAAATTGAAAAAAGTACATGTCAATAAAATGGTTATGGCTTTCTTGAAAGAGATGTGTTTGTAGTAAGCTCCTGAAGAGAGAAACATCATGTTTGATGTCGCTAACTCACCATTGAAGAGCAAAACATAAACCAAGCCGAAACTAAAAATAAAAGCAAAAGCAAATCGTCCAAAGGCAAGTGAGAATTGTGAAATAACATCGGCTGCAAGGCTGCAACTACACCGACTGCAGTACTCATTGTCAAATAAGCACCAGCAAACATGGAACGCAGAGCGTAACGGCCAAGGTTTTCATCAAAAAGTGCCTCTTTTTTGCGACAGGCGGAAGCAATTTTTTCATAAAAAGTGCTTGTAATAGTTGTATCAGTCATAAATAGTACCTTTCTAAATTTTAATTTGTTATTTTTTAGGATAAATTTGCTTATATTATACCTTTTTTAAACTAAAATGAAAAGGATTTCATAAAACCCTCTTCTTTTATGAAAGAAACTAACTTTAATTGCTATTTTCAGAGAGTTTGGAAGTTTTTCAAAAAGAAAAAAACTTCCAAATTAGCAATAAATATGATACACTGGAAAGGCAAATAAATTTTAAGGAGAAATGACTTCATGTCTACATCATTTGAAAACAAAGCTACCAATCGTGGTGTTGTTACATTTACGATCAGTCAAGATAAAATCAAACCAGCTCTTGATCAGGCCTTTAATAAAGTTAAAAAGGATTTAACAGCACCAGGTTTCCGTAAAGGTCATATGCCACGTACTGTTTTTAATCAAAAATTTGGAGAAGAGGCTCTTTATGAAGAGGCTTTAAACAGTATTTTACCAGCAGCTTATGAAGAAGCCGTTGCTGAATTAAAACTTGATGTTGTCACTCAGCCGAAAGTTGATGTTAAGTCAATGGAAAAAGGTAAGGATTGGGAAATTACAGCAGAAGTTGTAACAAAACCAGAAGTAAAGCTTGGAGATTACAAAAATCTTGAAGTATCAGTAGAAGAATCAAAAGAGGTTACTGATGCAGAAGTTGATGAAAAAATTGAACGTGAACGCAATAATTTAGCTGAACTGGTTCTTAAAGAAGATGCAGCAGTTGAAGGTGATACTGTCGTGATTGACTTTGTTGGTTCAGTTGATGGTGTTGAATTTGATGGTGGTAAAGGCGATAATTTCTCGCTTGAACTTGGTTCTGGTCAGTTTATACCAGGTTTTGAAGATCAATTGGTTGGCAAAAAGGCTGGTGAGACAGTTAAGGTTAATGTTACTTTCCCAGAAGATTACCAATCTGCTGATCTTGCAGGCAAAGATGCAACATTCGTAACGACTATTCATGAAGTTAAGGCCAAGGAAGTTCCAGAACTTGATGATGAATTGGCTAAAGATATTGATGAAGAAGTTGAAACATTGGATGAACTAAAAGCTAAGTATCGTAAGGAACTGGAAGCTACTAAAGAGACTGCATACAATGATGCTGTTGAAGCAGCAGCTATTGACTTAGCGGTCGCTAATGCTGAAATCGTTGAATTGCCGGAAGAAATGATTCATGATGAGGTCCAACGTGCGATGCAAGAATTCATGGGTAATATGCAGCGCCAAGGGATTTCATCAGAGATGTACTTCCAATTGACAGGTACAACTGAAGAGGATCTTCGCAAGCAATACGAAGCGGATGCTGACAAACGCGTAAAAACAAACCTTGTTATTGAAGCAGTTGCTAAAGCAGAAGGCTTTGAAGCGACAGATGAAGAAATTGAAAAAGAAATTTCTGATCTTGCAACAGAATACAAGATGGAAGCTGAGCAAGTGCGCTCTCTTCTTTCACCAGATATGCTCAAACATGACATTGCAATGAAAAAAGCGGTTAACGTTATTACTGATTCTGCTAAAGTTAAATAAAAAATAAAAGCTAGATGGGAGAAACATCTGGCTTTTTGAGTGCAAAAAATGTGATTTTTTATGATCTAATGTATTAAGGATAATATACCCGTGGTGCTAGTAAAAATCCTAGGCTATAAGCAAAGATAACCTGTTCTAATCAAAGCCCCAAACCTTCTAAACTTCTCACTAATGGTCTTTCCATATCAAACTCAGAACATAGAACTGAGAATTGTGTTTCAATGGTTAGTCTTTCGGCTTTGATCCTCCCCTGATTATGCTGTTTAGCTTTTGCCATATTTGAGTCCAAAAACAGTAGCCTTTCTGTGTTAGAGATTGTTTTAAGGCCTCACTAAGGGAACCTCAGTCAGCTAAAAAACGGGAAAGATTGTGTTCTCAAGCAGTTCTTCGGCCACTCAGATGCTGGTGTCACGACATAGTTCAAATAAATCCTGACAGGTCACCAGCGTATGGGCTTTAAAGCCGTAAAACCACATCTCTTTTGAAGGATTATAGGCAACAGCCAAATACGAACCTTATAATTGCGAGCTGGCGAACAAACGGCTAGCGGAAAGCTATCCATGATGACGATATCGTCCTAATCAAATGGCCCCGTCATGCCTTGATAAATTCACCTTAATAAAGGAATAAGATACCGAGCTCTTCGGTAGAATCGGGTTCGCTCTAAGCCGGTTTTCACAAGCAACACTTGACATAGTCAATAAAATCAGTATTGGAATTTGCTGTCAAGTTCAACTTGAAGCGCTAAAAGGACAAGAATGGAGCTGTTGCTAATTTTACAATGATTGATATTTCGACGCTGCGCCAGTTCTGTAGAGGCATAGCGTCGATAATAGCAAGAAAACATTGCCTTTAATTGTTTCATAACTAGCACCATGGATAATAATATGATAAAAAGCAGCGTTCATATCTTGTTTTGTGTTTAAAAAACCTGTATTTCAAAAAAAGAGAATGTAGAAAAAGTCTTCTTTTGAGACTTTCCTTAGGTGATACGGACGGTAGCGACTTCCTTCGGAATTCCATACCTAAGATTTGAGCCTAAGGTCTCAAATCTTCCGAGTGCCTGAAACTTTAAAGTTTCAGGCACTTTTATCACGGCGGAAAATCTCGTTTAAAGCTCGCTTCGCTCGCAAATAAGAAAAATTTAAATTGAAATTTGCAGAGCTCAAAATTTTTTTACGTTGGAAAATAGGTTTGTCTTCAATCTGAAATATTTTATTTGTAAAATATTCGTACTTAGTTTTTTATTTCGAACGGCTTTTTGCATTATTGTTACAAAGAAAGACTGGTGGGCATTATGCGTAATTTGTGATAGTTGATTTGATGAGATTTACTATCTTAGGATTTTAAATAAAGATACTTCCCTTTTATCAGTTTTGAAAGAAGAATTAACCTTTGACGAATAATACATTTTAGCGTAAAATAGTAAGGAACGATAATTATAGATAATCGGATTATTGTGGGGATTTAGCCTTGACCGATTATGATAAGGAGAACCACTTTGGAATTAGAAGTATTTGCTGGACAAGAAAAAAATGAATTGTCAATGATTGAAGTTGCCCGTGCCATTTTAGAAGAACGTGGCCGAGATAAAGAAATGTATTTTAGTGATCTCGTTAATGCTATTCAAGTTTATTTAGAAAAGTCAGATGCAGACATTCGTGAAGCTTTACCGTTTTTCTATTCAGACTTAAACACAGATGGCAGCTTTATCCCACTTGGTGAAAACAAATGGGGTCTGCGATCTTGGTATGGTATTGATGAAATTGATGAAGAGATTGTGACACTTGAAGAAGATGAAGACGGTGCACCAAAACATAAGAGGAAACGTGTTAATGCCTTTATGGATGGTGATGAGGATGCTATTGATTACAGTGATGACGATCCTGAAGATGAAAGTTTTAATACCGCTGAAGAGAATACAGAATATGATGAGGAAGATCCAGATGATGAAAAGTCCGAGGTTGAATCCTATGATTCTGAAATCAATGAAATCATTCCAGATGAAGATTTAGACGAAAATGTTGATTTAGATGAAGAAGATGACGATTATTCTGATGATGAGGAAGATGAAGAAGGAGAATAAATTTCTTCATTGACAAAATTCATAAGATAGTTTATATTATTTATTGGGCACCTCTTTTGAGGTCAGAATAAGCTCTCTACTTGTAGGGGGCATTTTTTCATTTTCCTCACAATATAAAACAAAGGAGCATTTAATGACAAAATATATTTTTGTAACAGGTGGTGTCGTTTCGTCAATTGGTAAGGGAATTGTTGCTGCAAGTCTTGGACGTCTTTTGAAAAATCGTGGGCTTAAAGTAACCATTCAAAAATTTGATCCGTATATTAATATTGATCCTGGAACAATGAGTCCTTATCAGCATGGTGAAGTTTATGTGACTGATGATGGTGCTGAAACTGATCTTGACCTTGGACATTACGAACGTTTCATTGATATTAATCTGAATAAATATTCAAATGTTACAACAGGAAAGATATATAGCGAGGTTCTGCGTAAAGAACGTAAAGGTGAATATCTTGGAGCAACTGTTCAAGTTATTCCCCATATTACAGATGCTCTAAAAGAAAAAATTAAACGTGCAGCTACAACAACAGACTCAGATGTTATTATCACTGAAGTTGGTGGTACGGTTGGTGATATTGAAAGCTTGCCCTTCCTTGAAGCCCTTCGTCAAATGAAAGCTGATGTGGGTGCTGATAATGTCATGTATATTCATACGACTTTGCTTCCTTATCTCAAAGCTGCAGGAGAAATGAAAACAAAACCAACCCAACACTCTGTTAAAGAGCTGCGTGGTTTGGGAATTCAACCTAATATGCTTGTTATTCGGACAGAACAGCCAGCCGGACAAGGTATTAAAAATAAATTAGCTCAATTCTGTGATGTTGCTCCAGAAGCTGTTATTGAATCACTTGATGTGGATCATCTTTATCAAATTCCGTTAAATCTTCAAGCACAAAATATGGATCAGATTGTTTGCGATCACTTAAAACTGGATGTGCCTGTTGCCGATATGACCGAATGGTCAGCAATGGTTGATAAGGTTATGAATCTCAAGAAAAAGACTAAGATTGCTCTAGTTGGGAAATATGTAGAATTGCCAGATGCTTATTTATCAGTCGTTGAAGCTCTTAAGCATTCGGGCTATGTCAATGATACAGCCATTGATCTCAATTGGATTAATGCTAATGAAGTCACTCCTGAAACGGTTGCTGATTTGCTGGGAGATGCTGATGGTATTATTGTTCCGGGTGGATTTGGCCATCGTGGGACAGAAGGGAAAATAGAAGCTATTCGTTATGCGCGTGAAAACGATGTGCCTATGCTAGGAATCTGTCTTGGCATGCAATTGACTTGTGTTGAATATGCTCGTCATGTCCTTAACCTTGAAGGAGCTAATTCTGCGGAATTGGATCCAGATACCAAATATCCAGTTATTGATATTATGCGCGATCAGATTGATATTGAGGATATGGGAGGAACGCTTCGCCTTGGCCTTTATCCATGTAAATTGAAATCAGGCAGCAAAACAGCATCAGCTTATAGCAATCAAGAGGTCGTACAGCGCCGTCACCGTCATCGTTATGAATTTAATAATGCCTTTCGTCAGCAATTTGAGGAGGCTGGTTTCGTATTTTCAGGAGTATCACCAGATAATCGCTTGGTAGAAGTGGTGGAATTGTCAGATAAAAAATTTTTTGTTGCAGCTCAATATCATCCAGAATTACAGTCTCGTCCGAATCGTCCGGAAGAACTTTATACAGCTTTTATTACTGCAGCGGTTGAAAACAGTCAGGCACATTAATTGATAGAAAAATGAGTTACTTGACATAGCTTTCAGTAAAAAGAATAAAGAGATTCCATGTAGATTAAACTTTTGCTTATAAAGAAACACCTTCTTAAATCTAGTAAATGAGATTTAAGAAGGTGTTTCTTTTTTTGGATCATTATTACAGCTAATCGTTCAATTCAAAAATGAATAAATCATATTAGCTATTACAAAAATACATTCCAGCATAAAAATTCCAAAACAGAGAAGCTTGACAGTACCGCTTCGGCTATACTTAGAAATTAAGACTAATACTGCGAAACTTAATAGTATGAACGAGTAAATAATAAACATCATATATTCAGCACAACCTCTTTATAATGGCGTATTGTAACCAACCCCCAACAACTACTACGCCAACCTTCACCTTGGAATTGAACAAGACAATCAGCATCCAAAGATTCAAACTTTTCAAAAGCTAAACTATTCATACTGAATCTCCTTTAAATAAATATGGTTTCTATACCCGTTATAGTTAAAGAAATTGGCTGCCAACAAAACGAATACACGTATAGTTTAGTTTTTTTCAAGAAAAATTCAAGAGGATTTTATCATTGTAATGAAATATTTATTATTTAGACATTATTGTGTTATTTTTCTGTTTTTTTAAGTTTTTTGCCATGCAAAATTATTTTTTAGCAGCTATTATTGTATTAAATAGCTTAAAGTAATAACGAATTTGATTGTATTAAGTCACTTTGAGTAATGAGGAGATTACTATAATTTCAAGGGAAAAATGTTGACGTTTTATAGATATATTTTTCAGTATCAAAAGTTTTGATTTTACTTTGGTGGTTTCAATTGACCTTTTTAAGATTTGACACTCAAATGAAAAAAGTGAAAAAACTCTTGACACTATCTTTGTTAGTTGATATAATTTAAAAAGTTGCTACGCGGGGATGGCGGAATTGGCAGACGCGCAAGACTAAGGATCTTGTGACCGCTTTTGGTCGTGAGGGTTCAAGTCCCTCTCTCCGCAAAGTGAGCTGACTGTTCAAGTCAGCTTTTTTTGTTGTCTAGGTCAGTTAGAGAAAAGGTTGAAACTTTTGATAAGGGCTGGCAATTTTACTGTAAAAGTGATAAAATAAACAACGTAATGGGTTTGACCCAAAAAATATTTAGGAGGCCTTTAAAAATGGCAATCGTTTCAGCAGAAAAATTTGTCCAAGCAGCTCGTGATAATGGTTATGCTGTCGGTGGATTTAACACTAACAACCTTGAATGGACTCAAGCTATCTTGCGTGCAGCAGAAGCTAAAAAAGCTCCTGTTCTCATTCAAACTTCTATGGGTGCTGCCAAATATATGGGTGGTTATAAACTTTGTAAAGTTCTTATCGAAACTCTTGTAGAATCAATGGGAATCACTGTACCAGTTGCTATCCACCTTGACCATGGTCATTATGAAGATGCTCTTGAATGTATCGAAGTTGGCTATACTTCAATTATGTTTGATGGTTCTCATCTTCCAGTTGAAGAAAACCTTGAAAAAGCTAAAGAAGTTGTTGCAAAAGCACATGCTAAAGGTATTTCAGTAGAAGCTGAAGTTGGTACTATCGGTGGTGAAGAAGATGGTATCATCGGCCGCGGTGAATTGGCACCAATTGATGACGCTAAAGCAATGGTCGAAACCGGTATTGATTTCTTGGCAGCTGGTATTGGTAATATTCACGGTCCGTACCCAGCAAATTGGGAAGGTCTTGACCTTGATCATTTGAAAAAATTGACAGAGGCTGTTTCAGGTTTCCCAATTGTACTTCACGGTGGTTCAGGTATTCCTGATGACCAAATCCGCGCAGCAATTAAACTTGGTGTTGCCAAAGTTAACGTTAATACTGAATGTCAAATCGCATTTGCTAATGCTACACGTAAATTTGCTGCTGAATACGAAGCAAATGAAGCAGAATACGACAAGAAAAAACTCTTTGACCCACGTAAATTCTTGAAACCAGGTTTTGAAGCTATTACAGAAGCGGTTGAAGAACGTATTGATGTCTTTGGTTCAGAAGGTAAAGCTTAATTACTTGGTTAACAAATTGAAAGATTCTCTTTCCCTAGACTGAGGAAATCCTATTTTGGATAATTTCTTCAGTCTTTTTGTTTTCTCTTTTGAGGGAGGCACAAGATTAAAATTAGAATTAATGATGCACCATGGATAAACGAAAAAGTATAGTAAAAATTAAGGCTTGAAATCTAGAAACTACAAAAAATCATTATAGAAAATCAGAAAGGGTCTCTTGACAATATGGAACGTTCCATGTATAATATAATCACTAAAACGCTTACACTTAAAGTAGTTTTTTGAGAGAAATTGAACGTTCAATATTTTAAGGAGGAATTTATTATGACAGTTGTTGAGGCTAGAGTAGATCAAAGATTAATCCATGGAATTGTAGTGAATCAGTGGAATTCGAAACTGAATCCTAAACGGTTTATGATTATTGATGATATTGTAAGCAATCAGCCAGAGATAAAAAATTCTATGAGGATGGCGAAGCCCTCTGGGAAAAGCATGAGTATTATTGATACACAAAAGGCTATTGCAAATTTCAAAAATGGTAATTATGATAAGCAAGATGTGTTTATCATTGTCAAAGAACCTTCTACTTTGCTTAAATTACTTGACAATGGTATTTCTATTCCCAGAGTAAACTTAGGAATTGTGTTTGCTGATGATGTTAGGACAAATGTCAGTAAGTTCGTAAATCTGAATCAATCTGAAGTAAATGAATTGAAGAAAATTGAGGAACGTGGAATTCCAATCATCATTCAATATATTCCGGATGATTCTGTAATTGTCTTTGAAAAGGCAATAGAAAATAAAAAATTTAAATGAGAGGGAACAAAAATGTCAATAGAGTTTATTCAAAATATTTTAGTTATTTTATTGTCAGCCTACGTGGTAATGGATAATCTTGGAATTACAATTTTTAATTATTGGGCTGTAACAACAGGCATGCTTGTTGGTTTAATAATGGGGGATATCAATACAGGACTTTTAATTGGAGGGACTTTTCAATTAATGTCTTTAGGTGTTGCTGGGCTAGGCGGAGCTTCCGTTCCGGATTATGGACTTGCTGCTCTTGTTGGTACGTTTTTGGCAATTAGGACAGGATCGGGTTTGTCTACTGCGGTAGCAGTTGGCTTACCAGTAGGTTTATTAGCGATTAATTTTGATGTTTTAGTAAAAATTTTAAATAATTTTGTGGCACATAAAATGCAAAGATTAGCTCATGAAGGCAAATATAAACAAATGTTATTATGGGGTTGGATCGGACCAATAATGTTTATGTTAAAAAGTGTTATTATTGTCACTATTATTGTGACAGTAGGTCCAGGAGTTATCAAATCCATTTTAAATATTATTCCACAATGGGTTACAGATGGTTTAAATATTGCTGGTGGAATGTTACCGGTATTGGGGATTGCACTGTTATTACACTATATGCCTGCAAAGAAATACTTATGGGCAGTTTTAATAGGATTTGTACTTAGTACCTACTTAAAAGTTCCAATCATTGGGGTCTCAATTGTTGGTGCTGCAGCTGCAATTTTGATTTATCAAAGTAAAGCTGAAGAAATTGTTACTTCAAAAGAAAAAATGAGCTCTTTAAGCATTATTAATGAAGGAGATTATGATGAATAAAAAAGAAATTAATAATATTATTACAAAACGTGATCGTCACAATGCTATTCTCAGATGGATGTTTATGGGTTCAGCATTATATAACTATGAAACAGGGCAAGCAAGCTCAGTTGTTTGGTCCTTAGCTAAATTGCTAAGAAAAATATATCCAAATGATGAGGAATACAAAGAAGCATTGGATAATCATTTTAATTATTTTAATACAACGACTGCAATGGCAAATATTATACTTGGGGCAACAACTGCCATGGAAGAAAAGGATGGAATTCAAACTAAGGACGCAGTTAAATCATTAAAAACTTCTCTTATGGGACCTTTTGCAGGAATTGGGGACACCATTATCTGGGTTTTATTACCAACCATCATGGGTTCTATTTCGGGCTATATGGCAGTTAAAGGCAATCCTTTAGGTACGATTGCATGGATTATTATTGGAGCCCTTTTATTTTGGATACGTATTAAATTATTTGATATTGGTTATACATCAGGTGTGAAGTTAGTCACTAATTTCAGTGATAAGTTGTCTCTTTTTACAGAAGCCATGTCAGCTTTTGGTCTGATGGTTGTTGGAACATTGGTATCTACAGTCGTAAAAGTATATACGCCTTTAACTTTCAAGGCTGGGAAGGTAACCTTGTTAGTGCAAGAGAAAATTTTAGATGCTATTATGCCTTCCCTACTTGCAGTGGTGTTGACATATGTTGTTTACAAAATGCTTGAGTCTAAATGGTGGACGCCTACTAAAATAATTATGGCAATTATTATTGTTTCATTGCTAGGAGCATATACAGGAATTTTAGGTGTAAAATGATGGAAAGAAGAATCATCATAGCTTCTCATAATCATATGGCATCAGGTCTAAAAAGTACCATAGAATTTCTAGCTGGTATCCAGAATAATATAGTAACATTAGATGCCTATACTGATGGGAAACCGATTGGAGATAAAATCGAGAAAATTTTTAATGATTTTCCCCAAGAATGTGAAGTCGTTATTTTTACTGATTTACTCTCGGGATCTGTTAATCAAAAATTTTTTCCATATAGAGTTAGGGAACATGTACATCTGATAACAGGAATGAACTTACCTATTATTTTAGCCATGGTTTTGAATCATCAGGAAGTATATCTGGAAGAAGAACAGGTAAGTTATATGGTTCAGGAGGCGCGTTCATCATTAGTGTATGTAAATGAAATGAATTTAAATGATGAGGGGGATGAGTGATGGAAAAAATAATTAGAGAAGGTTCAGTACGCTTTTCAATTATTACAAATTCACTTCTAAGAATTGAGGAAGATATTGAAAAAGTATTTGAAGATCGTCCTTCAACAACAGTACTAAATCGTTCCTTTGGAGAAGTTAATGCGGAGATAATCCGAAATCATAATAATCATATCTTGGAAATAGTGACTCCCTCGTTTCACTTGTATTATGATGGTGGCTCTCTATCTCCAATATCATTATACGTAGATATTAAAAAGTCCAGTTCTCTTTATCATAATAGATGGTTTTTTGGTAAGAAAAATGGGACAAAAAATCTTAAGGGGACTGTCAGAACTTTGGATCGTGCCGATGGTGAAGTTCCTCTGGAAGACGGTCTTATGTCTAAAGATGGTTTTAGTTCTTTAGATGATTCAACAAATTTTTTATATATAAAAGACTCAGATTCATTTGTGGCAAGAAGAAAGGGAACGGTAGATTTATACCTATTTTGCTATGGGAGGGATTATCAAGATGAGTTAACTGATTTTTATCGCTTAACTGGTTTTCCGCCGATGTTACCAAGATTTGCTCTTGGCAATTGGTGGAGCAGATTTTTCCCCTACACACAAGACGGATATATAGAATTGATGCGCCAATTTAATAAGAGGCTAATACCAATCAGTGTTTCAGTTCTAGATATGGACTGGCATAGAAGAAAAATTCCTCAAAAATACGGTTCGGGATGGACGGGGTATTCATGGAATAGAGATTTATTTCCAAACCCTAAAGAATTTATAGACTGGCTTCATACTGATGGGAAAAAAGTAGCTCTAAATGTACATCCAGCGGCAGGGATTCGTGCATTTGAAGATCAGTATAAAGAGGTTGCTAAAAGACTTCGCTTAAATGTAGATACTGAAGAGCCTGCAACCTTCGATTTGGAGGATGAAACATTTAGAAAAGTTTACTTTGAAAATATTCATCATCCCTTAGAAAGAGAAGGAGTAGATTTTTGGTGGATTGATTGGCAACAAGGAGCAGCAAAAACACTAGATAAGATGGATCCATTATGGTTATTAAATTACTATCATTATGAAGATAATAAAAAGTCGCATAATGGTGGATTAACGTTAAGTAGATATGCTGGACCGGGCTCTCATCGGTATCCCGTGGGGTTCTCGGGTGATACAGTGATTTCTTGGGACTCTCTATCATTTCAACCGTATTTTACAAGTACGGCGGCAAACATTGGTTACACTTGGTGGAGTCACGATATTGGAGGCCATATGAAAGGTCGTTTTGATGGAGAATTGGCTACAAGATGGATCCAATTTGGCGTGTTTAGCCCGATTAATCGTCTGCATTCTTCAGATAATAGATTTTCTGGAAAAGAACCTTGGAATTATAGAAGAGATTTTGAAGAGGCGCAAGAATATTTTTTAAGATTGAGGGCTAAGTTGATACCTTATATTGATACAGCTAATTATAAAACACATGCTTTTGGTATACCAATAAACAGACCCTTATATTATGAATGGCCCGAACAAGAAAAGGCTTATCAGTTTAAGAATGAATATCTATTTGGTTCTGAAATGATTGTTTCTCCAATTACAAGACCGCATGATAAAGTAACACAAAGCTCCTTTAGCGAAACATGGCTTCCAAAAGGCGAGTGGGTTGATTACTTCACACATCTTGTATATAAAGGAAATACTGTTATTAAGACCTATCGTAATTTAGATAGCTTTCCTGTGTTTGTTAGAAAAGGCAGTATCATTGTCACCAATCAAAATTATATGTCTTATGCTGATGTACTACCTGATAAGATCAATATTGAGATATTTACAGGCAAAGATGCTGCTTTTGATCTCTATGAAAATAGTCAAGGAACTGTGGCAAAAACGTCATTTAATTGGAATGAGGCATCTCAAAAATTAGATATTATTGTAGATGATCCTCATAAAATAATTCCTAAGACGAGAACCTTTAGTAAGACTATACACAAATTTCATATTGATGATGTTTTTGATGAAATTGACAAACGTTTAAAACAGGCATATACTGAATTTAATTTAAAACAACAGATATATGATGCTTTTATCGATTGTGATTATGAATACGGAAGTTTCATAAATCTACTAAATACAGTGGAGGATATAGATTTACGCAATAGTATAAGTGAGATAGCTTATATTAGAGAATCTTATAATAAATAAATGAAAAGAAATCCTACAATCAATGATGTAGCTCAACTGGCTAATGTCAGTCGAGGAACTGTATCAAACTATATCAATGGTATTACTATTCGAGAAGAGAACAAGGCTAAAATTGAAAAAGCAATTGCAGAGTTGAAATATGTTCCCAATGCTAGAGCTCGGGAGTTAAAAACATCAAAAACATCGACTGTTGTGCTAATTGTACCAACGACGTGGAGTCCTTTTTTTGCAGAGTTGGTTTATAGAATGCAAGTTGAATTGGATCGAATTGGTTTTAAAATGATATTGGCCAATTCTCATGCAGATCCTGATGAAGAAGAAGAAATTCTTCGCATGGCATCCTTGAATCAGGTTACAGGTGTGATTACGATGTCCTATTCCAATATTTATAATTTCATAAATATTGGGAAGAAATTAAATTTGGTTTCCATTGAACGTTTTATTTCAGAAGATGTCCCTCTTATTACCAGTGATAATTATGGTGGAGGTCAATTAGCTGCTGAGAAATTGATCACATTTGGTTCAAAACGGTTCTTACTTTTGAGAAGAAAAACAAATCATTATAATGCGACTGATAAACGGACAGAAGGTTTTTTACATATTATGAAAGAAAATAATCTTCCTGTTGACATTTTTGAGGCTTCTTTAAAAGAGAATTATATTGAAGAATTTATCCATTATTTGAAAACTCATTTTTCTGGAGATGTCTTAACTTTTGATGGCATATTTGGTGTAACTGATGAATATGCTGTCATTGCTAAACAAGTGCTTTTTGAGCTAAATCCCTCTTATTTAAACAAAGTGAACATTATAGGGTTTGATGGCTCAAAGTCGCAAGAAAAAGGCAGTTATCAAATTGCTTCCATTAGGCAGCCAGTGGAAGCAATGGTGAAGGCAGCTGTCAAAGTTTTAAAAAAGTTAATTGATGGCGAGGAGGTTCCAAGTCATTATAGTAAGGTATTTGATGTTAGTTTTGTTGAGCCTGAAAGGTTAGTGTAAATCTGGTAATAGATAAACCGGGAATAAAATAGTCAAGTGAACGAAATAGTTTACAGAGGATTTATGCTTATTTTATATAGGTAATACCCGTGGTGCTAGTAAAAAAATCCTAGGTTATAGGCAAAGATAGTCTGCTCTAACCAAGGCTCCAACCCCTTTAAACTTCTCGCTAATGGCCTTTCGATGTCAAACTCAGAACATAAAACTGAAAATCGCGCTTCAATGGTTCTCCTTTCAGCCTTGAGCCTCCAATACAGAGGCTGGCGTCACACCATAATTGACAATAAATCCTGACAAGGTCACCAGCATATGGGCTTTAAAGCCGTAAAAGCACATCTTTTTTGGAGGATTGTAGGCCACAGTTACTTGATTTACTTGATCCCTAAAACTACGAACCTTGTCGTTGCGAGCTGGTAAACAAACAGGTATGGGAAAGCTATCCCTGATCACCATATCATCCTGATGGAATGGCTCGGTCATGCCTTGATGAATAAGCTTCAATAAGGGAATCAAATACCGAGCTCTTCAATAAAATCGGGTTCTCTCTAAGCCAGTTTTTACAAGAAATATCTGGCATAGCTGATAGAATTGACGTTGAGATTTGAGGCCGAGTTCAGCCTGAAGTACTAGAAGAACAAGAATGGCATTGTCATTAACTTTACAATAGTTGAATTTCGACGGTGCGTCAGTTCTTTAAGTGCATAACGCCGATAATAGAACACATGGTTTTTAATCGTTCCACCACTGTATTGCAAGTGATGATGTTTAGCGGTATCATTTAAGTCGTTCATTTGGATGTCTTCTGTTCGTTTGCTCACTAACAGCATAGTCCAAATGGACTTTTTTGTGGACTAAAAGATTAACTAGCACCACGGGTTAGGTATAAATCTTCTTATTTATTCTTCTTTAGATATAGTATATAGTTTAGTTCCAAGTTATTATTAAGAAAGTTTTGAAATGATATATTTTAAAGTTTTTCACGATGCTGATCGAGACCAGAATATTCTGAAATCTTTGTTGTTTATTTTTGTTGACAAAATTTTTAGAAATAGTAAAATACTAATGTTAGCCGATTTAGCTCAGCTGGTAGAGCAACGCACTCGTAACGCGTAGGTCACAGGTTCAAGTCCTGCAATCGGCATAAAAATACAAGATAGAAAGCCCTTGAATTGGGCTTTTTCGCTAATTAAAAGTATTTTTGTTGGGAAATCATAGTAAAGTTCTAACAACTTTAAATTCTTGCTCGATTTTTTCTTATAGGGTATACCCATAAACAACTACCAACATAGAAATATCTTTATGTCTTAAAATTTTAGCAATGGCCTCTGAATCGATTCCCCAAAATGCTTACCTATCTTAAAGAGAAAATATAGGACGTAGAGAACAATAGAACGACGATAATCTAGAAAATTAACTAATAATATTATGAATTCAAAATAGTGACCGCTAGTTTAATTATAGATTGAAGAATAATGTTTCTTCAATCTTTTTTATATGTCAATTGGTAACCATTTTTCTTAAATATGAAAATTATCGATATTTAATATTCATATTTGAATAAAAAGTGTTATAGTTATTTTTTGTGATATTATACGTAATAAAGATTTGAGGTGTTAATTTGGAACTAGAACAAATAAGAGATTTTGAAAAAGCTCAATCAAATAATGATATAAATGATTTTTTAATTATTCTTACTCAAAAGTATATTCAGAATTGTTAAATGTAGAATTAGAATCACAAATTAGTTTTTTGAAGAATAATTATTTTAAAAGCCACTTCGAAAAATGATATGACTATTTTAGATTTATGTTGTGGTACTGGTCGACATGTAAAAAAATTAAATGATGAAGATTACATGGTGGATGGTGTTGATATAAATCCCGAAGCAGTAAATACTGCTCAAAAATCAATAATAAACAATAAATGAAAGGGAATGAGCATATGACTACGGAACAAGGTCTCATCATTATTGCGTAACATTAGGAAAAGTCTATTTGAAGGAGGTGAAGAACTATGGCAGCAGAACAAGGTCTTATTATCATTGCATAATACAAATTATTATAATATACCTCGTTTTATAATGGAGAATAAATGTTCAATTTTTTCAAGAAAAATAAACTCTTCACTCAACTTGCTAGCATTAATCTCGTATCAAAGATTGGAGATAAACTATTCTATACAGCAATGCTAACGACAGCAACCTCTCTTACAGATGGAAGCATAGCAGTTATGGTAGTATCAGCTTCAGAAACTCTTCCTATCTTAATTAGTTTATTTTTAGGTGTAGTAGCTGATAGACAAAGGCAAAAACTAAAACACTTGATAGGCAGTTCTCTTTTCAGAGCAGTCATGTATATTAGTATAGGATTTATTTTTAAATACCCTCCAACTTTACTTTTAGTTATATTTGCCTCCTTATTAAATCTGCTTTCTGATATTAGTGGGAATTACTCAACGGCGCTATTTTCACCTTTTACTAAAATACTGATTAAATCAGAAGATATGGAAGAAGCACAGGGTTTTATCAGTGTTGGGACACAACTAGTTACCGTTTTTGCAACTTTTATTGGTGCATCATTGCTAACCATTTATACAGAGAGTTTATTAGCGATGCTAAATGCCCTCATTTTCCTAATTGTTACCTTGCTTTACTGGTCGGTTAAGTCGCCTCTAAAAAAACAAGAAGACAAACTAAAAATAGTTGAACACGAGAAGACATTCTTAGTTGTTAAAGAAAATTTACGTTCTTTTCTATCTGACAATATATTGCTCATTAATCTCATTCAATTAGCAATGCTTAATGGATTTTTTGGAGGTTTAACTCCTATATTTGCTCTATTTATAAAAAGCAATAATGAACTAGTTCTGTTAAGTAATCCTGTTAAGATTTCTCTCTTATCAGGAATTATGACATTATCTATGATACTTGGAAATAGCCTAACATCAAAAATTCTTAGAAAATATTCTATTTTTCATATCAATGTATGGTCTGACGTGATGATTCTTCTAATAGGTATTGGTTTTAATCTTAATAGTATTTGGATAATCTTCTTAGCTAATAGTAGTCTTGCCTTCTTATTAGGAATTGTTGCCCCAAGATTTTCTGCTGATGTGGTTAATCGTTACCCAGTCGAAAGAATTGGTGGAATTATTACAACTGTTAACGCTCTCTTAGTAATAGCCCCCCATTAACAAGCCTGATATTCCCAATGCTATCTACTATTAGTATGCTGCTTGCTTACTCTGGCTTTATTGTTTATGCTTTATTATTGATAGTAATTAGTCTATTTCTAGCAAAAAAGAACGCTTGAGTTGTCAAGTGTTCTTTTTATCTTATAGTAGATTAACAATATTATCTTTGAGAAATTCTGCAACATCTTCATGCCCTAGCTCTTCAACATCATGAATATATTTTTTTAAATCTATTAAATGAGTACCTTTTCCTTCTCGATAGTTTAAAACTTTTTTTAAAAATATAAATGTGGTTTTTACAAACATGTCTTGATAAGTCAGAATAGATTCTAGGTGTTTCATAAAATAGTGAACACAATAATCTTTTTTCCTCTCTAATAGCACAAAGATAATATTTAGAACAACTAATTGAGTCCGAAAGTTATTATTTGGAATGGACAAGTATAATGAATCTCTTTCTATAAAAGACTTGCTAAGAAATATAAGGTCACTATCTGATAATACTTGTAAAGTATTGCCAAAAATGTACAATTCATATTCTGTCCACTCTTCAATGCTATAAAGGTAAGTTGTAATGAAATCTTTATCGTCGTCTGAGATAATGTATTCTGGGTTTAAATCATGAATAGCACAACGAATAACAAGTTTATTGAGTTTATCATAGACATCATAAGTTTCGGAATTATCATCATGAATTATTAGAAGCTTTTCAAGACCTTCAATATTTTTATTTGAATGGTATTTGGAAATTAACTTAGCTTGTTTAAAAAAGGCACTGTCTTCATATTGATAGTACGCATGCTCAAATTCAGCAAAACTCATGTGTATAGCCGATATTGCAGTCAATAATTTATCCGCTGACAACATCGTTTGTCCGTTTTCAAATTTAGATAATTGTGCCTGCGACAATTTATCACTAACTACATCTTTCATTTTCAGACCTCTAGCTACTCGCAGTTCTCTATAAAGCTCTCCTAAATGAAACGAGTCTAATTTAGTCAAAATATTATTCCTTTACTTATTGTTAACACCATCTATTTTAGCAAAAAAATAACATTTTGATAATTGAAAATGATGTCATATAAAATCAGTATAAGCCTTAATTTCTGGTGTAGCTAATTATTGGGAAATAAAATTAAGATACCATTTTATAAGTTGGGTAAATCCTTAAAATTATTGATATAGGGTGTTTTAATATTATCTTTGCAAAGAAAAATAAAAAATATTTCTGCAATTGGCATAGAGATAAAAATACTTAAAAAGAGAGTAGAGAACATTACGTTTGTTCTCTACTCTCTTTTTGCTTTGAGCTAGATAATCATTCAATTTAAACTAGCGGCATAAGCATCTAGGAGAATGCGCGAAAGGATAGAAAGTGGTAAGCGTGAGTGAACTTCATAGTCTGGAAAGTAAGACAGTTCTGTTTTAAAACCTATTAATTGTAGTGAGGTTAAATGAGCTAGAGAACTGCTTTCACTAGCGCTCAATAAAATGGTTTTAACCCTATTTTTAATGCAATTTCTAGCAGCATCAACCAAAGCAACCGTTTCGCCATTAAGGGAAATAAAAAGAACAAGATCTTTTGATGTTAACCGTGCACTGACTGGGCGAATAATATTAGGGTCAGTATGTAATTCGCAGTATTTATTGAGCAACTGAAATTTGACGAGCATTTCAGAAGCGATAAGTTCTGAAAATCCCCTAGCAAAGATAATAATGCGCTGTGCCTTTTCAATCATTAAAATACTTTCTTCTATGGCGGTAACATCCAGCGTATTAAGTGTCCGCATGACTTCTTGATAATTTTTAATGATGGAACGTCTGGTATCTTTTTTTAAAGATTTATTAGTTAACACGTGCAGGCTGTTATTTTTCTTTTGTTCTATTTCGTGTTTAAATTCTGAAAAACCGCCATATCCTTTTTTCTTAAGCGTTCTAATGATGGTTGCATTTGAAACATTAATAGCTTGACTCAGTTCAGAAATATTTAATTTCCCAATCTCATTGAAATCACGGGTGATGTATTGCCAAGTGTATTCTTCTGTTTCGGTTAATTTCTTGTTATTTTTCATACAATCCCGCCTTAGAAAAATTTTTCTTTTTAATGATTTATTTAGAAATTTCATTCTAAATGAAAGTGCTATCATAAATATACAGGATATGATAATAAATTGCAACTAAATTAGAAAGGAAAACATTTATGGGAATTTATACTTGTACCATGAATTTAGCCATTGATTTATTTATTGAGACAGAACACCTGTATGAGTCTAAGGTTAATCGTGCTTTATCAGATGATATTCAGGCAAATGGGAAGGGCGTTAATGTGTCTTTTATTATGAAAAGACTTGGGCTTGAGAACACTGCTCTTGGTTTTTCGGGAGGTTTTACAGGAAAATATGTCGCAGACAATTTAGAAGCTGAAGGGATAGCTGCCCCTTTTGTTGAAGTAGAAGGACTGACACGAATTAATGTCTTTACTAAAGTAAATGCTACCTGTCAGGAATTTAAATTAGTCAATCAGGGACCTTTGGTCAATGAAGCTGCTCAATGCAGGCTATTACAGCAAATTTCTAAATTTAAAAAAGGAGATTATCTTGTTGTATCTGGCAGCCTACCCAGAGGTGTTCCATCGCAAATCCTATATGATATTGCTAAATTATGTTACGAAAAGGGTGTTAATCTTATTTTTGATGTGAGTGATTGTATCATTATGGATAGTTTGTCATTTCATCCTTTTTTGTTGAAACCAAATGAGGAGGAATTAGCTACTTGGTTTGGCAAAAATCAATTGGAAGAGGAACAATTGATTTCTTATGCTAAGCAATTAATTGTCAAGGGAGCACGTCATGTTCTTTTGTCCTTAGGACAAGATGGAGCTATTTTTATTGATTCTCACTTTAATGTCTATCAGGCTAATGCTCCTAGAGGAAAGGTGGTGAACACAGCCTGTGCAGGGGATACTTTATTGGGGACCTTTTTGGCAGGATTCATCAGACAGGAATCTTTAGAAAGGGTATTAGCAAAAAGTGTAGCTGCTGGTTCTTCAACGGCTTTTAGAAGTGGTATCACAGACTTTAGTGATGTCAATGAATTAAAAGAACAAATTATGGTTAAAAAAATAAAGGAGTAAGATTATGTCAGAATTTAAACTTATTGCAGCAACTGGCTGTCCTACTGGTATTGCCCATACGTTTATGGCACAAGAAGCTCTAGAACAGGCTGCCAAGGAAAAAGGTGTTTCTATTAAGGTTGAAACCCATGGACAAGTAGGAGTAGAGAATGAATTGACTCCTGCAGAAATAGCAGGCGCCAAAGCTGTTATTATTGCAGCCGACAAGGATGTTCAAGCAGAACGTTTTGCTGGAAAAAGAGTTATTGAAGTTTCTGTTGCTGATGGGATTAAAAAAGCAGACCAATTAATAGCAGATGCTTTAGCTGGCAAAGGACAAATTAAGGGCGGCACTAAAATAGAAAGTGCAGAGCTTTCTTCAGATACTGAGGGAGAAAGTTTTGGACGGCAAGTTTATAGACATTTAATGAATGGTGTTTCCCATATGTTACCGTTTGTTGTTGCTGGTGGTGTTTTGGTAGCCATTTCTTTCTTATTTGGTATCTATTCTTTTGATCCTAAAAGCGAACAATATAATTGGTTTGCAGCACTGCTGAAAACAGATATTGGTGGTGTTGCGATGGGCGTTATGACTCCTATTCTAGCGGCTTATATTGCAGAGTCTATTGCAAAACGCCCCGGCTTTGCTGCTGGTTTTGTTGGCGGCATGATGGCGGTGAATGGCGGCTCAGGCTTCTTAGGTGGTATTATCGCTGGTTTTGCTGCAGGTTACATTGTATTAGGTCTCATGAAACTGTTTGAAAAATTACCAAAATCATTGGATGGCTTAAAGGCAATCTTTTTGTATCCTGTATTTGGTGTCTTTTTGACAGGAATGGTTATGGCTGTTGTTAATTCACCTATGGCTTGGGTTAATAAGAGTTTAATGGCATGGCTAGGTGCTTTTGAAAATGCTAATCCATTGGTTCTTGGTGTTATTGTTGGCTGCATGTGTGCATTTGACATGGGTGGTCCTGTTAATAAAGCGGCTTATGTTACGGGTACGGCCCTACTTGCACAAGGAAATACAACCTTTATGGCTGGTGTATCAGCAGCATGCATTGCACCTCCACTCATTACTTTTGTTGCGACCACTGCTTTTAGAAAATATTATGATGAAAATGATCGTAATGCTGGTTTGGCAAATCTTATTTTAGGTTCCACTCATATTACCGAAGGGGCGATTCCTTTCGCGGCTAAAGATCCGCTTCGCATGTTACCAACCTTCATGCTGGGCTCATCTATTGCTGCTATCTTAACCTATATGTGGAAAGTTAAGGTCCCAGCGCCTCATGGTGGCTTTCTAGTTCTACCAGTTGTTACCCATGCCTTCCTTTGGGTTCTTGCTATTGCAATCGGTGCCATAGTAGCTGGTATTATTATGGGATTCATTCAAAAATCAAAATATGAAAAAGCAAGAGGTTAAGAAAGAGGCATACAATGATTGATGAAAATCTGATAAAAATAAATTTGATATGTGAGTCTCAGGATGAGGTCTTCCACTATTTAGCAACTTTAGTTGTAGATAATGGCTACGCTAACAATACAGAATCCGTTGTTCAAGCTTTAAAATTGCGGGAGTCTGAAGGTACTACAGGCATGATGGAAGGCTTTGCCATTCCTCATGCCAAAGACAAAAGTATAGTTAAACCTAGTATTGCCATTTTAAAACTTAAGACGGGTGTTGAATGGCATTCCATGGACGGTCAATTAATTAATAATGTTATAGCACTCTTCATCCCTGAAAAGGAAGCAGGGACAACACATTTAAAAGTATTATCCCAAATAGCTCGTTTACTAGTGAATAAGACTTTTAAAGAAAAGATTAAAGAGGCTGACACTATTTTAGAATTAAAAGAGCTTTTAACTGAAAAATTAGATTTAACATCCTAATCAATGAAGGGAGAATTATGATTTTATCACAGCAAAAATATAATTATTTAGCAAAAGTCAGTGATTCAAATGGCGTTATTTCAGCTCTAGCCTTTGATCAACGCGGTGCCTTGAAATGTTTGATGGCACAATATCAGATGAAGGAGCCGACAGTTGCTCAAATGGAAGAACTGAAAGTGCTGGTGTCAGAAGAATTAACACCCTATGCTTCATCTATTCTCCTTGATCCTGAATATGGCTTGCCAGCTGCACAAGCGCGTGATAGGGAAGCAGGACTCTTGTTAGCTTACGAAAAAACGGGTTATGATGCGAACACAACCAGTCGTTTGCCAGATTGTTTAGTGGACTGGTCTATTAAGCGGCTGAAAGAAGCGGGTGCTGACGCTGTTAAATTCTTGCTCTATTATGATGTTGATGGAGATCCACAAGTTAATGTGCAAAAACAAGCTTACATTGAGCGTATTGGCTCTGAATGTCAAGCTGAAGATATTCCGTTTTTCCTTGAAATTCTCACTTACGACGAAACAATCTCAAATAATTCAAGTGTTGAATTTGCTAAAGTAAAGGTGCATAAGGTCAATGATGCTATGAAAGTTTTTTCAGCTGAGCGTTTTGGTATAGATGTTCTTAAGGTTGAAGTGCCTGTTAATATGGTATATGTTGAAGGGTTTGCTGAAGGCGAAGTAGTGTATAGTAAAGAAGAAGCAGCACAAGCCTTTCGTGAACAGGAGGCCTCAACAGATTTACCTTACATTTACTTAAGCGCTGGTGTTAGTGCAGAGCTTTTTCAAGAAACGCTTGTTTTTGCGCATAAGGCAGGTGCTAAGTTTAATGGTGTCCTTTGTGGACGTGCCACATGGGCAGGGTCTGTTCAGGTTTATATGGAAGAAGGAAAGGAAGCAGCACGTCAATGGTTGCGTACGAGTGGCTTGCAAAATATCAATGAACTTAACAAGGTTTTAAAAACAACTGCATCACCTTGGACAGAAAAAGTGTCAGTTGGTTGAGTTTTTAAGGAATAATGACAAATGTTATGAAATGATAACTTAATTAGTCGTATAAAAGAAGAATTATTCATTTAAGTATGAATAATCCTTTTTTATGAATTCAGCTATTAGTTCTTTTTTGATTGTTGTTGGCTATATAGGATAAACTTCGTTTTATCAACCCAATCCCGGCGATTCCAATGAAAACAAGACAAGTGACTCTTGTATAAAAGAAAATAGTTTCTAAATTCTTAACATTACTAGAGAATGCATAGGCGCTTAAGGCTGAGTATTGATGTTGCTTCCAAGAAACTCCGATCAGAGTCAATAACAAAATAAATTGTTGAATAATAGCACCCAGTCCGTAAAATTTGGAGTGAGTAATTCTTCTTTCTAAAAGCGGTAACGTCTCATCTCTTGTAAATTCTTGGAGAATGACATGATTGCCGCTAGCAATAAAAGCAGAGCTTAGCAGAATACCTAGGAGATAAGCTGAGGGCCATAAAAGTAATAAAAAACTTGCTGTACTAGCCAGTAAACAAACGATAGTAAAATAAGATGGATTTATGATCTGTTGAAGTTTCTTTCTGCTTGTCATAGAGAGCATTAAGCCTAGAACGAGCATTGTATAAGAAAGTCCAACCATATACAGTTTATCAGTAGCTATAAAGTAAATAAGGCTATAGATGACTAAAAAATTTCTGGCAGCACCGAACCATAAAGTCAATAAAGCTTGTTGAGAAAAATGCAAGGGTTTAAAAAGCAGACCGATAATGATAAATAAGCAAAGAGAAAGTCCAATATACAAAGCATAGTTTGTATTAGCTGTCTGTTTAAGTAATCTTGTAAAAAAAGAAAATAGCAGCATGCCAATGGCTGGAAAAAAATGAAGATAAGCATTTCGTTTTCTTTCAAAAGGAACTTGCTGGCTAAGGTTGGCTTCTTGTTCCAATTGACAGATAAAGGCATATGAAGTGAGCAACATAAGCAAAAAGAAAGCAAAAACTAAGGTTATGGAAGTATGGCGAAAATATAAAAATAATGAAATGATGATTCCTAAAATAAGATAAGCCATTATTATTGTTCTTTTATAGGACCATTCATTTTTTTCTTTTAACATACTTTTGATTGTCTTGAAAAGTGCCTTGTAATTGGCTAAACCAAGCCCTATTAAAACAGCACCCAATTCCCAAAATAAAAAGGAAAAATCACCAAATAAACAAAGGCAAGTTCCTAAAATAGCTAGCAGGAGGCTATATCTTAAAACTTTGTATGGATTTTTCAATTCGCCAAATCCTTGTATGGCGAAGACCCCTGCTTTTTCAAATGAGTATAATAAAACGAAAGGAAGTAAAAAGTGATACTGCCCATAATGCTGATATAAAAGTCCTGCAAAGATGATGTTTGGAATGATAACAGCACCTTCTGCTAAAGCTTCTCCTAGTGATGCTGAGGTATTTTTTATCACTGAGTTCATTAAAGTCACCAACTTTCAAAGTTACCACCATTATAATGACTCTTATTGGAAAGTACAAGTCACCGTTTCAGCATACTGGTAAATTCCCAAAATAAGTATCATTTTGTTATTTTAGTCAAGTCAAAAAAAAAAACAAAAATAGAGAGTACTAGGACAAAAAACGATCCATCGTCATGAAATCGTAATTTTGGTTTTGTCGTCCGGTTTCCACAAAGTGGATTAGGTATTGCTATAGACTGATATTCGTAGAATCAGATACGCTATCAGTCTAATGGACTGTTAAAGGTTTGAATCTAAAAACCAAAATGCAAAAATACCCATCAATCACTGTACAATAAAAAGGTTGGAACATTTTTGTTCCAGCCCCAATAAAAGAACCATTTCCGCTGTAATAAAAAGAAGTTTAATTGTTAGAAATAATATTGAGAGGATTTTCAAAATCTTCAGTTTAAAACTTAGAATGAAACTAAATTAGTGCAAAACGCAGCCAATAGTTATAAGCGTTGGCGTTTCATTTTGCCATCTCTACCACCCAAGGAAACTGTTAAAAAAGACTACGAATACAACTTCTGAAATGATTAGAACACTTTGTTGAAATTGTTGTCCCTTCAACTTTCTATGGTTCTTTCCTTAATCCCAAATAGTAAGCATGAAAAGTGATATGTTTTTCGACAAAACTGGCAATAAAATAATAACTGTGATCATAGCCTTCATGCAGATCTAGAAGCACCTCAATCCCGTTTGACTCAGCAGCCTGAACAAAAACTTCTGGCTGTAGTTGTTCTGGATAAAAGTTATCTGCTAACCCTTGATCAATCAGAATTGGTCGTGCTTTTTTCACCTGTGATACAAGTTTGCTGCTGTCATAGGCTGCCCAAGTCTTCTCGTCCTTGCCAAGATAAGCAGAGAAAGCTTTTTTCCCCCAAGGGACATTGCTCGGATTGACAATAGGTGCAAAAGCAGAGATGGCAGCATAACAATCTGGATTTTTTAAACCGATTTGTAAAGCGCCATGACCACCCATACTATGTCCAAAAATAGACCGTTGATTCGTTACAGGGAAATTCGCTTCAATCAGCTCTGGCAATTCTTCTACAATATAGTCATACATGTGGTAATGTTGTGACCAAGGATTCTGAGTTGCGTTGAGATAAAAACCAGCTCCTTGTCCTAAGTCATAAGTTTTATCATCAGGCACATTCTTACCCCTAGGTGACGTATCTGGTATGACTAAGGCCAAGCCATATTTGGCAGCATACTGCTGAGCACCAGCTTTGGTTGAAAAGTTTTCATCTGTGCAAGTCAAACCAGATAGGAAATAAAGAACAGGGACCCTCCTATCTGCTGCCTGAGGCGGCAGATAAATGGCAAAGGTCATCTCAGTATTCGTTGTCTTTGACGAATGGCTGTAGCGCTCATGCCAGCCACCAAATATTTTATTTTTTGATAGTTGTTTCATGCCTGCCTCCTCAGTAATGAATGACTGTGCGAATAGATTTGCCTTCATGCATCAAGTCAAAGGCATCGTTAATCTGCTCTAGAGACATGGTATGGGTAATAAAATCACTCAATGCAAACTCGCCAGCCATATATTGTCCAACAATTCCCGGCAGCTGTGTTTTGCCTTTAACACCACCGAAAGCTGAACCACGCCAGACACGACCTGTAACCAATTGAAATGGACGAGTATGAATTTCAGCACCAGCTGGTGCTACACCGATGATAGTACTCTCTCCCCAACCCTTGTGGCAGCATTCCAAGGCAGCCCGCATGACTTCTACGTTTCCGATACATTCAAAGGAATAATCAACACCGCCGTTGGTTATGTCAATAATGACTTCCTGAATTGGTTTAGCATGATTATTGGGATTGACTAAATCGGTAGCTCCCAATTTTCTAGCCTTGTCAAACTTATCGGGATTAATATCAATAGCAATGATTCGAGAGGCTTTAGCCATACGAGCACCAATAATAGCAGCTAGTCCGATACCGCCTAGACCAAAAATGGCCACAGTTGCTCCCTCTTCGACTTTAGCTGTATTCAAAACAGCCCCCATGCCAGTTGTTACACCGCAGCCCAGCAAACAGACTTCTTCAAGCGGCGCATTGTCCTGTATTTTAACCAAAGAATACTCTGAAACAACAGTATGTTCTGCAAATGTTGAGGTTCCCATATAATGATAAATAGGTTGACCATCCTTAAAGAAACGAACTGTCCCGTCAGGCATGACACCGCGGCCTTGTGTCTCACGAACGGCTGAGCATAGGTTGGTCTTTCCTGAAAGGCAGAACTCACATTTACCGCATTCGGCTGTATAAAGCGGGATCACATGATCACCGACCTGAAACTCTGTTACGCCTTCGCCCACTGCTTCAACGATACCAGCACCTTCATGTCCCAAAACGCAAGGGAAAATCCCTTCTGAATCTTTTCCTGATAGGGTATAGGCATCGGTATGACAGACTCCTGTCGCTGTAATATGCACCATAACCTCTCCCTTTTGTGGCATCATCAGGTCCAACTCTTCAATTTTCAAGGGTTCATTGGGTGCCCAAGCAACTGCTGCTCGTGTTTTGATAGTATTCATAAACTATGTCTCCTTTTCGTTTTATTTGTTATTAGACTTGTTTGGCAGCTTATTTCCATCTATTTGATTTGTTTTTTGCCAGCCAGTTTTAGGCGATTGGCACACAAGCAACCGACTCCACCGTTTCATTGCGTTCTTCTTTTCAAGTAACGATTTGAAAAAGCCCGCCCCCATTGCTTAAAGAAAATAGTTAGTTTCCCAACAAGTCTATTAAAAATCAGGCCATGTTATGGCATAAGAAATCATTCAAAGTTCCATAAACTGACCTTTGTATTATCTTAACATATAAGTACCGTTCGAGGTCAATTGTTTGCTGCCTTTTGTTTATAGATAATTGCTTTTCTTCACATGTCTACTGTGCAATACTTTAGTAGCTATTGTCAAATGGTTTTTATTTTGCTATAATGCTAAAGTATGTGGTGAATTCACCTTAAACTAAGTAGGAGGAAAACAGTTAAATGGCTAAAGTATGTTATTTTACAGGACGTAAAACTGTATCAGCAAATAACCGTTCACATGCGATGAACAAAACAAAACGTGTTGCAAAACCAAATCTTCAAAAGGTAACTGTTCTTATTGACGGTAAACCTAAAAAAGTTTGGGCTTCAGCTCGTGCTCTTAAGTCTGGTAAAGTTGAGCGTGTATAATGTGAAGAGCCTGCGGGCTTTTTTTGTTGGTTTGTTTATATTTCTGTTATGCTTAACCTTGATTTTTTCTTTTTAAAAGATATCTGAAATAGATTAAGCGCATCAGAAATCCTGCTGTCCAGCCAAAAGGAGCAGCCATCCAAATACCATTGAAGCCTAACGAAGTGTGCGAGAGTAAAACAGCTAAAGGCACTTGAAGAATACAGAAAGTTGTTATAGAAGCAATTAAAGGAAGAAGTGACTTTCCGTAACCTAACAGAATGCCATTAAGAACTTGCATAGCTCCGAAAATGGGATAAAAGACTGATACGATATGTAGGTATTGCTGACCGATCTGCACAACGGTTGCATCACGGTTAAAAATAGAAATGAGGACTGGAGCAAAAATATAAATGATAACAGATATGCTAACCGATAAGCCTATTGAAAAAAGCAAGGTATGATTGCCTCCTTTTGTAATCCGCTTTCCTTTTCCAGCACCTTCATTTTGAGCTGTGAAATTCATTAAGGCTTGTCCAAGATTAACAGCGGGCATTTCTGCAAAAGAGTCAACCTTAGAAGCAGCTGTGTAAGCAGCAATAGCACTTGTTCCAAAGCTGTTGACAAGAAATTGAATGACAAGAAAGCCAAAACTAATGAAAACCTGTTGCATCATGGCGGGAAGACCAATGGCTAAAGATTTTTGTAATGTTTTAAGCTGCCATTTTAAATGGAACAAGTCAGGCGATAATTGGGGATATTTCTTTTTCATATAAATTAAACAGATAAGAAAAGAAAAAAGTTGAGCGAACACTGTGGCCATAGCAGCTCCAGCACTGCCTTGGTGAAAAACGGCGATGAAAATAATGTCCAAAGAGGCATTCAGACAGATCGAACTGATTAAAATAAAAGTTGGTGTTTTAGAATCCCCTATTCCTCTTAAACAATTTGCTAAAGTATTGTAAGCAAAAAGTGGAACTAAGCCTAACAAAATAATTTTTAAATAGCTGTCGGCCTCAGGTAATAAAGGTTGTGGAACATTTAACTGCTTTAAAAAAGGGTTTGCATAATAGATACCGAAAAGGGTTAACACAAAGGCCAGTATACTTGTGAACATCAAGTTGGTATCCAGAACGCTTTTCATTTTTTGGAAATGCTTTGCTCCATAAAGTTGAGATATTAACACGCTGGCTCCAATGGAAACTCCTGTTGAGAGAGCAACTGTCAGCGTAACGACTTGGGTACTGGCTCCGACAGCAGCCAGTCCTTTTGTACCCACAAGATTTCCAACAATTGCAGTATCCGTCACATTATACAATTGTTCACATAAATTTCCTAAAAGAATAGGAATGGAAAAATATAAGATTGTTTTTAATTCACTTCCCTTGGTTAAGTCCGTCATTTATCTGCTCCTTTTAATCGCTATAGTAAAGTAAAAAACCATACAATCCGTACAATATTGCACAATACTATTATAAACGAAAAGGATCGCTATCGTATGAGTAAAATTGTCAGCAAGACAATTTTATCAAAGCCAGTCAGCAGCAGATTCTGCTTTAAATTTTCCTGCTGACTTTTAGTCGTCAATCCTGTTGAATTATGTTAAAATGGTCTTAGTAATGCGAGGAAATGATATGTCGGAATTGTTTAAAAAATTGATGGATCAGATTGAGATGCCGCTTGAAATGAAGAATTCAAGGGTTTTTTCATCTGCTGATATTGTGGAAGTGAAGGTTTATCCTGAGAGTCGGATTTGGGATTTCCGTTTTTCTTTTGAGACCATCTTACCAATTGATTTTTATCAGGAGTTAAGAAGCAGATTAGTGACGAGTTTTGAAACAGCTGATATTAAGGCTGTTTTTGACATTGAAGTGGAGAATGCTGAATTTTCTAACGAGCTTTTGCAGGCTTATTATCAGGAGGCTTTTAAGCAGCCGACTTGCAATAGTGCTAGTTTTAAAAGCTCTTTTTCGCACTTAACTGTTTCCTATACTGATGGGAAAGTTCTTATTTCAGCGCCGCAATTTGTCAATAATGATCATTTTCGAAAGAATCATTTACCTAATCTTGAAAAGCAGTTTGAAGCGTTTGGGTTTGGGAAATTAAGTTTTGACATTGTATCTAATCAAAAAATGACAGAGGAAATAAAACATCATTTTGAATCCTCTCGTCAGCAGCAAATTCAAAAGGCTAGTCAAGAAACGTTAGAAATTCAAAAATCATTAGAAGCTTCAATGCCGTCGCCTGAAGAAACGCCTAAATCCGTATCTAATTTCAAAGAGCGAATCAAGGATCGGCAAGCAGCTTTTGAAAAGGCTGAGATTACGCCTATGGCTGAAATTGAAACTGAGGAAAATCGTATCACATTTGAAGGGCTTGTTTTTGATGTGGAACGCAAGACAACAAGAACCGGACGTCATATCATCAATTTTAAAATGACGGATTATACCTCCAGTTTTCCGATGCAAAAGTGGGCTAAGGATGATGAAGAATTAAAGAAATATGACATGATTTCTAAGGGTGCTTGGTTGCGCGTGCGTGGCAATATCGAGAATAATCCTTTTACAAAAGCCCTAACCATGAATGTCCAAAATGTCAAGACCATTGTTCATAAAGAGCGTAAGGACTTAATGCCCCAAGGGGAAAAACGTGTTGAATTTCACGCTCATACCAATATGTCAACCATGGATGCTTTGCCAACAGTTGAGCAATTAGTGGCCAAGGCGGCTCAGTTTGGTCATCCTGCGGTTGCTATTACGGATCATGGCAATGTTCAGAGTTTCCCTCATGGCTATCATGCAGGTAAAAAGAATGGTATTAAGGTTCTCTTTGGCTTGGAGGCTAATCTTGTTGAGGACCGTGTACCTATTGTCTACAATGAAGTTGACATGGATATGAATGAAGCGACCTATGTTGTTTTTGACGTGGAAACTACAGGACTTTCAGCCATCAATAATGATTTGATTCAGATTGCAGCTTCTAAGATGCATAAAGGAAATATTGTTGAGCAATTTGATGAGTTTATTGATCCCGGGCATCCGCTTAGTCAGTTTACAACCGATTTAACAGGGATCACAGATCAGCATGTGAAAGGGGCTAAGCCCATTTTACAAGTATTGCAGGAATTTCAGTCCTTTTGTCAAGATACAGTTTTAGTTGCCCATAACGCCACTTTTGACGTTGGCTTTATGAATGCCAATTATGAAAGGCATGACCTGCCAAAGATTACGCAGCCAGTCATTGATACCTTGGAATTTGCACGAAATCTTTATCCAGAATACAAACGTCATGGTTTAGGTCCCTTGACTAAACGCTTTCAGGTATCGCTTGAGCACCACCACATGGCTAATTACGACGCTGAGGCAACTGGTCGTCTTCTCTTTATCTTTCTTAAAGAGGCGAAAGAAAAGCATGGGGTCAACAATCTTTTAGATCTTAATACTAAAATTGTTGATGATAATTCTTACAAGAAAGCTCGGGTAAAGCATGCAACCATTTATGTCCTGAATCAAAAAGGGTTGAAAAATTTATTTAAATTAGTCAGTCTATCCAATGTTACTTATTTTGCAGGTGTGGCTAGAATACCAAGAACGATTCTTGATCAGTATCGTGATGGCCTCTTACTGGGGACAGCCTGCTCTGATGGTGAAGTTTTTGATACGGTTCTCTCAAAAGGGGTTGAAGATGCTGTGGAGGTAGCCAAGTATTATGATTTTATTGAAGTCATGCCACCTGCTCTTTATGAACCTCTTCTTGCTCGTGAATTAATCAAAGATGAAGCAGGAATTCAGCAAATTATTAAAGATCTTATTGAAGTTGGTCGTCGTTTAGATAAGCCTGTCTTGGCAACTGGTGATGTCCATTATCTGGAACCGGAAGACGAAATTTATCGTGAAATCATTGTTAGAAGTCTGGGACAGGGAGCTATGATTAATCGTCCTATTGGGCGTGGTGAAAATGCTCAGCCAGCTCCTCTGCCCAAGGCTCATTTTAGAACAACCAATGAGATGTTGGATGAATTTGCTTTTTTAGGCGAAGATTTAGCCCGTGACATTGTCATTAAAAATCCAAATGAGATGGTTGAGCGTTTTGAAGATGTTGAAGTTGTTAAAACAGACCTCTATACACCTTTTATTGAGAATTCTGAAGAAAAAGTCGCTGAGATGACTTATGAAAAGGCCTTTGAAATTTATGGCAATCCTCTTCCGGATATCATTGACTTGCGTATTGAAAAAGAGTTGACTTCCATTTTGGGGAATGGATTTGCGGTGATTTATCTGGCTTCACAGATGCTGGTAAATCGTTCTAATGAACGTGGTTATCTGGTTGGTTCTAGAGGTTCGGTTGGTTCTAGTTTTGTGGCAACCATGATTGGTATTACAGAAGTGAATCCTATGCCGCCACACTATATTTGTCCCAATCCAGACTGTAAACATTCTGAATTTATTACGGATGGTTCTGTGGGTTCAGGCTATGATTTGCCTGATAAAATCTGTTCGGAATGCGGCACTCCGTACAAGAAAGATGGTCAGGATATTCCTTTTGAGACCTTCCTTGGTTTTGACGGAGACAAAGTTCCTGATATTGACTTAAACTTTTCAGGTGATGATCAGCCGAGTGCTCACTTAGATGTTCGTGATATTTTTGGTGAAGAATACGCCTTTCGTGCAGGAACAGTTGGTACGGTTGCAGATAGAACGGCTTATGGCTTTGTCAAAGGCTACGAAAGAGATTATGGCAAGTTTTACCGCGATGCAGAAGTTGATAGGCTGGCGCAGGGTTCAGCCGGTGTCAAACGAACAACTGGACAGCACCCCGGTGGGATCGTTGTTATTCCAAACTATATGGATGTTTATGATTTTACACCTGTTCAGTATCCTGCGGATGATTTAACAGCCGAATGGCAAACAACCCACTTTAACTTCCATGATATTGATGAAAATGTTCTTAAACTTGATGTGCTTGGTCATGATGATCCCACCATGATTCGCAAGCTGCAGGATTTGTCTGGTATTGATCCAAAAACAATTCCTGCTGACGATCCAGAAGTTATGAAACTGTTTTCAGGAACAGAAGTCTTGGGAGTTACTGAGGAAGAGATTGGAACACCGACTGGAATGCTAGGAATTCCTGAATTTGGAACCAACTTTGTTCGTGGAATGGTGGATGAGACCCATCCAACGACATTTGCGGAGCTTTTACAATTATCAGGACTTTCACATGGTACAGATGTGTGGTTGGGCAATGCACAGGATCTCATCAAACAAGGCATTGCAACGCTGTCAACGGTTATTGGTTGTCGTGATGATATTATGGTTTATCTTATGCACGCTGGTTTAGAACCTAAGATGGCCTTTACTATTATGGAGCGTGTACGTAAAGGGGCTTGGCTGAAGATTTCGGAGGAAGAGCGAAACGGGTATATCTCAGCCATGCGTGAGAATAATGTGCCGGATTGGTATATTGAATCCTGCGGAAAAATTAAATACATGTTTCCTAAAGCCCATGCGGCGGCTTATGTCTTGATGGCTCTTCGTGTTGCTTATTTTAAGGTGCATCACCCAATTTATTATTACTGTGCTTATTTCTCTATTCGTGCCAAGGCTTTTGAATTAAAGACAATGAGTGCTGGTTTGGATGCTGTTAAGGCACGCATGGCTGATATTAGTCAAAAGAGAAAAATCAACCAAGCTTCAAATGTTGAGATTGATCTTTTTACAACCTTAGAAATTGTCAATGAAATGTTGGAGAGAGGTTTCAAATTTGGACAGCTGGACTTGTATCGCAGTGATGCCACTGAATTTATCATTGATGGCGATACATTGATACCTCCTTTTGTGGCTTTGGAAGGTTTGGGCGAAAATGTTGCCAAACAAATCGTAAAAGCACGTAATGAAGGAGAGTTTCTTTCTAAGACAGAACTGCGTAAACGCGGCGGTTTGTCATCAACTTTGGTTGAAAAGATGAGCGATATGGGAATTTTAGGCAGTATGCCTGAAGATAATCAATTGTCACTTTTTGATGATTTCTTTTAATGTGATAGGAGGTTAGGATAAATTTTTTTATCCTAACTTTTATTTTATTAAAACAGTAGATTTGTTCGGCAACTAATGCTTCTTTTTTATTGCTTTCCTTAAGTCGAGGGCGGAGAGTAATAGTTCAGTGGACTGTTTTACAGCTTAATTAAAACATTTTTCTTGAAAATAACACTAATTAGTAGTAAAATAAAAAGAGGTAATGGTCATAGAGAGGAGTTGTATGGGTGATTTAGATAAGAATCCTGCAGTTAAAGCTATGGTTGTTTTTCGCAAGGCTATGCGAACAATTGATGCGCAAGTTGCTCCAAGCTATAAAAACAATGGTTTAACACAAACCCAGTTTGCCGTTTTGGATGTTCTTTATGCTAAAGGAGAGATGACCATCAGTCGTTTGATTGCTTCTATACTGGCGACGTCTGGCAATATGACGGTTGTGATTAAAAATATGGAACGTAATGGTTGGATTTACCGGAGCCCAAATCCAGATGACAGACGTGCCTCGGTTGTTGGTCTGACGGAAGTTGGCAAACAATTGATTCAAAAAGCTTTGCCTGATCATATTGCTATGGTAGAATCTGCTTTTTCTGTAATGACAGAAGAGGAGCAGTTAGTCCTAATAGATCTGTTGAAAAAGTTTAAATCTCTTTAAAAAGGAGCAGGTTTTAGTTAGCAATAGTTTAATTATATATTACTATTTAGTGATAAAATTATTTAATAAGGAGACATTATGTCAAAAAGAATTTTATTTATTGTCGGTTCGTTTAGTGAAGGATCATTCAACCGTCAATTAGCTAAAAAAGCAGAAACGATTATTGGTGATCGGGCTCAAGTTTCTTATTTAAGTTATGATCGTGTCCCGTTTTTTAATCAGGATTTAGAAACGTCAGTACATCCCGAGGTGGCACATGCACGAGAAGAAGTTCAAGAAGCAGATGCTATTTGGATTTTTTCACCCGTTTACAACTATGCTATTCCGGGCCCTGTCAAAAACCTGCTTGATTGGCTGTCGCGCTCTCTTGACTTATCAGATCCAACAGGACCTTCAGTGCTTCAAGATAAGATTGTGACGGTTTCCTCCGTTGCTAATGGGGCGTCTCCAGAGGAAGTTTTTGAGGATTACCGTTCTTTACTTCCTTTTATTCGTATGCATTTGGTAGATCAATTAACAGGTGTTCCAATTAACTCAGAAGCTTGGAGCACAGGTATTCTTAAAGTATCAGCAGAAAAATTAGCAGAATTATCTGCTCAGGCAGATGCTCTATTGTCTGCTGTAGAAAATTAGGCAAAAGGTATTCTTTAAAGATTTGAATGGAATAGAGCTATTTCGTTTATCTTTTGTGAGGCCGCAAGTTCATCTTGTTTAACTCAAGTCACGTCTGCGGTTTGCTGTCTGGTACTAAAAGAACACTTGAAGTTCATTCTTAACAATGAGCTTCAAGTGTTCTTTTTGTGTCTTAACTTTTTTATGTGAATGAAAATGTAAGAGAATTCTTTTTGATAGTTGCTTTTTTTAGTTTTCAAATGACTGTTATAGTGGGATTCTTATCTGTTACAAAAGTTTGTGAATAAAATAATTTGTGACTACTAAAACCCTTTTCTATAGCTGTAGAAAGCGGTTCAAATTCTTGCACTTTGTGAAAAAATAAGCTACTATAAAATGGCAAGAAAAATTTTGGAGGTCATTATAGCAATGTTATCTAAAAAACAATATTTGGATATGTTTTTAAAAATGCAGCGTATCCGTGATGTCGATACAAAACTCAATAAATTAGTTCGTCGTGGTTTCGTACAAGGTATGACACACTTTTCAGTAGGAGAAGAGGCGGCTTCGGTTGGTGCGATTCAAGGCTTGACTGATCAGGATATTATCTTTTCAAATCACCGTGGACATGGTCAAACCATTGCAAAAGGGATTGACATTCCTGCTATGTTTGCAGAATTAGCCGGTAAGGCAACGGGTTCTTCAAAAGGTCGTGGTGGTTCTATGCACTTGGCAAATCTTGAAAAAGGAAACTATGGGACCAATGGTATTGTTGGCGGGGGTTATGCCTTAGCAGTCGGTGCTGCTTTGACACAGCAATATGACAATACGGGAAATATTGTTGTCGCCTTTTCAGGAGACTCGGCAACTAATGAAGGCTCTTTCCATGAGTCTGTTAATTTGGCAGCTGTCTGGAATTTACCGGTTATCTTCTTTATTATTAATAATCGTTATGGTATCTCAACAGATATCAATTATTCGACTAAGATTTCACATCTTTATTTACGTGCTGATGCTTATGGTATTCCTGGACATTATGTTGAAGATGGTAATGATGTCATTGCAGTTTATGAAAAAATGCAGGAAGTCATTGATTATGTGCGTTCAGGAAATGGGCCAGCTCTTGTTGAAGTGGAATCTTATCGTTGGTTCGGACATTCTACTGCTGATGCAGGAGCTTACCGTACAAAAGAAGAAGTAGATGCTTGGAAAGCTAAAGATCCTCTCAAGAAATACCGCACTTATCTAACGGAAAATAAGATTGCAACAGATGAGGAACTTGATACGATTGAAAAAGAAGTCGCACAGGAAATTGAGGATGCAGTGAAATTTGCCCAAGATAGCCCTGAACCAGAGCTTTCTGTAGCTTTTGAAGATGTTTGGGTAGATTAGCTAGATCAAGAAAAGTCTTGTTATTTTGTGTAAAACTTCATATATTATGCCTTGTCAGAGCGATTGACATGCTGATAAATTGACAAGCGAGAAATGCAGTCGTTTTCTGATGCTTTTAGGGTTTCATTAAAATGAGGAGAAAGAGATATATGTCAGAAACAAAAGTAGTAGCCTTACGGGAAGCTATCAATCTTGCTATGAGCGAGGAAATGCGTAAGGACGAAAAAATTATTTTGATGGGTGAAGATGTCGGTATTTATGGTGGTGACTTTGGAACTTCTGTTGGTATGCTGGCTGAATTTGGTGAAAAGCGTGTTAAAGATACCCCTATTTCAGAAGCAGCTATTGCAGGATCTGCAGTAGGTGCCGCTCAAACTGGACTTCGTCCTATTGTTGATTTGACCTTTATGGACTTTGTGACTATTGCCATGGATGCTATTGTTAATCAAGGTGCTAAAGCCAATTATATGTTTGGCGGCGGACTTAAAACGCCTGTAACCTTTCGTGTGGCCTCAGGCTCAGGTATCGGCTCAGCAGCGCAGCATTCTCAGTCACTAGAAGCTTGGTTAACTCATATTCCGGGAATCAAGGTGGTTGCGCCTGGCACAGTCAATGATGCTAAAGCCTTGCTCAAATCTGCTATTCGTGATAATAATATCGTTATTTTCATGGAACCAAAAGCGCTTTATGGCAAAAAAGAAGAGGTCAATTTAGATCCTGATTTTTATATTCCGCTTGGTAAAGGCGAAATTAAGCGCGAGGGAACAGATGTTACCATTGTGTCTTATGGTCGTATGCTGGAACGCGTTCTCAAAGCCGCTGAGGAAGTGGCGGCTGAAGATATCAGTGTTGAAGTTGTTGACCCGCGTACCCTTATTCCGCTTGATAAAGACTTAATTATTAATTCTGTGAAAAAGACGGGTAAGGTTATCCTAGTCAATGATGCTTATAAAACAGGTGGTTTCATTGGTGAAATAGCATCAGTGATCACTGAAAGCGAAGCCTTTGATTATTTAGATGCCCCGGTGCTTCGTCTCGCTTCTGAGGATGTGCCTGTTCCCTATTCTCATGTTCTTGAAACAGCCATTTTACCAGATGTAGCAAAAATTAAAGAAGCTATCTATAAACAAGTCAGGAAAAGATAGGCAATTAAAGGTGAATAGATGAGAATGAGAAAGATTAGATGTTTACGCTAGGCAAGCTGAACTTTTGTTCTTTCTCAGCTTTAAAAGGAAGGAAATGAAATGGCAGTCGAAATTATTATGCCTAAACTTGGTGTTGATATGCAGGAAGGCGAAATCATCGAGTGGAAAAAACAAGAAGGTGATGAGGTCAAAGAAGGGGAGATCCTCCTTGAGATTATGTCTGACAAGACCAATATGGAAATCGAAGCTGAGGATTCAGGTGTCCTGCTTAAGATTGTTAAAGGAAATGGTCAAGTTGTTCCTGTAACTGAGGTCATTGGTTATATTGGTCAAGCAGGTGAAGTTCTTGAAATAGCTGATGTTCCTGCAAGTACAGTTCCTAAAGAAAATAGTGCAGCACCTGCTGAAAAAACAAAAGCAATGTCTTCTCCGACAGTTGCAGCAGCCCCTCAAGGAAAGATTCGAGCAACACCAGCAGCTCGTAAGGCGGCTCGTGATCTAGGAGTTAACCTGAATCAGGTTTCAGGGACAGGCGCTAAAGGCCGTGTTCACAAGGAAGATGTTGAAAGCTTTAAAGCAGCTCAGCCTAAAGCAACACCATTAGCTAGGAAAATTGCTATAGATAAAGGTATTGATCTAGCCAGTGTCTCAGGAACAGGTTTTGGCGGCAAAATTATCAAGGAAGATATTTTAAATCTGTTTGAGGCAGCTCAGCCTGTTAAAGATGTGTCAGATCCTGCTAAAGAAGCAGCTGCCTTACCAGAGGGTGTTGAAGTCATTAAGATGTCTGCCATGCGTAAGGCAGTGGCTAAAAGCATGGTCAATTCTTATCTGACAGCTCCAACTTTTACTCTCAATTATGACATTGACATGACTGAGATGATTGCGTTGCGTAAAAAGTTAATTGATCCTATCATGGAAAAAACAGGTTTTAAAGTTAGCTTCACAGATTTGATTGGTCTGGCGGTCGTAAAAACCTTAATGAAACCAGAACATCGTTACCTCAATGCTTCACTCATTAATGACGCGACTGAGATTGAACTTCATCAATTTGTTAACCTTGGTATCGCCGTTGGACTTGATGAAGGACTGTTAGTACCTGTTGTTCATGGTGCAGATAAGATGAGCTTGTCAGATTTTGTTGTAGCTTCAAAGGATGTCATTAAGAAAGCTCAGATCGGTAAATTAAAAGCCACTGAAATGTCTGGTTCAACCTTTTCCATTACAAACTTGGGGATGTTTGGCACTAAGACTTTCAACCCCATTATCAATCAGCCAAATTCGGCTATTTTGGGTGTAGGAGCAACTATCCAAACGCCAACTGTTGTGGATGGTGAAATTAAGATTCGTCCAATCATGGCACTGTGCTTGACCATCGATCACCGCTTGGTTGATGGCATGAACGGCGCTAAGTTCATGGTTGATCTTAAAAAACTGATGGAAAATCCATTTACATTATTAATTTGAGGTTTATGTCAACTGTTGACAGATACATTTGGTTGTCTTATAAATAAAGTTAGAAACTAAAAAGGAGAAGAGAATGGCAGTCGAAATTATTATGCCCAAACTCGGTGTTGATATGCAGGAAGGCGAAATCATTGAGTGGAAAAAACAAGAAGGTGATGAGGTCAAAGAAGGGGATATCCTCCTTGAAATCATGTCTGACAAGACCAATATGGAAATTGAAGCTGAGGATTCAGGTGTCCTGCTCAAAATTGTTAAAGGAAATGGTCAAGTTGTCCCTGTGACTGAGGTCATTGGTTATATTGGTGCTGCTGGTGAAGCGATTGAAACAAATGCGGCACCAGCAGCTTCAGCTGATGATCTTAAAGCAGCGGGTCTTGAAGTTCCTGATACTTTAGGCGAGTCAGCAGCACCAGCAGCTCAAAAAACTCCGCTTGCTGATGATGAATATGATATGATTGTCGTTGGTGGTGGTCCTGCTGGTTATTATGCTGCTATTCGCGGTGCACAATTGGGCGGCAAGGTTGCTATCGTCGAAAAATCAGAATTTGGAGGGACCTGTTTAAATAAAGGCTGCATTCCAACTAAAACTTATCTTAAGAATGCTGAAATCCTTGATGGCATCAAAATTGCAGCGGGCCGTGGTATTAATTTTGCTTCAACCAACTATACCGTTGACATGGACAAAACGGTTGCCTTTAAAGATACCGTTGTTAAAACATTGACAAGTGGGGTTCAGGGTCTTCTTAAAGCCAATAAAGTGACTATTTTCAATGGTCTCGGTCAGGTTAATCCTGATAAGACAGTGACTGTCGGTTCGGAAACGATTAAAGGACATAATATTATCCTTGCAACAGGTTCAAAAGTGTCTCGTATTAATATTCCGGGAATTGATTCACCTCTTGTTTTAACATCGGATGATATTCTTGATCTTCGTGAAATTCCAAAGTCACTTGCTGTTATGGGCGGTGGTGTTGTCGGCATTGAACTCGGTCTTGTTTACGCTTCTTATGGGACAGAAGTGACTGTTATTGAAATGGCTGATCGCATTATTCCTGCTATGGACAAGGAAGTATCGCTTGAACTGCAAAAAATTCTATCCAAGAAAGGAATGAATATTAAGACTTCTGTTGGTGTGGCTGAAATTGTTGAAGCTAACAATCAATTAACGCTGAAACTCAATGATGGCTCTGAAGTTGTGGCTGAAAAGGCCCTGCTTTCTATTGGTCGTGTCCCACAATTAAGCGGTTTGGAAAATCTTAATCTGGAACTTGAACGCGGTCGCATCAAAGTGGACGATTATCAGGAAACCTCTATTTCAGGTATTTATGCCCCGGGTGATGTTAATGGAAGAAAGATGTTAGCGCATGCTGCCTATCGTATGGGTGAAGTAGCTGCCGAAAATGCTATCTGGGGAAATGTTCGTAAGGCTAACCTGAAATATACACCAGCAGCTGTTTACACCCATCCAGAGGTTGCTATGTGCGGTATTACTGAAGAACAAGCCCGTCAAGAGTATGGAAACGTCTTAGTTGGGAAATCCTCTTTTTCAGGAAATGGACGTGCGATCGCTTCTAATGAAGCACAAGGATTTGTCAAAGTTGTCGCAGATGCTAAATACCATGAAATTCTTGGAGTCCATATTATTGGACCAGCAGCTGCTGAGATGATTAATGAAGCCTCAACGATTATGGAAAATGAGTTGACGGTTGATGAGCTGCTACGTTCTATTCATGGCCATCCTACCTTCTCGGAGGTTATGTATGAAGCCTTTGCAGACGTCCTTGGCGAAGCTATCCATAACCCGCCAAAGCGTCGTTAATGATAGAATCATTATAGAAACTCATCTGACAGAGGATAAATTGGAACTATTTTTGTATATTTAATTTCCTTCTTTTATCCTTTTTAAAAGAAATTTGGAGAGAAAATGAAATATATTATCAGTCATTCAAATGATCCAGCTTTTAATATAGCTCAAGAAGCCTATGCTTTTAGGGAAATGCTTGATGAAGATGAAATTTTTATTTTATGGATCAATGAACCAACCATTGTTATTGGCAAACACCAAAATGCCATTGAAGAAATCAATAAAGAGTATACAGATGCTCATGACATTCATGTCGTTCGTCGCCTGTCAGGCGGCGGTGCAGTCTACCATGATCTTAATAATCTCAACTATACCATTATTTCCAATAAAGCAGATGAAGGGGCTTTTGATTTTAAAACCTTTTCAAAACCAGTTATTGATACTTTAGCGAAATTGGGGGTCAAGGCTGAGTTTACTGGACGCAATGATCTTGAAATTGATGGCAAAAAATTCTGTGGCAATGCCCAAGCTTACTATAAGGGACGAATGATGCATCATGGCTGTCTCATGTTTGATGTTGATAGATCTGTCTTAGCAGATGCCCTTAAGGTCAGTAAGGATAAGATTGAATCTAAGGGGATAAAATCCGTTCGTGCGCGTGTGACCAATATTAATGATGAGCTGCCTCAAAAGATGTCCGTTCTAGAATTTCGGGATGCGCTCCTTGAACAAGTTAAAGAAGAAAATCCAGATATGACCGAATATACTTTTTCAGAAGCAGAATTGGAACGCATCAAGCAGTCAGCTAAAGAGCAGTTTGGCAATTGGAATTGGATTTATGGGATTGCCCCAGACTATACTATTAAACGCAGTGTCCGTTATCCTGCAGGTAAGATTACAACCTATGCCAATGTTGAAAAATCGGTTATTAAAGCCATCAAAATTTATGGAGATTTCTTTGGTATCGGAGATGTTGCCGATATTGAATCGCTGCTTGTTGGCTGTCGCTATGATTATAAGGATGTCCTAGAAAAACTTAAAACCATTGATACGACGCATTATTTCACACGAATAACAAGGGAAGAAGTGGCCAAAGCGATTGTGGCCTAGGCCTAGGTTATGTGTCATTTATATTATTTGAAAAGATTTCGTTTCACGTTTGAGACTGACTTTAAGAAGTGGCTTATTGTCAACTTTTAGGGGAATAATTCATTTGGTGACCGAGGTCTTTTTTCATTTCTGTCAATGACAGGTGTTTTAATACAGGCAAAAGCTGCTATAAATTTTTCTTATAGAACTTCATAAGAAAAATAAATTATGCAAGGCCAAAAAGAGATGCTATTATAGTTTTAAATTGGAGAAAGTTGGTAAAAGATGTCAGAAGGAATTTATGAGAAATTGAGGGAAATTCGGCATTATCTTCATCAACATCCTGAAATTTCAGAAAATGAATTTGAAACAACCGCATTCATTAAAAAGCATTTGAAAGATTTGGGCATTGAACCTCTTGATTATCCTTTAAAAACAGGCGTCATTGCAGAAATCGGATCGGGTCAACCCATTATAGCTCTGAGGGCTGATATTGATGCTTTGCCTATTGTTGAAAAGACGGGGCTTGCCTATGCCAGTGAGAATGGCGCCATGCACGCTTGCGGTCATGACTTTCATCAAACGAGTTTATTAGGCGCTGCCCAAATTCTCAAGGAAAGAGAGGCAGAAATAAAAGGGACTGTCCGACTTATCTTTCAGCCGGCTGAAGAAAATTTTCAGGGTGCATACCAAGTGATTGAAGCGGGTGGTATTGAAGGTGTCTCTGCTATTATCGGCTATCATAATAATCCACATTTAAAACCGGGTCAGATTGGTCTTCGCTCAGGTGCAATCATGGCTGGAGTCGAGCAATTTGAAGTAACTGTGGCTGGTATCAGTGCCCACGCAGCTCGTCCTGATTTAGGAGTAGATACGGTCTTGGCAATCACGACCATGATTCATAATTTGCAGCAGATTGTCTCACGTACGGTTTCGCCATTTGATTCTGCCGTTTTGTCAGTCACCCATATTGATGTTGGCACAACTTGGAATGTCCTGCCAGCCAAAGGATTTTTTGAAGGGACTATTCGGACTTTTGATCCAAAGATTCGTTTAGCTGTTATTAATAAGTTTACCAAAATCGTCGAAACAACAGCAGAACAATTTAGTGCTCAGGTTTCTATTCAGTGGGGAAATTCACCAAAAGTGACTTATAATGATGCTACTTTGACGCCTCTTATTTTTGAAAATTCCAAGACATTTGCTCAGGTCATTGAAACCTTGCCATCAACTGGCGGCGAAGATTTTGCAGCCTATCAGGAAAAAATCCCAGGTGTCTTTGCCTTTGTTGGATCAAATGGTGCTGACAATGCCCCAGACTGGCATCATGATGATTTTATTGTCAAAGATGAAGCCTTACCGACTGCTGTCAATTATTTTGTTGAAAATGCTTTTAAACTACTAGAATATTATAGAAGCTGACAGGAACCTTTTGTATGTGTCCTATCAAATAGACACTAGTAAAAAAACGTTATCGCTTAATTTCAATTAAAAAATTCCCAAGACTGCTGTTTTATGCTCTTGGGAATTTTAACTTCCTAAAATTGATTTGATTGTGTTAGTCCTTCTAGGTAACGTTTTTTCTTTGGAAATAGGAAAGAAAGCACTAAGAAAATAAGTAGGCAAGGAATCCAAATTTTGTAGATAGAAATGTAAGCTTCTACCATACTGGAGTGGTTATATTGACTTAAATTTGCCATATTATTGCTAACCATTGAGATAAAAACAGTGACGCCTAGAACAGAGCCAATCTGTCTGACGACTCCAATAACGCTTTGAGAGGCGGTGAGCAGTTCACCTTGTAAAGTTGATGCCGCTAAAACATTGACAGGTCCAGCAATAATACCAAAACCAATTCCCAAAATTAAGGTTGTGAGAGCCATTGCCATCACTTTATTTGGATTGATGCTGACGATTAAAAGGTAAGAAAGTAAAATAGCGGTCAGCCCCACAAAAACCAGCAATCTTGGGCCAAATTGGTTAATAACCAAACTTCCTAAACCACCGCAGATAAAGACCACTAAGGACATAGGCAGTAAAATTAAGGCCGCATCAAGTTCTGTCTTTCCTTGAATAGTTGTAAAAAAGGTTGGCAAAATCACGATCACGCCAATATAGAAAAATTGCGCTAATAAGGCGACTAATGCTGAAGCTGTGAATTCTCTAATCTTAAATAGATTCAAATTAATCATCGGACTCTTACTATGCTTTTCAAGGATAATAAAGGCAAAGAGACTAAGTAAAAATGTTATTAAACAGCCTAAAGTGCGCCAGTCACCTGCTCCCCAATCTCTTATTTTAATTAAGCCCAATGTCACTAAAAAGAGACCTAGCATTGAAATAAAGCTGCCAGCAAAATCAATTTTGGACTCAGTCTTTTCCTCACTTTTAAAATGATAAGATAAAATCATGAGGCACGTTGCGATTATGATGATTGGCAGATTAATAAAGAAAATCCAGTGCCAAGAAAAGGTATCAGTAAGAATACCGCCCAAAGTGGGGCCGATAGCAGCAGCACCGCCCTGCATGAGACCAAGAGCAGCAACAATTTTAAAGCGATCTTTAACCTCCCAGGAAGAAATCCCTAAACTGTTGCCTACTGGAAGTAAAATAGCAGCTCCAAAACTGGAGATGATACGTCCAAGAATTAATTGAGAAAATCCATTAGCAAGCCCAGACAGTAAGCTGCCTATTCCAAAGAGCAACAGACCAAGGACAAATAACCGCCCCTTGCCATAAATATCAGCAATCTTACTTAAAGGAATGGTACAGGAAGCAAAGATGATGGTATAAACATTGATGGTCCAAGAGAGTTGATCCAGTTTTACTCCTAAGCCCTTTTGAATAGCCGGTAAGGTGATGTTCATAATAGTAGTGTCTAACATTACGATAAAAATCCCTAAACACATGGCTATTGTTAACATGATTTTTTTAGTCATAGTGACCTCCTTTTAAAAAAATGCGAGCATATACTCATGTTCAATTGTATTCTTGGAAAAGACTTTTGTCAATAAATAAATGAGTTTTTATTCATATTTTTTCAAAAAACGTTCTCTTAAAGAAAGAAAAGGTGTGATATAATAAGAAAAATGAGTAATTTTGAAAAAAGGAATAGGAAAATGGCAGAAAAAAATATCAGAAAACCCAAGCAAGAAAGAAGTATTGAAAAGCGCAACAAGATACTTCAAGTTGCTAAAGATTTGTTCTCAGATAAAACTTATTTTAATGTGACAACCAATGAAATTGCTAAAAAAGCTGATGTCTCTATAGGGACACTCTACGCTTACTTTGCCAGCAAAGAAGATATTTTAACAGCGCTTTTAAAAAGGTATAATGACTTTTTTCTGACAACAATTTTTGCTGATATCAATAGTCAAGATTCTTTAGATAGGTTCAAAAAGAACCCTAAGGAATGGCTGAATGTTTTGATTAATCAGTTATTGGCTGCAGAAGATAAAATTTTTCATGCTCAAATTGAGATGTTAGCCTATGCTATTCCACAGGCTAAAGCCTTACTGGAGGAGCATAATAATAACTTGAAAAACTTGACCTACAAATGTCTTTTATATTATAGCGATCAGGCTGCCAATCCAAGCTTTAAAACCTTGTCTCTTGTGGTCTTTGATTTTATTTCAGCTTTGGTAGATGAATTGCTTTATCATGAGCACACGCAAGAAGAAGCACACCAAATAAAAAAGACTGGCATAGACAGTCTTGATCTGATTATTAAGTCTTATTTATAGTCGTTTGGTTTATGTTTTAGGACATCTTCGTAACTTGCCTTACCTAACTCAGGTTAGATCTGTCCCACTTTGGCTAGATGAGATCGCTTGTTTACCATCAAATGTGCAACGGCTCAGTGCTAAAAGCGAATCAAACGATAATACAGTAACTTGTCATTTTTTAAAAGATTATAAAAGGGGAGTAGGCCTAATTAAGATTTCAGAAAAATCCATTTTGTCTACCTCCCTTAATTATTTCATAAGCTTTAGCAATGATGGATTAATTTAAAATGATTGAGCGATTTTATCCAGCAGATCAACTAAATGCCTGATATCAGGTGTTAAGGTTGAGGATTTTAAGTAAGCGTAGTTAACATAAAATCCTAATTTATTATTTTCTTTAAAAGGAATTTTGACCAGATGATGATCCTGTTTGGTTAGTGAGATATCTGTTAACAAACTGACACCCATATTGTGGCTGACCATTTGCTTGATAAGAGTAACATCATCAGATTTGAAAAAAATCTGAGCCTGATTTTGATGGGTTTGATTAAGATAATCAAAGGCCTTTAGATGGATATTGTGTTCATCTAAAAGAATAAAATTTTCCTTTAAGACATCAGCAAAAGCGATGGCTTTTTTTCTTTTAGCCAATAAATGATCTTTAGAAACAATCAGATAGAGTTTCCGATGAAGAATTTTTTTGATAACTAATTCATCATGGTAAAAAGGTTCTATTGTGCCAATTAAACTGAGATCCAGATCCCCCTGTAATAGTTGCTCCAATAACTCAACAGAACCTCCTCGAATGGAACGAATACGTTTCAGAAAAGCTAAGTCTTGATTGGTTTCTTTAAGCAGCGACAGTAAATAATTAATAATAATGGGTGGGCATCCTAAGGTAGAATAGTGAGCCAGTGAACGGTTCATCTCCTTTTGGGCAGAACTAATTTCCGGCAGAATTCTCTCAAGGTGACGCTTCAAAATATTTCCTTGCTGCGTCAAAGCAAAAGTACGATGAGAGGGATCCTTAACAATAAGGTCACAATTAAATTGTTCCTCTAATCTTTTGACAGAATAGGAAACAGAAGGCTGGCTAATTTGAAATTTTTCAGCAACCTTAGTGAAGGACTGTAATTGTGACAGGTGATAAAAATACTTTAAATCTTTAATATTCATTGTTAACCTTTCTATTATTTTTACTAGTTTAGCATATTTTTGGCATTTAGGTATTTTAAAGATTGTTATAAGTATTTTTTATCCGTTATCTAAGGTTTGACTATAAGGCCATTTGTTTCATACAATGAATTGTAAAGTCAACTTCCAAGTGGTTTAAAAGTAACAGAAGTAGTGGTTTTTTCTTTTGCTCTTAATCAAGATTATCAATAATCTCTTCAAAAATAGCAATGAAGGTTTGTTGTTTTCTCTTGGGAAGTTGCTTTATTTTCATATTAAGGCGTTTTAAAGTTAATTGTTTCTCGAAATTGATTGTTCCTTCAAGACTGTTAAAGTCAAAAAAATCTTCCGGTGTCATACCTAGTGCTTCAATCACTTTTTCAAGCGTCTGCAAGCTGAGATTATGGTTTTGATTTTCAATCTGATTGATATATTTCAATCCTAATCCAGCTTTTTCAGACAAACTTTCTTGGCTGATGCCTTGTGCTTGCCGATGATACCTTACTTTATTTGCAACATATTTTTGGAGATAGCTTTTTTTCTTCATACATTAAAGAATACAAGTTTAAAAGCAAATAGTTAACTTTTTATACAATACTATGTATTATATGTAATACATTTTATGTTATAATATGATCAATAAATATAAGGAGGTGCAGAAAATGTATGCACATGACATTTTAAACGATCCTTTTTTGAATAAAGGGACTGCTTTTACCATGGAAGAACGTAAGAAATTTGGACTTATTGGTCTTTTGCCCCCTCACATTCAGACTCTTAAAGAGCAAGCAGAGCAGACTTATGCGCAAATGCAAACTAAAGCTAATAACTTGGAAAAACGTCTTTTCTTGATGGAGATTTTTAATACCAATCGGACACTTTTCTACTATCTCTTCTCTCAACATTTGGAAGAATTGAATCCAATTGTTTACGATCCAACCATCGCAGATACGATTGAAGGTTACAGTGACCTTTTTGTGGATCCTCAGTATGCGGGTTACTTGGATATTAACCATCCTGAAAATATTGAGACTACCCTCAAAAATGCGGCAGGTGACCATGATATTCGTTTGATTGTTGTGACCGATGCCGAAGGTATCCTTGGTATCGGTGACTGGGGGACTAATGGGGTGGACATCTCTGTTGGGAAGCTCATGGTTTACACAGGGGCAGCAGGGATTGATCCAGCAACTGTTTTGCCATTGGTGATTGATGCAGGTACCAACCGTGAGGAATTGCGCAATAATCCTAACTATCTGGGGAACCGTCATGAACGTGTTCGTGGTGAGCGTTACTATGATTTCGTGGATCAATTTGTCCAAACAGCTGAACGTCTTTTCCCTAAACTTTACCTTCACTGGGAAGACTTCGGTCGTTCAAATGCGGCCAATATCTTGGAAAAATACCGTAAGGAAATTCCAACCTTCAACGATGATATTCAAGGGACTGGCATCGTAACCCTTGGTGGTATCTTTGCGGCTATGGATATCACAGGTGAAAAATTGACTGATCAAGTCTATCTCTGTTACGGTGGCGGTACAGCAGGTGCGGGTATTGCCTCTCGTGTCTTGCGTGAAATGGTTTCAGAAGGCCTGCCTGAAGACGAAGCCTACAAGCGTTTCTTCATGGTGGACAAGCAAGGTCTCCTCTTTGACGATATGGACGACTTGACTCCTGAACAAAAGCCATTTGCCAAGAAGCGGGCGGATTTTCCAAATGCAGATCAGTTGACAGACCTCTTGCAAGTGGTTAAAACCGTGAAACCAACCATCTTGGTTGGTACCTCAACAAATCCAGGTGCCTTCACGAAAGAAGTTGTTGAAGCTATGTGTGAAAACACTGAACGCCCAGTCATCTTCCCAATCTCTAATCCTACAAAATTGGCAGAAGCATCGGCTCAAGACTTGATTACCTGGTCTGATGGTAAGGCCTTTGTGGCAACCGGTATTCCAGCTGATACTGTATCGTACAAGGGTGTGGACTATGTCATCGGTCAAGCTAACAATGCCCTCATCTACCCTGGCCTTGGGCTTGGTATGTTGGCATCAGAAGCTAGCCTTTTGACAGATGAAATGATCGGAGCGGCAGCACACTCTCTCAGTGGTATCATCGATATCACCAAACCAGGTGCGCCAGTTCTTCCTCCATTCAAATATGTGGGTGATGTGTCTATCAAGGTCGCTGAAGCCGTGGCTAAGAAGGCTCAAGAACAAGGTCTTGCACGTGCTGAAGAAACCGATATGGCTAAAGCTGTTCGTGACTTTAAGTGGTACCCAGAGTATTAATCAGCTAAAGCTGATAGTGCTATCAGAATGTTCGAACTATAAGATTAGCAAGGCGCTCCTAGCTCCCTAGAACAAAAGGACAGAGTGCTTCTTGTTAGCAGACGGAGTGTGTTATAACCTACCGTGTTTGTTAAATGATCAAGAAAGGAAACCTCATGGATATCTTTTTAACCTCAATTTCGAGTATTATTCCCATCATTGTGATTATTGTACTCGGTTATGCCCTTCAGGTGCGTGGTTGGTTTGCGGATGATTTTGGCCCCACACTCTCTCGCCTTATCATGAATGTGGCGCTGCCAGTGTCCATTTTTGTGTCGGTCCTTAAGTACTTGACTCTGGATAAGCTAGTTAGTCTGTCAGGTGGTCTGCTCTACACCTTTGGTGCCTTTATTCTAACCTATATTTTAGCCTTCCTAGCTGTAAAGATTTTTAAGGTCCGTCCAGGTCGCAGAGGGACCATGATCAATACCTTTGTCAATGCCAACACTATTTTCATCGGTCTGCCCTTGAATGTAGCACTCTTTGGCGATCGGGCTCTGCCTTACTTCCTAATTTACTATATTACCAATACCATCTCAACTTGGACTCTAGGTGTCTACCTCATGACGACGGATAGCAAGTCTGGTAAAGGAAAAGCGACCAAGTTTAATTGGAAAAACCTTTTGCCAGCTCCCCTCATTGGTTTCTTGGTAGCCTTGGTCTTCTTGATTCTGCGCATTCCGGTGCCGGACTTTGCGACTAGCACGTTGACCTATATTGGTAATATCGTGACACCTCTGTCTTTGATTTATATCGGTATTGTTTTGGCTAAGGCTGGGCTTAAGAGTATCCACTTTGACCAAGATACTATTGTGACTCTGGTGGGACGCTTTATCTTAGCCCCTATCGTTATGTTTGGTCTTCTTTATTTGACAGGAAAAGGTCTGCCAGTGACTGAGTTTAAGACTTTTGTGGTTCAATCAGCAGCTCCGGCACTTGCGGTCTTGCCAATTCTTGCCAGCCAAGGTGATGGTGATGTCGAATTTTCAACTAATGTCGTTACCCTGAGTACAGTACTCTTTGTAATTGTCATTCCGATTGTTGTGACCTTGATGGGTTAAGGTCGATATAAGCCTTAAAGTTTATAATCCATAAAAGGGGTGTACTTCTTTTAAGGACTATTGCTATTCACTTTTGTTCTTTCGGACAACTTATTGTTATCACAAGGAGGAAAAAACATTATGACAACACCCAACACCCCACAGCCGCAAAGAAAAAGCGACGGAAAAGGTTGGCTTGATTTTGGACCGCGTAACTTGAGCCGCGATAATGAAAATCCGGATATCTTGGTTCCGCCTGTCACTGACCATGGGACCATGCCCAATATGCGCTACAGCTTTTCAGATGCCCACAATCGGATGGAAGAAGGAGGCTGGGCGCGTGAAGTGACCATTCGTGAACTGCCTGCTTCAGATGAATTGGCTGGTGTCAATATGGCCTTGGCACCAGGTGCTTATCGTGAACTGCATTGGCACAAAGAAGCCGAATGGGGACTTATGCTGTACGGCAATGCCCGCATTACAGCGATTGACGAGAACGGTCAGTCTTATATTGATGATGTCGAAGAAGGAGATCTTTGGAATTTTGAATCCGGCGTTGCTCATTCTATTCAGGCCTTGGATAAGGGCTGTGAGTTTCTGTTAGTTTTCAGCGAAGCCAATTTCTCAGAGAATCAAACCTTACTGCTTAGTGACTGGTTGGCTCACACTCCTGATGACATCGTTGCTGCTAATTTTAAAAAGACCGAGGAAGAATTGGCTAGTCTTCCTAAGACAGAAAAATATATCTTTAATGGGACTATTTCTGGTTCTATTGAAGCAGAGAAGCGCACCAATCCCAATGGTGATGTGGTCAATCCGCTGACACTGCATTTGGATAAAATTGCACCAATTCAGTCAGAAGCTGGACGTGCTTGGATTTTGGATCAGAAGGTCTTTCCGGCTGCTAAGACGATTTCAGCAGCTATTGTTGAGGTTGAGCCGGGCGGTATGCGGGAATTGCACTGGCATCCTAAGTCATCCGAATGGCAGTATTACATCAAGGGTCAGGCCCGCATGACAGTTTTTAATTCTAATGGTTTGGCTCGTACCTATGACTTTTCAGCTGGAGATGTAGGCTATGTACCCAATGTAGCGGGGCATTATGTTCAAAATACGGGTGACGAAACGTTGGTCTTCGTTGAAGTTTTTCGTAACCCTGATTATTCCGATATTTCGCTCAATAAGTGGCTGGCGACAACTCCTGTCAATAATGTTGCAGAGCACCTCAATCTTCCTAAGGAACTTGTCCAAAATCTTCCTCAGGCAGAGACTCCGCAACCTGTCATTTGGTTTGATAAGGATAAGGCTGCAAAAAAGCCTTTTTAGACAAGCCCATACTGAGTTTGGACATTAAAGCTCAGCAGGGCTATGATTATGATGTCATTATCATCGGCGGCGGTGTTTCAGGTGTGACTCTAGCCTGCAACTTGGCCGCAGCCGGCAAAAAGACAGCGCTCATTGAGGCTAGAGATTGGGGAGGGACAACTGTCAATCGCGGCTCTACCCCTAAGAAGGCTCTTTTAGCACTAGCTGAATTGCATCATCATCAGGAGAGCTTTCTGCATAGAGGTCTGGAGACAGTCTCTTACGTCAAGTGGGAAGATGCTCTGCTGACGCGGGATTGGCTGGTTTCAGATGAGTCAGCCAGAGCGAAGGAGAGAGCTATCAAAGCAGGTGTAGAGACTTATGAAGCCTATGCTTTCTTTGAAGATGCTCACCATCTAAAGGTAAACGGTCAGGTGCTGAGCACTGCAACTATTGTTTTAGCGACGGGCTCTGTGCCTCGAAAGATTGACATAGAAGGGGCTTCTTACATTGATAGCAGCGCTAATCTTATGCGAATCCATCAGCAGCCCAAGGTAATTGCCTTGATTGGTGCTGGTGTGATTGCCATGTCACTGATTTCAAGCTTTACTGAGCTGGGAACAAAAGTCCATGTCATTCAGCACAATGATCGTGTTCTGGGTAATTTTGACTCAGAACTTGTAGATATTCTGGTCAATCGTTTGAAAAATCGCGGTGCAGAATTTCATATGGAAGCAGAAGCAGAGCGTGTTGAAAGAAGTGTTTCAGGCTATCAGGTGACCTTGACGAATGGGGAAATAGTTATTGTTGACGGTATTTATGATGTTGCCGGTCGAATTGCCAATATCGGCGGTCTCCAATTGGAAAAAGCCGGCATAGAATATACCGAGCGCGGAATCTCTGTTGATGATCATCTGACGACATCTCAGCCTCACATTTTTGCTATGGGAGATTGCTGTGATGCATCGGTGCCTAAGCTGAATTCCTATGCGGATTTTCAGGCTAAATATCTGAGTCAGCTCTTAAATGATGAATCAAAAGAAGCTATCCAGTATCCGACAGCACCGGCGGCAACTGTCTACAGTATTCCCAAAATCGGTCAGGTTGGTGTCAGTGTTAATCAAGCACGGCAGCATCCGCAGGACTATGACGTGACACAGCTAAACATGTCTAATTGGCAGAATTACAAACGCGTTCACGATGATTTGGCTGTCATCAAACTAGTTGTGTCCAAATCAGATCAGCATGTTGCAGGAGCAGAAATTGTCAGTGACACGGCAGATATTCTAGTCAATTATCTAGCTATTTTGCTCAATCGCAGAGTGAGTTTTCAGGAGTTGCAGGATATCATCTTTGCTTATCCGTCACTGGCGACAGATTTATATGGTTTGTGGAAATAATATGCAGGATTCGAAACTAAAAGAACTAGAAGACGAAGTCAGTCGCTTTGGAACACATCAAATAAAAGGCATTGCTTATTTTCTTACTCTGCTTGGCGGAGCTATTGATGCGGTTTCCTATATGGGTTTTGATCATACCCTGCCGGCTGCTCAGACAGGAAATCTTCTTCTTTTAATGGTGGATATCACGCGCCTGAATGTACAAGGGATTGCCATAAAAATGACTACTCTGCTGAGCTTCATAGCGGGCTTGGTGGTCAGTCGCTGTGCTTACCACTATTATAGGAGTATCTATTGGCGTATTTATATCTTAGTGGGGTTATCGGCTGCTTGTCTCTTTACTTTCCTAGCTTTTGACCATCTTCCAAGTGGCCTTGCTATTGCACCTTTGTCCTTTACATTGGCAATGACGACAGGGGCTTTTAATAAGGTTGAAAATGAACTTTATAACAACTCGTTCACCACAGGGAATATCAAAAAAGCCATCATTGCTTGGTGTGAGTTCCTTTTTAAAGGACAGGCAGAGCAGAAGGAGCGAGCTGTCATTTTTACTTGCCTGGTTCTGTCCTTTGTCATAGGGGCATTTACAGCAGCCTTATTTTATTTCTTATTTGGGATGGCTGCCTTATTAGTTATACTATGCGAAATTATCATTTTTACAGTTTGCTACTTCTTGCTGATCAGATTTTCACAGAAATCCTAATGAAAATCCCTGAGTTTAAATTCAAACTCAGGGATTTTTCTATAATGTAATCATATGTGGATGAGCTGGCTTTGTTGACAGTCATGATTAGCCAAAACCTCAATGCCGTTTGGCTTAGCAGTGTTCCAGTCTCTTCATTAAAAATGAGGATGGCTAAGTACCATCACTCAATCAAAAGTAAACCTTCTTTTATTTCAAAAGGATTTTTTTCATTGATGCGGTCAAAAAACATAATACCGTTGGTATGATCAATTTCGTGCTGGACAACGATCGACTGATATCCTTTCAGTTTGAGCTTCTTTTTGTCGCTGTTCTTGTCATAGTATTCAATAGTGACACGGGAATGGCGGATAACATAGCCTTCAACCACGCGATCAACAGATAAACACCCTTCACCATCAGCTAAGGCAGCATCTTGGACAGAATGTGCAATGATGCGAGGATTGTACATAACTTCTTTCAAAGCATAAGCTTCTTTAGGTGGATTGCCGTCTTCATCTTCTGGATTAGGAATGAGAACAGCGATAATGCGTTTTGAAATATCTAATTGCGGAGCGGCGAGACCAACACCGCCGCGCAGCTCCATTTTTTCAGCGGTCACGGGATCTTGTGAATTTTTTAAGAATTGCAGCATTTTTTCGCCCAAAATAATATCATCTTCATTTAAAGGGAAGGTGACATCTTGAGCGACAGCGCGTAGGGTAGGATGACCTTCGCGAATAATATCATTCATATCAATTAAATGACTGGCTTTAGTAATAGTTTTAATAGCAGACATTTTTTTCTCCTTGTTTTTACAATAAGATAAATATAGCACAAAACGGGGCATAAATAAAGTTAGAGGAATTAGCCTTATTCTTTAATTTGCCAGCGTTTAAGTTGTTTTAGATTGTTAATATAATAATAAGGCTTTTGCTTACCAATGACACCAAGAGCTATAAATTCCTGAATAACACGCAGCAGATGGCGATAGCTAACCCCAAAAGAGTCAGCCAAGGTGCCTAATTCTAATTGGAAAATCCCATCTTTTTGAATAGATAGAATATGACTGGCTAAACGTTCTTTGACTGTATAAGAGAGATTGGTTGAAGCCTTAATATTTTGTTGGTAGAGTGAATACGCTAAGCCTTGTCCCAATTTAAGAAGAAAAAGAGGATCTTTTAAGAGTAATTCTTTATTGCTTTTTAGCGGCAATTGGACAACCCAAGATTTTTCAAGAGCCACTACTGAAGAAACGATTCCTTGATTTGTTAGCAGTTCAATATCTCCAATAATGGTAGGTTTTTCCTGAATATTAAGAATATGTTCCTTGCCATTAAACAGCCGCCGGACAATCTTGATTTTACCCTTGACAAAATAAGAAAGAGCCTGTAATTCTTCTCCCTGCTGACAAATGGCTTGGCCAGCTGAAAAAGAAATCATTTGCAGTTTATCAAAGTAATGGGCAGGAAAAATCTTTTCTAACTGATACTTTTGAATCCATTCTTTTTTGGGAGCCACAAGTTTCCTCTTCGTCATTTATGACATATGTCATATTTTTCTTTGTTAAATTTGATTATACTCTCTTTATCAGAAAAAACAAGTTTTGTGTTTAAGGAGTTGTTATGAAAGCGTTCATGGAGAAATTTAGTCTCTTATCCTTATCGTTAATGCTGGTGTCCACTTTTGCCGTTTCACCGGCACTTCCTAAGATGCTTTCTTTTTATCAAACACGCGGTTACAGTAATGCTCAAGTTGAATTGCTGCTTTCTTTATCTTCTTTTGCTATATTAGCGGTCTTACTGCTGAATCCTTGGATCAATCTATGGCTGTCGGAACGCTGGTCTATTATTTTAGGCTTGCTTTTGCTTTCTATAGGCGGTATTTTACCCGTTTTTCTGCAGTTTTATCCTTTAGTTTTCCTGTCGCGTTTACTTTTAGGTTTGGGAATAGGTCTTATTAATGCGCGAGCGATTAGTATGATTAGCGAACGTTTTTCAGGCAAAATCAGAGTTCAAATGTTAGGATTAAGAGGTTCGGCAGAAGTTCTAGGATCAGCTATTTTAACCTTTTTAGCAGGGCAGTGGCTGAATGTTTCCTGGTCTTTTGCTTTTTTAATTTATGGATTTGGCTTTCTTATTTTATTATGCTACCTCTTATTTGTGCCAGCAGCTAAAGAAAAAAGAGAGAGTTCCCAAAAGCAGATGTATTCAACTGCTTCTAAGAATCATTTTACCTTCCGTCAGCTCCTTTATATTTTTGGTTTGGCTCTCTATGCTGGTTTTGTTATTTTGGTTAATTCTGCTAATACCCTACGGATTCCTCTTGTTGTGGAGAAGTTACATTTGGCAACAGCCAGTCAAGCCAGTTTCATTTTAAGTCTGATGATGTTGATGGGCATTTTGGCCGGCACACTTTTTAGTTTTTTGCTAGCTTTATTTAAAGATTACCTAATGCCGCTAGTTGTATTCGTTTTGGGTTTGGGTATGCTGATACTTTGGCAGGCTAATCATTTATGGCTTTTAAGCCTTGGAGCTTTGGTGACCGGTTTTGTATACAGTTTAGGCGTTACCTTGGTTTTCCATCTTCTTTCAGAACATATGCATAGGAAACAGTTGACAACGGCGACAACCTTGATTTTGATTGGCTGTAATTTAGGCGGCGGCTGTGCTTCTTTTGTCCTGCAGCTGTTTGCATGTATTAATTCAGATGTAAAAGCAGCCTTTCTTATTTTTGCTGTTTTGAGTTTGATCCTTGGTACTTTATTGCTGATAAGAGTGCTTAAAACAAATAGAAATCTCAGAAAATAATCTGAGGTTTTTTAATTTTCAATAATTTATTAGCCCTCACACGATCAAGATTTTCAAGGGGATAAAAATTTGGGAAAAAATTCACAAAAAGACTTGCATTTTTTTGTGAAAAGGGTTACAATAACAAGTGAAGAAAATCACAAGAGTATCTTTCTTCTTAAACTATTTACCAACTATTATTTTTAGGAGGAATTGTTGAATGGCAAAAGAAACAAAAACAGAAGCACTCACTGCTGAAGAAGCAGCTAAGCAGTATACGAATAGCTTAGTTGAAAAAGCGTTAAAGGCTGAAAAAATTTATGCAACTTATACACAAGAACAGGTAGATAAAATTGTTGCAGCTATGGCGCTTGCTGGTTCTGAGGCGTCCTTGCAGTTAGCTAAAGAAGCTCACGAAGAAACAGGCCGTGGGGTTGTCGAAGATAAAGATACTAAAAACCACTTTGCGACAGAATATGTATATGAACGCATAAAAAATGAAAAAACGGTTGGCATCATTGGTGAAGATAAAGTTGCTGGCAGTATCGAAATTGCAGCACCACTTGGTGTCTTGGCAGGTATCGTACCAACAACTAACCCAACATCAACGACTATGTTTAAAATCTTAGTCGCATTGAAAACACGCAATGCAATCGTCTTTGCTTTCCACCCAGCAGCTCAAAAATGTTCTGCTCATGCCGCCCAAATCTTGTATGACGCGGCGGTTAAAGCCGGCGCTCCTGAAAATATTGTTCAATGGATTGAAACACCATCCATCGCAAACACGGGAGCTTTGATTTCCAACAAAGGCATTGCTTCAATCCTTGCAACTGGCGGACCTGGCATGGTTAATGCAGCCCTTAAATCTGGTAATCCATCGATGGGTGTTGGTGCAGGTAATGGTGCTGTTTATGTGGATGCAACTGCTAATCTTGAACGTGCGGTTGAAGACCTTCTTCTTTCTAAGCGTTTTGACAATGGTATGATTTGTGCGACTGAAAATTCGGCAGTTGTGGAAGCACCAATTTATAAAGAATGGCTTGCTAAAATGCAGGAAAAAGGCGCTTACCTTGTTCCTAAAAAAGATTACAAAAAATTTGAAGATTTTGTCTTTAATGACAACCATGGTGTTAACGGACCGGTTGCTGGTATGTCGGCGAAATGGATCTGTGAACAAGCCGGTGTGACATTGCCAGAAGGCAAAGATGTTCTCTTATTTGAACTTGATAAGAAAAAAATTGGTGAGAAATTATCATCAGAAAAACTCTCTCCGCTTCTTTCTGTTTATAAAGCCAAAGATCGCAAAGATGGTATTGATATTGTAGCAGCTCTTCTTGATTATCAAGGTGCTGGTCATAACTGTGCCATCCAAATTGGTTCACAAGCTGACCCATTTGTCGCTGAATATGGAGATGCCCTCAATTCATCTCGTGTTTTGGTTAACCAACCAGACTCAGTCGGTGGTATCGGTGACGTTTATACAGACGCATTGCAAGCCAGCTTAACTCTTGGAACAGGATCATGGGGGAAAAATTCATTGTCACACAACTTATCGACTGGCGACCTCTTGAATGTGAAAACTGTTGCGAAACGCCGCAACCGTCCTCAATGGGTTCGTTTACCAGAAAAAACTTACTACGAAAAAAATGCTATTTCATACTTGCAGGATGAAACTGAAACAATGACGCGTGCTATCATCGTTGCCGATCCAGGTATGCTTCAATTTGGTTTTGTTGACACTGTCCTTGCTCAGCTATCCCTTCGGGATGAAAAAGTCGCAACTTCAATTTATGGTACTATCAAACCAGATCCAACACTCGGTCAGACTATTGAAATTGCTAGACAAATGCGTGACTTCAAACCAGATACTGTTATTGCAGTTGGTGGCGGTTCTGCCCTTGATGCAGCCAAAATTGCGCGTTATATCTATGAATATTCGTTGGATCAAGAAGCAGATTTCCTTGATAGTTATGAAAAAGTCAGTGAGCTCTTCCTTGAATTGCAGCAAAAATTCATTGATATTCGTAAGCGGATTGTTCGCTTCAAGCATCAGACAGTGACTCGTCTCTTCTGTATCCCAACAACATCTGGTACGGGTTCAGAAGTGACACCTTATGCCGTTATTACTGATGATTTCACACACGTGAAATACCCATTGACTGATTATGAATTGACACCGCAAGTTGCTATTGTTGATCCAGAATTTGTCATGACAGTGCCTAAACGTACCGTAGCTCTTTCAGGACTTGATACTTTGTCACATGCTCTTGAATCTTACGTATCTGTTATGGCATCTGATTTCACACGTCCATGGTCTATGGAAGCTATCAGATTGGTTATCGAAAACTTGGAAGATTCTTATAACTTTGATCCTAAGAATCCAACACTTCGTGGAGAACAAGCACGTGAAAACATGCATTATGCAGCAACTTTAGCAGGTATGGCCTTCTCAAATGCCTTCCTTGGAATTAACCACTCACTCGCCCACAAGACTGGCGGTGAATTTGGACTTCCTCATGGTCTTGCTATCTCAATTGCTATGCAGCATGTTATTCGCTACAATGGCGTTGCAGGAAATGTGAAACGTTCTGTTTACCCGCGTTATGAAGAATACCGTGCCCAACGTGATTATGCGGATATTGCTCGCGCTCTTGGACTTAAAGGGAAAGATGATGCAGAATTGGTTGAAGCACTCTGTGCACGTATTGATCAATTAATGCATGCTGTAGATGTTGAGCCTAAGTTATCTGCTAATGGGGTTACTAAGAAGGCTTTTGATGCAGCTGTTGATAGATTGGCAAGCTTGGCTTATGATGATCAATGTACACCAGCTAATCCACGTCAGCCTTACATTGAAGAGATGAAGCAGCTCTTGATTGATCAGTTCTAAGTTGATATCGTTTAGCAGTCAGGCCCGCTTATGCGGGCTTTTTTTGCCTCTCGAAAACCACTAGCTATGCTAGTAGTTCCGGAAACTTTTAGCGTAGTAAGAAAAGAACCTCCTAAAATGATAAGATAGAAGTGGTTTCCCCGCCACTACTAAACATCACAAAGGGGATAGCTCATGAGAGAGGCTAATGAAAGTTTATCACATACAAAGTGGAATTGTTCTACCATATTGTTTTCGCACTCAAGTATCATCGTCAAATCATTTATGGCAGATACAAAACCAGTATCGGAAGAATTATCTGGGACTTATGTGAACGCAAAGGCGTGACCATTCATGAAGCGAATGCCTGTTCCGATCATATTCATATGCTTGTCAGTATCGCTTCCAAATTCAGTGTTTCGTCTTTCATGGGATATTTAAAGGGAAAGAGCAGCTTGATGATTTTTGATAAGCATGCGAACTTAAAATACAAATATGGCAATCGAAGTTTTGGTGTAGAGGCTATTATGTAGATACGATAGGTCGTAACCAGAAAGTGATAGCTGAATAGATACAAAATCAATTACAAGAAGACAGAGTAGCAGACCAGCTCACTTTATTCGAGGGAGTAGATCCGTTTACTGATGAAATGAAGAAGAAGTAAGTCGAGGTGCTTTAGCAGCTGCTCGGGAAAGAGGTGCGAGGAAGAGCTATTTCGGTGGGCCTTTGGCCCTGACCGGTAGAAGTGGCTTACAGTCGCAGAACAAACCACCAGTTCACACTGGTGGTTTTGATTGTTAGCCTATCTTATTTTCCCAAAGCTTGTGTAAAACTTCTATTAAACAGCAAAAAGTAATCTTTTCCTTAGGACACATAATGTAAAATTAGCTGGTAATGATAGTTTCAGAACATCAAAAATGACCGTTTAAGACAAAATAGCTACCATTTAGGATATTTTGCTCTATTTTGAAAATAAATTGTTATACTAAAGATGTTGGTTGCACAACTAGACAATATTTAAAATGAAAAAGGGGTGTTTATCATATGGATACACAGGCATTTGAACAATTTGATGTAATGGACAGCCAAACACTTTCAACTGTTGAAGGTGGGAAGGTATCGGGTGGAGAAGCAGTCGCGGCAATTGGAATATGTGCAACTGCTTCAGCAGCAATTGGAGGACTGGCAGGTGCGACTCTTGTTACCCCATATTGTGTAGGCACTTGGGGACTCATTCGATCTCATTAAAGAATTAAATGGAATGGAGAATTAATACCATGGAATTAAATGTAAATAATTATAAAAGTTTAACTAATGATGAATTGTCAGAAGTTTTTGGTGGAGATAAACAAGCTGCTGATACGTTTCTTTCAGCGGTAGGAGGAGCTGCATCAGGATTCACCTATTGTGCGTCAAATGGTGTGTGGCACCCATATATTCTTGCTGGATGTGCTGGAGTTGGTGCGGTTGGATCTGTAGTTTTTCCACACTAAATTGATATAATGGTGGGCAATGTCAATTCAGGGCGAGATTTCTGAATGGGTACAGTGGCATTGTCCATTTTTCGTCCAATAGAATTTTTTATTTAAGCTGGGCTATAACTATTAGAATATTAAGTATTGACTTATATACTGTTAAAAAGATTTATATTATATAATGTCGAATTTCAAGAGAGGGAAAAAATAAGATGAAGAAATTAGAGCGTATCTCCACAAAGATTTTGCGTTGGGCCTATTTAATCTTAACAACCATAGTTTTTGTAGCTGCTCTGATAATATATAATTGGTTATATTATGGGAAATCCATGCTTTTTTGGTTACCAGCAGTTCTGGTATTATTAGTAACTGCTTTGTTAGCCTACTTGGTAAAAAAGCAATTGGAAGCGAGGCTTGAGCCCTTATTAATTTTCAATACACTTCAGCAAATTATTGGTGTATTAATCGCCTTAGCTGTAGGCCTTTTTGCACTGGCATACAAAGCATTAAATACTAAAATTAATGATGGTAATGAGGTCTATTGGATACTTTTTGCTGCCATCTTACTCATCTTTTCTTGGAATGCTGTTGAACTCTATAAAGAGCTAAAAAGAAGAAGCAAGAATAAGTAAAGCTAAGGCCGAAGCCTAATAGTTGTCTTAAATATTCTGTTATTATCGTAATTCTTATTGCTTCTACTAATTATGGAGGAGGATTAACTATGATAGTTAATTTTTATCAATACAAAGAACTGTCTAATGTAAAATTATCAGCCATTAAGAACATCGGCAACCGCTTGAAAAGTTGTCTTTAAAAGCGAATCAATTATAATTACAAGAAAACGAAAGGAAAAGTTATTTATGAATCGTTACAACTCATTATTATCATTTTCAGTGCAGCTTTGTTGTTAGTAGCAGTGGTGGTACGTCTCAAGACTTATATAACAAGGTGTTCCAACCTACAGATATTATGACTAACAACTCCTAAAATGTCACATCTAGCCAACAACCTCACAACAGCGGCAGCGCAACAGAAACGGCTGAGCAATCAATTCTGCAGGTACAGGTGCGACACCAGATGATATCTCAATAAAGACCAGTGATCAACCGCAAACGAAAGAAGGAATGAAACCAGAAAAAGAAAAGTTGGATACTAATACTTTAATGAAAGTTGTCAATAAAGCTTTGTCACTTTTTGATAGGCTATTGATTAAGTTCGGAGCTTAAACCATTACTCGAAAAAATGCCCATTTTGAACATCTTTTTGGTAGTTGATCAACTGTAGTGGGTGACGAAAAATTAAGTCCTGGAGAGAACCAATCTGTACTGATCCCCAAAAGTTGTACTATTTATTATTTAAAGGATTGGACTTGTCAAGAAAAAGTAGACAGGAAGTTAAGTGAATTAGAGAGGGATGGTTTGATTAGTCGTAGAGATTATCAGCAGATGCCTCCTAAGGTCGTCTATTCTATAACAGACTATGGCCGTACTGCTAATACGATTATTGATGTCGTGTGCCATTGCAGAGAGGACAATATCAGGCGGCGTCAAATATTAGGCGAAGAAATTGACTTAACTTCGTACGATTTTTAAGAAGTGATTGTTCATTTATAAAAATAACATACATTAAGCTATACTTCCTATACTTCGATTTATATCAAGGTCTATGTTCATATGTAACGCAGAATTTATGACTGCGAAAGTGCAACAATTTTTAATAGAATATTAACTGATTTGTACGATATAGTAAAATTAAACATTATTCCAGTAGCCGTTTAAAAATTCTATTATGTTATGTAATAAATCATATCAGCTAAATATAGGGTAATATAATACCAAAAAAAGAAAATCAGTTGACGTTAATTGGCTATTTTGCTAAAATAAAAACTGTCGTAGAGACAAGAAACTTTTTCTTGGTTCTAGGATTCGCCAAAACCTAGGACTCAGATTAAGGATAAAAAGGAGAACTATTATGGCAATCTCAAAAGAGAAAAAAAATGAAATTATTAAACAATACGCGCGTCATGACGGTGACACAGGTTCAGTAGAGGTACAAGTTGCTGTCCTTACTTGGGAGATCAATCATCTTAATGAACATATTAAACAGCATAAAAAAGACCATGCAACTTACCGTGGATTGATGAAAAAGATCGGTCATCGCCGTAATCTTTTAGCTTACCTTCGCCGTACGGACGTTAATCGTTATCGTGATCTTATCAGCTCACTTGGACTTCGTCGTTAATTGGAGTGAGAAAGTGGCTTATAATATTAAGCGTAGCTTGATTAAATAAAAAAGCTGTCCATTAGGATGGCTTTTTTAGCTGTAGCAAGTCAACATATAGTATAGGACAGAAAAGGAAAATTTTAGGAATAAAACACGTTTTGAAACCTTTACAAATGCTATTGTAGTTATTGTTGTAATAGTTTTGGTGTTAGAATCATCAAAGCCTGTTGGTTCTATCGTGCGGGCTGAAATGGCTTTTTGAAGTTGTCATAATATCGAAAGAGTATTGGAGTTTAATTATAAGGTATAAAGTAAGATACCAATGATTCGACACTCATTTATAAACGCTAAAATAGATAATAAAGCCCTTGTTAGGTATCTAATCTTAGTAAGGGCTTTATAGTTGATAAGCTCAATAAGAAAGCATTGATTATGATGAGGACTCAAATATCGCTGGATGCCTACCTCTATTCCTTAGAAATTGAGGTTTTCTGGTAAATTTAGCTTTTTCTAGTCTTTTTCTTTTCCCTAAAAATATGTTAAAATAAACGAGATACGTGGTTTTGTGCAAAGTTAAGGGAGTAAGATAGAGCTGTACTGTTGTCAGTTATCGCTGGGATTGTTGAACTTTTGCCTAGCAATATCGTTGACGAGAAAAGCAATGGGATATGGTGCTGTATTTTTGATACATTGACGTTAGAGTGATAAGGCTTATTTCTTAAACTTTGTGGAAAACACGTAGACTAATTTTTCAGGAGAAACTTATGTCAAAACAAGTGTTTGAAACAATTTTTGCTGGCAAAAAGCTGGCTGTAGAAATCGGTCAGGTTGCCAAACAAGCCAATGGTGCTGCTTTGGTTCGTTATGGTGATTCAACGGTCTTGAGTGCTGCAGTTATGTCTAAAAAAATGTCCACAGGCGATTTCTTCCCACTTCAGATTAATTATGAAGAAAAAAGATACGCAGCTGGGAAATTCCCCGGTGGCTTTAACAAGCGTGAAGGCCGGCCATCAACCGATGCTACTTTAACGGCTCGCTTAATTGATCGTCCGATTCGTCCCATGTTTGCGGAAGGTTTTCGCAATGAAGTCCAAGTCATTAATACAGTTCTGTCTTATGATGCTGATGCGAGTGCTCCTATGGCGGCTATGTTTGGCAGTTCACTAGCACTTTCGATTTCAGATATTCCTTTTAATGGCCCGATTGCTGGGGTACAAGTTGCTTACCTTGATGGTCAATATGTTATTAATCCTACGGCTGAAGAAAAGAAAGCTTCACTTTTAGAATTGACTGTCGCCGGAACCAAGGAAGCCATCAATATGGTTGAGTCTGGTGCTAAGGAATTGTCAGAAGATATCATGCTTGAAGCCCTTCTCAAAGGACATAAAGCGGTACGTGAACTAATTGCTTTCCAAGAGGAAATTATAGCAGCTGTTGGTAAAGAAAAAGCTGAAGTTGAATTGTTACAGGTGGATGCTGATTTGCAGGCTGAAATTGTTGGAAAATACAATGCAGACCTTCAAAAGGCTGTCCAAATTGAGGAAAAGAAAGCCCGCGAAATTGCGACAGAAGCTGTCAAAGAGCACGTGACTGCTGAATATGAAGAACGCTATGCTGAACACGAGGAACATGACCGTATCATGCGCGACGTAGCTGAAATCCTTGAACAGATGGAACACGCAGAGGTTCGCCGTCTTATCACAGAAGACAAGGTTCGTCCTGACGGTCGTCGTGTTGATGAAATCCGTCCGCTTGATGCAGAGATTGATTTCTTGCCAAAAGTACATGGTTCAGGTCTCTTTACTCGTGGACAAACCCAAGCCTTGTCAGTGTTAACATTGGCTCCAATGGGAGATACCCAAATTGTGGACGGGCTTGACGAAGAATATAAAAAACGCTTCATGCATCATTATAATTTCCCGCAATATTCGGTTGGGGAAACGGGACGGTATGGAGCGCCAGGACGCCGAGAAATCGGTCATGGAGCTCTTGGTGAACGTGCTTTGGCTCAAGTTCTGCCAAGTTTGGAAGCATTTCCTTATGCCATTCGTTTGGTAGCTGAAGTGTTAGAATCAAACGGTTCCTCATCACAGGCTTCAATTTGTGCGGGAACGCTCGCTCTTATGGCTGGGGGTGTACCTATCAAAGCACCAGTTGCAGGTATTGCTATGGGACTTATCTCAGACGGCACTAACTATACCGTTTTGACCGATATCCAAGGACTAGAAGATCACTTCGGCGATATGGACTTTAAAGTTGCAGGTACCCGTGAAGGTATCACAGCTTTGCAAATGGATATTAAGATTGAGGGTATTACACCGCAGATTTTAGAAGAAGCTCTTGCCCAAGCTAAAAAAGCACGTTTTGAAATTCTTGATGTGATCGAAAAAGTCATTCCTGCACCACGTCTAGAATTAGCACCGACAGCACCTAAAATTGACACAATTAAAGTTGATGTTGATAAAATCAAGATTGTCATTGGCAAGGGCGGTGAAACCATTGATAAGATTATTGAAGAAACTGGCGTTAAGATTGATATTGATGAAGACGGTAATATTGCTATCTACTCTAGCGATCAAGAGGCTATCAATCGGACTAAGGAAATTATTGCAAGTTTGGTACGTGAAGCTAAGGTTGGTGAGATCTATGAAGCTGAAGTTGTCCGTATTGAGAAATTTGGTGCTTTTGTGCATCTTTTTGATAAGACAGATGCACTCGTTCACATCTCTGAAATAGCTTGGACCCGCACGAATAAAGTAGAAGATGTCTTGGCTGTTGGAGATAAGGTTACGGTCAAAGTTGTTAAGGTAGATGACAAAGGCCGTATTGATGCTTCCATGAAAGCTTTATTACCACGTCCGCCAAGATCTGAAAAGTCAAATAAGGAGGACCATCAATCTGTCAGACATCACGGTTCTCCTAAAGACGATAAAGGTAAAGAAAAATATGATAAATAAATTTAATAAAGAACTTGATATGGCACTCAGAAGTTTTATCAAGGAGCCTGATAATTTTTTAAATAGTTTGACGCTTGTTAATAGTCTTCATTCTTTCCCTGTTTTGGCTAGTGATCAGCCTTATGCCATCGCCCTTGATGGTCAAAAAGTGACGCCAGTCTTTACAGATACGGAAGATTTGAAACTTTTTAAAGCACAGCAAACGAGTGCCAGAAAGCAAAATTGGGTAGAGCGTCCTAGTCTGGATATTTTAGAAGAAGTTATTGTCAATCGCTTGAATGGGATAGTCTATAATATTAAAAGAACAGGCGATTTTGGAAATTCCACGATTTTCAAAAGTAATGAATTGGTGCAATTTATCAATAATTACACTGTTATTCTCAACACTGTTTTTAATGAGACCAATCAAGAAGCTGATATCTTAGATAAATATTATCTAGTACCAGCTTTCATTCATCCTAAAGATAATGATGATTTTGATAAGGGCTTTCCTACTATGTCAAATTCAGATGGAGAAAGCTATGTTCCCATCTTTTCGAATTTGCCAAGTTTTGTTAAATGGTATCATGATAAAGAATTTGGTCTTCCTTTCAGAGAAGCACAAGGTGTTATTATGACTTGGAAAATTGCCGATATTCAAGAATCAGAAACGAAAGCCTCAACGTTAGGAGTAGTCATTAATCCTTTTGATGACAAACAAATTGTTGTTGAATGGTCGGGTATGGAATAAAGGAGATATTATGGGTTGGTGGAAAGAAACCATTGATATTGTTAAAGAAAAAGATCCCGCAGCACGGACGGCGCTAGAGGTTCTTTTGACTTACCCAGGTGTTAAGGCTTTAGCTGCTCATTGCTTATCTCATTTTTTGTGGACACACCATTGTAAATTGTTGGCTCGGATGCATAGTCAGTTTTGGCGTTTTTGGACACAAATTGAGATTCATCCAGGTGCTGAAATTGCAGAAGGCGTCTTTATTGATCACGGTTCAGGTTTAGTTATTGGTGAGACTGCCATCGTAGAAAAAGGGGTCATGCTTTATCATGGTGTGACACTTGGTGGTACGGGTAAAGAGACTGGAAAACGGCATCCAACGATTCGTCAAGGAGCTCTTATTTCTGCACATTCACAAGTTATTGGTCCGGTTGAGGTTGGTCCGGGCGCTAAGGTGGGTGCAGGTGCAGTCGTTGTTTCGGATGTTCCAGCAGACGTCACTGTGGTTGGTGTTCCAGCCAAGGTGGTTCGTATTCATGGTCAAAAAGATGAAACAGCTATCCATGAAATCGAAGAGAACCGTGAATATTACCTCAAAAAACTAGAAGAAGCTAAGGAAGCTAGTTTTCACTCGTCCGGGCTGTGATAGTCTTACTTGGCTGGTTGTACTTTTTACCAAAGAAAAAAGACTCCTAAAAAATGATTGGAGAATAGAATATATGATAAAAATTTATGACACTTTGACACGCAGTCTGCGTGAATTTGTTCCAATTCATGAAAATACAGTTAATATGTATGTCTGCGGACCAACTGTTTATAATTATATTCATGTAGGCAATGGACGTTCTGCTATCGCTTTTGATACAATTCGCCGCTATTTTGAATACCGTGGATACACTGTCAATTATATTTCCAATTTTACAGATGTTGATGATAAGATCATTAAGGCAGCTGCGAAAGCTGGTATGACTACCAAAGCGTTATCTGATAAGTTTATTGCAGCTTTTAAGGAAGATGTTGCTGCTCTTGGTGTTAAACCTGCGACTGAGAATCCTCGTGTTATTGATTACATGCAGGACATTATTGATTTTGTCCAAATTTTAGTTGACAAAGGCTTTGCTTATGAATCATCAGGAGATGTTTATTTCCGTGTTCGTAAATCTGATAATTATGCTGCTTTGGCCAATAAGACTTTGGAAGAATTAGAGATTGGTGCCAGCGGTCGAGTGGATGCTGAAAGTGATTGCAAAGAAGATCCTTTAGACTTCGCTCTTTGGAAGGCAGCTAAGGAAGGTGAAATTGCTTGGGACAGTCCTTGGGGAGCTGGTCGTCCGGGCTGGCACATTGAATGTTCAGTGATGGCAACAACCATTTTAGGAGATACTATTGATATCCACGGTGGCGGTGCTGACTTAGAATTTCCTCATCATACTAATGAAATTGCTCAATCAGAAGCTAAAACGGGGAAAAAATTTGCCAATTACTGGATGCATAATGGCTTTGTTAATATTGACAATGAGAAAATGTCCAAATCGTTAGGTAATTTTATCACTGTTCACGATGCTCTCAAGACAATGGATGGACAGGTTTTACGTTTCTTCTTTGCAACTCAGCATTATCGTAAGCCTTTTAATTTTACAGAAAAAGCTATTCGTGATGCTGAAATCAACCTTAAATATTTGAAAAATACCTATGAACAGCCTTTTACAGCTACTGTAGATGAGGCTACATTTACCAGATTTTTGGAAAAATTTCAAGCAGCTATGGATGAGGACTTCAATACAGCCAATGGCATTACAGTTGTTTTTGAATTGGCTAAATGGATTAATTCAGGTCATTATAATCAAACTGTGAAAGATAAATTTGCAGAAATTCTTCAAATTTTCGGTGTTGTTTTTAAAGAAGAGGTTCTGGATGCTGAGATTGAAAAATTGATTGAGGAACGCCAAAAAGCGCGTGCAGCACGAGATTTTACTAAAGCTGATGCCATTCGTGATGACTTAGCTGCGCAGGGTATCAAGCTTTTGGATACCAAGGATGGTGTGAGGTGGATGCGTGACTAGGTCAGTTGACGTTAATCTTATCAACGGAATCGCCCTTGCTTTTGAGGGTGATGCCATTTATTCTACTTACATTCGGAAACATCTGATTTTTCAAGGTTTGACAAAGCCTAATCAGCTGCATCGCAAAACGACTCGTTATGTGTCAGCCAAGGCACAGGCTATGTTGATAACTAAGATGTTAGAAGCGCAGCTTTTGAGCGAAAAAGAAGAAGATATTTACCGTCGCGGACGCAATGCCAACAGCCATACCAAGGCCAAAAATACAGATGTTGTCACATACAAGATGTCAACAGGATTTGAGGCAGTTATGGGTTATCTCCATATGACCGAGCAAATTAAGCGGCTGGAAGAGCTGATTGACTGGTGTATTCAGACAGTTGAAAATGAATATAGTGAATTGAATAAAGGTTAGGACATCGTTATCGTTAAGTCGCTTTGATGAACTCCAGCTCTATTCTTCTGCTTCTCTTGCCTTGTCTTATCCTTTTTTAAATCCACTATAAAAACAGTTTTCAATGAAGGCTGTTTTTTTACCACTTGACTATGACCTTACGTTATCCTTTATACTGTCAGTATAGGAGGAAAACACAATGACCATTCGTATCATTCACTCAGATAAAATTTACCGTGAGTTGCTGAAAATGCCTGTAGCCAAAAGAAGGGCTTATTTTAAAGAACAAGTTCTGGCGCCTTTTAAGCCCAAATTTTACAAACAGAATATTCCTTACGAGGCAAAGCAGGCGGACGGTTTTGACATCATGATGCTGCTTTCTTGGATGCATCTCATGCCTGAAACGCTGACGGATCAGCACCAAGCCTTCATTGACTGTTTAGATGATGGCTTTTGGAAAAGATGTGACCAAGCCATTCAAGATAGTCTAGCAAGGTTTAGTTCTTTCCAGCTGCCAGTTCAAGATTATACTTTTACAGCTTTATTGGCCAATCCAGCTGCCCCCATGTTGCAAATCAATGATGGTTACAGCGGAGATGGTGGTATTCCAGGTTATATTTTCTTATCTTTGGTGCCCCATTTGGATACCTTAAACCGTGTCCAATTTGCGCTGGCTCACGAGATCAATCATAATGTTCGCTATCAATTTATTGATTGGGACGGTGGTTCTCTGAAGGAGATGATTGTAGCTGAAGGTTTAGCAGAGAATTTCGCTGTACAGCTGTATGGTAAGGAAAAGCTGGGTCCTTGGGTAAGCAAGACAGACTTGGAGACGCTCAATCAGCTGGTTAAGCCTTTCTTACGTGAACATCTTGATGTAAGGGGAATGCAGAAAATCACTGCTTATCTCTATGGCGATAAAATTGCTGCCATGATGGGTCAGGACGGAGTTGGCATGCCTTATTGTGCGGGTTACGCCTGTGGCTATTATCTGGTAAAATACTACTTAGAAAAAACGGGTCAAACAATTGAAGAAGCAACGTTTTTGCCAGCTTCAGAAATCTTAGCGGAGGCGGATGAATTTTGGACAGAGACTACACACTAAAAGAAATCATGACCATTACTGGTCTAACCAAGCGAACATTGCATTATTACGACCAAATCGGTCTCCTGCCAGCTAGGAAGTTAGCAAATGGCTACCGTCACTATAGTCAGCAGGATTTGATTGATTTGCAGCGCATCCTTTTTCTCAAAGCCTTGGATTTTTCTATTAAAGAAATCCAGTCCTTACTCAAGCTCAGTGATGAGGCTCTGCGTCCGATTTTAGAAGAGCAGCAGACACGCTTGGTTCAGAAAATTCAGGATTTGCAAAAAAAGAAGAAAGAACTGGAAAATTTTCTGGCTGGATCGCCGCTCATTACTTTGGATATTTTTGAAAAACCGTTGAACGACCAATATCAAACAGAAGCAGAGCTTCGTTATGGGAAAACATCGGTCTACCAGACTTATCAAGACTATCGGGCACAGCTTGATTCTACTGAAAGAACTCAGTATGATACAAAAATGGAGCAGCAGTTTGACCAAGTTTTTCAAGAATTTAAACGAGTGAGTCATTTGCCGCTTTCTGCAACAGAAGTAGCGGCAGCTGTTGAACAGTGGAAATCGGCTTTCCTGATGATTGGTGATTTTTCAGATGAGGTTTTGGCTTATATTGCGAAATCTTATGTCTACGATTCGCGTTTTAAACAATATTTTTCTAAATATGGCAATTTTGACTTGACAAGATTTATAGCCGAAGCAGTCACTTATTATTTAACTTAGATAGTGTAAAAGGCAAAGGTAGATTTCTTTGCCTTTTACATTTGTTTTATTGAATTGAGAAGTTGCATACCCTCTTTTTCCTGCAGTGAAAGATCCTTTAATAACTTAGAAGCTTCTAGAACATACTGTATATCACCTGTTTTTCCAGTTTTTTCAAATAGAAGAACAAGCCGCGACCAGTTTTTAGCACTATCTTTAACAATCTCATAAGCTATTTTGATAGCAGAATGTCCAGTCCATTCATAGGCTTCCTTCAAAAAGTCACGGTAAAAATTACGAAAGAGCGCTCCGCCAGTGCCCGCACTTTTCATCAGCAGAGCAGACATTGCAAATTCCTTTTGAATATCTTTAGATTGTTTAAACCATTTGATGATTTCTCTGCTTGCTTTTTCAATTCCTTTGTAACCCAAATTTTTAATAGGAGGGTTAAGATAAGTTTCGCTATTATGACAGACAGCTTTCAAAATAGCTGTCTCAATCGGAATCAAAGCAGTTTCTTTTTCAAAAATATAATACTTGTTTCGAGATGACATGGGACCTTTTTCGTTTCTTGCTAAGGCTAGACTTTCAAGGGAAGTTATAGTTTTTGTTCCTTGCTGTTTAGTGTCAACAAGGTAAACCTTTTTATCATCATAGCCAAGCATCGCAACATGATGAGCAGCAAAATGTATAGGATTTGAAAAATAATCCAAATGATAGCAGTCTAGTTTTAATCCTACAGCCTTATTGTTGTCAATCAGTGATTTTACGGTTTTCCAAGCTTTATTTTTTGAATTTGTTTCGTTCGTTATTAGCTTTATTCCAAGGTTTTTGCTTAAATTCACTGTCAGCAAATCAGGTTTAATTCGTCCGCCAATAAAAGGGAAATCAAGTGTTTTCATGTTGAAAATAGCAAACCCTAGTCCTTCGCCAAGTCCAAAAATCATCGGTTCACTGAGATAAATGCTTAGTTGAGTAAGCAGGGTGCCTATTGTTGTGCTTTCACAATGTTGTCCAATAAAGGGCTGGGTGTTTGTTATTACTGTCATGGCTAATTCCTTAGTGTTAGTCGTTTTTTCTTAATAGGATATTGAAGTATGGTTTTCAGTTGAACTATTCTGATTTAGAAATGAGGCAAAGAATTCCTCTTCCCAGAAAATGGGAAACTGATCGACGACGTTTGTTTAAGTGATGTTAATTTTTCCAACGCTAGATTGGATTCAATAAGGTTTTCTAACTAAATTTTCTTTTTCTGCTTTTCATACTGACTTTTTGCAAACCCCATTTTCTTTAATTCCTGATTGAGCCAGTCTTTCTCAGCTTTTAGCAGCGTTTGGCTAAGGCTGAAAAGTTGCTGGGCAACAGCTGTATCGTTATGGTTACCTTTCTGTTTGTTTTGCATGTCCTTGAGGTCTTTTTCAAGAATTTATTTTCGTTTGGAAAAGGCTGCGCACAGTTCATTGTCATTCAAAAGATAACTTGTTGCAAGCCCCGTCATTAAGTGAGCATTAGCCGGTCTGCGTTCGCTGATAAGCTTTTGCGTAGCTGCCTTTAGAGTTTCCCGACCTTCTTGGGTTATTCGATAATCTTTTTTCTCCTTTCCCTTACTGACAGTACTGACGGTTAATCTTTTTTTCTCTAGTTTATCAAGAGTATAATAAATAGATGAGAAACCAACATCCGTCCACTTGCGCATGTCGCGTTCTTTAATAATTTGTTCAATGTGATAACCATGTTGCGGTCCCTCGGCTAAAATACCAAGTATCAACTGTTCGGTCAGTGAAATAGTCATAGCAGTCTCCTTATATTCTATCTCTAGAATATTTCTATTCTATTACTAGAATAGAAATTTGTCAAATTTTAATTATTTATTGCCTATGTCTAATGGGAGGATTATTATTTTTAAGCCATTTAATTTATGAGCCGATCTCCATTAAGAATTCCGATATGGCAAGCTTAATTGATGTTTTCCTAACTGTAGAGCTATTTTGTCAATATACACTTTTAAATTGAAAATGGTTTGTATATAAACGTATCATCATTGAGGTAGCTAAGAAAATCAAGTTTTTTTCGCAAGAATAATTTTTCATGCTATAATGGCATTATGAGATATAAAGACTTTACAGAAAATACCGATATTGTCTATGGCGTTCATGCTGTCATAGAAAGCCTTCAGGCTAATACGGGCCATAAACTCTATATCCAAAATGACTTACGTGGTAAAAATGTTGATAAAATAAAGGATCTAGCCGCAGAGAAGAAAGTTCCTATCTCTTGGACGCCCAAGAAAACTTTGTCTGATATGACAAAAGGAGCCGTTCATCAGGGCTTTATCTTACATGTGTCAGCCTTTGCTTATACAGAATTTGAAATGCTTTTAAAAAAAGCAGAGCGAGAAGATAATCCTTTGCTTCTTATCTTAGACGAGCTTAATGATCCTCATAATTTTGGTTCAATTTTGCGTACAGCTGATGCAACCAATGTGACTGGAATTATTATTCCCAAACACCGTGCGGTCGGTGTGACACCTGTTGTTGCTAAAACATCAACGGGTGCAGTGGAACATATCCCCATTGCTCGTGTGACCAATCTTGGCCAAGCCCTTGATAAGTTGAAAGCAGCTGGTTTTTGGATTTTTGGGACAGATATGAATGGGACACCTTCAACTCAGTGGAACACTTCTGGGAAGTTAGCTTTGATTATTGGCAATGAAGGACGAGGTATTTCTCACAATATCAAAAAGCAGGTTGATGAAATGGTGACGATTCCTATGAATGGACACGTTCAAAGTCTCAATGCTAGTGTAGCAGCTGCTATTCTCATGTATGAAGTTTTTAGAAATCGAAAGTAATGATCTAGAAAAAGGAGATAAAAATGACTTTTAAAATTTTGACCGATTCAACTGCTGATTTGCCAGAAAGCTGGACACAAGAAAATGATGTCCAAGTGCTTGGTTTAACTGTCCAATTAGATGGTATCACTTATGAAACAGTAGGTCCCGATCGGCTAACAAGCAAGGTGTTGTTAGAAAAAATCGCTGCTGGCAGTAAACCAACGACGAGTCAAGTGAATGTTGGACAGTTTGAATCTTATTTTCGTCAATCCGCTGAAAATGGACAAGAAGTGCTTTACATCGCTTTTTCATCTGTTTTATCAGGAACTTATCAGTCTGCTGTTATGGCTAGAGATATTGTTTTAGAAGAGTATCCACAAGCAAGCATTGAAATTGTTGATACTTTAGCAGCAGCTGGTGGAGAGGGCTACTTAGCAATGCTGGCAGCTCAAGCCCGCGAAGAAGGAAAATCTCTTAAGAAAACCAAAGAATTGATTCTTGATGTAGGACCACGCTTGCGAACTTTCTTCTTAGTGGACAATCTTTACCACTTGATGCGAGGGGGCAGACTCTCAAAGACCTCAGCAATCGTAGGAAGTTTGGTTAATATCAAGCCTCTACTGTGGTTGGATGCCAGTGGGAAATTAGTTCCCCTTGCCAAATTACGCGGTCGTAAAAAAGGAATGAAAGAAATGCTTAAACGGGCAACAGCTGATGTGGCTCATGATACGGCTGTTGTGGCCTATGCCAATGATAGTGAAGCTGCTGAAAATTTAAAAGAGCAATTATTGGCAAATGAAAAAATAAAAAATGTAGTCACACTACCTTTAGGCCCTGTCATTTCAACACATGTAGGACCAAATACTTTAGCAGTCTTTACCATCGGTAAAGAAGCCAGATAAAGAGAGAAATCAGATAAGTTAGTTTATCTGATTTTATTTTTCAAAAATATTTTAGATATTTTGTAAAATATATTTGACAAAATGCTATAATTGAAGTATGATAAAGATGAAAAGGAAAGGAAGTGTCTCTTATGTTTGACCTTGTTGTTAATTTGATTTTATTGGTTATTGTGATAGGTGGATTTGTCTTCTTAAGATTCTATGCGGATAAGAAAGGCAAGCGAGAATACGATGAACGCCAGTTACTTATGCAAAAGAAAGCTTATACCAATGCGGCTTGGGTTGTTATGGGTTTCAATCTTGTTCTTGTGATATGGGGTGAAGTGTTAGCAAAATATATCTCGCTATCCTTTGCAGGTACTGCCAATCTCTTTCTTATCGTAGGCGTCTTTGTCTGTAGCAGTATCTTAAACGATGCTTATTTCACAGCAAGAAAAAACAAAAAATTCCTCTATGTGTATGCCGTTATTATTGCTATTCAAATTTTCACTGTTTATCAAAATTGGAGTCAAGGCAGCTTTGGTCATGACGGACATATTTATCTAACAGGAGAAAAAGCAATGAGTTTATTGTTTATCTTGACTTTTGCTGTCATTTTTCTAGTAACTGCTTATAAAACGATTCAGGATAAGAGAGAGGGAAAGTGATGAAAATGGAAAAGTCAAATAAACAAGTCATTTACGATGAACGTCAGCAGCAAATTCAACTTAAAAGTTATAGTCTTTCATTTTGGTTTGTTATGTTTATACTCTATTTTGCAACTTTTGGAAAGACTGATTTGTTGCTTAATATCGCTTTTTGGGGAGGACTTGTTCTTAATTTTTGTTACAGTACTCTAAGAGGTGTCGGTCCTTTTGTTGATCCACGTTTTGGAAAAATTGCAAAAATCGGTCGTTTGGCCGCTGTTCCTCTTATTTTTTTGGGAATGCTAGTCTTTCTTGTTGCTATCATAATGTCTATTCTAGAACATGATAGTTTAAGAGAAACGATCACAAAATGCTCCTACTTAGGCTTATCTGGTTTTTGGCTAATTTGTATGGGAGCAAGTATCGTCTACCGTCATTATCTTGATAAGAAAGAAGCAGACAAATGAAAAATTTACGTTTAAAAGCTGCGCGTGCCGGTAAAGATCTGTCTCAGCAGGCTTTAGCTGATTTAGTTGGGGTATCTCGTCAAACGATTGCAGCTGTGGAAAAAGGAGATTACAATCCGACAATTAACCTTTGCATCAAGATTTGTAAAGTTTTGGACAAGAGTTTAGATGAGCTGTTTTGGGAAGAATAAAAGAGGTTCATCTTAGAACAGTTTCATTTTTATTTATTTATTTTATTAAAGAGTGGGAAAAATTGCTAAATTTTTAAAGTAAGTTTCACCGCGCAGGATAGTGGAAGCTCATTTGAACAAAAGTGTAAAAGTAGTATAGTTCGTCTCGAACGTAATTTCATCATAAAAATCTGTCTCATGCTGACTTCTGGTTTGGAAAGTGAAGCAGAACTTACTTTAATAATGACAAGAGAGAAAAATTTATAATTATCAGCCTGTAAGTCTTGACTTTGGGGCTGATTTTTTGATATTATATAAGGCGGTATTGTTTGCCCCATTTGAAAGGCCCCGGAACCCTTCAAATAATTTGTGGACCGGAACATCCACATTGTAAACATAAAGATTCGTATAGGAGAAATCATGAACAAAACAACATACATGGCTAAGCCAGGTGAAGTTGAACGTAAATGGTACATTGTTGATGCGACTGATGTCCCTCTTGGACGCCTATCAGCAGTTGTTGCCAGCGTACTTCGCGGTAAAAACAAACCAACATTCACACCTCATACAGACACAGGTGACTTTGTTATTGTTATTAATGCTGAAAAGGTTAAATTAACTGGTAAAAAAGCAGCTAATAAAATCTACTACACTCACTCAATGTATCCAGGTGGATTAAAGCAAATCTCTGCTGGTGAATTGCGTTCTAAAAATGCTGTGCGTTTGATTGAAAAATCTGTTAAAGGGATGCTTCCGCATAACACTCTTGGACGTGCACAAGGTATGAAATTGAAAGTCTTTGTTGGTTCTGAGCATACACATGCTGCACAACAACCAGAAGTACTTGATATTACAGGACTTATCTAAGAGGAAAGGAGCATAAATTTAATAATGGCACAAGCACAATATGCAGGAACTGGTCGCCGTAAAAACGCTGTCGCACGCGTTCGCTTGGTACCGGGTACTGGTAAAATTACAGTAAACAAAAAAGATGTTGAAGAATATATTCCACATGCTGACCTTCGCCTTGTTATCAACCAACCTTTTGCAGTAACATCTACTGAAGGTTCATATGATGTTTTCGTTAACGTTGTTGGTGGTGGTTATGCAGGTCAATCAGGAGCAATCCGCCACGGAATTGCACGTGCATTGCTTGAAGTTGATCCAGACTTTCGCGACGCACTCAAACGCGCTGGTCTCCTTACACGTGATGCTCGTATGGTTGAACGTAAAAAACCAGGTCTTAAGAAGGCTCGTAAAGCTTCACAATTCTCAAAACGTTAAGAACAGCTTTACATCAACGATTACAGACACTCAATGTTTACCTCATTGGGTGTTTTTTCGTGCACTTTTTGAAAAACTCACCTCAAAATTTACCTTATTTTCACCTTATTTATTTTTGAGTTCTCTGTAAGCAGCTTCGCCAGCACTAAGTGGAACAACGTTTGAAGTGTTGACATAAATCTTTGTTGTGCTCAAATCACTATGTGTTAAAGCTTCTGAAATGGATTTTAAGGACATGCCAGCTTGTTTAGCTAAGGTAGCACCAGTGTGTCTTAACATATGAGGAGTGGAATGTCTAAGGTTTTTGTGACGACGTTCTACAGATTTCATCTTGTTATTAAGGTAATCTGAATGCAGAGGGCTATTCACATTGCCTTTAGTATCAATATAAGTAAATACATATTGTTCTGGAGTTTGAATGATACCAAATTTTGCTAATTCTGCTTTTTGTTGAATTTGCCATTGATGTAAGAGAATAGTCAATTCTTGGGGAATGGCAAAAATTGTTTTCTTTTCTCCCTTAGTAGACTTGGGATTCTTATATTTATCCAATGCTTGAATCAAACTAATTTCAGATGTTTCAAAAAGAATATGTTTCCACTGTAGAGCATAGCTTTCGGATTTACGGTCATTCAAGATAAAGGTTGTAAAAAATAAAACATAATCTTTAAGCGACAATCTTTTGTTTTCTAGGTCTTCTTGAAATGCTTCAAACCATTCCTGTAACTCGCTTAAAGCAAGGTATAAATCCTCATCTCGTTTAGCTTCTTGCAATTTTATTTTTTTAGTAGCCTTAATACGACTGATTGTTTTAGATAAACGATTCATTTCAATATATTCTAATTCCTCTGCCCAATCAAAAATTGAATTAACATAACTACGAATGACCTTAAAATTTGCATATTCATTAGCCTTAGCAGTCATCAAATTTAAAACAACCGTTTTGTTCTGATTCAAAAATTTAACGGAATAATTTCCAAACATTGGCAATATGTGTAACCTAAAGACGGTTTCCGTGTTGTCAATTGTTGGGAGAGTAGGTGGCTTATTTGTTGAAGTTGTTTGACCTGCTTTATAAGCTTCCCACCAGCCATTATGATAAAAATCTTTAAAGAGAATATCTCCATTGATTGCTTGATGTGGTAGAGCGCCTCCTTTTTGGATAGTGTTAATATCTATTAAAATTTGTAATTCGGCTTCTTTAGCCTCCTTCTTTGTTTTAAACCGCTTATCGTAATAATTTCCTGAAACTCCTAGAGAAGACCTAGCTTCTGTCGGGACATAGATTTTTAAACGATAAGAACCATTTGCTGTTTTTGTAATTGTCATAGTAATCTCCTTTTTACTGAGCTAGAAAATTACCCTGACTTTATTATAATGAAATCAAAAGTGATTTTCCAGTTGTATCATCCATCTACGGATACTATCTTTATCAAATCGAATTGTTTTTCCAATCCGAATATGTGGCATTCCCTTTCTTATCCAGATATCTAGTGTATTATTTGAAATTCCCAGATACTCACAGGTCTGCTTTTTATTTAAAAAAGGACTAATTTGCCCTGAATCTTCTTTAACGGTTTCAATCTCATTTTTAATAAGATTTGCAACAAAAAGTTGAATTTCTTTTGTTTGCTCTTCTGGTAAAATAACTTGCATAATTTTCCTCCCTTTTAAGCAACAAAAAAAGCAAGAGCTATAAAGCCCTTACCTTAAGGAGATTATGAAAAAGAAAAGTTTTAGGATTATTTATAATATAATCGTATACTCTTAATTTTCTCTTAAAAATTTTTCAAATCTCTGTCGGTCATTTTCTGTTAACTTTCCGATTAAGCGAACTTGAACAAGTTCTACGTCTAAATCATAAAGTTGAACGGTATCAATCCAAGATGGTTTCACTAATCCTGCCTCTTCCCATTCTTTTATTTCAAAGTATTTTGAACGGATATAAGATGATTTATGGGAATACTGACTAGTGATACGGTAGGTTCTGATAACCTCTTCATTATTTGCAATGACTAGAGCAGGACGTCTTTTAGCTCCTGTCCCATCACTAAAAGTGATAGTCGCTATCAGAATATCATATGGGTTATAGTTGTCCATGTCTTTCCTCGTATTCTGGATAGTCTTCATCAAAGAAATCTGCGATTGCTTCTGGATTAGAAGCAGTCACTTTGATAACATTTGAGTTTGCCAAAGCTAGTCTTTCTAAAGGATTATCAGAAATAGCATGGACTTGTTTTCTTAAATCAAATGGCAATCCATTCACCTCCTTTGATTTTTGTAAGAACATCACGAAAGCATCACCTACAGAAGTTCCTAAGGATTTGTATAGCACCGATACTTCATCTAGTAATTTTGAATCTACTCGTTTCTGAAACATTTTTTTAGTCATACAATCACCTCTTTTGTATTTCAATTGTACGACAAATGTAGTTTCTTGTCAAATTTTTACTTCCCAATCACATAAGTAAATTGGCTCGCCGTTGCCTTATCAAATGTGCGATAAGAAACAACTCCAAGTCCTTTGACATTGGCTTCTGAAATGAGAATAGACCCGTCTGATTTGACCTGCTCCACAAATGCAATATGTCCGTAAGTTGGGTCTGCGCCAGCTTGTCCAGGAGAGAAGCTAAGAGCGCTATGTTCAGTTGGTGTATGTGTGGTTTGGTAGCCGGCTTTCTGCTTCCAATCCCCACCATTGCCCATATAAGGGTCAAAGTTAACGCCTACCTCTTTGGCTCGGTTATAGACAAACCATGTGCATTGTCCCCAAGGATAGGCCGCAGAAGTATAATTAGAGGTGTTGATTGCCTTTGTAAGGCTATATCCAGCAGGCACTCCATTAGAAGTTACGCCTCCACCGTCTCGTGTTTTGGCATTAGTCGTATCACCTGTTAAAGTGTCTTTGAAGAGGTCATACCATTTTCTCGCATTCTTCTTCAGGTCACTAGCTTTTGTTTGACCGTCTGATAAAGCGACCCCTTCATAATGTTCTGACCAATAAAGAGCTGCCTCTTCAGGGCCAGTCGCTTTTTGCATTTCTATTTTAACTTTGCTATAAGAGCCGTTTAGCTCTGTAGATAAGAGGTCTAGTTCAATATCAGAATCTAATTTCTTTTGTTTTGCCTTTGACCAGCGATTGCCATTGACAGCAGAAGACCAGCCCGACCATTGGAAATAGCCAGCCACACCACCACCTGTATTGACGGCTTTAGGGTCAAAACCACTTTCACGCTCTGCAACCGCTAAGCTTCCAGAAGCTCCTGCGATAGTGAATTGTTCTTGCGAAAGTTCATAATTGAGAATTTTGATGACATCACTAGCCCGTTCTTCTGAAATATTAGCTTTTTGAGCTACCTCTTTAGCTGTCAGCTTGGTTTGTAAACCTTTTGTTTGACCGTTAGAAGACGCACTACCCGCAAAAGCTCCCATGATAATAACAACCAAGAACAAAGGTAAAAACAGAACACTTAGAACACTAACAATTACTAGTTTTTTCTTCATCTTCCCTCCTAAATTTTCACATAGACTGTCATCATCACCGTTTCAAATCGCCATTGAGCCGTCAAAATAAGAGGATTTTCTTTGATAGTTGCCAACAATTGCTCTTTCTCAGCCTCTTTTACTGAAAATAAAAGGAGAAAGTCAATAGAAGGCTTTCTCCTTTCATAGGCAAGGGCAACCGCATTGTTCACCGTCTGTTCAAAACCTCTTTTAGAATAAATGCGTGTATTCATCATTCCTTTCCTCCTCTCAATCGTGCTAATTCCTCTATTATCTGATGTTTACGGTTGATATTGACTTTTAATTTATCGTCTTTTGGAAAGGTTTTACGATAGTTCCTGATAAAGGCATTTGAACCTTGCGCTTGGTATAGTGCTTCATCATCTTTATAAGGTTCTAATTCCTTTTCAAGTTTATTGATGTGATATTTTTGTCTCCAAGAGAGGCGATTGTGACGGCGTTCTTCAAACTCTTCCTGTTCTCTGCTTTGCCTTGTATCTATTAGCGGAGAAGGTTCTGTGTCAAAAGGTTGAACGCTTGTGTCTTCTTCCTGAATAGCAGATTCAAAAGTCTCCATTGGCATATCTGGCTCTTGAAACGGTGTTGTTACCTCGTCGGGAGCGCCTATTTCTTCAAAGGAAGAAGTAGCGGGTGTTTCCTCCTTGTCATTTTCTGAAGGTGTTGAACTTTCTGTTCTTTCTGAAGTTGGATGTGGATTTGAAAAAAGAGTTTTCATCTGTTTACCAGCATTCACAAAGAGTCCAGCCCCAAATCCTGCTCCAGCAAGGAAAAAGTTTCCTGATTTTTGAGCCATTTCAAAGGCATTAGTCGCTTTTGCAGGTAGTTGCTTCATACCCTCTTGTCCATTTGAAACGGTTTCTTTGACCTTAGTATCTATCTCATCAAACGCAATCTTTGCTCGTGAACCCAATAATAGTTCAATTAATTCTCCCTTATGTTTCCAAAGCAACCAATAAATCACAGCTTTGGCAAAAACAGAAACCATCAGTTTAAAGAGAGCGCTAAAAGTGGATAAAGAGGAGAAATCACCAATAACATTATTAAAGCCACTATTTACTAATCCTTCAATGATTTTTTCGAGGTAAAGCAAAGCTAAAGTCAACAAACTTGTAATAGCTGGGAAAGTAAGCCCTCCAAACATGACTTTGAAAACACCAAAGAGAATATCTTGCATTTTGGGAATAAAGGAAACCAAAAGGGCAATAGGGAAAAGAAGAATCATGATAAGGACAAGGGCTTGTGCAAGGACATTGAGCAATTGAATTAAAACAATAGGAATGGCAATGACAATTGCTTCTACCATTTTAAAAAGGATATAGAAGAACTTAACAGGAATATAGTCAGGAATAGCCGATACCCAACGGTTATGTTCATTATCATCACCTGCTCCATTTCCTATTTCTAAATATTTATTCCTATCAGCGGTAGAAACTGCTTTAAACTTGCCTGATTTATCCAAACTTCCTAGAACCTTTGAATCATCAAATGGTTCTTCTTTTCCTGTTTGACGGTCTTTGTATTTCCCGTTTTCTTGTCCTGTATTGACAAAGAGATAGGCTTTATAAGAGGTTTCTACGATATAAGAATCAGCTACAGAAGACCCTATTTTTAAAGATTGATTTTTTCCGTAGAAGACGGAGACATTGGAAATGTGATGAATCGTAGTACTAGCGACATTGTCTACTGTATTGAGCAAATACAATCCACCAGAAGTTCCAGCAACTGTCCCAAACCAACCAAAGCCTAAAAAGAGAACCAGAAGGACATGAAGCAATTTTCGAGAGAAATTGCCTTTAGAAATGAGGAACTGATAAAAGAGATAAAAAGCCAAGCAAAGGAGAATCAGAAAGACTAATGATGATTGAGCCACACCAGAAGTAGCCCCTGTAAAGCCTCGCCAAATGGTTTGAGCTCCATTAAAAACATATTGCTTGTAGGTGTCGTAAAGACGGACATTTTCTAAAATCCGAATCATCAAGGAGAAGAAACCAACAATAAGGTTGAGGAGAAAAAAGGGGAAGTTGACAAAGATTTCGTTGAACATCACCCAAACACCGCTAAAATCTCCAAAACCAGTTTTCATCATGTAGGATTTTAAAGAAAAAATATCCATACCTTTTAATTTTTCAAATGCTTCTTGCACAAGCTCACCTCCTTAAGATGCGTATTTATTTTCAAGATTGGAAGAAACCGTAGCTTTCATTGGTTTTAGAAGTGGGTCAATACTATCAAAAATGTTATAAATGGAAATCATATTGAGATTGCCATAAACATCTTTATAGAGGCATTGACCTGAAATCATATTCTTTATCCATTCCAGATTTTCTTCATTAGCCGTTAGGCCAACATGTTCTAAAATATCGGGAAGTTCATTGTCTTCTCTAAAGGCAAAGAGTGTCCCAAATCCTGTGGTATCGTCATCTCCTTCGGCGTCATGGACGGATTGGGTAATCAGACAAAGGACATTATTAAAGAAGCGTCCAACACGGCGCATGGATTGGATAACAGCTCGTCCTTCTGCTGACTTCATTAGAACCCACGCTTCATCAAAAAATTCAATCGTATCCTCATAACGGTTTAACTCACCAAACCGTGTACAGAAAGCTCCCAAGGCAAACATCAGAGCCGTAGAATTGATTTCCTTATCTTCTGGTGTAACATCTTGTTTATTATCTTTATTATCCGGTAGAGATAAGTCAGCTACTTCTAAAACAGTTACTCGTTTATCGTAAGACAATCCTTCCACATTCCCATCAGAAAATGCTAATTCTAAAATCGAATTTTCAACAATTGAAGTCAAATAGTCTCCTACTTCAAAGATAGTGCTATCCTGACTATTAGTGAGCTCTTTGAGAACGTGTTTTAACCCAACGGTTTCTCCCGCTTGTCTTTGAGCCACCACTTTGTTAATCGCTCTAGAAATAGCCGTCATTTGTTTCATGGTAACCTTAATTCGCTTATTAGAGAAAATGAGGTAATTGAGCATATTCTTTGAAACCGAAACAGCGTCATCTTTATCCAGCATGACAATTGGGTCAAGAGCCCCATGATTGGATTTCACCTTACTATCTAAGGTGACAAAGTTTATCTGTTTGATATGTTCAGCCAGAAGTGGAAACTGCTTTTCAAAATTTGGGTTGTTGACAATGGCTTCAAAATGTTTACGAATAGAGCGTTTAGGGTCAACATACAAGCATTTCACATTTTGAAGAGAAGTTAGAAGAAAGATAAGTTCTGCTAGAAAGGATTTTCCTTCACCCGTTGCTCCAGTAATCAAAATGTGTGGATTTTTCGTGAGTTTTCCTGCAATTCCTTCTTTATTTCCTACAGTCGCATTAAAAAGTACCATATTTTTAGACGCTTCTTGTGCCTTTTCAATACTTTCCCAACGTCCTGTCCAATTATCTACTCGCCCTATATGCCAGCCAATATGGTTTCCCGAAGAGGTATTGGTAAAGGGCATTAACTCCGCAAAGCCTCTTGGAGTGACATAGTGTGTCCACGTTCTGGTCTTATTTTCAAGCGGTTGACCATAGAGGAGAGACTGGAAGAGATAGGGTGTATCGTGGCTGGCTTCACTGACTTCTACGTGCATATCCTCAAAGTAACTTAAGACCACCTGACGGCGACGTCGTAGTTGGGACAAGCTAGAAGCAGAAACAATGAGGTAAGCGCCATATTCAATGACTTCTTCTTTTCCGCCTACCTTTTTCATGAGGTCTTTTAAAGACATTGCCCCCAGAATAATTTCATCTTGTTGGACGGTATCGGTACTTTCTGCTTCATTCATAATGTTGCGGTAACGAATATTAGAACGTGCCATACGACCTTTGAGAGAGTTCTTTTCAATAAATTCTGCTTTTATCCGTAGTTCTACAGGAAAGTTAAAGCGTTGGGTAAATTCTCCCAGATGAAAGCCATTAAAGATAGTTGGAGTTTTGGCTATAGGAAGAATGGTAAGAAAAGAAGAACCATAGGAACTGTCTAACTTCATAAAGCCCCCAGTCATTGGTCTTAAGACCGTATCTGTCACATTAAAGAGTGCCCGATTAGCTGTGACTTCTTGCTTTAGATGAGGAATATAGCGCAAGTACTGCATGCGTTGATAGTAAAAGAGCTCTTCATTGGTCAAGCGTTGTGCCCGAAGAGCAGAAAGGGTTTGATAGACGGTCGCTTCACTAACTAGATAATCTTGCGCCCAATCTTCAGGAATCTCATATTGAAAGCCCACACTATTGGCAATCATTTCAGAGACTTCAGAGAAGCGCTCAACCGCCATATCCTGAACGGTGGTATTTTGGTCATCTTTTAAAAGGGTGACACCAATCAACCAGTCAAACTGATAGGGAATTTCCATTTCTTGTGTCAATTTGTCGGTCGAATACTGCAACAGTTCCTTACCCAGTGCTTGGCTATCGGAAGACAAGGCATGAGAAAAGTCTTTCATCTTTTCTTCTAGTAAATAGTCCTTTGGAATCAAAGAGACTTCAAAGGACTTGTTTTTAACCAGCTTTTTTATCAGTTGAGCGGTTGTTAGTTTGTGTTTTTGTTTCTTTATTTTATCTGTAATAGTGATGGGAGTATTGGGAATACGATAAAAACTCATCACTGTTTTCTCTGTTGTTAAAGCTATATTATCCTGTGTTTTAAGGATAGGATAGACTAGTTTTAGAACCATTAGACCTCCTTTATAAATCTGTTTTTTCAAAAACGATTTCTTCTTCATCCATCATTTTCATTCTATCTTCATGATAAATCGCTTTTCGATTGAGGCGAAAATCTATAAGATAGCAGATATAATCCCATAAGAAAACGTGCATTTTCTTTCCTTGTGGTTCATATTCTGTATAAAATTTGGCGAGTTTATAAGGGATATACCAGTAAAGATAGAGCGAAATGGAATGTGTTAATTTGTTCAACGGAAGAAGAATTGAGTTAAATACTGTCAACATTAAAATCAAGACGAGAGCAAAGACCACAAAAAAGGAAAGTTGCATAGGCGTTGCAAAATACCAAATGCGTTTCCCTTTTTGTGTTTTGACTTCTTGAATCCAGTAGGGAGCGTTTATTCCTCTAGCATAATCATACAGTCGTTCTTCTTCCATATCATAACCCCGTTTCAATACCAAAGAGACGAAGGAACCAGCCAAGGACATGAAGCAACTGTTTTCCACCCCCTGTTAAAGACGCATTAACAGTATAGAAAATAAGGGTTGAAAACAGACGCCCCCAAGAGCTGTTTCTCCAAGCTAAAATGATAAGAATAATCGCTCCAAAGGTAATGAACCAGAAGCCATCTCCTTGTAGCCATGTTTGTAAATTAGATGAACTCATAGATTAAAATCTCCTTTTATTCTTTTGTATCTGCGTAATTAGCAGGAATTGTATGACTGACTTTCTCTACATAATAAGACTTGCCTTTTTCTGATAAGGTCAAGGTAAAGTTTTCAGCATGTGTAGAGCCTGCGACTTCAAACGTCACCTGAACATAGGCAATAACTACTTTATCGGTTGCTTTGTAGTAACTAAAATCCAAGGTCTTAAAAGTGGTATTTTTTACAACCGTTACATTATGAGCCACTAAGTCCAAGTCGTCTTGGTCAGTCGTATAGTTCGTAAAGAAAACATTGAGAAATTTATCCAGTTTCTTCTTTGTTTTCTCTGAAAGCCTATCTGATTGATTGAGTTTGACTTCTGTATTTATGCTTTTCTTATCTGCTTGACTGGTAGATAGGCTAGAAAACCAAGGTAAGCCGGTAACATAGTAGCCCGTTTTTGTTTTAGCATAAGGAATATTAAAACCTGTTATGATTTCTTTTTCTTCTGTTTTATTACCATTTTTTACGGTTTGTTTGTAATGTACTTCATAAGTGGCTATATTGTCTGTAATCGTTAGTAAGCGTGACCAGCTCAATTGACTAGGATTTTTGACTTGACCTTGTGCTTGAATATCAGGTTCTGAACCGTAGAAGCTATTCAGTTGTTTTGCTTGCCTTGTTTGACCGTCTGAATCATTAGGAACGGTAAAATAGCAATTAACAAAGTCATTCAGATAATACTGCAAGCGATTATCAATTGTTGTTGTAGCAGAAGAAGTAGAAGAAGCGGATTTGTTAGAAGAAACGGCTTTTTCAAGGTTTTTAACTTGACCGGACATAGTCATAGCCCGAATGCTTCCTAATAGCCCCACAAGTAAAATAAAAGCCAATCCTGATAGAACGGCAAGATTGACTGTTTTTTTGTTTGCAATGGTTAGTTTAGGCTTTCCTTTCTTTTTAGGGCGCTTAGAAAAACGTCCTAAATAAGCTTTTGTTTGACGTAAAATAAGTTTCAATTTATCCATGATTTCTCCTTATTGATTGGCTAGTTCAACCAATTTATTTCCTTTGGCATAAAGTTGTTTATGAAGTTTATTGATTTCCCCATTGACATAATAATAACCGCGCAGTTCAGAGCGGAGGCTTTCAACAAGCGTTTCTGGGACTTGCTTAGCTTCTTCTTTTTTGAGGAGACCGTTTAATTCACCAGCTTTTGTCCAAGCTTCTTTATCATTATGAGCTTTCATCAGTTCTCCTAACTCCAATGAGACCGCTCTAACTTTCTTTTCGAGTGTATTTTGTGTTGCCATTATCAGTTCCTCCATAAATGTTGTTTGATTTTCTAATATAAGTTGTCTAAAAAGAGTGACAAGTTGTGTCGTCATGTGTTGATTGAAGTCTAACACTTGACCATCCAGTGTGAAATAAGCGTGTTGGTAGTGGACGGGGTAATCAAGGTTAGCAGTTTCCCGTGCAAAAGCGTCTAAGAAAAACTCTCTTTCCTTCATTAGGACAATGTAGAGATTCCAGAATTCGTTTTTATCAGGAAAGCAGGAGATTCCCTCGTAAATTTTCTTTACAACCTTCATACGTCATCTTCTACCAAATCATGATAGCCAAGGAATCGATAGATATTATCAGAATCAAACCAAAGCCAATCATTGATTTCTGTTTCTGTGGGAATACTTCCTGAAAAAATATCTTCACCAAGTGAAGTTAGTCTATCCATATCACCTCGTTCACGAACAGTGGCTAGTGTATTGCGTGCGCCTGACCAAGCCTTGAAATTATCCAGACTATTTAATTCAACTTTATATTCCATTCGAGTTTTCCTTTCATTTTTATAGTACCAATTGAGCGTAGCCCGTCTGTACTAGCATTTCTGCCACCCAGCGAGCGTTTTTACTCATCTTTTTTAGCGGTTTTGTTGTTAATTCATCAAAAAAAGGCTGTCTAGCTTCTTGCCTAGCTGCCTTTTTAATCGTATTTTGTCGGTGATTCTCATCTTTAAAGGATTGATTTCTAAATTGTTCCGCATATTTTAATTCAGAATCTTTCTTAGGCTGATGATATAGCAGTCCCCAATAGTCTATCCAATCTTTAACTAATTCTATATCATAAAATGATAAGTAAAGCTCTTCATAGCCGACTGGGAAGGTCTTTGTTTGAAGAGGGCGATTGAATTTATCAGGAATATTGATAGGTTTATATCTGTCCGACAATAACATCAAAATCAACTCCATTTCGTTCGCAGATTTCTTCTGCTAGTTTGGTATGGTTATTACTTAAATAAGCTTCAGAAATAATCTCTGAAAGCTCATCTGTTTGAAAAACAATATCTGCTATCTTCATCAACTTCAAAGCACTAGAGACTTGCTTTGTGACCCAATGTTTTGTCCTTGCGTAGTTAATTTGACGAGGACGTGTGACAAATTTAAACCCCGCTTGTGTGCCAAGCAGGTTATCCCATTCACTATCATAGTTACCGTTCCAATCTTTCACTTCAAAATAGTTATTTAAAATCCGAGCGCCTATTTTGGTCAAGTCTGTTTCCAGTGTATACCATTCTTTTAAAATATCAAAAGCCTTGGTATCGTGTAATTCAATCTCATAACGGTTTTTATAGTTATAGGCTTCATGGATATAGTTAACAGACACATCTTTTAAGAGCGCTTGTTCATAATCCTTTTGATAAAAGCGAATCATGAGACTGGATTGACGGCTTCCGAAGTTCAATGTTAGCCCTTGATTAACAAAGCAATTTTCGACCTTTTTTAAGCCTTCAATAGCAGCAAAAGTGCGGAGCTTACGCATGATGATTTTATTGTCAAAGATTCGATTTTTAATATCAAATAAGTCAAGATTTCCTGACGGTTTATATAATTCATCAAGGGCAATATCGAAGCGTGGAAAAGCTAAAAAGTCTTCTAAAAGTCTATCTTTTCGTTCTTGTTCCGCAAAGAGAAAGACATCATGGAGAAAAGAAAACCAATCTCGGTTTTGTTTCTTTAATAACAGTTCAAGCTCACGACAACCTCCTCCTGTTAAATCAATCAGCGTTCCAGCTTCTGCCTTTTTTTCAGAATGGGAATAAAGCACTCGAATAGAACCATAGGTCACCATGTCTGAATAGCTGTAGAAGCTTTTTTCTTCGTGAAAGAAATCAGCTGGTTTTAATTTTAGAACATGTGTAATAACTGCTTTAAAATCAAGTGTTTTGAACCGAATTTTTAACCAGTCTACCGTGCTTTCTAACTTGGTTTCTGATTTGCGATTCAGAAAGTGAAAGAGTGCCTTTTCAAATTCCTTCGTCATTTTTCGTTGACCTTGTTCAATGTTTCGGTAGTTGTAGTAACTATAACCAATCATAGCTGCCATTTTTCGCTGGGTAAATCCTAACTCAAGCCTGATACGCTTTAAATCTGTGTTGGCTAACACTAATCACAATCTCCTTTCAGCAAACAAAAAAGCAACCAATGGATAATTGATTGCTCTTATTTATAATGGTCTCGAAAGGATAAGAAATAAATTTCATCTTCTTCAACCAGATAGACTAATCGGTGTTCATCTGTAATTCTACGAGACCAAGCACCCGAATAACGATATTTTAATGGCTCTGGTTTTCCAATCCCTTCAAAAGGATTTCGTTTGATATCCTCAATTAAACGATTGATACGTTTGAGTATCTTTTTATCTTCTTGTTGCCAAGAAACATAATCTTTCCAAGCTTGTTCTGTAAAGTTAAACATCTTCCACCTCTAATAATTGGCGTTGAACGACTTTCTTTTGTTTAACTTGTTCCATCCCTGATAGAACCTTGTCTGAAAGATAATCGTTATTCATTAGGCGGATGGTTTCTTGAATACTATCCCAGTTTTCCTTAGATAAGACCACAATATTCTCATCAGGGTTTTTATTGACAACCATTAGAGGTTCATATTCATCATTGACTTTTTTCATATAATTCTTTAAGTTGTTTCTGAAATTTGAATAGACTACAGCTTCCATTTACTTTACCTCACTTTAATACTATCCTTATTATAACACTTGACAAAATATTGTACAAGTATTTGCTTTTTTGTGTTCATACTAGCTAAGCTAGTCATTGGGATAAGAACAGCCTTTTAAGGACTTGTGTTAGTTTTAACCCCCCTATTAGTATCGGGAGGTTAAGCCCTTTTGGGGCGTGCCTAAGGCACACCCCAAAACGCCCGCTTGTCAGCTCGGTCGGGCAGGTCGGACGGGCCTTGCCCTGACCTTGACCTTCGTGCCTACGCTGGCTCAGGAGGTGTTTCAAAGTATTGAAGGACAACTTGCTTATAAGGCAAGTCAGTCTGTTCTTTCTCCGTCACAATTTCCTCCAATAAGGCCCTATCTGCTTCATCTAACAGAATACGGTTGTCCTCTCTGATGAATGTATAGTCCTGTTTTTCTATGTATTTCACAAGATTTCGTAAGGTTGAAATTGGGATGTTTGCTTCCTTGGCGAAGTCATTCAGAGGAAGTAGGGACGATTCTGCTTGTTCAACGGGTAAGTCAGATGATGAAGTGGGCGTAGTTTCTAGTGTCTCTAATAACGGGTCATTCAAGACGGGTAGCTTTTTATATTCTTCAAAGAAAGAAAAGCCGTCATCTAGTGGTACAAGAGGAGAGTAAAATTCCCTAGCTACTTCTCCACCGTTTGCAATATAACCACGACCGGAAACTTCCTCACCGTCAATTTCATCAATCTTTTTGAAGACTTTATTAGCGTTAGCGTCTCCAAACATCATTTTATTACCAGTATCTTCTAAGTGACCAACAGAAATTCGTTTCATAAATTGGTCACGTAAAGAGGTTTTGAGATATTCCCCATCAGGACGTTGCATAGCAACAATCATGATTACCCCAGATTGGCGACCTTTCAAAATCAATTCGGTTAGGTATTCGATAAAGTCTCCAGATGATTGATAATCTCGCTCTAATTTAGCAGCTAAGGCTGCCAACTCATCAATGACGATAAAACGAGGTTTTAGCCCATAAGCATAATACTTTTTCCCTGCCTGATAATCAGGGCGACTGGTCATGTAATCATAACGTTTATCCATTTCCTGCTCAGCACGCTTTAAACAAGCTAACATTTCTTTTTTATCCCAGTAAACCCGACCTTTAAAGACAGGAATATTTTTCAATCCGACAAAGTCAGAGCGTTTCGGGTCAAGGATTTCCACATAACCAATTTGAGCTAAAACCCAAATCAGAATCATCAAGAGAACCGTTTTACCACCACCCGTTCCACCACCAATCAGCAAGTGTGGATGTTTATTGAAATCCCAATAGACATCTTTCATCAGATAAATCCCTTTTTCAGTCATCTTAACATCAAAGATAGATAAGCGACCTGAAAATTGGTCAATGGCAATAGTGTAAGAAACGTAGCCTTTGGTGAATTGCTTATTCATAAAGTCTCCGTCAAACATAATTTCAAGAGGTTTTTCAAGGGCGATAAAACGGTCTTGAAATCGGCTACCTTGAAGGCGCAATGACACTGTGATACTAAAATGGTCACGCTTCAAATACACTTTTGGTAGTAGAATCCGTTCTCTTGTACGGTTGTTGGATTTGGTCTTTTTGACCTTATACAAGTTATTATCGAGCAAATAGTGAGAAAGAATCCGTAAACTGTCTAGACGGCTAAAGAAAAGAAATTTTCGGTAACAAATCACTTGCACTACGCCATCTAGTAGCAGCAATCCTAATAACCCTCCACCAAAAAGAATCCCGTATGTTATCGGGTCACGTTGAACCTGATTTTGAAGCTGGTCTCGGTGCAGGTAAGCGAAAATGCCCCCTCCAAGAAGAAAGGGCAGAAGAAAAAGAGCAAAGGTTAGCCGTTTGATTTTTTCATGAAACTTCCGAACACGAATCCCCCGATAGGTGAACAACTTCATAGGCGCTTATCCTTCCTTTTTAGGTTCAGGCTTTCCCACTAACACAACATCTTTAGCCCGTAGTTTAACCCCACTTGTGGTGATACGGCGATTGTTAATAGTTTCTGAATTTGACCAGAAACGAGCTGTAGGAGCTACAAGCGTTACTTCATCATTGTAGTTCTTTTCAGCGGTCATTTGAGCCACTTTTGCTTCAGGTGGAACCGTTACGGTAATATCCCCATTGACCGCAGAGGAGTAGAGTTTCACATCTACATAATCAACCTTATCTGTTTCACGACGCTTTTCTTCACCAGTTCCTTCTTCCACATAGTCTTCCCAGTGCATAAAAGGAATAGCTTCAAGGAAATTTAGAGTTCCAAGAGTTTTTACAGTATCAAAAGTTTCAATCACATCAGCAGCAAATTTTACAGTCATAGTGTTTCTCCTATTCTATTTCTTATTTAGACTTTACTGTACGCATTTCTTCCGCAACAATGACATTTTCATGTTTACGTTTGCCTCCAAAACGGAAGTTACGGCGCTCAATGGCAATCCCACGTGGGAAGACGACTTTTTGACGCCCTTCAGGGACATCAGACATTTTAAACCCTTCTACAATAAGGAAGGCAGAGGGCTCTTTTCGACTTGAAATTTCAAAGATACGATAAGAGACAGGGTTGTAATCATTGGCACGGACTTCTTCCATACCTGAGACAAAGACTTCATTTCCTAATACTTGGTTTTGGTCGACGAATACTTTTGTAATTTCCATTAGATTTACCTCAATTTCTGTTTTGTTTAGACCGTTTTATGACTTATCTAGGTCAAAAAATCAACTCATCTTTTCTAATCTGCGGGTGCTCTTACTCTGGTCATACCGTCCTCCTCACATTCCAAAATAAGCTTTTTTAACTTTAAATTGAAAAGTCTTTTTACAATGCAAAAGCTGTTTAGCAAATTGGTCATGGGTATTATGACGTAAAAAAAGACTGTCCATTTCATTCAGACAGTCTCGGTAGCACGTTTCACAGTGTGCAGGATTCGTGTGATAAATTTTAAGGGAGAAAAGAAACTTCTCATAGATTTGTTGGAATCGTTTTTCAAAATAATTCATGTTGTACCTCCATTCATAATGTAATCATGTTTAACTTTAAATTTATAGTGGGTTTTCCATTGGACTAACTGAACTGTTGGTAAGCCTAGTTTTTGGTAGTTGTGAAATAACTTATCCATATTTTCTAGCACTTGATAACATAAGACCTTTTGATAATGGTTATCAGGATAGATTTTCAAAGAAAAAACAAAGTTCTCATAAAGACGGTGAAAACTTTGTTCATAATCATTCATCGTTTTTTCTCGCTTTCCTTTAGAATGGCAATTTTTTGAAATGTCCGTTTGAAAGGACATGGATAGGCTAATCATTCATCCGCTTAAAGGAGTAGAAAACAAAAAAGACAGCTCACAAAGAACTGTCTTCACATCTTAAACAAATCCGCATGACTGCCTGTATCAGCTAAAGTCAATGTCAAAATATCATCTTCAATCAGATAAATCAAGAGCCAATCTGGCTTGATGTGGCATTCCCTAAAGCCAACAAAGTTTCCTTTGAGTTCATGGTCACGGTATTTTTCTTCTAGTGTCTGTCCTAGGCGGAGTTTTTCAATCACTTCATCTAAGAGTGTCATCTCTAAGCCTCGCTTTTTAATCCGTTTGTAGCTCTTTTTAAAAGCAGAGGTGAACTTGACTTGGTACATCTAAGCTTCCAGAGCCTTCTTTAAATCTGCTAGATTGCCATAAGAAGCGACCGTTTCATCACGAGAAATACGCTTAGCTTCTGCCAGAGCTTCTAAGGTCTTTTGGCTATAATTGGGGACTTCAACCGTGAAAGGAAGTCCACCACGCAATAGACATTGACGAAGAAAAATATTGACCGCACTAGACATATCCATCCCCAAGTCATTAAATAATGAAGTTGCTTGGGCTTTGACAGTTTCATCAATCCGAATTTGCGTTGGAACAGTTGCCATAAATGCCACCACCTTTCATTATTTATTGTAATCTATATAGTTTACATTGTCAATCATTTGTATTTGTTTGAGTGTTTTCTACTCGTCTAAACAGATGATTCCTGCTTAAAAGAGTAGAAAATGGTATGATAATAGTGTAAAGGAGAAGACTATGCCTATTGATTTTTCGAGTATGCTACCTTACACTATCGACTATGTTGATTTAATGAAAAATTTCGAGACCTTTCCAATGTTCGATAATTTCAATTTACAAAAAAATTATCTCAATCAGTGGAAAACAAAATTAAAAAATGCGGATTCAAAGATTCTTAAAAAAAATAAAAAGTTAGATGAGATTCTAAATGCTGTAACAACAGAAGAATCCTTCCAAAAAGCTACTATCTTTGGCAAAAATACTATAGTTATCAACTTTACTGTTGCACCTCTTGTCAAACTAGCTGAACAAAATAAGCAAAATGCCACAGAAATCCCATTAACTTATTTTGAAAAATCTAGGGAATTTGTTACTTGGACACCCATTTCACAAACAGATAATAGAAGTCTTAAAGTCCTACCTATTTTATTAACCCATTTTTACAATGCCAGAACATTTGGTTTTCTTCTTATTGACGGGAATCATAGAGTATCAGAAGCTTTTAAAAATCATGATAAAACAATTAAAGCTCTTATTATTGACCCAAGATACATGATAAACGATAATTTTTTCAAAAGCGAATTTGATAAATTATTTTTCATCTTTCAAAATGAGTTATATTATCTATTTCATTGTAAAAAGCAATATCAAATGAAGGATAAAGAATTGTTGGAAAGGTCGTATTTAACAAATGAACAATTTAGTTTTTCAGATGTAATACCCCAGTTGTAACACCTTATTTGGGCTTGGAGCAACAAAACTTCGCCCCACTCCTGATTTTCCAGTGATAAGAATATATAGATTCTTCTTTAATGCTTTAGTTTGAATTTTGGTAGAGAAGTAGTGTAATTCTTCGTTCAAAACTAGTTACCTCACTTTCTAGCTTATAGAGTTTACTTTATTTTCTACTCTTCTAAACAGGAATATACCTGTTTAGGGTATGCTCATATCATCGCACACTCAGTGTTGTTATCACCGTCCTATAGCTGTACTTGACTAATCTCTGTTATTATAGTCATCTCACTACACTATAGCCACGATTAACCGCCTATGCTTACCCCAGCAGAACGTATCTTACCTGTCAGCATTTCCGACGCCACCAGCGCCAGCAGTTCCCCTTTGTTATCCGGTCAAGAGGGGCAAAAAGTCGAGTGCGTGAGATAACTCCAAAGATCTTTGTGTTCATCTACTCCAACCTTCTTGACTTTTTGCGATAAAACCGTTACAATAATAGTTGCTAAATGATTATTGTGTGTTGGTCAGCTAAGCTTGAGTGAGGTTGTCTGACGCACTTTTTTATTCAATTTTCAAAGGACAAATTCAACTATTTTGCTAAATTTCCTTGTCTATTCTTTATTGAAGTTAAGTTCACTTTTTAGGTAAATCTAGCAAAATCGCCATATAGTCAACTGACTATATTTATATTATATAGTCTTGTGACTATATTGTCAAGAGTTTTTTGTAAAAAAATTAAAAATTTTTAAAGAGGTATAAACATGTTTCCCGAACGCTTAAAAGCTCTGCGTTTAGAAGCTAATCTAACGCAAAGCGATGTAGCTAAAAGTTTAAATATATCGCAACCCTCATATGCCCAATGGGAAAATGGAAGAAGAAAACCGTCTTCAGAAACATTAGAAAAGTTTGCGCAGTTTTATAATGTATCCATTGATTATTTAATGGGAAAATCTGATTACAAAAATTCAGATGAGATTGACTTATCAACGTTTGAAGTTCTGTATCGGAAAACTTCTAAAAATTTATCTGATGAAGAGAGGAAAATACTAGAAGAAGATTTAAGAAAATTTCTGTTAGAGAGAGAAAAAGCCATTAAGGCTATGAATAAAGAAAAGAAAGACTGATGTTTCGTGCAAAGAATTTACTTCAATGTTTGGAATCGTGTAAAGCAATCACTTTATCCATTCATGAAATTAAATAAAGTACATCCTCTTCATTATACTTTTCAGGATTACTTCAATTATGAAGTCAACAAGAAAAATATACTTGTCATTCCTCATCATATCCGAATAGATATAGCAGGTTTTAATATCAATGATGATGTTTTAACGATTTCCTATCAAGATAGCGATTCTACCAATCGTCAAAATTTCACAAAATGTCACGAATTGGGTCACATCTTATTACACCACAGTAGGCGAGTATTTACTGATTTTCATGATGATTCTCTACAAGAAAGGGAAGCTAATCTTTACTCAGCTTTTCTCTTAATGCCTGATATTGTGCTTCTAACTAAGATTTTTTACCAGCAAATGGCTTTTCAAGAGGTAGAAACAGCATTACAAGTTTCTGGTCAAGCTCTCAAAACTCGTTTGACAGACTTTTTAAATTTTGAATTAGACATGAATAGGCTATCTGCAAAACAAACTGTAGAAGATTATCTAACCAGAAAAAACAAACACATTATCGGTTACTTTGACCAAGTGAAAGACTATATTATCTCTGATTATAATGAATTTGAACCTAGTACACTAGAAATATTCCATTATCTGATGAATCAATCAAACTTTGTTTCAGATATTGACTTACCAGAGTTAGCAGATACTCAATTTATCTCTTTGGTAAAACAATGTTATCCAAAATTCAAAATTTGGGGACTGTATGATAAGGGACAATCTATTAGCTATGCTTGGAATCCTAAACAACTAACAGAAGTAGCAGCTAAACGACATGCGAAACTCCTTTTAATAACAAGAAAATGACCTAGAGAAAATCTCTAAGTCATTTTTTCAATGCCTTTTTATAGGCTTCACTATCCTTTTTGTATGCAATATTTTCATTACCTGAAGTAAAATAACTACCTGTATCATACTTTAAAGTGCCATTTTCTTTTAAATCGTAGGTAACAACAACGTCACGACCGTTAACAGAAAATGTAAAAGTCTTATTTTTAGTATCAATATTCGTTACAGCACGGGTTTCATTCTCGTAGAATCTCCCACCATTTTCATTAAACTCTAAAATAAGTTTAGCTTTACCGTCATAGATATCATAATATTTTCCATAAAGACTATTTTGTTTAGAACAAGATATTAGAAATATAGTAACCATACCTAGAAGTAATAAACTAAATATTTTTTTCATTTTCCAAACCTCCTTTGATAATATTATACTAGAAAAATGCTACAGAAATAATTCAAAATGAAATACTTGGAGTATATAAAAAGTTTTTTAATCATTGTTTAGAGCAATCATCACCTGTTCAGCAATTGCCTTAGCCAGTAATGGTGGGACAGCATTACCTACTTGAGTAAATTGTGGTGTCTCTTTTGCCCGTTTATCTCCACCAGTGGTACGCTTCCCAAGAAATTCAAAACTATCATCAAAAGATTGCAGCCGAGCCATTTCCCTAACAGTTAAAACACGGTTAAAGAATGGGTGGATATAGTCATCTGGTAATGTTACCATAGTTGGTGAGACACTATTTTGGTCAAGACGAACTCGAATACTCTTTTTAGTAAAGATGGCTTCGATTGCTTCAGGAGTTAAATCTCCATCTCTTAGCATTTTTGAAAACTTATCTTCCGTAATATCTGAATTCAACTGGTTCTTGATTTCATTCCAAAATAGTTCAGCCTCCTCAAATGAAGTTTTTAATCTAAGCGCTAATGATTTTAAAATATGTTGTTTAGCAGAGTTATCCGTATCATTCATTGATAATAACCCAAGCTGACGATTGGTAAATTGTAACCATCTCTCGGATTTAAAACTTTCTTGAAGCAAATCCTGTTTTTTTAGTTGCTTGATAATGTGAAGCTGGTTAGCTTTACCATTGATTTGAAATAGACTTTCAATAAATAGGTTTGGATAGTCCCTTTTTAATTCTAGTCCTTCTAATTGGATTCTATTAACGGCTTTAGCTCTATTTTCTCCTTGTTGATATAGTGAGAATCGCTGTGTGACAATATCATCGTGTCTTGAGATTTCCATATTCAACGGATTATCATTTGTAATGGGGTGACCATCAGTATTAGGAGTCCTACCCAGTCGACTTTGTAGGGAATAATCTGTTTCATAGCCAAATTCCCCACCATAAAGGTCTCCTAAAGCGTCATAAACAGTAACGTTTGGAATGTTATTATCACTTTCTGGGTATTGAATAGGTGCTACGTCATCACGATATGCTAGAAATACAACACGATTTCTTTGTTGTGGGACACCAAAGTTTGCTGCATTAAGAACCTGCGTATCAAGTAAAGTATATCCTAATTCTTCCAACTCATTTTTAAGGATAGATTGAACCAAGTTTTGTCCTTTGTAAATTCTATCATCAAGTACGCTAGGAAAGTCTAACATCTGCATATCTAAAATACCGGTTACATTTTCCATAACAACATAACGTGGCATAACATCTCTAATGATACGCAAATATTCATGAAAAAGCATATTTCTAGGGTCTTTGGAGTCTCTTTTTCCTAATCGGCTGAACCCTTGACAAGGAGGACCGCCAAAAATGACATCAACAGTTCCTCTTTCAAAAATATTTCCGTATTTTAACGAGTTAATAGATTGAAAAATTTTGTCAGAAGTCAATTCTTTTATATCTGCAAGTTCAAGGTGTGTATCAATACCTTCTACTAAACCTAGTTGTTTATGTCGGTTTGTATAAGTTTCTTCAACCATGGGGCTTTTATCACTAGAGAAGATAATATCAAATCCAGCTTGTAGAATTCCTTCACTGAATCCACCAGCACCACAGAATAAGTCTATTGCATAGGGCATAATTTACCTCGAATTGTGTATTTACTACTTTAGTAGTATATCAGAATTTCGTTGAAAAGTCCAGGTGTTGCTGCTTTTCTGTTTTTATATTCGTAAAATATTTTAAAAACCAGTAAAAATGTAAACTAAAATGAATTTTACAATTTGTAAATGATGTACTATAAATGAGAACAATGAGGAGAGTAGGTATGGAAAGTTATATTAAAGAAAATATTGAAAGATTACTTTATATAAGCGATTTTTCACAAGATGAGTTGGCTGATAAAGCTAGTCTTAGTAGACAAACAATCAATAAGTTATTATCTTCTAATTCAAAGCACAATCCTAAGCTTTCTACATTGGTAGCTGCCTCTAATGCTTTATCAATAAATTTTCCAGAGCTTTTGGTTAGAACAGATAAAATTAGTGTTTCCACAGATTTTTCTTTAAAGTCCACAGAAGATTATCAAAATATACTGATACAGAATATAAAGTTGTATTTACGAAGCTGGAAACAATTTTCACTAAGTAATTCAAATGGAGTAAGAGAATCTACGATAAGTAATCTTGTAAATGGTAAATACTCAGATATATATTTTTCAACAATAGAAAGCCTTGCTAAGGAAATGGAAGTTCCGCTTGCTGATTTATTTAAGAGAGGAGAAAGATAATGCAATTTATCCCATATGATGATGAGTTAGAGGTTATCAATAACATACATAAGTATAATTCAAATGATTATACTGTTATTAGATTGACACAAACCATGCTAAATAAAAGTATTATTGACGCAAACGGATTTTTAAGAATTTTGCTATTAGATAATGGCTTGTTAGATTTTGGAAATTTGACTGATAAAGTTTATTTGACAGCTAATTTTGTGTTGAACGGCCATAAACATGAAGTAAAAATAAGTTTCTATAAAGCTAATAAAAGAGGAGATGAAAGATTTTGGATATATGATTTAAAGAAGTTCGTTAAATCATCTAAAATCAATGTAAACGACTTGATTTATATAACTGTAAATAACCAAAAGGAACTTACACTATTTAATGTTACCCATAGTATTCCTCAAAATAGCACTATTATAGAACTGTTTGGACAAGATAAAGTTGAAGATTCACTAAATAGGTTAATTCCACAGATTAAAGCCATAGCAAGACAAGGCTTTCATAATAATTCTAAGAGAGCAGGTAAGGTTGCACCGAAAGACGCTGGAGATACCCTAGAATCACTTTTGGGAATTCAAACCAATAATAGTCAAGAAGCTGATTTTGAAGGAATCATTGAGTTAAAATCAAAATCCTCTAAAACACTAGATACCCTATTTACTTTACGTCCAAATTTCGAAGGAACGCCTGTAGCAGAATTTGAACCGAATGATAGGAGTAGGGTATCGGCGTTTGCTCGTCTGTATGGCTATGACTCAGATAAGCATTTGGGATATAAGAGTCTATACATTACAATAGGTTCAGAAGAAAATCCTCAAAACAATCAAGGGTTCTATCTGGAGGTTAATGATAGGGACAACCTTGTTGAATTAAGAAAACAAGAAAATAACAAGAGTATTTTAGCTGCATTTTGGACATTTAAAGCACTAGAGGAAGAATTACATAAAAAACACCCAGCCACCTTATGGGTGAAAGTTGAATCCAAGATGGACGGTGATGTAGCACAGTTCAAATATGTTGAAGCTGAATTAACTCGTTCACCACAGTTTATGACTTTTCTTTCTCTGATAAAATCAGGAGCAATTACTTATGATTGGAGAGGCTATACTACACCATCTGGGAAGTATGCTGGAAAGAATCATGGTAATGCTTGGCGGATAAAAAATAAGCAAAGAGGTTTGTTATTTGGTAGTACAGAAAAAATTAAACTTGAAGATTGAAAGTGAGCAATAAGATGAATTCAGATCAATTTCTAAAAGATATTCAGGGCAAAAATGTTAACTTTTTAATAGGTTCAGGAGCTTCTTTTGGAGTAGTTCCAACATTGTGGGTGAAATCAATAGAAAAATCTTTTGAAGAATTATTGACTTCAAAAAATTATGACGAAAATCAAAGAAAAGTTCTTTATTTTATTTGGTTTGAGCTTTGGATACGTAAAACAAAGATACTTGATTTTGATAAAAACAGTGAAGTGCATAATCAATATAAACGATTTGTTCAAAACTTAATTGATTTTCTTAATAATGAAGGTTTTGATAAACCCAAAAGAGTTAATATATTCACATCGAATTACGACACGTTATTTGAAATGATATTTGATAAACTAAGTAAGGCAAATAGATTAACCTATTTTAATGATGGTAGTAGGGGCTTTTTCAAAAAATTTATTTCGACAGAAAACTATCACTTGAAGATATCTCATTCTGGAATGAGTGATTCTTTTCAAAGGGAAATTCCTACAATTAATTTATTAAAAATTCACGGTTCGGTAACTTGGCATAATAGTGACAATGAAATTGAAGTAGATTTAAAAAACTCAGAATTTGACAATTTATGTGACTTAAGTAGTGAAGTTATAAAATCAATAAATAAATTTAATAATGAGAATGATTCAAACTGGTTTAGTAATGAAGAGAGTTTATTAATTCCTGATAAATACGAGGAAACTATCCTGTGTGGAACTTTAAATGAGGAGCAACTTAGTCAAGAATTAACTCGAATCTATGAAAAATTCTCTGATAAAGTGGAGTCGTTCTATGAATCCTATAAAAACTTTCCAGTAGTAAATCCCACAAAAGAAAAGTTTTCAGACACTGTTTTTCAACAACATTATTATCAATTATTGAGAATGCTAAGTTTTGAATTGGAAAAAATCGATAGTGTTTTAATTGTTTTTGGTTTTTCGTTTGCTGATGAACATATCTTAGAGATTGTACGTCGTTCAATAGTAAATCCTAAGCTTAAGATTTATGTCATTGCTTTTAATGAAGATTCGAAGGAACAAATAAAGAGAAGGTTAGGAAATTTAGGAGGGAGTATTATAGACTATCTCCCGTCCGGATCATCTCCAGATGGTAATGAAATTCAAGGAAATTTTTCATATCTAAATTCATTATTTGATGGAAAGGTAAGTGATAAATGACAAATGAAAGTTATGTAGTGGGAACTGTAAGAGAAATTAGGGGAACAAATGTGGTTATTCGATTATTTGATAACTCATCACAAATGACCTATTTCTTTAATGGGAAACGTTACTCGGGTATTATGATTGGTTCATATATTGGAATCAAACGTGGCCATTATATTATTGTGGTAAAAATTGAAAAAGAGTATGCACAGGATGTTCTACGGGATACAACAGTTCAGGAGTTTTCTAAAGATAGATTTTTTAGAGAATTGGAAGCAAAAGTAATCGGAAGCTTTGTTCGTGAAAAATATATATCAGGAATGGTAGCTTTCCCACAAATATTTAATGATGTTATTCTATTACCAAATGAGCAAATTACTGCTATAATAAGCGGTGAAAGTTCGGGAGATAACAGGCCGCCTTCAAATCCAAATTCATATTTTACTATAGGAGAAATATGGCCAGAAGGTATCCCCTATAAAGTTAATTGGACAACAATTTTTAATACTCATATTGCAATTTTTGGTAATACTGGGAGTGGCAAATCCAATACCTTAACTAGACTTTATAAGAATTTATTTGACTTAAATAAAAAGCGAGTTCTAACATTTGGAAAATCTAAATTTGTAATTATCGACTTCAACGGAGAGTATACAGGGGAAAGAGTATTAGCTGATGATAAGAAAGTTTATAATCTAAATACTCGAAAGTCGGAAGGGGATAAAATTGCAATACCTGCTAATAAATTTTGGGATAAAGAAATGTTATCCATTTTATTTGGGGCGACTGCACAAACTCAACAACCTTTTTTAAATAGATTATTAAAGTATTATTTTTCAAAAAATAATTTTGAAGAAAATGTACCAGAATATCTTTGCAAAGCTTTTAGAACGGTTTATAGTACCCCGTCAAAAGAATCTCTGGATTTGCTTAAATATGCGCTTGATGTTTTAGGGATAAAATATGATAGTTTTTCTACATGGATTGATTTAAGTGTTTTTAATCCTAATAATGCAAATGCATATTATAGCGTTCAATTCATAGATGGTTGGAATAATAGTAACAATAAGTGGTACTATAATGCCGATGAAAAAGCTGAATTGTTAAAGCAGGAAATAGAAAATATTAAAGGTCGGGTAGAAACGTTTATGATATCAGGGTCAAAAGAAAAACTCCAAAATCCGATTATTCAATTAAGGTTAGCAGCTTATTTTCAGATGATTTTTGATTTATCCCGCCATACTATACAGTACGACCATATTTCACCTCTTATTCATAGGATAGAGGCGCGTTCCAGTGACTTTGATAAAGTTCTTCAGATTGACAATTTACAAGAGGATAACTTTCAAGAAATGTTTATTGAAAAAAATATAAGTGTTATTTCGTTAAAAAATGTCAATAAAGATATAAAGATGTTGTTGCCAATGTTAATAGCTAAAATTAGCTATGATATACATAGAACTAGATTTAAGCAGGATAGTATATTTAATCTTATTATTGACGAAGCACATAATATTCTTTCGGAAAATTCAACTATTGAATCTGAAAAATGGAAAGATTACAGGTTGGATGTTTTCGAAGAGATTGTAAAAGAAGGACGTAAATTTGGATATTACCTTACAATAGCTAGTCAAAGACCCTCTGATATCTCACCGACAATTGTTTCGCAGATTCATAACTATTTCATCCATCGATTGGTAAATGATAATGATTTAAAGCTACTAGACAGAACGATGACATCTTTAGATTATATTTCAAAGTCAAGTATTCCAAATCTATCTGCGGGTCAAGCAATCATTACAGGTGTTTCATTTGATTTACCTGTAATAGTTAAAATTGCTCAGCTTCCAAAAGAAGAAGCACCAAATAGTTCCAACAGTGAACTTTTAAAAATATGGCAGGTCAGTAAGGATAAATAAAATAAGGTGGTATAGTTGAATGGGGAAAAATAAAAACAAGAAGAAATGGGGAATTGGAAAAATAATTTCAATTCATCGTAATTATGGCTTTATATCAACAGATAGTTTCGGTCAAAAAGGAGAGGAAATTCCTTTCGAAATAAGCCTTGATATGATAAAGATTGTTAATGGAAAAGAACAGATTGAATATAGCGAAGAAGTGAGTTTTGATTTAAGAAAAGGCGTACTTCTGCGAGATAAAAATATCAGAGAAGCTTACAATCTGAAATTTAATGAAAAAAATTTGATTCTCAAAGAAAGAATAACTTCTAAACCATATCTTCAACAAATTAGAGAAAAATTCACTTTATTCAATATTGATATACCAGATTCGGAACTTGCAAAAAAGGAGCTGACAGATTCAACAGCTATCATTCAAGAATTAAAAGAGCAGGGAACTTCTGAGGAGGAATTGCAGGATATTGTAGAATCACTTAATAGAAGCAACGAAGCAATATTTAAAACTGATGATGATGTTTTATATGAGTATTTAAAATTTAAAGGTTTCCAGCCCAATATGTTAGAATATCTTATTAATGGACTTTTTCTTGATAAGAATATATTGTTCAAAGTTCATCGTGTTTCAGATGACAAACAGAAGCATTACGAAATTTCAGACTTAATAAAACTTGATGAAGTGGATATTGTTTTTAGAGAAAAAATACTTAAGTGGATTTTAGGGATAGAAAATGCTTATAAATCTCTTATGAGCAGAATTTCCACGCAAGAATTGGGAGGAGAACAAATATCTGAAAAAGTAGTATTATATTGGAAAAACTCAACGGATAGAACCAAACAAGAACAGTACAAGCGAGCAAAGAATCGATATAAATATCTTCCATATTCTGACCAATATGACTATATCACTAATCCCGATATTTTTCCTCTAGATGATTTAATGTCTCAGATGGATTTAACCAGTTTAGAAGGATTATTAACTATTTTTGACAGGTTTTCTAAAGAAGAACAAAATATTTCTGGAAATAGTATAAAATCAATTTTTCCTTGGATTAGAGATATTGTTATTCATAAACAAATTTTACGAGACCTTAGAGTGTTAAGAAACGCAGCGGCTCATGGAAGACCTATACTCCCTATACTCATGAATCCAGATTATAATCCAAATTGGGATTTAGAATTTGATAACCCAGAAGGGCGGACAAACATAAAAAAATGGGCCTTATTTGAGCCCCTTAAGCGAATGAATCAAATAATTTTTTCAGTTGATGAACAAACCTCAATACAGATAATGCAACCTATCTTTGGAAACCATTATAGAAAAGCATGGATTGAATTAAACTTTATATATCATCGATTTATTAGTCTTTTTGATAATAAACGGTATAGTGACTTCCTTTTAGAATCTAAAGAATTTTTAGATTATGAAAGTATTGATAGTAGAACCGACTTGGAAAAGGAGCTCTATCCAAAACTATTTGATATTGGAGATACCACGACTTTTTCACAAACAGGTACACCACCAGCATATCGTGTGTTATCAAATGAGGCTATGATGGCTTTTATGGCAGCTGATATTCACAGAGAAAATATGAATTCAAATATAGAGAAATATCTTTAAAAACAACGAGGAAAATAAAAAGTCATCTTCCACAATAAGATAACCTCTAGCTCAGTATTCTATTTTTTGGAAGTATTGAAAAATTTACCTTATTTAAGTGAAATTATTTAAAATTATACAATATAAAGTAAAAAGTAAATAATGATAAAAGTGCAGTAATAAAGGCTTTTAGTATTTAAAGAGATGTAAGTTCCACCAACCAGGTCTTAAGAAAGCTCGTAAAGCATCACAATTCTCAAAACGTTAAGAACAGCTACAATACAGACTTTACAACACTCCATGGTTCACACCATGGGGTGTTTTTTGATTTTCAAAAATCACAGCTAATTGCTACTGATTTTATAACCAGCGATTGATTGTAGAAGACAAAGTTGATTTGGATAGTAACTGTGAATTGGCTTATAAGCGTAGTGAACTTGAAAAACTTATTGATAGAGGAGATAGAAGATTTGTACGATAAAATAAAATTTATAGCTAATACCCAAGATTTACTAGAGAAGTAAATTAAAAGTATATACAAAATGATACGTCTGTGATATAATAGACACAGAAATAGGAGGTGGCATTATGCAACTAGTCATCAATAAATGGGGAAATAGCTCCGCTATTCGTTTGCCAAAACAATTGGTACAAGAATTACAATTACAAACAAATGATGTCTTAGACTATAAGGTATCAGGGAATAAAATTATCCTAGAAAAAGTGAATAATATCCCTGAATTAACTGTAGAAGATCTGTTTAAAGATTATCAAGGTGAACCTGTCAATGTTACCCCAGCTCTATTTGAAAGTGTGGGAAATGAACAATGGTAACCATCAAGCAAGGGTCAATTATCAAAATTAACTTGGATCCCAAACAAGGACATGAACAAAAAGGGTATCGTCCGTACATTTGTCTAAACCATAGTATCGTAACCAAGTATTCTAATATTGCTATTTTTGCGCCAATTAGCAATACCAAGCGTGATTACCCTTTTTATGTTCCCCTAGAAGGAACAGAATCCACAGGGAAAGTATTATTAGACCAACTGGTTACAATCGATTTTAATGCTAGAGATTATCGTTATGTGGAGGATATTCAGGAAGACTTATTAGATGAACTTTTAGCTAGGGTCAAGGTGCTATTTGAAAAAGGATAATGAGCTAAAAAAAGATTTCAGTTAAACTTCTACTGAAATCTTTTTTATTTTATTTGTAAATGCATTATTAAGACTTGCTATAACACTAAACAGTTATACCTCGCTTTGAATTATCAGTCTTCTTTAGGGTCTGAAAAGATTACTAATTCATTCTCTTAACTTTCTGTCTAACCTTCGGAAGCGAAAGAACAGTAGAGTCATCCTATGGAATCATGTAGCAATGGTGTTAATTCATTGAGTATATCATTTAATATATCCTGAATGTCGTAAGGATGGCAAGTTGTCCCATAAATTAATCTTTCTATATTCTTTTGAAAATGGTTCGGTAAATACTGTGCATTTTGTTCGGCATAGGCTATCATTCGTTTTTCGCCTGGATGGGTTAGCATGTTAAGCGCAAAAATTAAGTCAAAGTAAGTTTCTAAAAATGCTGTAACTCTATGATTAAAGCTAACAGCATCTTTACGCATAGTTGCTTTGATAATTTGCTTATCATAGGATGGAAGATGACCAGTTAATAAGTTCATATGATGGCTAAGAATAGTCTGTTTAAGTTTTTGTGGATAGTTAATATCAAATCTGTTAACAATATACTTTAGCTTATCGCCAGAATCATAAAGAATCTTTGAGTGCAGAACATTGTGCCATAAACAGGTGGTATATGCGTTTTGGATTATACACCTTTCAACAACATCTACCAGCTCATCTTTTATTTGGTTAATATCTCTATAGAGGATATCAATATCTTGACCAGACATTAAAGTGCAATCGTCTTCAAGTTCCCAAAAATGATTCCCTATTTCTATGTGTGAGCAGAATCTTTTTAATATGGTTAATCGTGTGGCTTCATCAGGAATTGATGAGCAGTAAATGTAAAGATCATAGTCAGATGTTTCATCATAATTACCAGTTGCTCGCGAACCACCAAGAGCAATTGCTTCAACCTCTGATATTCTTGCAAATTCTTGCCAAAGAGATGTAAATTCCATGTTATGCTCCTTCTGTAAAGGTAAAATTCTACTCAAATTATATCATAATAAGCTAAATTCTAAAATCTACACGACAAACGCATGAAGAAAGGACTGTTTTTTCAGAGAACAATTTCAAAAGCACAAACTCTCCTCTTAAGTATAATAGACTTAGGAGGTGTTTTGAATGACAGAAATCCTTAATTTTCTGATTGCGGTGTGTGCTGATCGTGAGAATTGGAAAATCAAACACGGTTTGTCTGATAGTGTTCTTTTGATTTTCTTTGCCTGCTTTACAGGAGCCGAATACTGGTAAGATATTGAAGACTTTGGAAAGCTTATGAGTCTTCTTTACGTCGTGTTCTTAAGCTAGAAAATGGTATTCCATCCATGATACGCTGCAATGCCAGTGTCCAAAAAGCGCTACATGTTGTCTTCTGCTTATGCGACAGCCTTGGGCATCTGTTATGGTCAAGTGGCGACTGATGAGAAGGAAAGTGAAATCACAGCTATACCAGATTTATTAGATTACCTATCAGTAAAAGAATACCTACTTTGAAATTTAGTGAAACAAAATTAAAAATCATCTGACCAGCATCTATCTTTTCAATCTTCTTCTTAATTGTTATAATGAAGAATAGGTTATTTTGCTCGATTATGTTTACGAAAAGTTAAGCTAAGGAAAGTATCATATTTTTGTTACTGATGGAGGTAAGAAAACAATGCGCTGGTTTTATGAATGTCGGAGTTTGCTATATGAGAGTATGCATCAGGTTTTCCCTTTGGCTCTTATCTACTCTTTTTCGGTTCTTATTCAAAACCTTTTTTTATCTCCAACTAGTTTTTTTGCGGTGACAGCCGGTTTGAAATTATATAAAAATAAATGGATTTTTTCATTTACAGAACACTTTTTAGAGTTTAATCGAATTGTTCTGTGTTTATTAGTTGGCTTATGTATGGCTTATTTTATACGCTTACTCTTAAAAAGACATCAAATAGATTCGTTTATACCAAGTCTTATTAGTTTTTTGCTAGTATGGCTGCTCTTTGGTGAAGTTAATTTTGATGTGGATAATCATATTGCTCAGCCTATTTGGCTGTTCCAAGTATTGGGGGCACTGGTATTTTATGGTGCAGCTTTATTAAATAGGAAGTTAAAGCATCATCATTTTCAATTATTAAAGTGGCTTTTTCTGTCCCTTTTTGTCTATATAACACTTTTTTGGGGAATTACTACCTATAAGATCCCATTTTTAAACATTAATTACTATGTTCAAGAAGGCTTTTCAAATTTACTGGGTAATGGACCTAGTCACCTCTTTCTCATCATATTTTTATCTTTTGGTGGCGTCATCTTTTTTTCTCTGGGTTTAATTGTGCCTGAAGTGTTAGCGTCTCCTAATTTTTCTTTAAATGTTGTCAGTGAAAATTTGGATGCGGTTTTGAATCATTCAATTCATAAGGTATCTCATCTGTTTACCCTTTATACTGTACAAGATGCTTTTGCTTTATATGGTGGGGTGGGATTGTTGTTAGCTTTAGGAATTGCCATCCTGCTTATTAGCAGACGGTATCACATAAATACTTCTTATAAAATGGCTGGCCTTTCTTTTATTCCTTTGGTGTTTGATCAGCCATTGCCTCTTTTATTGAGTTTCCCCATTTTATTTCAGCCTCTGCTTTTGATTCCAATGTTACTGACGACGCTTGTTGCAGAACTGTTAGGAGCATGCTGCCTTGCAATTGGTCTTATCAATCCAGCTGTTTATGAAGTACCTACTGGAACACCTAACTTTCTCTTTGGTTTTTTGGCATCTAATGGTGATTGGCGGTATTTATTGGTTACGATTATTATTTTAGTTATTTCAGTCATGATTTATCTGCCTTTTGTTAAAATTGTTTTGTTTAGAGAGGTTCTTAATGAAAAAAATAGTGAATTGTAGTGCTCTCATCCTTGTAGCGATTCTTTTACTAACCATGATTTTTTGGGGGAAAAATTATATTAATATTTCTTCTAAAACGAAGATGAAAATTTACAATTCTCGAATGAACCCCACCATTATGGTTCCGGGTTCAGAGGCCACTCAGGAACGGTTTAATGAGACACTTGCTTCCTTAAATAAGCAAGGGAAAAAACATAGCATTCTCAAGTTAACTGTCCATAAGGATAATTCGATTTCTTATAGCGGACAGATTGCTGCTAGTGATAATCGTCCTTATATTGTCGTTGCTTTTACTGATAATAAAGATAGTTATGCAACGATTAAAAAACAAGCGAAATGGCTGGATCATGCTCTTGATGAATTGCAAAAGAAATACCATTTTAAAAATTTTAGTGCTATCGGACATTCTAATGGCGGCTTGGATTGGACAGTCTACCTTGAAAATTACTATGCAAAAGAAAATTTTCACCTCAATACTCTGATGACAATCGGAACACCTTATAATTTTGAGGTTGTTAATAGTTCCAATCACACTCAGATGCTGCAAGATCTGATTGCTGCTAAAGATGCATTGCCAGACGATTTGACCGTTTATAATGTGGCAGGAACTAATAGCTATGATGGTGATTATATCGTTCCTATTACGAGTGTTGAGACAGGTAAATACATTTTTCAAAAAACAATAAAGCAATATACGCAAATTACGGTTACAGGAAATGAAGCAGAGCACTCTGATTTACCAACGAATAAGGAAGTCTTAGACTTGATTTCTGAAAATATTTTAAATAACAACCGTAAAAAGGTTGGTCCAAAAAATCAAAATTAAGAGGAATTAAAAATCTTCCAATAACGGAAGATTCTCTGCTTTAACAAGAAGATTTTCAGAGATATGTAAACGCTTGCTTTTAAAAAGAAGGAATGCTATAGTTAATTTGAATGATATAACAATGAAAAAGAGGTGACAATTATGAATTTAGTAGGAATCGTTGGGACGAATTCCGAACGTTCCACCAATCGCAAATTGCTGCGCTTTATGGCCGAGCATTTTGCTCCTCAAGCTGCTATCGAAGTCTTAGAAATCAAAGATCTGCCTGCCTTTGATGAACCAGAAAACAAGACAGCTCCAGCTGCAGTGGTTGCTTTTTCTAAAAAGATTGCAGCGGCAGATGGTGTTATTATTGCAACACCTGAATATAATCATACTATTCCTGCCCCCTTGGCCTCGGCTTTAGAGTGGATTGCCTATACCAGTCGAGTTCTTGTTAATAAGCCAGTTATGATTGTGGGCTGTTCGCTAGGTGCCCTTGGAACATCGCGTGCTCAAGCTCACTTGCGCCAAATCTTAGATGCACCAGAATTGAAGGCACGTGTCATGCCGGGAACAGAATTTTTCCTAGGTCACTCTGAACACGTTTTGGATGATGTCTTTAACCTCAATAATCCTGAAAAAGTAGCTGAGCTGGAGGAGCATTTCACAGAATTTCAGGACTTTGTGACCATCACAAATCAAATTGTCAAACAAGCTGATACAGATCGTAAAAAGGCATTTGTATGGGAAGCGGGTGAATAAAATGAAATTAATTGCTATTGTTGGGACCAATGCTAAGCAATCCTATAACCGAATTTTACTGCAATTCATGAAGAGGCATTTTGTTCAAAAGGCTGATATTGACATCATGGAAATTGCTAATGTTCCAATGTTCAATGAAACAGAGGATCAAACGGATTTACCTGCTATCCAAAACTTTAACACTAAAATCAGCCAAGCTGATGGGGTCATTATTGCAACGCCCGAGCACAACCACACCATTCCATCAAGTCTAAACAGCCTTTTGGAATGGCTGTCCTTTAAAGTGCATCCCCTAGATGGCAAACCCCTTATGATTGTTGGGGCTTCTTATGATGTGCAAGGATCTTCTCGAGCGCAATTGCACTTACGGCAGATTTTAGATGCTCCGGGTGTCAATGCGGCCGTCATGCCGGGCAGTGAATTTTTACTGGGACACGCTCATCAGGCTTTTGACGAAGCAGGCAACCTCAAGTCAGAAGCAACGGTTGATTTTCTAGAGTCTTGCTTCTTTAAATTCTTACGGTTTGTGCAAGTGGCTAATCAATTGAATGAACCAGAAGAAGTAAGCTTTGAAGCAGGGACTTATCAGGTGACAACCCAAGGGCATAATGGCAAATTGCCAATGACTGTAACCTTATCAGAAGAAAAGATTGAAAAGATTGATATTGATAGTTCCGGAGAATCCTCAGGAATAGCCGATATTGTCTTTACACGGATCCCAAATGAAATATTGGAAGGTCAGACTTTGAATGTAGATGCTGTGTCAGGAGCATCGGTGACCAGCAATGGTGTTCTGGACGGGGTTGCCAGAGCAATTAAGCTGGCAGGAGGCAATCCGGATGTTTTGCGGAAACGTCCAAAGGCACCATCAGCCTTGGATAAAGAAGATAAGACTTACAGCACAGATGTGGTTATCGTAGGTGGAGGTGGAGCTGGTTTAGCAGCCGCTGCTCGAGTGCTGCAAGCAGGTAAGCAAGTGATGGTGCTTGAAAAGTTCCCTGCTCTTGGAGGTAATACTGTACGTTCTGGTGGCTTATTAAATGCAGCAGACCCTGAATGGCAAAAGACTTTTCCCGCTAATCCCGGGGAGGCTCATAATCTTTCCGAGCTGATTCAAACAGATGAAGACAGTATTGCAGCAGAATATTTAGCCGACTTTAAGGAATTAAAGCAGCAAGTAACTAATTACTTGAAAGATCCAAGCTATTTATTTGATTCTAATATTCTCCATCGGATTCAAACCTATATTGGTGGTAAAAGAACTGATCGTAATGGTTGTGAAGTCTATGGCAATTATGATCTTGTAAAGGTGTTAACAGATAAGGATCTTGATTCCGTCCATTGGTTAGCGGATATTGGTGTTGATTTTGATCGCTCTGAAGTTAGTATGCCAGTAGGAGCTTTATGGCGTCGCTCTCACAAACCTAAACAACCGATGGGTTATGCTTTTATTGAAGCTTTGGATACCTATATTCGCAAGAATAGTGGTACTATTTTAACGGATACTGCAGTCACAGATTTTATTTTAGAAAATGGTCTTATTAAAGGAGTACTTGCTAAAGGCCGCAATGGACAAACCATTACCGTCCATGCCCAAGCTGTTGTCTTGGCTTCTGGTGGTTTTGGTGCCAATACTAAGATGTTACAACAATATAATACTTATTGGAGTAATATTGATGATAACATTCAAACAACGAATTCACCAGCTATAACAGGTGATGGCATTCGCTTAGGGCAAAGTATTGGTGCCGCTCTTGTTGGTATGGGCTTTAGCCAAATGATGCCAGTGTCAGACCCGAATACGGGAGCCATTTTCTCAGGCTTACAAGTTCCGCCGGCAAACTTTGTTATGGTTAATCAAGAAGGCAAACGTTTTGTGGATGAATATGGTAGCCGTGATACGCTTTCTAAAGCTGCGATTGATAATGGTGGTCTCTTCTATCTAATTGCTGATGAAAATATCAAAGCAACTGCCATGAATACCAGCAATGAAAAAATTGAAGAACAAGTTGCAGCAGGAACGCTTTATCGTGCTGATACTTTAGAAAGTTTGGCAGAGCAAATTGGTGTGGATCCCGCTACCCTTGTGGAAACCATCAACAATTACAATTCCTATGTTGAAGCGGGCTATGATCCTGAGTTTGATAAAGGAGCTTTTGATCTCAAGGTTGAAAAGGCGCCATTTTATGCAACACCTCGAAAACCAGCAACCCATCATACGATGGGCGGTTTGAAGATTGATACACAAGCTCATGTTATTAAAGAAGATGGCAATAAGATTCCATCTCTTTACGCTGCTGGGGAAGTGACAGGCGGCATTCACGCAGGCAATCGCTTAGGCGGTAATGCTTTAGCTGATATCTTTACTTTTGGACGTATTGCAGCAGAAACAGCTGTAACAGAATGCTGCTAATAAGTGATATTCAATAAAAAAACTTAAAGATTCCTTTTTGGTAAATTCTCCTCAAATAATGAGTGACGTCAAATCGTCTCTCTTATAAGAGGAGTTTTTTGATCATTTAAGCATCAGATATGTTTTTATTTTTGTAATAAATGCCTACTCTAATCATAAAAATATTTACATTGGGCAGGTTCGCAAAAAGTGATATAATAAGAGTATGATTGATTCTCAATTAAAGGAAAAAAGAAAAGTCATTATTGAAAAGAAGATTGCTTTGAGCAAAGCTTCTGGGAAAATTATTTTAATGGGGGAGCATGCTGTCGTTTATGGACAGCCAGCCATTGCTATCCCTTTTTCTGCTGTTGAGACTGTGGCAGAAGTTAAAGAAGACGGCGAAGCCTTAACAGTTACCTGCGAATTTTATGACGGTCTTGTTCATAAGATGCCTGAAATTTTGGAAAGTCTCAAGCATGCCATTCGTTTTTCCCTTTATCGTATTGGAGCACCGCAAGATCCAGCCATTCATATTGATATTCACTCTACCATTCCTGCTGAACGTGGAATGGGGTCAAGTGCAGCAGTGGCTGTAGCTATTGCTAGAAGTCTTTTTAACTTTTATGGTAAGGTATTGACGGATAAGGAATTATGGGAAATTGTTCAATCATCAGAAAAGATTGCACACGGTAATCCTTCTGGGATTGATACCGTAACGACTAGTGGCAAATCTCCAGTTTTTTTTGTTAAAGATCAGCCCATTGAACAGTTGTCAATCAATATGGATGCCTATTTGATTGTTGCTGATACCGGTCAGACTGGGCAGACCTTAAAAGCTATTCAATCGGTAAAAGCACTTCTTAGCAAAGTAACTTATCAAATTGATAGCCTTTCAGATCCTAAGCAAGCCATTAAGGAATTAGGTCAATTGACAAAATTGGCAAAGGAAGCTCTATTAAATAATTACATTTTAGAATTAGGCGAAGTGATGAATCAGGCCCACCAACTTTTAGCAAGTCTAACGGTTTCCAATCAAACTTTGGACAGACTGGCTCAAGCTGCTAGACAAGCAGGAGCTTTAGGAGCTAAATTAACAGGCGGTGGCCGAGGTGGATGCCTCATTGCTCTTGCGAAAGATAAAGAAAGTGCAGAAAAGATTGCAAGAACCTTATTAGAACAAGGTGCTAAGCAAGCATGGTGCCAATATTTAGGAAATCTCTAATATTAACTGAAAAAGTTGAAAATCTATTTAAACTATACTAATCGGTGAATCGCACTGTCGAAGTTAGATGTCCGACCTAACTTTGACAGTGCTTTTTATATTTAAAGAAAGGAAATGTAATTAGTAAAAAGTAGCAAACCTCGAAATTAATTACATCTAATATAAAAATTAACTTGACTTAATTTTTATATTAGGTTATATTACTTATAAAAGGAGTAAAAATGTTAAAGATAGAAAATTTAAGCGTTTCTTATCGTGATCATCTTGCTTTAGAGAATGTTTCCTTGGAAATCCCTAGTTCAACAATTACAGGTATTATTGGCCCCAATGGTGCGGGCAAGTCAACCTTATTTAAAGGGGTTCTTAATATGGTTGATCATGAAGGGACAAGTTTTATTGATGGCAAAATCTTAAGTCAAAATCTAAGAAGTATTTCCTATGTTGAACAAAAAGCGGATATTGATTACAATTTTCCCATTAAAGTCAAGGAATGCGTTTCTTTAGGTTTATTTTCAAAAGTCAAACCTTTTTCAAATTTGAAAAAACAAGATTGGCAATGTGTTCAAGAAGCACTTTCTCAGGTTGATTTGGCAGACTATGCCAATAGGCAGATTAGTCAACTTTCAGGGGGGCAATTTCAACGTATGCTCTTGGCTCGTTGTTTGGTACAAGATGCTGATTATATTTTTTTAGATGAACCTTTTGTAGGAATTGATATTATCAGTGAGGAACTGATTGTAGGACTGTTACAAAAGCTCAAGAAAGAAGGAAAGACCATTTTAATCATTCATCATGACTTGAGTAAGGTCAAAACTTACTTTGATCACGTTCTGCTTTTGAACAAAAAAGTCCTTGCTTTCGGTCAGACAGAAACTGTTTTTACACAGAAAAATCTGACTAAAACCTATCAATCACAATTTTTAATGGCAGGTGATGCTTCATGATTACAGAATTTATACAAGGCTTATATCAGTTTCATTTTTTACAAAATGCCTTGGTTACGGCGATTGTTATTGGTATCGTAGCAGGAGCTGTAGGCTGTTTTATCATTCTTCGTGGAATGTCCCTTATGGGGGATGCCATTTCTCATGCTGTTTTGCCGGGCGTTGCCTTATCTTATATTTTGGGAATTAATTTTTTTATTGGAGCCATTGTTTTTGGTCTTTTGGCTTCGCTCATTATCACCTTTATTAAGGAAAACAGCATCATTAAAAGCGATACAGCTATAGGGATAACCTTTAGTTCTTTCTTGGCGCTGGGTGTCATTTTGATTGGTCTTGCCAATAGTTCAACTGATTTATTTCATATTTTGTTTGGTAATATCTTGGCTGTTCAGGATATGGATAAGTGGATTACTTTGGGCATTTCTTTGCTTGTTCTTCTTTTTATCTGTTTATTTTTCAGACCGCTTTTATTGACCTCTTTTGATCCTGTTTTGGCTAAGTCTATGGGGCTGTCTGTTCATTTTTACCATTATCTGTTGATGATTCTATTGACTCTGGTTTCTGTTACAGCTATGCAGAGTGTTGGTACGATTTTAATTGTTGCCTTGCTCATTACTCCAGCAGCGACAGCTTACCTTTATGCCAATAGCTTAAAAACCATGATTTTATTATCATCAACTTTAGGTGCTTTTGCTTCCGTTGCCGGGCTCTTTATCGGCTATAGTTTTAATATTGCAGCGGGTTCAAGCATTGTCTTAACCTCAGCACTTATCTTTTTGATTTCTTTTGTTTTTGCACCCAAGCAAAGATTTTTTAAGAAAAAAGCAAAAAAATAATCATTCTTAACTATGATCAATTATTTATTATAAAAGGAGAATTCTAATGAAGAAATTAAGCTTATTATTACTAGTTTGTTTATCTTTATTAGGCTTATTTGCCTGTACTTCTAAAAAAACAGCCGACAAAAAATTGACTGTTGTGGCTACCAATTCTATTATTGCTGATATTACTAAGAATATCGCTGGTAATAAGGTTGTCTTACATAGTATCGTTCCTGTTGGTCGAGATCCTCACGAATATGAGCCTCTTCCTGAAGATGTTAAAAAGACCTCTCAGGCTGATGTCATTTTTTATAATGGGATTAATCTTGAAAATGGAGGCAATGCTTGGTTTACCAAATTAGTTAAAAATGCTCATAAAAAGGCAGACAAGGATTATTTTGCAGTGAGCGATAGTGTTAAGACCATTTATTTGGAAAATGCAAAAGAAAAAGGAAAGGAAGATCCTCATGCTTGGCTTGACCTTAAAAATGGTATTATTTATGCTAAAAATATCATGAAACGTCTATCTGAAAAAGATCCTAAAAACAAGAGTTATTATCAGAAAAATTTTCAAGCCTACAGCGCCAAACTTGAAAAACTACACAAAGTAGCCAAAGAAAAAATCAGTCGTATCCCTACTGAGAAGAAAATGATCGTAACTAGTGAAGGTTGTTTCAAGTATTTCTCTAAGGCTTACGATATTCCTTCTGCCTATATATGGGAAATTAATACCGAAGAAGAGGGAACACCAAATCAAATTAAGGCTTTAGTGAAAAAATTAAGGAAAAGTCGGGTGTCTGCGCTTTTTGTAGAAAGCAGTGTTGATGATCGTCCAATGAAAACTGTTTCAAAAGATACAGGTATCCCAATTGCCGCTAAAATTTTTACAGATTCAGTTGCTAAAAAAGGACAGGCTGGAGATAGTTACTATGCGATGATGAAGTGGAATATAGATAAAATTGCAGATGGTCTGTCACAATGAGGAAAGGTTTCCGCCTACTCCCAGCTGTTTAGCATATGAAGCTGTTAATAATAAATATCATCACCCAATTAATATGGAAAAGTCTATTCAAATTTTCCTGATAGGATGATGGATAATTAAAACTTTTATCCACTTTTTACTGACATTTTGATATAATGATTTTGACAAAGAAGAGGATAAACTATGACACCTAATAAAGAAGATTACCTTAAAATTATTTATGAACTCAGTGAACGTGATGAGAAGATCAGCAACAAGCAAATTGCTGAGAAAATGTCTGTATCTGCTCCGGCTGTCTCAGAGATGGTTAAAAAATTACTATTGGAGGATCTGGTTCTTAAAGACAAACAAGCGGGTTATTTGTTGACAAAAAAAGGACAGATTTTAGCGTCATCTCTTTATCGCAAGCATCGTCTGATAGAAGTTTTTTTGATGAATCATCTTAATTACACAGCAGACGAAATTCATGAAGAGGCTGAAGTGCTGGAACATACTGTTTCTGATGTGTTTGTTGAACGTTTAGATAAGTTTCTTAACTATCCTAAGGTTTGTCCGCATGGAGGGACCATTCCTCAACATGGACAGCCCTTAGTAGAGAGGTATCGTACAACTTTAAAGGGTGTAACTGAGATGGGAGTATACTTGTTGAAACGTGTTCAAGATAACTTTCAGTTATTAAAGTATATGGAACAGCATCATTTAAAGATCGGAGATGAATTAAGGCTCCTAGAATATGATGCTTTTGCGGGTGCTTATACCATTGAAAAAGATGGGGAACAATTACAGGTGACATCAGCAGTTGCCAGTCAAATATACATTGAAAAGAAAGCTTACTAAGAAGAGACTATCCATGAGACATCATGATATGAGTTAGCTTTCTGGGTTGAATTATGTCTAGACTATAAGAAAGAATTTTCGCTGCTTTTTGAAATTTTCGCATAAATAAAGCTTCCATGCATGCTTGAAAGTCATGGAAGCTTTATTTATGCGAAAGATGTTTATTAAGGGATTGAGTATCAATGGATTTGAGCGAAAATGTTCTCGACTTCCGAAATGGTTTCAGCTCGTGAGACAGCTGAGCGAATTTTGGCAGCACCTGATGTACCGCGAAGGTAATAAGGTGCTAGGCCACGAAATTCACGAACAGCGATTTTTTCTCCCTTAAGATCTACCAAACGTCGAAGATGATCTTGGGCAATTTCTAACATTTTAGCGAATGGCAGATTATCTAAAATTTCTCCTGTTTCAAAATAATGATTGATTTGAGTGAAAATATAAGGATTGCTTCTGGCGGCTCGACCAATCATCACAGCATCTGCGCCGACTTGGTCAATCATAAATTGAGCGTCCTCAACGCTACGAATATCCCCATTGGCAATAAAAGGAACTTTTGTAATGGCTTTAGCGACTTTAGCGAGGGTTTCATGGTCGCATGAGCCAGTATACATTTGCTCTCGGGTACGACCGTGCATGGCAAGAGCAGCAACACCAGCTGATTCTGCAGCCAAGGCATTTTCAACAGCTAGGGAGGCATCAGACCAGCCAGTACGCATTTTTACGGTTAAAGGAATGTTCAAAACAGACTTAACACTTGAAATGACGGAGTAGATTTTTTCAGGATCTTTGAGCCACATCGCACCAGCTTCATTTTTTACAATTTTATTAACTGGGCAGCCCATATTGATATCCACAAGGTCAGTCTTTGTATTAGCTTGAATAAATTCAGCTGCGCGTGCTAGACTATCACCATCACTGCCAAAAAGCTGAATAGAAACAGGATGTTCTCCTTCATCAATATGAAGCATGTGGAGCGTTTTTTCATTATTGTATTGGATGCCTTTATCGGATACCATTTCCATCACGACAAGTCCAGCTCCAAATTCTTTAGCGATAGTTCGAAAAGCGGAATTTGTCACTCCTGCCATTGGTGCTAAGACGGTGCGATGAGGAATTTCTACATTGTCAATCATAAATGAGCTATTAAGCTTTGTCATTAATCATCTCCTCTAAATCACTTTCCTTAAATTGGTATTTTTTACCACAAAATTGGCAGACAATTTCTGCTCCGTGGTCTTCTTCTTTCATTTCTTTAAGATCAGATTTACTCAGTGTCATAAGAGCTGCTTCAAAACGTTGACGTGAGCAATCACAGGTAAACTGTAAGTCTTCCTCAGCTAAAACTTTATAGTCCTCTTCACCATAGATAGCTTTCAAGAGAGCTTCGATGTGATCCTCTGACTCTAGCAGAGTTGAAATAGCAGGTATTTCCTGAATGCGTTTTTCATAACGAGTAATTTCTTCCTCAGAAGCCTCTGGAAGGACTTGTAGCATAAAGCCACCGGCTACTTTGACCTTATCCTTTTCATCTAAGAGCACATTGAGCCCAACAGCAGATGGTGTTTGTTCACTTTCAGTTAGATAGTAAGCCAAATCTTCACCGATTTCACCTGAAACAAGTGGCGTTGATGAAGTATAAGGGTTGCCAGTTCCATAGTCAGTGATGACCACAAACTGTCCATTTCCCATAAAAGGTCCCACGATAACTTCACCGCTAGCTGTTTTTTTGACATCAACGCCGGCATTTTGAATGTAGCCTTTTACATTTCCTTTGGTATCAGCAACCGAAATAATATGACCAAAAGAAGAGTCACCGATAACTTTGACAGTAACCTTGCTGTCTCCCTTTTGATTAGCTGCTAGAATTTGATTGGCAATGAGTGTACGTCCTAGAGCGACAGTTGAACTTGAGAGGGATTGATGTTCTTCTTGAGCAGTTCTGACCGTTTCGGTGCTATCGAGTACATAAGCACGGAAAGATCCCGATTTTGCTATTGACTTAATAAGTTTATCCATATCCATTATTCTAACATAAATTATCAAAGAAGTAATAATAAGGAAACTTGGTAAATACATTCTTTAGTTATTGTCAAAAAGTGTTTCACTCAATTTCAATAAATGTTAGTTAACTAAAAGACTTGTTATTAATATCAAAATTTTTCTTAATACTTTAAGTTTAAGGTATAAATATGAAAAGCCAAGAGGTTCATCAGTGTATTTTCGGAGGCAGTGCTAGAGTGTTGCGAAAGGGGACTAAAAAGGCGTGGTTTAGGGGAAGAGAGGTATATAAAGGAAATAAAACAGAAAAAAAGCGAGAAAAGCTATTGACAAAGGGGGGGAAGAGCTGGTAGAATAAAGAAGTTGTCTCAGAAAGAGGCAGAGCCCTTTGAAAACTGAACAAGAAGACGAACCAACCAAAGTGCAGGGTGACATAAAGAAATGTGACCTGTCAAAGAACGAAACATAAATCTGTCAGTGGACAGTAATGAGAAAGAACTCAAACGATTAAATGAGAGTTTGATCCTGGCTCAGGACGAACGCTGGCGGCGTGCCTAATACATGCAAGTGGGACGCAAGGGAACACACTGTGCTTGCACACCGTGTTTTCTTGAGTCGCGAACGGGTGAGTAACGCGTAGGTAACCTGCCTATTAGCGGGGGATAACTATTGGAAACGATAGCTAATACCGCATAATATTAATTATTGCATGATAATTGATTGAAAGATGCAAGCGCATCACTAGTAGATGGACCTGCGTTGTATTAGCTAGTTGGTAAGGTAAGAGCTTACCAAGGCGACGATACATAGCCGACCTGAGAGGGTGATCGGCCACACTGGGACTGAGACACGGCCCAGACTCCTACGGGAGGCAGCAGTAGGGAATCTTCGGCAATGGACGAAAGTCTGACCGAGCAACGCCGCGTGAGTGAAGAAGGTTTTCGGATCGTAAAGCTCTGTTGTAAGTCAAGAACGTGTGTGAGAGTGGAAAGTTCACACAGTGACGGTAGCTTACCAGAAAGGGACGGCTAACTACGTGCCAGCAGCCGCGGTAATACGTAGGTCCCGAGCGTTGTCCGGATTTATTGGGCGTAAAGGGAGCGCAGGCGGTCAGGAAAGTCTGGAGTAAAAGGCTATGGCTCAACCATAGTGTGCTCTGGAAACTGTCTGACTTGAGTGCAGAAGGGGAGAGTGGAATTCCATGTGTAGCGGTGAAATGCGTAGATATATGGAGGAACACCAGTGGCGAAAGCGGCTCTCTGGTCTGTCACTGACGCTGAGGCTCGAAAGCGTGGGTAGCGAACAGGATTAGATACCCTGGTAGTCCACGCCGTAAACGATGAGTGCTAGGTGTTAGGCCCTTTCCGGGGCTTAGTGCCGGAGCTAACGCAATAAGCACTCCGCCTGGGGAGTACGACCGCAAGGTTGAAACTCAAAGGAATTGACGGGGGCCCGCACAAGCGGTGGAGCATGTGGTTTAATTCGAAGCAACGCGAAGAACCTTACCAGGTCTTGACATCCCGATGCTATTCTTAGAGATAGGAAGTTACTTCGGTACATCGGAGACAGGTGGTGCATGGTTGTCGTCAGCTCGTGTCGTGAGATGTTGGGTTAAGTCCCGCAACGAGCGCAACCCTTATTGTTAGTTGCCATCATTAAGTTGGGCACTCTAGCGAGACTGCCGGTAATAAACCGGAGGAAGGTGGGGATGACGTCAAATCATCATGCCCCTTATGACCTGGGCTACACACGTGCTACAATGGTCGGTACAACGAGTTGCGAGCCGGTGACGGCAAGCTAATCTCTGAAAGCCGATCTCAGTTCGGATTGGAGGCTGCAACTCGCCTCCATGAAGTCGGAATCGCTAGTAATCGCGGATCAGCACGCCGCGGTGAATACGTTCCCGGGCCTTGTACACACCGCCCGTCACACCACGAGAGTTTGTAACACCCGAAGTCGGTGAGGTAACCTTTTAGGGGCCAGCCGCCTAAGGTGGGATGGATGATTGGGGTGAAGTCGTAACAAGGTAGCCGTATCGGAAGGTGCGGCTGGATCACCTCCTTTCTAAGGAAAAACGCAAAGCACATTAGGGGGAACTTCTTGTTTAGTTTTGAGAGGGTAAGTGGGGCCTTAGCTCAGCTGGGAGAGCGCCTGCTTTGCACGCAGGAGGTCAGCGGTTCGATCCCGCTAGGCTCCATTAAAACAGGATACTAACAGACGGTTCGCTTGCGAATACTTCTGTAGAAGATTATCTATTTTTCTAAGAAGTCAGTCTGGAGTTCAACTTCATATCTTGTTTAAGACAAGGAAGTCTATAAAATCCACTTAGGATATGTTAAGTATCCTAGAGATGGTTCATTGACAATTGAATAGCTAGTAAAAGCCCTATAGCGCAGCTATAGGGAAACAAAAAAGAAACCGAGACGCTGAAAAGCCAGAGAAACGAGAAATAAGGTTAAGTTAATAAGGGCGCACGGTGGATGCCTAGGCACTAGGAGCCGATGAAGGACGTGACGAACGACGACATGCTTTGGGGAGCTGTAAGTAAGCCTTGATCCAGAGATATCCGAATGGGGGAACCCAACAGGTAATGCCTGTTATCCATAACTGTTAAGGTTATGAGAAGGAAGACGCAGTGAACTGAAACATCTCAGTAGCTGCAGGAAGAGAAAGCAAGAGCGATTGCCTCAGTAGCGGCGAGCGAAGAGGCAGGAGGGCAAACCAGAGTGTTTACACTCTGGGGTTGTAGGACTGCGATAAAGCAGCCAAGGGAATAGAAGAAGACTCTGGGAAGAGTCGCCAGAGAGAGTAAGAGCCTCGTATTTGAAATTCACTTGATGCCAAGCAGGATCCTGAGTACGGCGGGACACGAGGAATCCCGTCGGAATCTGGGAGGCCCATCTCCCAACCCTAAATACTCCCTAGTGACCGATAGTGAACCAGTACCGTGAGGGAAAGGTGAAAAGCACCCCGGAAGGGGAGTGAAAGAGAACCTGAAACCGTGTGCTTACAAGAAGTTCGAGCCCGTTAATGGGTGAGAGCGTGCCTTTTGTAGAATGAACCGGCGAGTTACGTTTACGTGCGAGGTTAAGTTGAAGAGACGGAGCCGTAGGGAAACCGAGTCTGAAAAGGGCGGTTAAGTACGTAGATGTAGACCCGAAACCAAGTGACCTACCCATGAGCAGGTTGAAGGTGCGGTAAAACGCACTGGAGGACCGAACCAGGACACGTTGAAAAGTGTTTGGATGACTTGTGGGTAGCGGAGAAATTCCAAACGAACTTGGAGATAGCTGGTTCTCTCCGAAATAGCTTTAGGGCTAGCGTCGGTCGCGAGACTCTTGGAGGTAGAGCACTGTTTGATTGAGGGGTCCATCCCGGATTACCAATCTCAGATAAACTCCGAATGCCAACGAGTTAAGACCGGCAGTCAGACTGCGAGTGCTAAGATCCGTAGTCGAAAGGGAAACAGCCCAGACCACCAGCTAAGGTCCCCAAATAATTGTTAAGTGGAAAAGGATGTGGGGTTGCACAGACAACTAGGATGTTAGCTTAGAAGCAGCTATTCATTCAAAGAGTGCGTAATAGCTCACTAGTCGAGTGACCCTGCGCCGAAAATGTACCGGGGCTGAAACAATTTACCGAAGCTGTGGATCCCTTAGGGGATGGTAGGAGAGCGTTCTATGTGCGCAGAAGGTGTACCGCAAGGAGCGCTGGAGTGCATAGAAGTGAGAATGCCGGTATGAGTAGCGTAAGACAGGTGAGAATCCTGTCCACCGTAAGACTAAGGATTCCAGGGGAAGGCTCGTCCGCCCTGGGTTAGTCGGGACCTAAGGAGAGACCGATAGGTGTATCCGATGGGCAACAGGTTGATATTCCTGTACTAGAGTATTGAGTGAAGGAGGGACGCAGCAGGCTAACTAGAGCGTGCGATTGGAAGAGCACGTCCAAGCAGTGAGGTGAGGACTGAGTCAAATGCTTAGTTCTGCGCCACCAAGCTGTGACGGGGAGCGAAGTTTAGTAGCGAAGCTAGTGATGTCACTCTGCCAAGAAAAGCTTCTAGCGTTAATGAATACTCTACCCGTACCGCAAACCGACACAGGTAGTCGAGGCGAGTAGCCTCAGGTGAGCGAGCGAACTCTCGTTAAGGAACTCGGCAAAATGGCCCCGTAACTTCGGGAGAAGGGGCGCTGGCGATAAGTCAGCCGCAGTGAAAAGGCCCAAGCAACTGTTTATCAAAAACACAGCTCTCTGCGAAATCGCAAGATGAAGTATAGGGGGTGACGCCTGCCCGGTGCTGGAAGGTTAAGAGGAGCGCTTAGACGTTTGTCGAAGGTGTGAATTGAAGCCCCAGTAAACGGCGGCCGTAACTATAACGGTCCTAAGGTAGCGAAATTCCTTGTCGGGTAAGTTCCGACCCGCACGAAAGGCGTAATGATTTGGGCACTGTCTCAACGAGAGACTCGGTGAAATTTTAGTACCTGTGAAGATGCAGGTTACCCGCGACAGGACGGAAAGACCCCATGGAGCTTTACTGCAGTTTGATATTGCGTATCTGTTACACATGTACAGGATAGGTAGGAGCCAAGGAAGAGTGAACGCTAGTTTACTTGGAGGCGATGTTGGGATACTACCCTTGTGTGATGGCTACTCTAACCCGGTAGGTTGATCATCTACGGAGACAGTGTCTGACGGGCAGTTTGACTGGGGCGGTCGCCTCCTAAAGTGTAACGGAGGCGCCCAAAGGTTCCCTCAGACTGGTTGGAAATCAGTCGCAGAGTGTAAAGGTATAAGGGAGCTTGACTGCGAGACAGACAAGTCGAGCAGGGACGAAAGTCGGGCTTAGTGATCCGGTGGTACCGTATGGAAGGGCCATCGCTCAACGGATAAAAGCTACCCTGGGGATAACAGGCTTATCTCCCCCAAGAGTTCACATCGACGGGGAGGTTTGGCACCTCGATGTCGGCTCGTCGCATCCTGGGGCTGTAGTCGGTCCCAAGGGTTGGGCTGTTCGCCCATTAAAGCGGCACGCGAGCTGGGTTCAGAACGTCGTGAGACAGTTCGGTCCCTATCCGTCGCGGGCGAAGGAAATTTGAGAGGATCTGCTCCTAGTACGAGAGGACCAGAGTGGACTTACCGCTGGTGTACCAGTTGTTCTGCCAAGAGCATCGCTGGGTAGCTAAGTAGGGAGGGGATAAACGCTGAAAGCATCTAAGTGTGAAGCCCCCCTCAAGATGAGATTTCCCATAACGTTCAGTTAGTAAGAGCCCTGAGAGAAGAACAGGTAGATAGGTTGGGAGTGGAAGCGTTGTGAGACGTGAAGCGGACCAATACTAATCGCTCGAGGACTTATCCAAAAATAAGTGACTAAGGGCGTAAAATCCGCCTGAAAAATAGGAAATGGGTGCAGTGTTTGATGGACACCAGACCATTTCTCTTTTTTCCAAGGATTTAGCCCGAGTACCATTTTTTAAAGAAAGCAGGCGCAGCGTCGGTTTCAGTGGCTAGCTATTCAATCGTGAGTGAGCGATCACGCTTGTTAAGTGATGATAGCCTAGGGGAGACACCTGTACCCATGCCGAACACAGCAGTTAAGCCCTAGCACGCCTGAAGTAGTTGGGGGTTGCCCCCTGTGAGATAGGGTCGTCGCTTGGCAAAATTCCGGCATAGCTCAGTTGGTAGTAGCGCATGACTGTTAATCATGATGTCGTAGGTTCGAGTCCTACTGCCGGAGTTTATATATTCATAAATAATGAAGCATCTTTACCTAGGTGCTTTTTTAGTTTTGTCAATTGTATTGAGTTGAATCGGGTAGCATATAAAGAGAATGGGCTAATGGTTTCTCCTTAAACTATTAGAATGATTGTTTAATAGTGCAGACGGTTTTGAGATTTGTTATATTTAATAAGTTAATGTATCGTCCAAATTGGTTAAGTACATGGAGGTAAAAATATGATTGTATGCGCGGCGATTAGTTTTTGTTTCTTGTGAACTTTGATTTGTTGATATTGTTCTCGAATTGGGCGTGTTCGACATACCCTGCTTTATCTTGAATTTTGATCCTCTTAATTTTCAATCTGTGAATTGAATGTTTCAGGGAATTTGTCCAATTTCAAATAATGAGAACCGTGTGGATCTACTTATCAAAATTTTTTGCGTAAAATAAAGGATCTGCTTAAGTGTTTTATTAGTTTGTAATGCGAGGTGATGTTTTGTTTAAAAAGAAACTGTTTAATCTGTTAGTCAGAGGTTGTAAATAAAACAGCCAGTTAAGATGGGACATTTATGTCCTGTTCTTAAAGTCTTTTTCGTTTTATAATAATTTTATTATAAAAGGAGGTCATCGTAATAGATGGAAGAAGATTTTGAAATTGTTTTTAATAAGGTTAAGCCAATTGTATGGAAATTAAGCCGTTATTACTTTATTAAAATGTGGACTCGTGAAGATTGGCAACAAGAGGGAATGTTGATTTTGCACCAATTATTAAGGGAACATCCAGAATTAGAAGAGGATGATACAAAATTGTATATCTATTTTAAGACACGTTTTTCTAATTACATTAAAGATGTTTTGCGTCAGCAAGAAAGTCAGAAACGTCGTTTTAATAGAATGTCTTATGAAGAAGTCGGTGAGATTGAACACTGTTTGTCAAGTGGCGGTATGCAATTGGATGAATATATTTTATTTCGTGATAGTTTGCTTGCATATAAACAAGGTCTGAGTACTGAAAAGCAAGAGCTGTTTGAGCGCTTGGTAGCAGGAGAGCACTTTTTGGGAAGGCAAAGTATGCTGAAAGATTTACGTAAAAAATTAAGTGATTTTAAGGAAAAATAGTTAAAAAGGGAAAGAATGGAACATGTGATTGTACCATTCTTTTTGGTTGAAAATTAAGAAAAGTTATTATAAATTATTGGTTTAACATGCCATATTATCAAACTTTTTGATATAATGTGTTTAACAGTTTTCAGGGAAGGCATATTATGGAAATTATTGAAAAAGCTCCGGCTAAAATCAATCTTGGTCTTGATATTGCTGGAAAATATCAAGATGGTTTTCACGAATTGTCAATGATTATGGCCAGTGTTGATTTAAATGATTATTTGACTATTACAGAAATTGCTGAGGATAAGATAGTTGTAGAATCAAATAATTGCAAATTACCTTTAAACCGAAAAAATGATGTTTATAAAGCTGCTCATCTTCTAAAGAGGAGATACCATATCTCAACGGGGCTCAAAATATCTCTTCAAAAAAAGATACCTATATGTGCTGGTTTAGGCGGCGGGTCCAATGATGCTGCTGCAACTTTACGTGCTCTCAATTGTTTGTGGAAACTCAATTTATCACCAAAAGAACTAATTGATGTTGGTTTTGAAATTGGAAGTGATGTTCCTTATTGCATTGAAGCAGGCTGTGCTTTAATTTCAGGTAAAGGTGAAATTGTAGAACCTTTAGCGACTACTTTGTCAACTTGGGTGGTTTTGGTCAAACCTGATTTTGGAATTTCAACGAAAACAATCTTTAAAGAAATTGATATGGCAACAATTTCTCGAGTTGATATTCCTGCTCTAAAAGAGGCACTTTTAGCAAATTCTTATGAGGATGCCTTACAATTTATGGGGAATTCTCTTGAAGATATTACTATTGCTAAAAAACCTTTTATTCAAAAAATAAAAGGCCGTATGATAAAATGTGGTGCGGATATTGCTTTGATGACGGGAAGTGGACCAACCGTTTTTGCTCTCTGTCGAACGGAAAAACGAGCGGATCGTGTTGTTAATAGCATGAAAGGTTTTTGTAAGGAAGTTTATAAAGTTAGAATGTTATAGAATTTGATATCATTTATTAAAGCTTACTGTTGTGAAAACTTTGAAATCTTACCTTATCGTTGCTTTAAAATTTTTTCGAATGAACGTCATGATTTGCGGTTTTTTCAAAATGAATTTTTTCACTCCCCTGTTTTTAAGGTAAGGGTAAAAAATTATTCACTGTTTGAAGTAGGCAGTTCATTCCACAAAGTTACTTAGAATGTGGTTAATTTTGGCAACCTTATTGTTATCTCAAATGGCCTGGGAGAGTTTTTAAACTATTATTTTCCTAAACAAGAATAGCGACTGGAAAGTTTACTGTAATATTTAATGCAGAAGTATCTAGGAACTTATGCAGGAGTAAGATTAGCATAATGGCTTATATCTCTTACCCTTCAAACACTGTATTTTGAATCATCTGATTTAAAAAGAGACCAAGGTAGTTGCAATCAAGCTTTGATTCGCACTGCTGCTAAGGCGACTATCTAAATAATAGAACGTTCAAAAAGAAATGGACTGGTTGGAATTAAAAGAAGTTCTGTTTATGAACATGATTAACCGTATGAGTAGAGTCAATTTTAATTGATTCTTTTTTTTTTTTATGTTAAGATTAGAGGATAAATAATTAACTGGTTAATTAAAAGGAGGGATATTTATGACTTTAGGACAGCAAATTGATGCTTTAATCAACCAGATTATCTTAAAAGCTGAAAATCATCATGAACTGTTAATTGGCTCCTGTCAAAGTGATGTTAAATTGACTAATACTCAAGAGCATATTCTCATGTTATTATCACAGGAAAAAAGTCTAACTAATTCTGATTTGGCTAAAGAGTTAAATATTAGTCAAGCTGCTGTGACAAAAGCCGTGAAATCTCTTGTTGGGCAAGAAATGTTAGAATTAATAAAGGATGGAACAGATGCTAGGGTTACTTATTTTCGTCTAACGAAATTGGCGGAACCAGTTGCCAAAGAGCATGAACATCATCATGTTGCAACTTTATCTGTTTATGATCGTATATCACAAAAATTTTCTCAGAAGGAAAAGTCTGTGATTAGTCGCTTTTTAACGGCTTTAACTAAGGAATTAGAAGAGGAATAATTGTGAGATACATTACTGTTGAAAATCTGTCTTATCAGTATGATGCAGAACCTGTTTTGGAAGGAATTAACTATCATTTAGATAGTGGCGAATTTGTAACTTTGACTGGGGAAAACGGAGCTGCAAAGTCAACTTTGATTAAAGCAACTTTGGGTATTCTTAAGCCTAAAATTGGCTCTGTTATTTTTTCTAAAAAAAATGTATCCGGAAAACCATTACGTTTAGCTTATTTGCCCCAGCAAATTGCCAGTTTTAACGCAGGTTTTCCTAGTACGGTCTATGAATTTGTGAAATCAGGACGTTATCCAAGAAATGGTTGGTTTAGAAGACTGACAAAGCATGATGATGAGCATATAAAAGTTAGTCTAGAGTCGGTTGGTATGTGGGAAAATTGCCAAAAACCTATCGGAAGTCTTTCTGGCGGACAAAAACAGCGTGCGGTTATTGCTAGAATGTTTGCTAGTGACCCTGATATTTTTGTCTTGGATGAGCCGACAACGGGAATGGATACAGGAACAACAGAGACCTTTTATAAACTCATGCATCATAGTGCTCATGAGCATGATAAAGCGGTTTTGATGATTACACATGATCCAGAAGAGGTTAAAGCATACGCAGACCGTAATATCCATTTAGTCAGAAATCAAAATCTCCCATGGCGTTGTTTTAATGTTCATGAAAAAGACAGAGAGGAAGAAAATAATGTTAAATAGCATTTTAGCTTATGACTTTATGCAACGTGCTTTATTGGCTGTTGTTGCAATCAGTTTTTTTGCACCAATTTTAGGATTATTTTTGATTTTACGTCGTCAGAGTTTAATGAGTGATACCTTGAGTCATGTCTCTTTAGCAGGTGTTGCTTTTGGTGTAGTATTAGGAATTTCTCCCACTTGGACAACTCTTGTAGTCGTCACGTTAGCAGCTGTTATACTTGAATATTTACGGACTGTTTATCGTCATTATATGGAAATTGCGACTGCTATTTTGATGTCACTAGGACTAGCTATATCTTTAATTGTTATGAGCAAAGCTAGGAATACTAGCAATGTCAGTCTTGAACAATATCTTTTTGGTTCTATTATCACCATCAGTCCTGAACAAGTTATTGCCTTATTTATAATTGCGATTATTGTTCTTATTTTGACAATTTGTTTTATCAGACCAATGTATATTTTGACTTTTGATGAAGATACTGCTTTTGTGGATGGTTTGCCAGTTCGTTTAATGTCTGTTTTATTCAATATTGTGACAGGAATTGCTATTTCCCTTACAATTCCGGCAGCAGGAGCTCTTTTAGTATCAACTATTATGGTTTTGCCAGCAAGTATTGCGATGAAATTGGGAAAAAGTTTCAAAACAGTTATTGTTTTAGGGATTCTAATTGGTTTTATTGGCATGGTTTCTGGAATTATTATTTCTTATTTGGCAGAAACACCTGCCAGTGCTACAATTACTTTGATTTTTATTACAATTTTCGTTTTTATTGGATTGATGGATCGATTGGTGAAAGATTGATTGGAAAAATAAAAAAGCTGAGGCTGGGGAAAAGACAGTTTCTAGTCGAAATTAAGTAACTAGTAACAAAAGAAAAAGCTTAAAATCAAGGTTTTTTGTAACTTAGTTTTAAGCCTTTTTACTATTTTTGGATTTTTTCAAGCTTACTCTTACTTTTAATAAGTTAAGACAAAATATTTTTTCTTACCACGACGAATAACTGTGAGTTCATTGTCAATTTTATCTTGTTGAGATAAGTTATAAGTTAAATCTTGGATACGTTCCCCATTAATATAAATAGCCCCGTTTTGAAGATCTTCACGCGCCTGACGTTTAGAATTCACGATGCCAGCCGTCACTAATAATTCAACGATATTGTGATTGTCATTGGACTTAACAGCATAATTTGGAACGTTACTAAGTCCTTGTTTAAGTTCTTTTGCAGAGAGGCTCTTGATATGACCTGCAAAAAGTTGTTCGGTAATTTTGACAGCTTCTTGATAGGCTGTTTGCCCGTGAACAAAAGTTACAACTTCTTTTGCCAATATTTTTTGAGCTAAACGTTCGTGAGGTGCTGCTTCAAATTTGACTCGGATGTCTTCGATTTCATCTAGAGATAGGAAAGTAAAAATCTTGAGGAAGCGAATGGCATCAGCATCCATGACATTAAGCCAAAATTGATACATTTCGTAAGGAGATGTTTTATCAGCATCAAGCCAGACAGCATTTCCTTCAGACTTACCAAATTTTTTACCAGTTGCATCTGTGATTAATGGGACAGTAATGACATGGGCTGTTTTATTAGCTTTTCGACGAATTAATTCAGTTCCTGCAGTCATATTTCCCCATTGGTCAGACCCTCCGACTTGAAGTGTAACAGCATGTTCTTGATTAAGGACGTAAAAATCATACCCCTGCATAATCTGGTAAGCGAACTCGGTGTATGAAATACCTGTTTCAATCCGTTTTTTGACAGATTCTTTACTCATCATGTAATTAACAGTAAAGTATTTACCGACATCACGAAGAAAGTCAATAAAAGTTATCTTTCCCATCCAGTCATAGTTATTGACCATCTGAGCCTTGTTATCACCGTGTTTAAAATCAATGAAACGTTCTAATTGATTACGAATGCTTTGTACCCAATTTTCCACTGTTTCTTTAGTCTGTAGACTGCGTTCATCATCTTTAAAAGAGGGATCGCCAATGAGGCCTGTTGCACCGCCCACAAGAGCATAAGGTTTATGTCCAGCCAATTGTAAATGCCTCATAACAAGGATAGGTACGAGATGCCCCAAATGGAGGCTATCTGCTGTTGGATCATAACCTGTGTAAAAAGAAACTTGTCCGTCATCTAATGATTTTTTAAGGGCTTCTTCATCAGTGGTTTGAAAGACTAAGCCACGTGCTTTGAGTTCTTCAAAAATAGTCATAGAGTTCTCCATATTCTTATAACGTTACAGGACATTATATCAAAAACACTGGTAGCTATGCAAGCTCTTAGAGGAAGGTTAAGAAGTTTATTATCTTATTACGAGAAGAAAAGAAACAATATACTAAAAAATTATAAATTTGATATAATGTAAACTGAGGTATTGTTATGTCCCTGCTAAATAAGATAAAAACTAAATTTAAAAGAAATATTAAAAAACCACATTTTAAAAAAATTGATGTAACAAAATTTAATCTTAAAATTTTAAAACGGGCAGATTATCTGGACGTTGCTTCTGTTTTTTTACGAACTTTTAAGTTACTATCTGATTTTGCTTATATTCTTATCCTTTTGATTGCTTTTATGGGAATCGGTATGGGTTTTGGCTATTTGGCAAGCCAAGTTGAGAGTGTTAAAATTCCAAGTAAGGTTAATCTGGTCAATCAAGTTAGTACTTTTACTAGGATTTCTAAAATGACTTACTCAGATAAGTCTATTATTTCAACAATTGATACCGATCTGTTAAGAACACCTATTGAGAGCCGAAATATTTCAGATAATGTAAAAAAAGCTGTCATTGCAACAGAAGATGAAAATTTTAAAACACATAAAGGTGTAGTGCCTAAGGCGGTTTTTCGAGCCACTCTTGCTTCTGTTTTGGGCTTAGGTGAGAATAGCGGCGGTTCTACTTTGACACAGCAATTACTGAAGCAGCAAGTTTTGGGAGACGATCCAACTTTTAAGCGTAAAACCAAGGAAATTATTTATGCTCTTGCCCTTGAACGTTATATTGGTAAGGACAGTATCTTAACCAACTATCTTAATGTATCTCCTTTTGGGCGAAATAACAGGGGGCAAAATATTGCTGGTATTGAAGAAGCTGCTAAAGGGATTTTTGGTGTTGCTGCTAAAGATTTGACAATCCCCCAAGCAGCCTTTTTAGCGGGATTGCCACAGAGTCCAATTACATATTCACCTTATACAGCAGATGGTAAGTTTAAAACTAAGAAGGATATGGAATATGGTTTAAAACGCTCTCAAAATGTTCTTTACAATATGTATCGTACGGGCGTTCTTTCTAAGGTAGACTATGAGAGTTATAAAAAATACGATCTTAGAAAAGATTTTAAGAGACCTCAAGCATCCCAAACAGATTCTCATGATTACTTATACTATTCTGTTTTTGAAGAAGCACAGAAAATTATGTATGATTATTTAATCAAACGGGACCATGTTTCTTCGCAGGATTTGAAAAATGATAAAACCAAGACAGCTTACAAGGAAAAAGCTCTACGTGAGATACGTTTAGGTGGCTATACGATTGCTACAACGATTAATAAGATGGTTTATAATGCTATGCAGATGGCAGTAGCTCAGCATGGTGCTTCTCTTGATGATGGAACGGGAAATGTTGAAGTTGGTAATGTTCTTATGGATAATTCGACAGGAGCTATTCTTGGTTTTGTCGGTGGCCGTGATTATAAGAGTAATCAGAATAATCACGCCTTTGATACTGCCAGATCTCCTGGTTCCAGTATTAAGCCTTTATTAGCTTACGGTCCTGCTATTGATCAAGGCTTAATGGGAAGTTCAAGTATGCTTTCCAATTATCCAACAACCTTTTCTAGTGGTCAAAAGATTATGCACGCTGGCGATGAAGGTACGGCCATGGTAAATCTGCAAGAAGCGCTGGATGTTTCTTGGAATATCCCAGCTTATTGGACCTATCAGATGTTGTTGCAAAAAGGTGTTGATGTTCCGGACTATATGGAAAAAATGGGCTATAATATCCCTGAGTACTCTATTGAGAGTCTGCCCTTGGGGGGCGGTGTTGAGACAACAGTAGCTCAACAGACCAATGGTTATCAAACGATTGCTAATGGTGGTGTTTATCAAAAGCAGTACATGATTGATAAAATTACAGATAGCAAGGGGAAAGTCATTTATCAGCATGAGCCTAAACCAGTTCGTGTCTATTCGCAAGCCACTGCCAGCATTTTGAATGATTTGCTTAAAGGACCAATTAGTTCAGGTAAAACAACGACTTTCAAGGATAAATTGAAGGGTCTCAATTCAGATCTTGCAGGAGCTGAATGGACTGGAAAGACAGGAACAACAGATGACTATACAGATGTTTGGTTAATCTTGTCTACTCCTAAAACAACACTTGGTGGTTGGGCTGGCCATGATAACAATGCTTCGTTAGACAAGATGTCAGGTTATAATAACAATGCCCAGTATATGGCATATCTAGTTAATGCCATTAATCAGGCGGATCCAAATATTTTAGGAACAAATCAGCGTTTTAGCCTAGATCCGAGTGTTATCAAAGCAGATGTCTTAAAATCAACCGGTCTCAAACCAGCTACTGTTAATGTCAATGGTAAGAATATTTCTCTTAGTGGTGAGACGACAACCAGCTATTGGGCGAAAAACGGTCCCGGAGATACCGTCTATAAGTTTGCTATAGGCGGTTCAGATAGTGATTATCAAAAAGCTTGGGCCAGCATTGGAGGTAAGTAGAAATATTGACAAATCAGTCAATATAATGTATAATTTATTATTATTTGTCGTTTGCTTTGGTTGAAATATTGTCCAAACAAAGCTCACAGCAGTTAAATCAAGCTTTAATGAAGTCCGATTTAGCTGCTCTTTTTATGCTTAATTTTAGAAAAAAAGACAAATGTAATCTATATTTAAAGATTCTAAAAATTATACATAAAAGACAAATTGTTAATGTACCGATCTGCTTGGCAGATCTAGAAAGAAGAAGGAGCTAAAACTTGGCAGGACATGAAGTTCAGTACGGGAAACATCGTACGCGTCGTAGTTTTTCAAGAATCAAAGAGGTTCTTGATTTACCAAATTTGATTGAAATCCAAACGGACTCTTTTAAAGATTTCTTGGATACAGGTCTGAAGGAAGTTTTTGAAGATGTGCTTCCAATTTCCAATTTCACAGACACTATGGAATTAGAGTTTGTGGGTTATGAGTTGAAAGAGCCTAAGTATACATTGGAAGAAGCACGTGCTCATGATGCACATTATTCTGCCCCCATCTTTGTTACTTTCCGTCTCATCAATAAAGAAACTGGTGAAATTAAGACACAAGAAGTATTTTTTGGTGATTTTCCCTTGATGACTGAAATGGGTACTTTTATTATTAATGGTGCTGAACGTATTATCGTTTCTCAGTTGGTACGTTCACCAGGTGTTTATTTTAATGATAAAGTGGATAAAAATGGGAAAATTGGCTATGGTTCAACTGTTATCCCTAACCGCGGTGCTTGGCTTGAGCTTGAAACGGACTCTAAGGATATTGCTTATACTCGTATTGATCGTACTCGTAAAATTCCTTTTACGACGCTGGTTCGTGCACTCGGTTTTTCCGGGGATGATGAGATTATTGATATTTTTGGTGATAGCGAATTGGTTCGTAATACCATTGAAAAAGATATCCATAAAAATCCTAATGACTCTCGTACAGATGAAGCTCTCAAGGAAATTTATGAACGTCTTCGTCCGGGTGAACCTAAGACGGCAGATTCTTCACGCAGTCTTCTGATTGCACGTTTCTTTGATGCGCGCCGTTATGATTTAGCAGCTGTTGGCCGCTATAAGATTAATAAGAAGTTAAACGTCAAAACGCGTCTTTTGAATCAAGTCATTGCTGAAAACTTAGTAGATCCTGAAACAGGCGAAATTCTTGTTGAAGCTGGGACTGAAATGACACGCAGTGTAATTGATTCGATTGCAGATTATCTTGATGGAGATCTCAATAAAATTGTTTATACGCCAAATGAATACGCTGTTTTGACAGAACCTGTTGTTCTTCAAAAATTCAAAGTTATGGCTCCAAATGATCCAGACCGCACGGTTACTGTTATTGGTAATGCCAGTCCAGATGACAAAGTACGTCACTTGACACCAGCCGATATTTTAGCTGAAATGTCTTATTTCCTTAACTTGGCTGAGGGTCTAGGTAAAGTTGATGATATTGACCATTTAGGCAACCGACGTATTCGTGCTGTTGGTGAATTGCTAGCTAATCAATTTCGTATTGGTTTGGCACGTATGGAACGCAATGTTCGTGAACGCATGTCCGTTCAAGATAATGAAGTCTTAACGCCACAACAGATTATTAACATTCGCCCTGTAACAGCGGCAATTAAAGAGTTTTTTGGTTCTTCTCAATTGTCACAGTTCATGGACCAACACAATCCACTGTCTGAATTGTCTCATAAACGCCGTTTGTCAGCTTTAGGTCCTGGTGGTTTAACACGCGACCGTGCTGGTTATGAAGTCCGTGATGTGCACTATACGCATTATGGTCGTATGTGTCCAATTGAAACGCCTGAAGGACCAAATATTGGATTGATTAATAACTTGTCTTCCTATGGTCATCTTAATAAATATGGATTTATCCAAACACCATACCGTAAAGTTGACCGTGAGACAGGTAAAGTAACCAATGAAATCGAATGGCTTACTGCTGATGAAGAAGATGAATTCACTGTAGCTCAGGCTAACTCAAAACTCAATGAAGATGGAAGCTTTGCTGAAGAAATCGTCATGGGACGTCATCAAGGGAATAACCAAGAGTTTCCAGCAAGTTCTGTTGAATATATGGATGTTTCTCCTAAGCAGGTAGTTGCGGTAGCGACAGCATGTATTCCTTTCCTTGAAAATGATGACTCCAACCGTGCCCTTATGGGAGCTAACATGCAGCGCCAAGCTGTGCCATTGATTGATCCTAAAGCACCTTTTGTTGGAACTGGTATGGAATATCAAGCAGCCCATGATTCTGGAGCCGCTATTATCGCTCAACATAATGGGAAAGTGGTTTATTCCGATGCAGATAAGATTGAAGTTCGCCGTGAAGATGGCTCACTAGATGTTTATCATGTTACCAAATTCCGTCGTTCTAACTCTGGAACTGCCTACAATCAACGTACTCTTGTTAGGGTAGGCGATAGTGTTGAGAAGGGGGACTTTATTGCAGATGGTCCTTCTATGGAAAAGGGTGAGATGGCTCTTGGACAAAATCCAGTGGTTGCTTACATGACTTGGGAGGGTTACAACTTTGAAGATGCTGTTATCATGAGCGAGCGTCTTGTCAAGGATGATGTTTATACTTCTGTCCATTTAGAAGAATTTGAATCTGAAACTCGTGATACAAAGCTTGGACCTGAAGAAATTACGCGTGAAATCCCAAATGTTGGTGAAGATGCCCTGAAAGACCTTGATGAAATGGGAATTATTCGCATTGGTGCTGAGGTTAAAGAAGGTGATATTCTAGTTGGTAAAGTGACTCCTAAAGGAGAAAAAGATCTTTCTGCAGAAGAACGCCTCTTGCATGCCATTTTTGGTGACAAATCACGTGAAGTTCGTGATACTTCTCTTCGTGTACCTCATGGTGGCGACGGTGTTGTTTGTGATGTGAAAATCTTTACACGTGCTAATGGAGATGAACTTCAATCAGGTGTTAACATGCTGGTTCGTGTTTATATCGCTCAAAAACGTAAAATCAAGGTCGGAGATAAGATGGCCGGACGTCATGGTAACAAGGGTGTCGTTTCCCGTATTGTACCAGTGGAAGATATGCCATATCTTCCAGATGGAACACCTGTTGATATCATGCTTAATCCACTTGGGGTGCCATCACGGATGAACATTGGGCAAGTTATGGAACTCCATCTTGGTATGGCTGCTCGTAATTTGGGCATTCATATTGCAACGCCTGTCTTTGACGGAGCAACTTCTGATGATCTTTGGGAAACAGTAAAAGAAGCCGGTATGGATTCTGATGCTAAAACTGTTCTTTATGATGGTCGCACAGGGGAGCCGTTTGATAATCGTGTATCAGTTGGTGTTATGTATATGATTAAACTTCACCACATGGTTGATGATAAATTGCATGCACGTTCAGTTGGCCCTTATTCAACGATTACTCAACAGCCGCTTGGTGGTAAGGCTCAATTTGGTGGTCAACGTTTCGGAGAAATGGAAGTTTGGGCTTTGGAAGCTTATGGTGCCTCAAACGTTCTTCAAGAAATTTTAACTTATAAGTCAGATGATGTCACCGGTCGTCTTAAAGCCTATGAAGCTATTACAAAAGGTAAGCCAATTCCAAAACCAGGGGTACCAGAATCATTCCGTGTACTTGTGAAAGAACTGCAATCACTTGGACTTGATATGCGCGTTCTTGATAAAGATGATAAAGAAGTAGATCTTCGTGATCTTGATGAAGGCGAAGATGATGATGTTATGCATGTTGATGATCTTGAAAAGGCGCGTGAAAAACAAGCACTTGAAGCTGCTGAATTTGCAAATAGTGATGAGAAATAAGTGATTTAGTAACTTAGTTTATCTTTTATGATTGGTACACCTTAACTATCGTTTGATACTGATGGAAAAAGTCTTATTTTCGTTATTGACCGTGTAATTAATAACTTGAGAAACTGTTTTTAAGGTGTTAACTCTTTTATTAAAAGAAAACTAAAACACTATGGTAAGTTAGCTGTCTTTGAATTGATTTTTTGGAACAGCCTAGCTGATGAGAATTATAAGAAAGGTAAAATTAGTGGTTGACGTAAATCGTTTTAAAAGTATGCAAATCACATTAGCTTCGCCTAATAAAGTCCGTTCTTGGTCTTATGGTGAAGTTAAAAAACCTGAAACAATCAACTACCGCACACTGAAACCAGAACGTGAAGGTCTTTTTGACGAAGTTATTTTTGGACCTACTAAAGACTGGGAGTGTGCCTGTGGTAAATACAAACGTATTCGTTATAAAGGGATTGTTTGTGACCGTTGTGGTGTTGAAGTAACGCGCGCTAAAGTTCGCCGTGAACGTATGGGCCATATTGAGTTGAAGGCTCCGGTATCACACATTTGGTACTTTAAGGGAATTCCATCTCGTATGGGCTTAACACTTGATATGAGTCCTCGTGCCTTGGAAGAAGTTATTTATTTTGCGGCCTATGTGGTTATTGATCCTAAGGAAACACCGCTTGAAGCGAAATCGCTTTTGACAGAACGCGAATATCGTGAAAAACTTCAAGAATATGGCTCAGGTTCTTTTATTGCTAAGATGGGAGCTGAAGCTATTCAGGATTTGCTTAAACGGGTAGATCTTGATGCTGAAATTGCTGAATTAAAAGAAGAATTAAAAACAGCTTCAGGTCAAAAACGTGTAAAGGCCATTCGTCGTTTAGATGTGCTTGATGCCTTCCAAAAATCAGGTAATAAACCTGAATGGATGGTATTAAACATTTTACCGGTTATTCCACCAGATCTTCGCCCAATGTTGCAATTGGATGGTGGCCGCTTTGCGACATCTGACCTTAATGACCTTTATCGTCGTGTGATCAATCGGAACAATCGTTTGGCTCGCCTTTTGGAACTTAATGCACCGGGAATTATTGTCCAAAATGAAAAACGGATGCTGCAAGAGGCAGTTGATGCTTTGATTGATAATGGCCGTCGTGGTCGCCCAATTACTGGACCAGGTAGTCGTCCTCTGAAATCTCTCAGTCAAATGTTAAAGGGGAAGCAAGGACGTTTCCGTCAAAACTTGTTGGGTAAACGTGTTGACTTTTCAGGACGCTCTGTTATCGCTGTTGGACCAACGCTTAAAATGTATCAATGTGGTGTACCGCGTGAAATGGCTATTGAACTTTTCAAACCATTTGTGATGCGTGAAATTGTTGATCGGGATATTGTCCAAAATGTAAAAGCTGCTAAACGTTTAATTGAACGTGGCGATGATCGTATTTGGGATATTCTTGAGGAAGTTATTAAAGAGCACCCTGTTCTGCTTAACCGCGCTCCAACGCTTCACCGTTTGGGAATTCAGGCTTTCGAACCAGTTCTGATTGATGGTAAGGCACTTCGCCTTCATCCGCTTGCTTGTGAAGCCTACAATGCCGACTTTGATGGTGACCAAATGGCTATCCATGTTCCTCTGTCAGAAGAAGCACAAGCAGAAGCTCGTCTTCTCATGTTGGCAGCAGAGCACATTCTGAATCCTAAAGATGGAAAACCTGTTGTTACGCCATCTCAAGATATGGTTCTTGGGAATTATTATTTGACTATGGAAGGTGCTGATCGTGAAGGCGAGGGTATGGTCTTTAAGGATCGCGATGAAGCTGTTATGGCATACCGCAATGGTTATGTTCATCTCCACAGTCGTGTAGGTATCGCTGTTGATAGTATGCCTAATAAACCATGGACGGACGAACAACGGCATAAGATCATGATAACGACTGTTGGTAAGATTCTCTTTAATGATATTATGCCGGCAGATCTTCCTTACCTTCAAGAACCAAACAATGCTAATCTGACGGATAAAACACCTGATAAGTATTTCTTAGCACCGGGCTCCAATATCCAAGAAGCTATTAAAAATCTTGATTTGAATATTCCATTTAAAAAGAAAAATCTTGGAAATATTATTGCTGAAATCTTCAAACGTTTCCGTACAACAGAAACATCAGCTTTCCTTGATAGGTTGAAGGATCTTGGTTATTATCATTCAACTTTAGCTGGTTTGACAGTTGGTATTGCTGATATTCCTGTCATTGATAATAAACAAGAGATCATTGATGCTGCTCACCATCGTGTTGAAGAAATTTCAAAAGCCTTCCGCCGAGGTCTTATGACTGACGATGATCGTTATGAAGCTGTTACAGCGACATGGCGTGATGCTAAGGAGCAATTGGAAGCACGTTTGGTTGAAACGCAGGATGCTAAGAATCCAATTGTTATGATGATGGATTCAGGAGCTCGTGGTAATATTTCCAACTTCTCTCAGCTTGCTGGTATGCGTGGTCTGATGGCTGCTCCTAATGGACGAATTATGGAATTGCCTATCCTTTCTAATTTCCGTGAAGGTCTGTCTGTTTTGGAAATGTTCTTCTCAACTCACGGAGCACGTAAAGGAATGACTGATACAGCCCTTAAGACTGCTGATTCAGGTTATCTAACTCGCCGTTTGGTTGATGTCGCTCAAGATGTCATTATTCGCGAAGATGATTGTGGTACAGATCGCGGTCTTACTATTACAGCTATTACAGACGGTAAAGAAGTGACTGAAACACTTGAAGAACGTCTGGTTGGCCGTTATACTAAAAAATCGGTAAGACATCCTGAAACCGGAGAGATTATCGCTAGTCCTGATACATTGATTACAGAAGATATGGCTCATTATATTGCTGAAGCTGGAGTCAGTGAAGTGACTATTCGTTCTGTCTTTACATGTAATACGCGTCATGGTGTTTGTCGTCACTGTTATGGAATAAATCTTGCTACTGGGGATGCTGTTGAGGTTGGTGAAGCAGTTGGTACAATTGCAGCTCAATCCATTGGTGAACCGGGTACACAGTTGACCATGCGTACTTTCCACACAGGAGGTGTGGCTTCAAATGCTGATATCACACAAGGTTTGCCTCGTATTCAAGAAATCTTTGAAGCTCGTAATCCAAAAGGTGAAGCCGTTATTACAGAAGTCAAAGGGCAAGTAACAGATATTGAGGAAGATGCTGCTACTCGGACGAAGAAGGTTTATGTCAAAGGAGCAACAGGTGAAGGAGAATACACAGTACCATTTACTGCTCGTATGAAAGTTCAAGTAGGTGATGAAGTTCATCGTGGTGCGCCACTGACTGAAGGTTCTATCCAACCTAAGCACTTACTTGAAGTTCGTGATACCTTATCTGTTGAAACTTATCTTCTTGCAGAAGTGCAAAAGGTTTATCGCAGTCAAGGGGTGGAAATCGGTGATAAACACGTTGAAGTAATGGTACGTCAAATGCTTCGCAAAGTACGTGTTATGGATCCGGGAGATACAGGTTTGCTTCCAGGCATTCTTATGGATATTGCCGATTTTACAGATGCCAACAGAGATATTGTTATTGCTGGTGGTATTCCTGCAACAAGCCGTCCAGTTCTTATGGGAATTACCAAGGCATCACTTGAAACAAATTCATTCTTATCTGCAGCTTCCTTCCAAGAAACAACACGTGTGCTTACAGATGCAGCTATTCGTGGTAAGAAAGATCATCTTCTAGGGCTTAAAGAAAATGTCATTATTGGTAAGATCATTCCGGCTGGTACTGGTATGGCGCGTTACCGTAATCTTGAACCATTGGCTGTCAATGAAATTGAAGTCATTGAAGATTCTGAAGAACAAGAAGACACAGTAGAAGAATAACTATTTAAAAGTATACTTATCTCTTAAAAAGATAGGTATGCTTTTTCTTATTTTTCTCATAAACGAGCAAAATTTTTTAAAAAATGAGAATTTTCCTATATAATAAAAGCAATAAGGAAATAAAACTATGTATCAAGTAATCAGAATGTATGGGGCTATGGAACCGTGGTGGTTTTTAGATGATTGGAAAGAAGATATTACCAAGGTTCTTGAATTTGACAATTATCATGAAGCTTTGCAGTGTTATCAAAAAGAGTGGGCAAAATTGCGTCGTCGTTATTCCGACTTTAACAGTCATGGCGATATTATGACAGCTTTTTGGAATAAACAAGATCAACATTGGTGCGAAGAATGTGGTGATTATGTACAGCGGTATCATTCTCTTGCGCTTTTAACTGACTGGCAGGAAACCCCTAGCTCTTGGTTTCGACCAACATTTACTAAACAAAATGATCCCCCTTTTCGTTCCAAATGTTTTATTAAGCAAAAGAATGAACAAGGACAAAATTAGAAAAGTTAATTCAGTATTTGTATATCGTTTTAGGCTGAGATTCGTTCTCAGTTTTTTTCTTTTTATTCAAAATAAATAAAAAACCTAATTTTTTCCTGGTTTTTTCGAATAGATAAGATGGGAGGTTTTATGGTTCAAAAATTAGGTAGAAAAATCATTGCCGAAGCTGTTCAAAATAAAGCACAAGATATCTATATTATTCCTAAAAAAGAATCTTATGAGCTTTATATGAGAATAGGGAATGAAAGGAGGTTCATTGATGTTTATGACCATCATTTCATGGCTAATCTTATTAGTCACTTTAAATTTGTTGCAGGAATGAATGTTGGTGAGAAAAGACGAAGTCAGCTGGGCTCTTGTGATTATTCTTATGATGAAGGGAAAGTTATTTCATTAAGGTTATCAAGTGTAGGAGATTATCGTGGTTATGAAAGTTTGGTTATTCGCTTACTTTTTTCTGGACGTCACGATTTAAAATTCTGGTTTAACAGTATGGATTTGATTTTAAATGAAATCAAGGGGCGAGGGCTTTATCTTTTTTCAGGTCCAGTTGGAAGTGGCAAAACAAGTTTGATGTATCAATTGGTAAAACTAAGATTTGGGACCAAACAGGTAATTACCATTGAAGATCCTGTGGAAATTAAGCAAGATAATATGTTACAACTGCAGCTTAATGAAAGCATTGATATGACTTATGATAATTTAATTAAATTATCTCTGAGGCATCGTCCGGATATTTTAATTATTGGAGAAATTCGAGATAAAGAAACCGCCAGAGCTGTTATTAGAGCAAGTCTTACAGGGGCAATGGTATTCTCAACTATCCATGCTAAAAGCATTCCAGGTGTTTATGCTAGGATGTTAGAATTGGGTACTAGTTCAGAAGAATTACAAAATGCTTTGCGTGGTATTGTTTATCAACGTTTAATAGGGGGAGGAGGGATTATTGACTTTGCCAAAGGGGATTATCAAAACCACTCAGCAAAAAAGTGGAACAAACAAATTTATGACCTTTTTACAGCAGGATATATCACTGAAGGAGAAGCACAAGCAGAAGAAATTGAAGATTAAAAAGCAAAGAAAAGTTATCCAGCTTTTTAATAATCTCTTTACTAGTGGTTTTAATTTAACAGAAATTATAGATTTTTTAGAACGAAGTCACTTGTTAGCAGAAATATACACAAAGAAAATGCGACAAGGGTTGTTGAATGGTCTGCATTTGGCTGAAATAATGAGTTCTTTGGGATTCTCAGATGATGTTGTTACTCAATTAGCACTTTCTGAAGTTCATGGAAACACTCAAAAAAGTCTTTTAAAGATTGAATCTTATCTAAATAATCTGATACTTGTTAAAAAGAAATTAGTTGAGGTTATCACTTATCCGATCATTTTATTGATTTTTCTTGTCGTTATTATGTTGGGATTAAAGAATTATTTATTACCACAACTTGAAAGGGGAAATTTTGCGACTCGGTTGATTTCTAATTTCCCAATACTTTTCTTGCTGGGATGTTGCTTTTTTATTTTACTAGTTGGCATTTTTACTTTCTTTTCACGAAAGATCAGTCGTCTGCATTTAATTGGTTTTTGCAGCCATTTGCCTTTTGCTGGTAAGTATTTGCAACTTTATTTAACAGCTTATTATGCGCGTGAATGGGGTAATCTTATTGGGCAAGGAGTAGAAATGGCTCAGATAGTTAGATTGATGCAAGATCAAAAGTCACAACTTTTTAGAGAAATTGGCTATGATATGGAGAAGGCTCTGCTATCAGGTCAAGAGTTTCATCAAAAAGTTTTAGATTATCCTTTCTTTTTAAAAGAACTAAGCCTTATGATTGAATATGGAGAAGTAAAGTCAAAATTGGGAAATGAATTGGAAATTTATGCTGAGGAAACATGGGAACACTTTTTTGCAAAGTTAAAAAAAGCAACACAGTTTGTTCAGCCACTCATCTTTGTTTTTGTAGCTATTGTTATTGTTATGATTTATGCAGCCATGCTTTTGCCAATTTATCAGAATATGGAGGTTAATTTATAATGAAAAAGATCAAGAGAGTCAGTGTACGGGCTTTTACGCTTATAGAAATGTTAGTAGTTCTTCTCATTATTAGTATTCTTTTACTATTATTTGTTCCTAATTTAACTAAGCAAAAAGATAAGGTAAAAGATACTGGCGGTTCTGCCGTGGTTAAAGTTGTAGAAAGTCAGGCTGAGCTTTATGAGCTTAATAAAACCGATTCTGCTACTCTTTCTAAATTAGTAGCTAGTGGTGATATTACACAAGAACAGGCAAATTCATACAAGGATTACTATGCAAAACACCCAAGTAAAACACGGCATGTCGCGAATTAAAGCTTTTACGCTTATAGAAAGTTTAGTGACTTTGGCAATTACTAGTTTTTTGATTTTAAGCTTTTCAGGTAGTATAACTCAAACGTTTGCCAAAGTAGAAGAGCATCTCTTTTTTCTTTCTTTTGAACATCTTTACCGTGACACGCAAAAACTTAGTGTTTATCAAAGACAAGATATGACTTTAATATTAAAAAGCGAATATATCTCAAATGGTGTTGAAGTACTTAAAATCCCTAAGGATGTCAAACTAGAGAGGAATAAAACTTTGCACTTTGATCAGGCAGGAGGAAATTCTTCTTTAGAAAAACTTGTTTTTCAAACATCTGATGAAAAAAGAGTTACTTATCAATTATATATAGGAAGTGGTCAGTATAAAAAAACAGAAAGTTAAAGCTTATATTCTTCTAGAAAGTTTAGTTGCTTTGGGACTTTTCGTAACCATCACAACTTTAATTCTTACTCAGTTGAGTCATTATCAGGAAAGAACAGCTAAAAATTTACAAAAACAAGAAATATTGAATTTAGCAATAATGGCTCTTCAAACTCAGCAAGATCATTTAAGCTTCAACGGCGTCAGTGTTACGGTTGTTAAAAATCAAGGGGAAACTATAGTTTATCATGATCATGAGGAGGTTATCAATCTTGTTAAAAAGTAAATTGAAAGCTTTCACACTTTTAGAGTGTCTCCTTGCTTTGCTTGTCATTGCTGGTAGTGTATCTGTTTATAATGGTCTAACTAAAGCTATTAGTAGTAATATTCATTACTTATCAAAAAATCAAGAAGATGCTTGGTTACTTTTTTGTCAGCAATTTCGGTCTGAACTTGAAGGAACGACTTTGCAAAAATTGGATAGCAATAAGCTTTATGTTCAAAAAAATAATCAAAGTTTAGCCTTTGGTAAATCAAAAGCAAGTGATTTTAGAAAGACTAACAGTGATGGACGTGGTTATCAGCCTATGTTGACGGAGATCAAAGCTGCTAATTTTAGTCAATCAGGAAAAATTATTAAATTAGACCTTACTTTCAAAGATGGTTTAGAAAGGACTTTTGTTTATGCTTTTCATGAAAAAAATTAAAGCAGGCGTACTTCTATATGCTCTGTTTATGTCAGCAATCTTTAGTCTTTTCTTACAATTTTATCTTAATCGTGTTGTAGCAACAGAGAGACAAAATCAGGCACAATTATCGGCCAGTAAAGCTTATCTTATAGCAGATCTAACTCAAGATTTGGCTAAAGACAACTTTGGGCAGTTGACTTTTAATCACGGAAGGTCTAGTTATCATAAACAGGAGGGGGAACTTCTGATAAAAGTCCATTTGACAGATGGTCAGTCCTACCAATATCGTTTTAACTGTGTAACAGAAAATAAGGAAAAAGGAAAATTTAGTGTGGCTAATAAAACTTTTACTAAATCTATAGAAAAACGTCATTTTCAAAAATAGTTACTGCCTTTGCGACTTTAAGTCATTTTTGATATGATAATCGTGGAGGAAATCATGGATTTTGAAAAAATAGAAGCTGCCTATAACTTACTGTTAGATAATTGTCAAAGGCTGGAAACTCAACTTCATACTCACCTTTATGATGCCTTAATTGAGCAAAATGCTTGCTATCTAGGTGCTGAAGGTGCTGATGATTTTATTAAAGAAAATAATAAAAAACTGCGTCAGCTTAATCTAAGTAAAGAGGAGTGGCGTCGTAGTTTTCAATTTATTTTTATTAAGGCTACTCAAAGTCAGCAATTACAGTCAAATCACCAATTTACACCAGATAGTATTGGTTTTATTATTCTTTATTTATTGGAAGGTTTAACAAATAAGAGTCAGTTAGACATCATTGAAATTGGTTCTGGGACAGGAAATCTTGCAGAGACTATTGTGAATAACAGTTCAAAAAGCATTGATTATATGGGGATTGAGGTTGATGATCTGTTAATTGATTTATCAGCAAGTATTGCCGATGTATTGGATTCTTCTGTGCATTTTGTTCAAGAAGATGCAGTGCGGCCTCAGATTTTAAAAGAAAGTGATGTCATTATCAGTGATCTGCCAGTTGGCTTTTATCCCAATGATAAAATTGCTCAGCGTTATCAGGTTGCAGCCAAGTTAGGACATACTTATGCACATCATCTTTTGATGGAGCAATCGCTTAAGTATTTAAAAAAAGAGGGACTTGCTATTTTTTTAGCGCCAGTGGATCTTTTAACTAGTGAGCAGAGTCCTTTGCTTAAAAAGTGGTTACAGAACAATGTAACTATTTTAGCCGTTATTTCTTTACCTGAGGCAATTTTTAAACAGAAAAGTAATATAAAGTCAATCTTTGTCTTAAAGAAACAATCGCAACAAAGTTTGGAAAGTTTTGTCTATCCTTTGACAGATTTACAAGACCCCGAAGTTTTAAGACGATTTATGAAAAATTTTAAAAAGTGGAAGGAAGATAATGTCTTTTAAGAGATAATTTGTTATAATAACTTTGTATTATCGTAAACGATTTCATGAGAGGTATATTATGTCAAAAACTATTTCAATTAATGCAGGTTCTTCTAGCCTTAAATGGCAGCTATACTTGATGCCTGAAGAAAAAGTACTTGCAAAGGGGTTAATTGAGCGTATTGGCAAGGATGATGCTATTTCTACTGTAAAATTTAATGGTCAAGAAGCTTCAGAAACCTTAGCTATTAAAGACCATACTGCAGCAGTGAAAATTCTCTTAGATGATTTAATCCATTTGGATATTATTAAATCGTATGATGAAATCACAGGTGTAGGGCACCGTGTAGTTGCTGGTGGAACTTACTTTAATGAATCCGCTTTAGTTGATAGTGAAGAAGTCATTAAAAAGGTTGAAGAGTTAGCACTCTTAGCGCCCTTGCATAATAAAGCAAATGCTGCAGGAATTCGAGCATTTAAGAAAATTCTACCAGATATTACCAGTGTCGTTGTCTTTGATACTGCTTTCCACACTACGATGCCGGAGGTTGCCTACCGCTATCCATTGCCGAATAAGTATTTTACAGAAAATCAGGTTCGTAAATATGGAGCTCATGGAACTAGCCATTATTATGTTGCTCATGAAGCAGCCAAAATATTAGAAAAACCGATTGAAAAACTTAAATTGATTACGGTTCATATGGGAAACGGGGTTTCTCTTACGGCAGTTGATGGCGGAAAGTCAGTTGACACGTCAATGGGCTTTACACCACTGGGTGGTGTGATGATGGGAACACGAACGGGAGATCTTGATCCAGCCGTTATTCCTTATTTAATGGATAATACAGAAGATTTTAAAACACCAGAAGATATTCGCCGTATTTTCAATAATGAGTCAGGTTTGCTGGGGATTTCTGAGTTATCAAATGATATGCGTGAAATTGAGGCGGCTACAGCAGCTGGTAATAAGAATGCTACCTTGGCTTATAACATGTTCATTGACCGTATTATTAAGCATATTGGTGCTTACGCTGCTGTGATGAATGGAGTTGATGCTATTGTCTTTACGGCGGGTATTGGTGAAAATGATGCTCATATTCGAAGCGAAATTATGAAACACTTTGATTGGCTTGGAGCTGATATCGTTACCGAAAAGAACGAAAAGCGTCCAGTTTACGGGGTCATATCATCGAATGCCGCTAAAGTTAAAGTTTTGGTGATTCCCACTGATGAAGAGCTTGTTATTGCACGTGATGTCGAGCGTTTGAAAACTAAATAAGTTATCAATTTTAATATGATAAGACCAGAAAAGTTGGCTGAGCAATTGGTCAGCTTTTTTGATTGACGATTTTAGTTCATTTCGCTCTGTATGTGGTACAATAGTGAATACTCATCATTATCTAGAAGATCAAAAGGGCTTTTTGACAAGACTTAAAATAAATTTTATAAAAAATGTAAAATAAGCTTGACAAAATATGTAAAGTGAACTAGACTATAAATGTAAAAGAGATTTGACATCTCTCACTAAATAGTAATTATGGGGGATAAGATATGCTATGATCATTAAAAAGATATTTAGTCAAGAATATTTCAGTACAACTTTAGTCAAATAGTCAAATAGTTAAATTAACACTGCTATTAATTGGTTTATTTATTGTCATAACAGCTATACAAGTGCTATTTAGATTGTTGTACAAGCTTTTAGCAGGAGCGAGTATCAGTTTATCTCTTTTATGGGTCTATTCGATAGGACTCCTGAAAAATCAGACAAAGTTAGTCAAACTTTAAGTTAGATTTTATAATGCCCATTAAACTTTCTTGGAGGACAATGATGCAGACGAGAATTCAAGAATTACGAAAGATTAATAAGTTGAGTCAATCGGAATTAGCAGATGCCCTCAGTGTGACTCGGCAAACCATTATTTCCTTGGAAAAGGGGCGTTATAATGCCTCCTTGGAATTAGCATATAAAATTGCTAAATATTTTGGAACAACAATAGAAGATGTTTTTATCTTTGAGGATGAGAATAGAGGAGATGGTAACAATGTTTCAAAATTTAGGAAAGAAAAAAAGTAAGGAAGAATATAAAAAATCACAGCAGGCAATCGGCAGCTGTCTGATATGTATTGGTGGTTTACTACTGGTTTTATCTTTAAGTGTATCAATGTCAGATTTTGCAGCGGGATTTTTGATAGGAATTAGCATTGGTATGAACCTATTGGGAATCATAGCTTTTACAAAAACTACAACTGATAAGACATTGACACGCTACTACATAGCAGCTTATGATGAGCGTAATAAACGAATTCGTAGTTTGACAGCACAGTTAACTTTGGCTGTTTTAATATTGTTGATAGTAGCTTTAGTAGTTTTATATGCTTTTTGGCATATCGCTTTCAGCTATCTGATTACTCTGATGATTCTTCTTTATGGGACAATCATATGTGGCGTTTTACTTAGAGTGTTCTTCAATCACTTATTGTGATGTAAAAGATGCTAATTATTAGAATTAATTATATAAAGAAAAAAGGAGAAATATGAAAACAATTTTAAAGAAAACGGCAGCAGTTATTGCTATTGTTGGTTTGTTTATTGTTAGTCAACTGCCAAGTATTGTGATGGCACTTTGGCAGAGAAATCAACATCAGTTAGAATTATGGCAATCCATTGTTATTTTGATTTTGCAACTAATGGTTCTTATTGGCTTTTATATTTTGGCTAGAAAGAGAAAGTTAATTAGTTCGGGAATCAAGTATTGGTTGAGTTGGAAAACATTGGGAATTGCTTCTTTGGGTTTTGTTGCTCTCTTTATTGTCAAAATTATTGCTGGCATCATTTTGACTTATGAAGGAAAAACAACAACCAATAATCAAGAGACAATCACTCAAATGTTTAACAATTCATCGTTATTGCTGATGTTCATGTTTATTGTTATTATCGCTCCTTTAACAGAAGAAATTATCTTTAGGGGACTTATTCCTCAACTATTTTCCAAACGTTTTGAAGGACTTGGTTTTGGACTTGGAGCTTTGCTTTTTGGTTTACTTCATGGTCCAAGTGATATTGGTAGTTTTGTTCTTTATGTGGGAATGGGTACTATTTTAGCTTTTATTTGTTATAAACTTAAACATTTGGAATACAGTATTTGGACTCATGCACTTAACAATAGTCTCGGTTTTCTGCTATTATTATTTAAATAAAATGACAAAAAACTAGGAACTGAGTAGATTCTTAATAGTCAGAGATACATTTAACTATTAAGAATCTACTCAGTTCCTAGTTTTTTTACATGTTTTTTGATTTGTCAATTGTCGCATCAATGGCTGAAATGGTACTGACTGTAAAGCCGGTTTTTTCTAGATCAAGAAGTCCAGCGATAGTTGTCCCACCGGGACTGGATACCTTATCAATAAGATCGTTTGGCTTCTCTTGCCCTTGGATGAGATTGCTCGTAGTTGCTAGAACAGTTTGACTGACAATCTTAAAAGCTAAATCTTTGGGAAATCCGTGTTTCAATCCTGCTTTTGACATAGCTTCAATAAAGAGTGCAATATAAGCAGGACTGGACCCTGCAAGTGCGGTGAAAGTATCAAAATCTTTTTCAGCGATTTCAAAAGTTGTTCCAAATGAGTCCGTAATCTGTTTGGCAATTTCAAAAAGCTGATCAGAAACTTTATCATTTCGGCAGATAGCAGTGCTACTTTGAAGAATCTTAGCATTAAGATTAGGCATAATGCGGATAATCGGTAAATCAGCCTGACTTAATTTATCCAGATATTCTAATGAAGTACCGGCTGCCATGGATAAAATCGGTTTTGTTAATATTAAAGGATTCAAAACAGAAGCAAGAACTTGTGGTTTAACACCCAATACAAGTAAATCAACCTCGTCAACCAATTCTTGATGAGATTGAGCAACAGCAACTCCAAGTGCTTCTGCTTTGTCTTGACCGGCTTTCAAACTGCTATCTGATATGATTAATTCAAAATCGGTTTTTTTGAGTCCAGTAATAATAGCGCTGGCCATTTTACCAACACCAATAAATCCAATTTTCATAGTCAAATGTCACAGTCAGAGATAAATAGTATAGATCTGACTGTGTTTTTCCTTTCTAATAGTTTTTGATTAAATCAACTGTAGAGCGATTAAGTTTTTTCACAATAGTTTGCAGAAAAGCTTGAGCCTGTAAGAAATCATCCATTGCATAGAGTGTTTGGTGAGAGTGAATATAACGAGCACAAACGCCAATTGTTGTTGAAGGAATTCCGCCATTTTTGAGGTGAGCAGCACCAGCATCTGTACCCCCTTTAGCACAATAGTATTGGTATTTGACACCAGCTTCTTGGGCAGTAGTCAACAAAAAGTCACGCATGTCTTTAAGCATGACATGACCCGGATCGTAAAAGCGAATGAGAGTGCCCTCACCAATTTTACCTTGATTGTCATAGACATCACCAGCAGGTGAGCAGTCAACTGCCAGAAAAATATCTGGCTTGAATTTGGTTGTTGAAACCTGAGCACCACGAAGACCGACTTCTTCTTGAACATTAGCACCAGCAATGAGGGTATTGTCTAGCTGTTCATTTTTTAGGCTTTGAAGAAGTTCTGTAACCATGAGAACACCGTAACGATTATCCCAAGCCTTGGAAATGACATTCTTTTGATTAGCCGTCAGAATAGCTTCTGATTTAGGAATAATGATATCACCTGGGGTTATGCCAAAGCTTTCAGCTTCTGTTTTATCAGCAAAACCGCCATCAAAAACAATATCTTCGACCTTGGGTAAAGAAGCTCCGCCGTTATTACCACGTAGAAAATGTGGTGGGACAGAACCTGAAATAACAGGAATCGCCTGTTCAGTGCGTGTATAAAGGGTGAAGCGTTGTGAACTAATAACCAGAGGATTCCAGCCACCGATAGCCACCGCGCGCAAAGTGCCATCTTCTTTAATATCGCTGACCATAAAACCAACTTCATCCATGTGAGCAGCGACCATGACACGAGGAGCCCTTTCCAACTTACTATGTTTGATGCCAAAAAGGCCACCAAGACCGTCCGTTTCAACTTCATCAACGAAAGGCGTCATTTTTTGGCCTAAAAAGTCACGGATCTTGTGCTCATAACCGGCAATGCCATCAAGTTCGGTGATTTCTTTGATTTTGTCAAATAATTCCGTCATATTTAACCTCAATTCTATACGTTCTATTTTAGCATGTTTTATGATAAAATAAAGAGGTTATGGAAAGTAAAAACTTCAAACTTGCTTCAAGTGCTTGTCTTATAGGAATAGGCGGAGCAGTTTTGCTTGGAACGGTTGTAAAAAAACAATTGGAAGAAAGAAAGCGTGAACGTATTAAGGCAGAGCTTCGCCAGTTTTTTAATCAGTTGGGTGAGATTGCTGTCCTCTACGTCAATGAATTTGAATCTAACAAAGATACGATACGAGGTGGTCTTGTCATGAATGATGAGACTATCTATCTTTTTACTTATGAGAATGGTCAGATAAGTTATGAGGAGGATAAACGTGATTGTTCCAAAAACGTATGAAGAATTGGCCGCTTATCTTGAAAAGCCTGACAAGCTTGTCCTTTTCTTTACAGCAGATTGGTGCTCTGATTGTCAATTTATCTACCCAGCCATGCCTAAAATTGAGCTGGCAAATCCAGACTTTCTTTTTCTTCGTGTAGACCGTGATAATTTCATGGAAATCGCGCAACGCTGGCATATTTTTGGTATTCCAAGTTTTGTTGTCGTAGAAAATGGTAAAGAAATTGGCCGTTTAGTCAATAAATCACGTAAAACACAAGCAGAGATTAACAGCTTTTTGGCTGAATTAACAGAGGAGAAATTATGATTTTTACATATAGTAAAGAACACGTTGGAGATGTTCTTATGGTTATTGTTAAAGATAGTAAGGGCGCCAAGTTAAACTGTGAACGCAAGGGTAAGGTGACTCGTATTTTTCTTGAAAAAAATAAGGAGACAGTGGCTTGGAATATTTTTGCGGTATCAAATTTGCTTGATCTTAATGGCAATGGACAGGTATTTTTGACAGATGAAGAGCTGGCGGTTTTAAATGCTGAACTTGCCAAAGAAGGTTTTGAAGAAAAATTAGAAAATGATGCCGCAGCTAAGTTTGTTGTTGGTGAAATTGTAGAAATGGTTGCTCATCCAGATAGTGATCATCTTAATATTTGTCAAGTTAAGATTGCTGAGGACAAGACTGTCCAAATTGTTGCTGGTGCACCAAATGCCAGAGTAGGATTGAAAACCATTGTTGCTCTGCCAGGTGCCATGATGCCAAGCGGTGGTCTCATTTTTCCAGGCAACTTACGTGGCGAAAAGAGCTTTGGCATGTTGTGTTCTCCTCGCGAGTTAGCTTTGCCTAAAGCTCCTCAAAAGCGTGGAATTATTGAATTAAGTACAGATGCTGTTATAGGCCAAGCTTTTGATGCTGGGAAACATTGGAAAGGGTGAGAAAAAACTTCGTCATGAAATGACGAGGTTTTTTCTTGCAGGAATTCTTTTTTTGTTATATAATCAATTTAACTGATAATCAGAAAAGGTGATTATATTGAAATTAGAAGATTCTTGGGGATTTCAGATTAGTAAGATTGCTCAAGAGATGGACAGTCAATTTTCGAAGAAGCTAACAAAATATGATATCGGTTCCAGAGAATACGGTATTTTGTTGACAATTCATCAATATGCACTGTTAACACAGCTTAAGATTGGTGAACTGAACAAGGTTGATCGTACGACAATTGGGCAGCTTGTTGATTTATTAGAAAGAAAAGACTTTGTGGCGAGACAAAAGAATCCAAAAGATAGACGACAAAATTTACTAGTTTTAACTAAAACAGGGCGATCTTTGGTTGAAGAAATGTGGCAGGAAATGAAAGAGATAGAAAAAGACGTTCTTAAGCATTTGTCTGCTAAACAAAAAGAAACGCTTTTAACGATGGTAAAAGCAATTAGGAAAGGAGAGTTGAACTGATGGATAAACTTGCATTTTTAGAAATGTATCTTGATTTATATAGGAATTATTTTACAGTTTTGGAGGCCATGAAAGCAGAAAATCCGGAAATTGTGGTGTTAGATATTAGAAATGCTCCATCACAGATTAAGAAAGAGCAAATTAAAGGAGCAAAGGTTATGCCAGCTAAGGACTTAGCTAATCATTTGACAGAGCTTGATAAAAATAAAACCTATATTGTCTACGATTGGAATGGCGGCAGTGTTTTAGGTAAGCACGCCTTATTTATTCTTTTGAAGGCAGGATTTAAAGCATATGAATTAGCAGGAGCTTTTGAAGGATGGAAAGGCATGCATTTGCCAACAGAAAAATGCTGACATAAGATAATTGTAGATTTTTTTAATTTTAGCATTGTTTTTCTTTCTTTTTTGCGAATACTAAGATAGGAGGAAAAAGATGTATTATGTATAATAAAGTTATTTTGATTGGTCGTTTAGTTGCGACACCTGAAATGGTAAAAACACCAAAGGATAAGTCTGTTACGCGCGTGACACTGGCTGTCAATCGGCGATTTAAAAGTCAAGATGGGGAAAAGCAGGCTGATTTTGTCAATGTTGTTCTTTGGGGCAGATTGGCAGAAACAATAGCTTCCTATGGTAGTAAGGGAAGTCTCATCTCTCTTGATGGAGAATTGCGTACCCGTAAATATGAAAAAGATGGCGTCACTCATTTTGTGACTGAAGTTTTGGGACACTCCTTTCAATTACTGGAAAGTCGTGCTCAACGTGCTATGCGTGAAAATAATTCTGAAAATGATTTGGCCGATTTGGTTCTGGAAGAGGAGGAACTCCCTTTTTAAAATTTCAAGTCAAAAGTAGGGTTTAGGCTATGAATTTTCTAAGACTTACCATTGAAATAAGATAAAAACCTAATCTCTGCAAGTTATTCTATTGTTTTATTTTATTCCTAAATGATCAGGAGATATTATATTTTAGATTTTAAGAGTTTCTAAAACACAATAATTAAGCAGAAAAAGAAACTTGTGTAGTTACTAGCTAAAGTAAGAGAGTGATTATAGTTCAATCTTTATTTTTTGGACTGTAATCATTCTTTTTTAGTTCAAATAAATGATTTTATTTTCTAACTATTAAATAAATTGGTTAAGGCGAGAAGAGTTTTATTGACTTATAAGAGGGGCGTTTGCCAGGAAGTAATGAAAGTGTTAAACTAATGAAAAAGATTTGTTTGAAAGATAAAAGAATACGGAGGAAGTAATGAAAATACAGAGTTTAGTGAAGTCTCTAGCCTGCCTTTTTGTTGTGCTAATTATTTCAAGTCTGTTTTTTTATTATAAAGAGGAACCTGTTTTTCCAAGGCAAACTAAGATTGGTGCTACTTATATGACAATGAATAATGATTTTTATAAGTATCTCAATGCTGAAGTGGAAAAAAATGTTAATGAGCAACACGATTTACTTTATACGCGGGATCCGGCTCTTAGTATTAAAAAACAGGTTGAACAAATTCGGTTTTTTATTAAGGAGAGAGTTGATGTTATCATTATTAATCCAGTTGATGGTAATAGCAAACTCTTGATTAATAGTCTTAAAAGAGCTAGAAAGCAAGGTATTAAAGTTATTGCAGTAGATAGTCAGTTTAAAGATAATTCTGCTATTAACACGACCATTGTCTCAGATAATTATAAGGCGGGTGTACTGTGTGCTCAAGAAATGATACGAAAACAAAAAGGTGCTAAAATTCTTCTTTTAGAGCATCGTAATGCTTTATCTGCTACAAGTAGGATACAAGGCTTTCTTGATACCATTAAAACGCATAAGGACTATCAGGTTGTTGCACGAATTGATAGTTTAGGACAGACAGAAATTGCCATGCCTAAAGTAAAAAAACTTATTGAAAATGGTTTAACATTTGATACTGTCATGGCGCTCAATGATAGAGCAGCCATAGGTGCTTTAGCAGCAGTAAAAGGTGAAAAATTACCAACTAATCCTTATATTTATGGTATTGATGGTTCACCAGATATGAAAAATCTGCTTTCAGCCACTTCAGAAGTGCAAGCAACGGTAGCTCAATCACCTTATACTATGGGACAGGAAGTTACAAAGGCAAGTCTTAAATTATCTAAGAATCAGACTTATCCTAAGAGAATTGTTGTGCCCGTTGAATTAATAACAAAGAAAACAATCGGGAAGTATGATTTAACAGGGTGGCAGTGATGAATAGTTATAAGTATTTAAAATACAGTCAATATGCTAAGCAGGCTTTAATTTTTATTAATTTTTTGGCAGTTACTTATTATGTTTTTGTTTATCTTTTTGCTAGCAAATATATTGTGGCTAAAAATTTAAGTCATGTTCTTTTGGATAAACTAGATATTGTCCCTATAGCCCCTGAAAATATCTTTTTTACAACACTCTTCTTTTTTGCCATCTTTCTCATTGTCATGTTTTATAGAGAAAGTATTCTTAATAAAAAGGAAGAGATTAATGATTGGTTGATTGTTGCAGAAATTGTCTTAATGATTCTTACCTTTATTTCCTTGCAATTTTCTTACAATGGGCTGTTCCTCCTCGTTTTTGCAGATATTTTTTATAGTTATGCTAATTTTTATAATGTTAAGGAGCAAAAATATTGGCTTCTTTTCATCATTCTAGGCTTTAGTATGCTTTTGATCTCAAATTTCGATCTTTTATCTCTGGTGATGAGACTACCTTCTTTAGATGTTTACATTAGCTTTTTTCCTAGTGGCAGTCGTCTGATTGTTATGTTTATTAAAAACTTTCTTTACTCGCTCAATATCATTGTTTTTCTAATTTCTTTAGTGGCTTATATCATGTATTCAGTAGCTGAAAATCATAAGATAGAAGAAGAGCTGAGGATGGCTGCACGTGCTAATATTGAACTAAATGATTATGTTTCTTTGGCTGAGAAAATCGCTGAGGATAAAGAGCGTAAGAGGATTGCCAGAGAAATTCATGATACCTTGGGGCATGCCTTAACGGGTATTTCAGCAGGAATTGACGCAGTTACTGTGTTAGTTGATTTTGATCCTAATCATGCTAAAAGCCAACTAAAAAATGTGTCAGATGTTGTTAGAGAAGGTATTCAAGATGTTAGAAGGTCTTTAGAAAAAATGAGGCCAGGGGCCCTTGAAAAGGGAAGCCTTAAAGAGGCTTTATTAAAAATGATTGCAGATTATGAAAAATTATCCAAGCTACAGGTCAGTCTGCATTATGATTGGGATAACATTGATTTAGACATTACTAAGGAAGATATTATTTTCCGTGTTATTCAAGAGACTATTACCAATTCCCTTCGACATGGACATGCCCGTCATGTCAGTATCGATATGCTCAATGAGGATTTCTATATTATTAAGATTAAGGACGATGGTATTGGCTGTGAGGATTTTAAATTGGGGTATGGTTTAACACAAATGCAAGAACGGTTAGCTATTATTGGAGGCTATGCGGACTTTGAAAGTGATGATGGTTTTCAAACAATGGTAAGAATACCTAAGAAAAAAGGAGAAGAATAGTGATTAAAGTCTTGATTGCTGATGACCAAGAACTCATCAGAGAATCTTTAAAAATTGTTTTGTCATCCTATAAAGACATTGAAGTTGTTGATGCAGTCGATGACGGTTTTGCGGTTTTAGAGAGTATGAAAAAAGTTCAACCGGACCTTGTTTTGATGGATATCCGCATGCCTAAAATGGATGGCGTTTTATGTACCAAGGCCGTTAAGGAAAATTACCCTAATGTTAAAGTTATTATTTTAACAACCTTTGATGATGATGATTTTATTTTTAAAGCTCTTCAATATGGTGCTTCTGGTTACATTTTAAAGGGGATCTCTATGGAAGATTTATACCAGGCTATTGTAACAGTCAATAAAGGAAATGCCATGATTAATCCAGATGTTGCAACTAAGGTTGTTAAGCTGTTTTCACAAATGGCGCAGTCTAATTCTGCTATTCAAGTACAAGGAAATAGTGTCGAAAATATTTCAAAGGCTGAATGGAAAATTATTCAGCAAATTGGTTTTGGCTTATCAAATAAAGAAATTGCAGCTAAGCTCTTTTTGTCAGAAGGTACTATCCGTAATTACCTGTCGACCATTTTATCTAAATTGAATTTGCGTGATCGAACGCAATTAGCGATTTGGGCAGTCCAAACGGGTGTTACTACTAGACATTTTGGAGATGAAAATGATTAAAAAACGGCTTTACCAGTATAAATTTCACCTATTGGTCTTGTTGGTACTTTTAGGAGCCCTGTTAACCTTATTTCTTGTGCAATCGCGGCAAAAGAAAATCTTGAGATTAGGTGTTTATGCTGGCAGTAGCTGGGATGTACCCAGTGGGAAAGATTATCAATTTTTAGATAGTGTCATTAAACGGTTTGAAAAGGCTCATCCAAATGTTGATGTTCAATATGAGACTGGCATTTTAAAAGAAGATTATTCTTCTTGGCTGTCTAAAAAAATTGTTGAGGGAAAGCAACCAGATGTTTTTATGGTTCCTGAAAATGATTTTAATCTTTTAGCTTCAACAAAAACTTTAGCTAATTTAGATAGTTATATTAAAAAAGATTTGAAACCTTCGCTCTTTTATCATTCAGCCTATAATTCAGGTCAATTTGAAAGGAAACAATTTGCCCTTCCCTTTGAAAGCAATCCTGTTATGATGTGCATCAATAATGATCTCTTAAAAAAAGAGGGAATAGAGTTACCAAACTCTTCATGGACCTTAAACGATTTTTATAGTATTTGTAAAAAAGTTACTAAGGATACAGATGGTGATGGTGTTATTGATCAATATGGCAGTCTAGGTTATGGTTGGGAAGAAGCTTTAGCTGCCTACAATGTTAAATTATTTAATGAAACTGGTACAGAGGCTTACTTTAACACCAAAAGAGTTCGTTCGGCTTTAGCATTAGTCACAAAATTAAAGAGCTTAAATGGTAATTATAATGTTACTCTTAAAGATTTTGATGAGGGTAAGGTTGCTTTTTACCCTATGACTCTAGCTCAATATCGTACTTATAAACCCTATCCTTATCATGTTGCAAAATACTCTTCCTTTTCGTGGTCTTGTGTTGAAATGCCTTCACAAAAACCAAATACGGCGAAGATACAAATTAATACATCTTTATATGCTATGTCGTCCAAAACTTCACAGTCTAAATTAGCTTGGGAGTTTCTTAAACTTTTATGTGCCAATAAGAAATCACAACAGCAATTATTTGAAGAATCACAAGGAGCATCTGTTTTAAAATCAGTAATGAACAGTCAAGCAAGTAAGAACCTTTTGCAAAATGATAGCTTTGGTTCAAAAGCTTTGACTGTTAATACCTTGGACAATATGATGCGAAAAGCGAAAACGACTCCTAAATTTAAATCTTATAATACTATTTATGAAAAAGCAGGCTATCTTATTACCAAATCGTTGGAAGGAAATACTGTAGAAAATGATTTATCTGATATTCAAAAAGAAATTGAAGAAGAATTAAAGTAGGTGAAACAAATAAAAAAACTGGGAATTTAGATAAAAAAATCTAAAAGATACAAAGGCTGTTCTACTTGCTGTCAATAACATCAAAAAGTCTGGAAAAAATTCCCAGACTTTTTGAGCAGTTTCTTTATATTTTGGGTGTTTACAGTATTTTCTTTGATCAGTTTAAAAAATTTAAATCCCTGACAAATGTCATCTGTTGAATGACATTTGTCAGGGATATGAAAATGACAAATGACACTGCAAAAGCGTTTTCAAAAAATGTAAAATAAAAATGAAATAAAAAAGAAAGTAGGGTGTATTCATGAAATACCTATTGCTTGTAAGCCATGGCGGTTTTGCGCAGGGCTTGAAGACTTCTTTAGCTATGTTTGCTGAGGATAAAGTAAGTCAAGTTATAGCTGTCGGATTGGAAAATGGTAAATCAGTAGATGATTTTGCGGAAACTTTTAGACAAGCTCTTTCTAATCTAAAGGATGAGGATTCAGTTGTTGTTTTAGCTGATATTGTCGGGGGAAGCCCTTTGACAACAGCTTGCAATGTTTTGGCGGATTTGGGTAAGTTAGATGACGCCATTGTCTTAGGGGGGATGAACTTACCAATGGCAGTCAATGCTGTTGTTATGAAAGATATGCTTGAAGGTCAGGATTTTGTAACCACTGTTTTGGGTGAAGCTAAAAGTGCCTTACAAGAATTTAGGATAACTTCTGATGAAGAAGATGATGATGATATTTAATAAAAAAGGAGAAGAAAATGACTGTATCATTTGTAAGAATTGATGATCGTATGATTCATGGACAAACTGTAACACGTTGGGCGAAAGAATACCCATGCGATGGTTTAATCGCTGTTAATGATGCTGCAGCAAAAAATAAAGTTTTAATTCAGGCTTACAAAGGTGCTTCAGATAAAAAGACTTTTGTTTGGTCTAAAGAAGCCTTTGCTGCTAAATCACAAAAGGTATCGGATTCAGATAGTCGTTACTTTTTAATTACTAAAAATCCGATTGATATGAAAGAAATTTTGGTTGACCAAGGTTTTGTTCCGGGTGAAGTTAAGGAAATTATTGTTGGTCCTGCCAACGACCGCCCCGGAGCTGTTAAGCTTGGTAATAATCAATCTATAACTCAAGAAGAAGCGGATGCTATTGAAGCAATTGAAAAGGCTGGCTATAAAGTTAAATTCCAACTTCTTCCTGATGTTTCAATTGGTTATTGGTCAGATTTCAAAGGTAAATTTGGTTATTAAGTGTTGAAGTACTCTATCATTAAGTAGGATGGCAAACGGAGTGAGCTTGAGCGAAGGCTTTTCGCAATGATATTCCAAACAGGGTCACTCATGTCCGTACTGCTTTAAAAAAATATCAAAAAGTAAAAAAGAACATGAGCTATGACACTGTGCAAAAAGATAAAGACTGCCTAGATGCTGTCGCACCTTCGTCAGCTTTCCTATTTTGCGGTGTGTCGCTTTACACCTTTGTATCTTAATAAATTGAACACGAGCTACGAGCTGTGTCAAAAAGGTAGTTTCTTCTAGAGTCCTGTGACTCTTCGTCAAAACTCCTATTTTGCCTTTGCTCGTGAACGCTCTTTGTATCTTAAATAAAGGAGAATTATTATGACAATTTCTTGGTTTCAAGCAGCCTTGCTAGGATTGTTTGCCTGTTTGTCTTCAATGCCTGGTCTTGGCGGTACAACAATTGGTAACTATACTTTGGGACGCCCTTTAGTCGGCGGCTTGGTTTGTGGACTTATCCTAGGAGACATTAAGACAGGTATTGTTTGCGGTGTTGCTATGCAACTTGTTTACATCGCTCTTGTAACACCCGGTGGTACTGTTTCTGCTGATGTGCGTGCAGTATCTTATATCGGTATTCCATTAGCAATGGTTGCGATTCATTCTCAAGGTTTATCAGCAACTTCATCAGATGCAGCCAACCTTGCTAAATCAATGGGAACCCTTGTAGGTACTATTGGTACAGTGCTTTTCTATGGTACTGCAACAATGAATCTTGTTTGGCAACACATTGGATGGCAAGCTGTTGAAAAAAGAGAATTCAAGAGACTCTATGTTGTAGACTGGGGACTTCCATGGATCTCGCATATCATCTTTTCATTCATTCCTACATTGATTATGTGTAAATTAGGTGCAGATGCCGTTACTGCCCTTAAGAATGCCCTTCCAATGGATGGTATTCCAATGAAGACTCTCTTTACGGTGGGTTCACTTCTTCCATGTGTAGGGATTGCTATTTTATTAAAACAAATTGTTGAAAAAGCAGTTGACTTTATTCCATTCTTTGTTGGTTTCACTTTGGCAGCTTCACTTGGTTTAAACTTAGTATCATGTGCAGTCATTTCTTTAATTTTTGCAGTACTGTTCTATGAACTTGAAACAATAAAGAATATGAGAGCAACGGCTTCGGCTGAAGCTTCAGATTTCGATGACGATGATGAGGAGGATATTTAAAATGGCTCAAAAGAAAATTTCAAAGAAAACTTTAACGAAATCTTTCCATCATTGGTATTATGGTAATTTGACATGTTTTTCACAAGAACATATGCAAACATTTGGTTATTTGACTTCCATGTTACCAATTGTAGAAGAACTTTATGATAATAAAGATGATCAAGCACGTTCTATGCAAACTTATACAGCTTTCTTTAATACAGAACCACAGTTAGGTTCACTGGTAGTTGGTATTACAGCAGGTCTTGAAGAAGCGCGTTCTAATGGTGCTGATGGTGTAGATGATGAAACAATTAATGGCTTGCGTGCAGGTCTTATGGGACCAATTGCAGGTATTGGTGATTCACTTGTAGTTGGTACTTTAATTCCAATTATTTTGGGAATTGCTCTTGGACTTTCTACTGATGGCTCACCAATTGGTGCCATCTTCTATATCATTGTTTGGAACTTATTGGCCTACTTTGGTATGAGATTTGCCTATTTCAAAGGTTATGAACTTGGTGATAAAGCAGTTGAAGTCTTAGTTGGAACACAAGGACAAGCCATTCGTAAAGCCGTTGCTATTGTCGGTGGTATGGTTGTTGGGGCTGTTGCAGCTACTTGGGTGCCTATCAAAACTGCTCTGGAACTTAAAAATTCTTCTGGGAAGGCTTTCTTGGTTTTACAAAAACAACTTGATGGTGTTTATCCAGGACTTTTAACCGCTCTATTTACCGTCTTTTGTTGGTGGTTAATGGCTAAGAAAAATATGTCTCCAATTAAAGTTATGCTTCTTTTAGTTGTTATTGCTTTTGTTGGTGTTATTACAGGATTCTTTGATCCAGGCTTGAAATACTAAGATTAGAAATGGTTGGAGAGATTATGCTAACAGAAAAAGAATTCATCAAAGGATATGAAAATGAAATCGCTTATCAAAAACATATGATTGAAAACCTAGGACGTTGGTTTACTTTAATGTTTATCATTGCTAGTATCGGTGTCGTTTTGATTTACTTATTCTCAGCTAATCTCGTTGGGTTTACTATTGGAATTGTTTTGACGGCCTTAGGATTCTTAGCTATGTTAGTCTTTGGTTATGGTATTTACAAGGGTCGCCTCAATGTTCAAAAAGTCGTTGATGATTTTGAAGAAAAACTGCGACTTGCCAATTCTAAATAATCTGAAAAAACTTTACCGAAAGGTAAGGTTTTTTTCTTGACTATTTTTGACCAAGTGATACAATAATATATGTAATTAGCACTCAGTATATTGGAGTGCTAAAAATCTATGGAGGTATATTATGTTAAAACCCTTAGGAGACCGAGTGGTCGTACAGTTGAAAGAAGAAAAGGAACAAACAGTTGGTGGTTTTGTCCTTGCTGGTGCTAGTCAAGAAAAGACTAAAAAAGCTCAAGTAGTAGCTGTTGGTGAAGGTGTTCGTACTTTAACTGGGGAATTGGTTGCGTCCAGTTTAGCACAAGGCGATACTATTTTAATTGAAAATCATGTAGGAACGCCTGTTAAAGATGATGGTAAAGATTGCCTTATCATTCGTGAAGCAGATGTTTTAGCAGTTGTAAACGATTAATAAATAGCAGTTTAACTTTATAGTCATTTGAGATTATTTATACACTTTTAGTATTGTAGCGGCAGTACGAATGAAAGTGTTTCATATTATTTAGAAATAAGAGGATTAATTATGGCAAAAGATATTAAATTTTCAGCAGATGCAAGAAGCAGTATGGTGCGTGGTGTTGATATTTTAGCAGATACAGTTAAGGTAACCTTAGGCCCTAAAGGACGCAATGTTGTTCTTGAAAAGTCGTTTGGTTCACCGCTCATTACTAATGATGGTGTGACCATCGCTAAGGAAATTGAATTAGAAGATCACTTTGAAAATATGGGAGCTAAACTAGTTTCAGAAGTTGCTTCTAAAACTAATGATATTGCCGGTGATGGGACAACGACAGCGACTGTGTTAACTCAGGCTATTGTTCGTGAAGGTTTGAAAAATGTGACTGCTGGAGCTAACCCAATCGGTATTCGTCGAGGAATCGAAACAGCAGTTGCAACAGCAGTTGATGAGTTGAAAGCTATTGCACAGCCTGTTTCTGGCAAAGAAGCTATTGCACAGGTTGCAGCCGTTTCATCACGTTCTGAAAAAGTTGGGGAATACGTTTCTGAAGCTATGGAAAAAGTTGGTAACGATGGTGTTATCACTATTGAAGAATCTCGTGGTATGGAAACAGAGCTTGATGTTGTTGAAGGAATGCAATTTGATCGCGGCTACCTTTCTCAATATATGGTAACTGACAATGAAAAAATGGTGGCAGATCTTGAAAATCCTTATTTGTTAATTACAGATAAGAAAATTTCAAATATTCAAGATGTTCTTCCGCTTCTAGAAGAAGTTCTTAAGACAAACCGTCCTCTTTTAATTATTGCGGATGATGTAGATGGTGAAGCTCTCCCAACGCTTGTTTTGAATAAGATTCGTGGTACTTTCAATGTTGTCGCAGTCAAGGCTCCTGGTTTTGGTGATCGTCGCAAGGCTATGCTTGAAGATATTGCTGTTTTAACAGGGGGTACTGTTATTACTGAAGATCTTGGTCTAGAATTGAAAGATACGACTATTGATGCGTTGGGTCAAGCAGCTCGTGTGACTGTTGATAAAGATTCAACTGTTATTGTTGAAGGTTCTGGCGGTAAGGAAGCTGTTGCTAATCGTGTCAATCTCATTAAGTCTCAAATTGAAACAGCAACTTCAGACTTTGATCGTGAAAAATTACAAGAACGTCTGGCTAAATTATCTGGAGGTGTTGCCGTCATCAAAGTTGGCGCAGCAACAGAAACAGAATTGAAAGAAATGAAACTTCGCATTGAAGATGCGCTTAATGCTACTCGAGCAGCTGTAGAAGAAGGAATTGTTGCAGGTGGTGGAACGGCACTTATCAATGTTATTGAAAAAGTAGCAGCACTTGATTTAACAGATGATGCTGCAACAGGTCGCAATCTTGTTCTGCGTGCTCTTGAAGAGCCTGTCCGTCAAATTGCTAAAAATGCTGGTTATGAAGGATCTGTCATTATTGATAAATTGAAGAACAGTTCAGCAGGTACAGGTTTCAATGCTGCTAACGGGGAATGGGTTGACATGATTGATGCTGGTATTATTGATCCTGTCAAGGTAACTCGTTCAGCCCTTCAAAATGCAGCATCTGTAGCTAGTCTCATTTTAACAACAGAAGCCGTTGTGGCGGATCATCCAGCTCCAGAAGCACCAGCAGCAGCTCCCGCTATGGATCCAAGCATGATGGGTGGTATGATGTAATTTAGCTTCTTATCGTGGCAAGTCCGTGAAACGGCTTAATGCTGGTCATTAATATTTTTAAGAGAATCTGGTTAAAGGCTAGGTTCTCTTTGTGTTGTCTAAAATAGTGATAGCATATAGTTAAAAGTGAGTTCTTGCTGTTTGTTATTGCTATAGTTTTTATGGATATTTTATCTTGTAGTTAACCTTGTTACAGTAAAAGGTGCTGTTTCAAATTTTTAAGCGTGTTAATTGTTTAAAAACAGTTGATTTTGATAGTTTTGTTATTATTTTGTTATCATTTAAAAAAAGAAAAAAAGTATAATGCAAAAATACATTAATTTTGACCTATCAACAAAAGAAGTGATATACAGAAGGAGTTAAATTTAGAACCTGTATCACAAAAAAACTATTTTTATTATATGAGATAAGCGCCGTCTTAGTAAAAGAATAGCTTACGCCGTGGTAAAAAGTTATTGAGGTCAGAGACAATATTGAGGGGACTTTCGATATCCTAAGGCTCGAAAATATAGGCATAGGAACTCTTTGAGAAAGTTACTTGCGTACCAAATACTGAGAGCTGACTGACAAAAAAGAAGTCAATCAGATAAGAATAGATTTTCTAAAGTCTATTATAAAATTTTAATTGATTCAAGGAGTTCAAGATGGATAGATTAAAAGAAAAGTGGCAGAAATACTTTAAAGAAGCACAAGAAACAGTGGCTACTCTTGTGGGGAAATTAAAGCAGCAGCTGCAAGATCTTCTTAAGAGAAAACCTATACGTACGACTTTAATTATTATAGGGAGCTTCTTTGTTCTTTTTGGATTATGGGGAAGTATTCATTATTCAAAAGCAGCTACCCTTGATCGTTATTTAAAGGCTAGAAGTGCTTCTGGTCATACTTTTGAAAATATTAAAGAGTATATGGTTTGGGATGATACGAATGAATTGATAACCAACGATGAGGCTCAATATACAAAGTTTTCACGTCTGAAGACAAGTTTAAAAAAACGCAGTCTCCGACAGAAACTATTATCAGCAAAAGCTTCGGATAAACTCTATCTCAAAAGTATTGGCCATAAATTTTTCTTTTTTCCTGATTATCGTCTTGCCATGAAACCATTGAAATTAACATTAAAGACGAATATTCCAGGCTTAGATGTTCTTTTAAATGGTAAAGAAATTGCTACTAGTGATTCAGATAATTATCATGTTACGGTTGCGCACCTACCTATAGATAATTATACCTTTACTCTTGATGGTATCCATAATGGTAAAGAGGTGGAATTTAGTAAAAATTATGATGGTAAACATCAGACGGTTAATATGAACTTAGCCTTCAAAAACTTTACAGTTAAGAGCAATTTATCTGATGGAAATCTTTATTTTGGTAAAAAGAAAATTTCTTCCCTCTCAAATGGACAATATAATGTTGATAATTATCCTATTATGGGAAGCAAATCGGTTTATGTTAAGAAAAATTTTTCAGATGGGACAATCAAGTCTAACAAGCAATCTCTAAAGGATATTGCAGACGGCAGCACAGTTCAGCTTGATGTTCCTAATCAGTTGAATCAGGATACAGCTCAGCAACTATTAAATACTGCTTTTGAAAAATTTTCTGTTCATGCTAGTAATCAACAAGACCCAACAGATTTAAACACGGTTTTTGAAAAGGGTTCTAATAATGATGTTTACAAGGCTTTAAAAGAGAGTATCAAGCAAAAAATGATGGTAGATAGTCGTAAGCCATCTAGCTTTACCATTACTTCGGTCAGTCTCAATGACTTACATCAAACAGGTATGAAAACTTATACTTTATCTTATGCTCTCACTTATGATTATTACTACGATGAAGCGACTGATCAAGAAAAGAAAACGTCAGGTCATTTATTACAAAATATTACGGGACAGATTCAAGTTAAAAAAACAGAGACTGGCTATACCATTCGTAAATCTATTAGTGGTCCGACAGTTGTCAGTGAAGACAATCAGGTGAAAAGTCCGATGCCATTACCAGAAGAATTAATAGGAACTTGGGAAACGAAGCAGGATGATAAGACCATTACCATGACCTTCTCAGAAGATGGTACAGTAATCAAAAAAACGGATTACAAGGATGATAAAAAGGAAGATACGACTAAGACAGCAAAAGTTGAAAAAACAGAAAAGACTTCAGATGGTACTTATCGCTATTACTATCAATCAGGAGATCGTGCTGCTTTTACCGTTTTAGATGATATCGGTGCTAATGATCAATACACTTATGGTGTTAAGATTAATGGCTCCAGTATAACGACTGTCTATTGGGAATCAGGCGATACTAGTGGCAGTCCTAAAACAGGCATTAGCTTAACTAAGAAATAAGTCAGAAAAAAAGGATTTCCTATTTAGGAAGTCCCTTTTCAAATGTTGCAGATGGAGCTTCAACCTTAATTTTTTCAAGTGTAAGAGGATGAGTAAAGGTTAACTGGTGAGCATGCAGCATGAGTCTACCAGCTGTTTGCTGACTGTATAGGGGATCGCCAACAATGGCATGATCATGATAGGCTAGATGGACACGGATTTGGTGGGTTCGTCCTGTTTGAAGTTGGCATTTGATCAGGCTGGTATTATTGGGAAAATGCTTTAAGAGTGAAACCTGAGTGATAGCTGTCTGGCCATGCTTATGATCCACAACTCGTTTACGTCGATCATGACGATCGCGTCCAATTGGCTCTCTATAAATAATTGCACGTTCAGAAAATTGACCTTGTGCTAAAGCCCAGTATTCGCGTTTGATAGACTTATTTTCTAAAAGACGATTAAGGATCGGCAGGATAAATGGATTCTTAGCAAACATGACAGTACCGCTGGTTTTCATATCAAGTCGATGAACAACATAGCAGGTCTGTCCGACATAAGCAGAAACATGATTGAGAAGTGCGATTTCATTGGGGTCATTAGCATGTGTTTTCATGCCTTCTATTTTATTGACAATAATAAGATGTTCATCTTGGTAGAGACAGTCTATTAAAGTCTTGTTTCCCATAGGAATTTTCTTGATAGGATAGTCTGTGTTATCAAAGTTCAGCTGGATAATATCTCCCCGCCTGACAAGACTTTGCCAATTGACGGCTTGACTATTAACTGTGACATTCTTTTTTATTCTTAGAAAGTGCCTAATCTTTCTTGGGATTAAAAAATGCTCTTCTAATAGTTCCTTGACAGTCCCTATAGGATATGGGTTTATAATTTTTACAGTAAAAGTCATGATTTTATTATATCATTTTCTTTAAAATTGATATAATAAGGTCATGAGTATATTAGAACTGTTAAAAAAGAAATTTTTTCCAAATAAAAATATTGATCATCAAGACTCCAAAGAGGTTGAAAATGGGATGCCTCAAAATCTTGATAATCAAGCTAGCCAAGCCTCTGACAACCATTATCACCGTCGTTATGCACAGGAAGAGGCTAGTAAATTCAGCAACATTTTGAGCAAGATAGGTCTTTCTAAAAATGGTTTGGTTAGAAGATATTGGCGCCGTTATCATGTCGGTAAGATTTTGCTGATTGCGGTAGGTATTTTTGTGCTTTTGACAGGCTCTTACCTGTTTTATCTAGCTAAGACAACCAAAGTTTCTGATTTAAAACAGGCTTTGAAGGCAACAACGGTCATTTATGATAAAAATGAAAAACAAGCTGGAACTCTTTATGGGCAAAAGGGGACTTATGTTGAACTTGATGCTATTTCCGACGATTTAGAGAATGCAGTGATTTCAACAGAAGACAGAAGCTTCTATAAAAATAGTGGCATCAATTACAAGCGGATGCTTTTAGCGATAGTTACCTTAGGTTATTCGGGCGGAGGATCTACCATTACACAGCAATTGGCTAAAAATGCCTTTTTAACCCAAGAACAAACAGTTAAAAGAAAAGCACGCGAGTTTTTCCTCGCTCTGGAATTGACCAAAAAATATAGTAAAAAAGAAATTTTAACCATGTATCTTAACAATGCCTACTTTGGTAATGGTGTTTGGGGGGTCGAAGATGCTAGTCAAAAGTATTTTGGAACTTCTGCTAGTCGGCTGACACTTGATGAGGCAGCTACTTTGGCAGGTATGTTGAAGGGTCCGGGTATCTACAATCCACTGTATTCTATTGAGAATGCGACCAGTCGACGCGATACTGTCCTGCAAAATATGGTGGCTGCGGGGAAAATATCGCAGAAACAGGCCAATGAGGCTAAAAAAGTGGGAATGGGGAACCGTATAAGTGATACTTATGTTGCTAAGACAGATGATTATCAATATCCATCTTATTTTGATGCTGTTATTAGTGAGGCTAGCTCTGTCTATGGTATCAGTGAAAAAGACATTGTTAACAATGGTTATAGGATTTACACTGAATTAGACCAGAATTACCAAACTGGCATGCAGCAAACCTTTGATGAGGAAAGTCTCTTTCCTGTATCCACTTATGATAATACCAGTGCTCAAGCTGCTAGTGTGGCTTTGGATCCTAAAACAGGTGGTGTTAGAGGCTTAGTTGGACGTGTTAATAGCACAAAAAATGTTACTTTTAGAAATTATAACTATGCGACTCAGTCTAATAGAAGTCCGGGTTCAACGATTAAACCACTAGCTGTTTATACTCCCGCAATCGCTTCAGGCTGGTCTATGGATAAACTATTACCCAATACTTCCCGTGATTTTGATGGTTACAAACCCAATAACTATGGGAATATTGAAACAGAAGACATTCCTATGTATCAGGCACTAGCCAATTCCTATAACATTCCTGCTGTTTATACGCTTGATAAATTGGGTATCAATAAGGCGTTTTCTTATGGTAAAAGGTTTGGTCTTAATATGGATGCTGCTAAAAAAGAATTAGGTGTTGCTTTGGGAGGAAGCGTCACAACTAATCCACTTGAGATGGCTCAGGCTTATGCAACATTTGCTAATGGAGGCGTGATGCCAACTGCTCACTTGATTAGTCGTATTGAAACTGCCAGCGGTGAAATTTTGAAAAAATTCACACCTAATGATAAACGTGTTATCAGTAAATCTGTGGCAGACAAAATGACTAGTATGATGTTAGGAACTTTTTCTAACGGGACTGGTGTCAATGCCAATGCTTATGGTTATACTTTAGCCGGTAAGACAGGAACAACTGAAACGAATTTTGATTCTAATCTTGCCAGTGACCAGTGGGTGATTGGTTATACACCTGATGTTGTTATTAGTCAATGGTTAGGTTTTAATAAGACTGATGAAAATCACTATTTGAATGATTCTAGTTCAGGAACGGCTTCCAATATCTTTAGCACTCAGGCAAGTTACATTTTACCCTATACTAAAGGAACAGAATTTAAGGTTAAAAATGCTTATTTCCAAGACGGCATTAAATCTACCTATGATTCAGATGATACTTCGGATGAAACTAATTCTAATTCCCAAAATATCATTGATGGTATTCGCGAGAAAGCTCAAAATGCTACGGATTCTATTAAGAAAAAAGTGGATGATTCAAATATTATTGACAAGGCCAAGAAAGTTTGGGATAGTGTTGTGAATTATTTTGAATAACTTGCAAGAATAAGAAAACCATGTTAAAATGAAAAAGTTATGGAGGCATTATGGCGCAGAAAAAAGCAAGTCTAGCTTGTGTAGAATGCGGCTCACGGAATTATTCTATCGGCGTGAGTGGTAATCCTAAACCAAATCGACTAGAGGTTAATAAATTTTGTAAATATTGTAAAAAATATACCTTGCATAAGGAAACACGTTAGGAGAAAAAACAATGAAATTCATCGGTGGCGTTTTTTCAGTTCTAAAGCATACGACATGGCCAACACGTAAACAATCTTGGCATGATTTTATTTCAATTCTGGAGTATTCAGCATTCTTTGCTCTTGTCATCTTTATTTTTGATAAGCTGTTAACTCTGGGATTGGCTGAATTATTAAAACGTTTTTAAAAGCAAAAAACAGCTGGAAAAGGCTGTTTTTTATGAAGAAATTTGTTTATTTAATAAAAAAGACTAGGGGTTCTTAAGCTTTTATGATATAATAATGTACGAAAATTTCCAAAAGCCATCTAGGCTTTTTTATAATATACAAAATTGGAGGTAAATCATGGATTCATTTGATAAAGGATGGTTTGTGCTGCAAACTTATTCTGGCTATGAAAATAAAGTAAAGGAAAATCTGTTGCAACGGGCACAAACTTATAATATGTTGGATAATATTTTACGCGTAGAAATTCCAACACAGACTGTTAATGTCGAAAAAAACGGCAAGACTAAAGAAGTTGAAGAAAATCGCTTCCCAGGCTATGTTTTGGTCGAGATGGTTATGACAGATGAGGCTTGGTTTGTTGTGCGTAACACACCAAACGTTACTGGTTTTGTCGGCTCACACGGTAATCGTTCTAAACCAACTCCGCTTCTTGAAGAAGAAATTCGTTCCATTCTCTTGTCTATGGGACAAACAGTTGATATTATTGATACTAACATCAAAGAAGGAGATGTAGTGCAAATTATTGATGGTGCCTTTGTAGGTCAAGAGGGTCGTGTTGTTGAAATTGAAAATAATAAAGTTAAAATTATGATTAATATGTTTGGAGCAGAAACTCAAGCTGAACTTGAACTGTATCAAATTGCAGAACTATAAAAAACTTTTGGGGCTTGTATTCTGAACCCCCTGTTACATGTCAGCGCCTAATCAACGAGAAAATGTGAAATAAAGGCAGAACAGCTGGTATTATCAGTCTGACAACCTATCGTTTTACTTGTTGAAGGATATAGGGTATAAAGAGTCAATTATCAATTGGAAGAAACAAAAAGGTCTCGGGATAGTGTTACCAAGAGACCTTTTTCATGTTATATGTCATAAAATTTTCTTTTTTTTGGCACTGGTATCAAGAGTGACTTCAATATCAGGGTTGTAAGTCATGATACTATTGATAAGTCCTATGTCATTCATTTCTGGTTTTAAGTCTAAATGATATTCCATTTGAATGGTGTTGTTTTTGTTAATGTTTTTAACAGAAATGAGATTTATTTCACGGCAAGTTTTGTTTAGGATTTTTTCCAGAATAGGGATATAATCAATCTCATTATTAGGAACAATAAAAGTTGCCTGTCGCCTGCTTGTGCTGACCTGTGAAAATCCTGAATTCTCATAAAGCCAAAGCACAAGGGTCAAGGTCAAGGTAAACAGGATGGCTAGGACAAGAAAGCCCATACCTGTTGCAATACCAACAGCAGTTGCAAAGAAAATATAAAGAATTTCTTTAGCACCGCCTGCAGCTGAACGAAAACGAATCAGACCAAAAGTTCCTGCAACAGCGACACTGGTTCCTAAATTACCATTAACAAGAAAAATAATCATGGAAATGAGTACAGGCAAAGTAGCCAAGGTAATAATGAATTCTTTAGTATAGATAGTCTTGTATTTATAAATTTTAGCCAGTAACAATCCTAAAAGCAGGCTGGTTAAGATAGATAAGGCGAACATGCTGGGACTAATAGTAATATCTCGATTTGAGAAAACACTGTTAAAAATCTGATTAAGCAATTGACGTAGGCTCCTCTCTGATATCTTCAGGTGTTAGTCCATAAGCCTTTAAATAAGCAGTGGTATACTTTGAAAAAGATTGTGGAATTAGCTGGTGTTTATGGAATATTTTTTCCATCCAAGCAGGAAGCCCATTTTTAACTTTGACTTCCATAACGATTTGATTGTTTTTTAGAAGTGGATAACCATTAAAACCCGAAGTGAGGTTAACATTTTCGTGGCGATAAATAACATTGCGGTCAAAAGTAACGCGAAGTTTAGGATTTTCAATTCCCCTTAGTGAAAAGCGTTCATAGTGAATGAACATTTTTGGTACTAGTTTTTTATAACGTTCTCGTAAAATAGCAAGCTCATGATTAGCTCTGTCATCTTGTTTTATGTTATTGTCAATTATTCCTTGCTGAACATAATTGCAAAGAGACAAAGGGGTGGATGTCAGACGGTATTTATAACCGATTTCTTGTTCACCCTGATATTCTTTTTTCTTGATTTCTAAAAAAGCTTGACTTTTTTGAGTAGGTTTTGGGTCATAGGTACGCATTCTAATTTTTTCACTGGCATGGCGGTGGTTGATTGAATCCTTAATCAATTGAAAGTCGGGATTATCAAAATAAATATTGGTAATGGAGGAATGAGTGAAGCGATCCGGAGTAAGATAATCTTTAAATTCTTTTTGTAATTGTTCAAAGGTGTCAGCTTCAATTAAATATTTGATTTCTTTTCTTTGAAATTCTTTTTGGATAGTTTCATTTAACATGATAGTCCTTCTTTCTGCATTTGTCTTGTAGATTATACTTAAAATATGGCATTATTCTCTTATCTTAAGATTTTTGTAGAGGGATAGTCAGTAAAGAATTGGGATGCCGCATTATTAAGCATATAGATATTATTACGCTTGTAAAATATCTTTGTGCTATTCTACACTTGTCTTTTTTTCTTGTCAATTCCTAAGTCTAAACTAAAGTATTTTTTCCAAAAAGTATGCCCTTTAAAATGTAGGCAGCTTGTAATTATCATTTGGAGTAGGTAAGCTTTTTTAGTGAGACTCAGTCAGCAGTCGCTAGATGCTATTTCCTCTGCAAGTTTCTTATTTGACTCTGTTCATTCCTTATAAAAATGCTATAATAATAAAGACTATATTTTTATCGGAGAATATTATGGTTTACTACAATCACAAAGCAATTGAGAATAAATGGCAAAAATTCTGGGAAGATAACCATACTTTTAAGACTGGAACGGCTTCCTCAAAACCAAAATTTTATGCCCTTGATATGTTTCCTTATCCATCTGGAGCTGGCCTACACGTTGGACACCCTGAGGGCTATACAGCGACAGATATTCTCAGTCGTTTCAAACGTGCGCAAGGCTACAGTGTCCTTCACCCTATGGGCTGGGATGCTTTTGGTTTACCTGCTGAGCAATATGCTATGGACACGGGTCATGATCCTGCTGACTTTACAGCGCAAAATATTGCGACTTTTAAACGCCAAATTAAATCACTTGGTTTCTCTTATGATTGGGACCGTGAAATCAACACGACAGATCCTAACTACTATAAATGGACTCAGTGGATTTTTACCAAACTTTATGAAAAAGGTCTGGCTTATGAAGCTGAAGTGCCTGTCAACTGGGTTGAAGAACTAGGGACAGCTATTGCAAATGAAGAGGTGCTGCCAGACGGAACTTCTGAACGCGGTGGTTATCCTGTTGTCCGTAAACCTATGCGCCAATGGATGTTGAAAATCACAGCTTATGCTGAACGTCTCTTAGAAGATTTGGAAGATCTGGACTGGCCTGAGTCAATCAAAGATATGCAACGCAACTGGATTGGTAAATCAACTGGTGCCAATGTAACTTTCAAAGTCAAGGACACAGATGAGGAATTTACCGTTTTCACCACTCGTCCTGATACACTCTTTGGTGCTACTTATGCTGTTCTTGCTCCTGAGCATGATTTGGTAGATATTATTACTACTGCTGGCCAAGCGCAAGCAGTTGCTGATTATAAACATCAAGCCAGTCTCAAATCAGACTTAGCTCGTACAGATCTTGCCAAAGAAAAGACTGGTGTTTGGACGGGTGCCTATGCTATCAATCCTGTCAATGGCAAGGAGATTCCAATTTGGATAGCCGACTACGTGCTTGCTAGCTACGGAACAGGTGCTATCATGGCCGTTCCAGCTCATGACGAACGCGACTGGGAATTTGCTAAACAGTTTAATCTTGATATCATTCCCGTTCTTGAAGGTGGAAATGTAGCAGAAGCAGCTTATACGGATGACGGATTGCATATTAATTCTGGTTTCTTAAACGGCCTTGACAAGGCTGCCGCTATTGACAAGATGGTGACTTGGCTTGAAACTGAAGGTGTCGGTAATAAGAAAGTGACCTATCGCTTGCGTGACTGGCTCTTTAGCCGCCAACGATACTGGGGTGAGCCTATTCCAATTATTCATTGGGAAGATGGAACGAGTACAGCTCTTCCTGAAAATGAATTGCCACTTGTCTTACCAGTAACCAAGGACATCAAACCTTCAGGCACAGGTGAATCTCCACTTGCCAACTTGACAGACTGGTTGGAAGTGTCGCGTGAAGACGGTGTTAAAGGTCGCCGAGAAACCAACACTATGCCGCAGTGGGCAGGTTCTAGCTGGTATTTCCTACGCTATATTGATCCGCATAATGACCAAAAATTGGCCGATGAGGATCTTTTGAAACAATGGTTGCCAGTTGATGTTTATGTTGGCGGCGCTGAACATGCCGTTCTCCACTTGCTTTATGCACGTTTTTGGCATAAGTTTCTCTATGATCTTGGTGTTGTACCAACCAAAGAACCTTTCCAAAAACTCTTTAACCAAGGGATGATTTTGGGAACCAGCTATCGCGATCATCGTGGTGCTTTAGTAGCAACAGATAAAGTTGAAAAACGTGATGGTTCTTTCTTCAACATCGAAACAGGCGAAGAGTTGGAACAAGCACCAGCTAAGATGTCCAAATCACTCAAAAACGTTGTCAATCCTGACGATGTTGTCGAACAATATGGTGCTGATACCCTTCGTGTTTACGAAATGTTCATGGGGCCGCTTGATGCTTCCATTGCTTGGTCTGAAGAAGGTCTTGAAGGCAGCCGTAAGTTCCTTGACCGTGTCTACCGTCTTATCACAACAAAAGAAATAGCTGCCAAAAACAATGGACACTTAGACAAGGTTTATAATGAAGTGGTTAAAACCGTAACAGAGCATCTTGAAGCTATGCGCTTTAACACAGCTATTTCTCAATTGATGATTTTTGTCAATGCCGCTAACAAGGAAGAACAACTCTTTCTTGATTATGCTAAGGGATTTATCCAATTATTGGCACCATTTGCACCGCATTTAGCTGAAGAGCTTTGGCAATTCTTAACGCAGTCTGGACAATCTATTACTTATGTTGCTTGGCCAAGTTATGATGAATCCAAATTGGTCGAAGACGAAATCGAGATTGTCCTTCAAATCAAAGGAAAAGTTCGTGCCAAGGTTGTTGTTTCTAAGGATTCCAGCCGTGAAGAACTTGAAAAAATTGCTCTTGCCAACGACAAAATCCAAGCAGAAATTGCAGGAAAAGATATTGTAAAAGTTATTGCAGTGCCTAACAAATTGGTTAATATCGTGATTAAATGAGATTCGAACTTAAAAAAATGAATACTGTTATTTTATGATTTTCAGGAGGATTGGGTGAGATATTCCCATCCTCTTTCTTTATGACGACAAGGTAAAAACTTAGTCACACTCTTTAAAAATCAGATAATAGGTTGTTATACTCAAGTACTGTCTATAATTTGTCACCTAGTCTAATCTGAGATAAATTCTTAACAATGATATTCGTGATAGAATTCTTTTATCACCGTGATAGGAATTATATAATAGGCAAGTTTTTCAATTAGTGATAAGATAGATATAACCATATTTTTGGAGGAAAATTATGAAATTGAAACATATTTTAAGAATTGGAGCGGTTGCTTTTGCCTCAATTCTTTTGTTAACTGCTTGCGGATCAAAATCATCTAAAAAAACAGTAACCCTTGCGACTGTTGGAACAACAAATCCGTTTTCTTATGAGAAAAAAGGAAAATTAACGGGATATGATATCGAGGTTGCTAAGGAAGTTTTCAAAGCTTCTGATAAATATGATGTCAAATATCAAAAAACAGAATGGACCAGTATTTTCTCTGGTCTAGACAGCGACAAATATCAAATCGGGGCTAACAATATCAGTTATACTAAAGAGCGTGCCAATAAATATCTTTATTCTAATCCAACGGCTTCCAATCCATTGGTATTAGTGGTTCCAAAAGATAGTGATATTAAGTCTTATAATGATATTGCTGGGCATAGCACTCAAGTTGTTCAAGGGAATACAACAGTGCCTATGCTGCAGAAATTCAATAAAAAACATGAAAACAATCAAGTTAAACTAAACTTTACCAGTGAAGATCTTGCGCATCAAATCCGTAATGTCAGTGATGGTAAGTATGATTTTAAAATTTTTGAAAAAATTTCAGCAGAAACGATCATCAAAGAGCAAGGACTTGATAATTTGAAAGTTATTGATCTTCCTTCAGACCAAAAACCATATGTTTACTTTATTTTTGCGCAAGACCAAAAAGACTTACAAAAGTTTGTCAATAAACGTCTCAAAAAACTTTACGAGAATGGTACACTTGAAAAATTATCGAAAAAATACCTTGGAGGAAGCTATCTTCCAGATAAAAAAGATATGAAATAATTCGTTAAAATCAGGTTTTTACCTGATTTTTTGGAATTGAGAAAACCAGTGTTTTAACGATATGGCTATAGTTTTTAGCTATAAGGAAATCTTTGAAATAACAATTTGATAGCTATCATTAAATATGAGAGAATAGGTTTACTTTAATAGAAAAGGTGGATAACCGATGAAACTTAAAAAAATATTAGGTCTTTTAGGATTGGCTTTAGCTGCGGCATTTGTTTTAACGGCTTGCGGTCAAAAAAATGATAAAAATACGTTAACTGTTGGTGTGATGACTATGACTGATTCTGATAAAGAACGTTGGGATAAAATTGAGGAACTGCTTAAAAAAGAAAATATCAAACTTAAATTTAAAGAGTTTACAGATTACTCACAGCCGAATAAAGCTTTAAAAAACGGTGAAATTGACATCAATTCTTTCCAGCATTATAATTTCTTGAATAATTGGAACAAGGAAAACAAGGGTGATTTAGTTACTGTAGCTGAGACATATATCAGTCCGATTAATCTTTTCTCAGGCACAGAAAATGGTAAAGCAAAATACAGTAGTGCTAAGGAAATTCCAGATGGTGGTCAAATTGCTATTCCTAATGATGCTACTAACGAAAGCCGCGCTCTTTACGTTCTTCAAGATGCTGGCTTAATTAAATTAAATGTTTCTGGTGATGAATTGGCTACCGTTAAAAATATTAAGTCAAATCCCAAAAATCTTGATATTAAAGAAGTAGATGCCAGTCAAACAGCTCGTAATTTAGCATCCGTTGATGCTGCTGTTGTTAATAACAGTTACGCTGTTCCAGCAAAAATTGATTTCAAAACGTCTCTTTATAAAGAAAAAGTGAATGAAGGCTCTAAACAATGGATTAATATCATTGCAGCTCAAAAGAATTGGAAAAAATCAAAGAAGGCAGCCGCGATTAAGAAATTGATTAAAGCTTATCATACAGATGCTGTTAAAAAAGTTATTAAAAAGACTGCTAAAGGCGTTGATGAACCTGTTTGGTAAGAGTGGGTAAAGACAAATAACAATGAGTCTGGGAGAAAAGCTACCCAGACTTATTTTAAGATAATGACAATTAAGTTCAGAGGTGGAAAAACTCATCAGTGAGTGGTTTTTTCCTTAGCTCTGAGATATGAGAGCGATAAAATTATATAAGATAATGGTTTTGTCTCACCTCTTAGTTATATAAAAGGAGAAAAATGGCATTTTCAAGTGAACAAGAGCAAATTGCTAAATTTTGGCAGGATGAAGTTGCTCAGCATTATTTTGAGGTTTTACGGACCTTAATTTCCAAAAAATCTATTTTTGCACAACAGATAGGCCTGCAGGATGTTGCAGGCTATTTGGGCGAAATTTTTGCCAATGTCGGTGCTGAAGTGACAATTGATGAAACCTATACGGCTCCTTTTGTTATTGCTAAATTTAAAAGTTCCAAACCTCAGGCTAAAACCATTATTTTTTATAACCATTATGATACAGTACCTGCAGATAATGATCAGATTTGGACAGATAATCCCTTTAAACTGACCTTAAGAAAAGGTTATATGTATGGCCGTGGTGTTGATGATGACAAAGGGCATATTACAGCTCGTTTGACAGCTGTTCGAAAGTATATTCGTGAGGTTGGGGATCTTCCTGTTAATGTTACTTTTATAATAGAAGGAGCTGAAGAATCTGCTTCAACAGATCTTGACAAGTATTTAAAAAAATATGCGGATAGTTTGCTTCCTGCAGATGTTTTGATTTGGGAACAAGGTGTTAAAAATAGTCAGGGTCAGTTAGAAATTACAGGTGGTAATAAAGGTATTATTACTTTTAATCTTTCTGTATCCAGTGCAGAGGTTGATATTCACTCAAAATATGGTGCGGTTATTGAATCGGCAGCATGGTATCTCTTAAATGCAATTTCCAGTATGCGAGCAGATGATGGTCAGATTTTAATCGATGGTATTTATGATCAGGTCTTGGAGCCCAATGAGCGTGAATTGGATTTAGTAGAGCGTTATGCTCTTGAAAATAGTGAAGGTTTGCGCAAAGTTTATGGTTTAAAATTACCAACTTTAAAAAAAGAGCGTCGTGATTTTCTTAAAACCTATTTTTTTGAACCCGCCTTATCCATAGAAGGACTTTCTTCTGGTTATCAAGGGCAAGGTGTGAAAACAATTCTGCCTTCTGCTGCCAGTGCTAAGATGGAAATGCGTTTAGTTCCCGGTCTCAGTCCCCAGTACGTTTTTGAAAAGATTAATAGTCATTTGAGAAAATTAGGCTTTGAACATGTTAAGGTAACCTATACCTTAGGCGAAGAATCTTATCGCAGTGATATGAGTGCTCCGGCTATTTTGACCATTATTGACTTGGCTAAGCAATTTTATGAAGCTGGCGTATCTGTTCTGCCCACTGCTGCTGGTACAGGTCCTATGCATACGGTTTATGATGCTTTGGGCATTCCTATGTTAGCTTTTGGACTTGGCAATCCCAATAGTCGCGATCACGGTGGTGATGAAAATGTTAATTTAGCAGACTATTATACCCATATTGAATTAATTAAGGAGTTAATTAGAAGTTATGAGTAAAGCGATTATAAAACTTGACCATATTGATATCACTTTTCACCAAAAGAAGCGAACTATTGAAGCGGTTAAAGGTGTCACAGTACATATTAATCAAGGTGATATTTATGGTATTGTTGGTTATTCTGGCGCCGGTAAGTCCACTCTTGTTCGTGTGATTAATCTTTTGCAGACCCCAACAAAAGGAAAAATTACAGTAGATCAAGATGTGATTTTTGAAAATGGTGAAAAGCGGTTATCCAGTCAGGAACTCAGAAAGAAGCGTCATGAAATTGGTATGATTTTCCAGCATTTTAATTTAATGGCTCAGAAGACTGCGCGCCAAAATGTTGCTTTTGCCTTGCGTCATTCCAATCTTAGTGCAGCGGAAAAAGAAAGCAAAGTAACAGAATTATTAGAATTGGTGGGCTTAACTGATCGTGCAGAGAACTACCCTTCACAGCTTTCTGGCGGTCAAAAACAACGTGTCGCGATTGCTCGAGCTCTTGCTAATGATCCTAAAATTCTGATTTCAGATGAAGCTACTTCGGCCTTAGATCCCAAAACAACCAAGCAAATTTTAGCACTTTTACAAGATTTAAATAAAAAATTGGGATTGACTGTTGTCATGATTACTCATGAGATGCAAATTGTTAAAGATATTTGCAATCGTGTGGCTGTCATGCAGGAAGGTTCTCTAATTGAAGAAGGATCTGTTTTAGATATTTTTTCAAATCCTAGAGAGGACTTAACCAAAGACTTCATCAAAACAGCAACGGGAATTGAAGAAGCTTTGATAAAGATTAAACAGCAAGAAATCGTTAAAAACTTGCCGGCTAATGCTGCTTTGGTGCAATTAAAATACGCGGGTAAAACCACGGATGAGCCTATTTTAAATAACCTTTATAAAAAATATCAAGTCACTGCTAATATTCTGTATGGCAATATAGAAATTTTAGAAAAGACACCTGTTGGTGAGATGATTGTTATTTTAGAGGGCGCAGCTACTAATATTGAGCAAGCACTTAATGATTTAACACATTCAGATTTAACAGTAACGGTTTTGAAGAGAGGAGTTTAAAATGCATTTTATTCAAACCTATTTACCCAATGCTTATGAGCTTGGTTTGACAGGAGATGCTGGTTGGTTAACAGCAATTCTGAATACACTTTATATGACTATTGTTCCTTTTGTTATTGGAGGAGGCGTTGGTCTGGTTTTTGGTCTTCTCTTAGTATTGATGGGACCTGAAGGTGTTATTGAAAATAAGGTTGTTTGTTGGATCATTGATAAAGTAACATCTGTTTTCCGCGCCATTCCTTTTGTTATTTTGATTGCTGTCTTAGCACCATTAACCATGCTTTTGATGCAAACGAATTTAGGTGCGACAGCAGCCTTGGTTCCTTTATCTTTTGCGACTTTTCCTTTCTTTGCACGGCAAGTACAGGTTGTCTTTTCTGAATTGGATCGCGGTGTTATTGAGGCAGCACAAGCTTCTGGAGCTACCTTTTGGGATATTGTAAAGGTCTATATCAGTGAAGGTTTTCCGGATCTTATTCGTGTCTCAACGGTAACCTTGATTTCTCTTGTTGGTGAAACGGCTATGGCCGGAGCAATCGGAGCTGGGGGACTTGGGAATGTTGCTATTTCTTACGGCTATAATCGTTTTAATAATGATGTCACTTGGGTTGCAACTTTACTTATTCTTTTGCTTATTTTTACAATCCAATTTATTGGAGATACGCTAACTCGAAAAGTAAGTCATCGTTAATACTTAAGGTAGGAAAAATTGAGATTACGATTTTGTTTCTTGTGACCTTGCTTGAGGAGGTGTTTTTTTGAAAATTAGTCTTTTGCAATTAGATATAAAAGATGGTCAGCCTCGTGTTAATCAGGCAAACGTCCAAAATCTTTTACAAGAAGCACTCTTAGAAGAGCCGGATGTCATTGTTTTACCAGAATTATGGAACAGTGGTTATGCGTTGGATAAATTAGAAAAAATTGCTGATGAAGATGGGAAAGTCAGCCGTCCTTGGCTTAGTCAATTTGCTGAGAAACATGGAGTTACTTTAGTTGCTGGATCTGTAGCGACTAAACGAAAAGGCCAATTTTACAATACAGCTTACAGTTTTTCTTCGAAAGGACAGCTGATAAATACTTATGATAAGGTCCATCTTTTTGGTCTAATGGCTGAAGATAAATTTTTGACTGCTGGACAAAGAGAAAGTCATTTTCAAATTGGAACTGTTGGTGCCAGCCATGTTATTTGTTACGATATCCGCTTTCCTGAATGGATTCGTCATTTGATGAGTCAAGATGCTGCTCTTTTATTTGTTTCAGCCCAGTGGCCCAGCAGCCGCATTGAACAATGGAGGATCCTTTTACAAGCGCGTGCTATTGAAAATCAGGCCTTTGTCATTGCTGTTAATCGTGTCGGACAGGGGCTCAAGGACCAGTTCAACGGTCATTCTTTAATCATTGATCCTTTGGGAAAAATTCTTTTAGAGGCAAATGATTGTGAAGGAGTTTTTAGTGCTCAGATAGATCTAAACCAAGTTAAAAAGGTTCGTGGTCAGATTCCTGTTTTTAAAGATAGACGTTTGGAACTTTATTAAATGAAGAAACAGTTATAGGTAATAACTATAGCTGTTTCTACTCTTTTACAGTCTACAAAAAACAATAATCTTGTGATAAGATAAATAAGAAGTAAATAAGAAAGAAGGGCAAAATTATTAAAAATGAGTAATAATTTATTAGTCTTGCAGTCAGATTTTGGCTTGGTTGATGGTGCTGTATCTGCGATGATTGGTGTCGCTTTGCAAGAAGCCCCAACACTCGGTATTCACAATTTAACTCATGAAATAACTCCTTACAACATTTTTGAAGCTTCTTATCGTCTCTTTCAGACAGTTGAATATTGGCCTCAAGGAACTACCTTTGTATCAGTGGTTGATCCGGGAGTTGGCTCAGACAGAAAAAGCGTTGTGGCCTTAACGTCAAGAAATCAGTATATTGTGACGCCTGATAATGGGACTTTATCTTATATCAAGAAACATGTTGGTATCAAAGCTGTTCGTGAGATTTCAGAAATTGAGAATCGTCGTCGTAATACAGAATTATCCTACACTTTTCATGGACGTGATGTCTATGCCTTTACAGGAGCCAAATTGGCTAGTGATCATATTTCTTTTGAAGAAGTTGGTCCAGAATTAGCTATTGAATCTATAGTAGAATTACCAGTGGTTGAAACCGTTATTGAAGATAATCTTGTTCGTGGTGCCGTTGATATTCTGGATGTTCGTTTTGGTTCTTTATGGACGTCTATTACACGTGAAGAATTTTACACGCTTAAGCCAGGATTCAATGATCGCTTTGAAGTAACTATCTACAATAATGATATGCTCGTTTATCAAAATCAAGTGACCTATGGCAAATCATTTGCAGCTGTTCGGATTGGTCAACCCATTATTTATATCAATTCTCTCTATCGTGTGGGCGTTGCTATTAACCAAGGTTCTTTTGCTAATGCCTACAATGTCGGTGTCGGACCTCAGTGGCGTATCGAAATCAAAAAATTAAATTAAGGAGAAAAAATGAAAAATAATTCAATTAAAGCAGTTGTCGCAACAGGGATTGGAGCAGCCTTATTTGTTATTATTGGTATGTTTATCAATATTCCACTCTTTGCTAATACAAGTATTCAGCTGCAATATGCTGTTCAAGCCTTTTTAGCTGTTATTTTTGGTCCAGTTGTCGGCTTCTTTATTGGTTTAATCGGTCATATGGTAAAAGATATGTTTGCTGGTTATGGTATTTGGTGGTCATGGGTTATTCCAAGCGGCCTTGTTGGTCTTGGAATTGGTTTTTTGAGAAATCGTCTTCGTGTTGAAAAGGGAATCTTTTCAACTAAAGATGTTGTTACCTTTAATATTGTTCAAGTGCTGGTAAACGTTCTTGCTTGGGGAGTTATCGCACCTCTTGGCGATATCATTATTTTTAAAGAGCCAGCAAGCAAGGTTTTTGTTCAAGGTTTGTTAGCTAGTGTTGCCAATGCTCTAACAGTTGGTGTTGGCGCTACCATTCTTTTGGCTATTTATGCAAAAAGTCGGACACAAGCAGGAAGTTTATCAAAAGATTAACCTCTAGAAGATTAGGAAAATCATTTTTATGAAACCATTTATTGAATTCAAGGATTTTTCTTTTAAATATGATGCTCAGGCAGAGTCAACCTTGAAAGAAATCACACTTTCTATTGAGAAAGGGGAAAAGGTACTGATTATTGGGCCGTCTGGAAGTGGAAAGTCAACCATAGGGCACTGTTTAAATGGCATTATTCCTAATATTTATAAAGGGCAGGCTGAAGGTTCTTTGACAATAGATGGCAAGGATGTCTTTGACCTATCTATTTATGAAAAATCTCATCTTGTTTCAACTGTTTTACAAGATCCAGACGGGCAATTTATTGGCTTAACAGTAGCAGAAGATCTTGCTTTTGCCTTGGAAAATGATTGTGTAGCCCATGAGACAATGTTTGAGAGGGTGGACACTTGGGCAGACAAATTAGATTTAAAAGAATTGCTCCAACATCGTCCGCAGGATTTATCAGGCGGACAAAAGCAAAGAGTCAGTTTGGCAGGTGTTATGATTGATGAAAGCCCTGTTTTATTATTTGACGAACCTTTAGCCAATCTAGATCCAAAATCTGGTCAGGACACCATAGATTTGATTGATCATCTTCATCAGACGGCAGAAACAACTACTATTATTATTGAACATCGCTTAGAAGATGTTCTTTATCGACCTGTTGATCGGGTTATACTGATTAATGAAGGTCAAGTTCTTTTTAATGGAAGTTCTAATGATCTTTTAAAGACTAGTCTTTTACAAGAAAATGGTATTCGTGAGCCCCTTTATGTGACTGTTTTACGTCATCTTGGTTTGGATATCAAAAATACTTCTCATTTAGCCAATCTTGAACAGCTTGATCTCTCTGGTGTCAGTTTTGCAGGCGATATTTCCCTAAAAGAACCTCAAGAGCCACAAGTCTTGTTTGATATTCAACACCTTAATTTTGCCTATAGTTCAGAGCGTCCCATTTTGAAGAATCTCTCTTTTACCCTTAATAAGGGGGAACGTCTTGCTATTGTTGGCAAAAATGGTGCAGGTAAATCAACGCTGGCCAAAGCTCTTTGTCAGTTTATTTCCTACGCTGGCCAAATCTTTTATCAAGGCCAGGATATTGCATCTGATTCTATCAAGGAACGCTCCGAGCGTATTGGCTATGTTCTCCAAAATCCTAATCAAATGATTAGTCAAACGATGATTTTTGATGAAGTTGCTCTGGGACTCCGCTTACGCGGTGTTGATGACAGTCAGATCGAAAAGCGCGTTTTGAAGGTTTTAAAGACCTGCGGTCTTTATGAGTTTCGCAAGTGGCCCATTTCAGCCCTTTCCTTCGGGCAGAAAAAACGCGTGACCATTGCTTCTATTTTGGTATTGAATCCAGAGGTGATTCTTTTAGATGAACCGACAGCAGGACAAGATAAGAAGCATTATACAGAAATGATGTCTTTCTTAAATGATTTGCATGCTTTGGGGCATACTATTATTATGATTACACATGATATGCAACTCATGTTAGAATATTCTGATCGAGCCTTGGTTATTAGTGATGGTCAAATTCTAGCTGATCAAAGTCCCATTACTCTCTTTAATCAACCGGACATACTAAGAATAGCCAATCTTAAACAAACTAGCATTTTTGATTTGGCGCAAAGACTGAATTGTGACCCAATTGCTCTGACACATTACTATATTGATCAGCAAGGAGGAGAAGATGAATAAACCCTTAATTGGCTATCATGATGGTCAAGGTTTTCTCTACAAGCTATCAGGTGCTAGTAAACTACTTTTCTTTCTCCTTGTTTCTATTGCTTGTATGACAACCTATGATACGCGTTTGATTGCAGCAGTAGGTATCCTTTCAATCTTTCTCTTTAAAATGGCAAACATTCATTGGCGCGACATTTCTTTTGTCATGAAATTCATAACCGTATTTGCGGTTTTGAATGTTGTCATGGTTTATCTTTTTGCACCTGATTATGGAGAAAAAATTTATGGAGCAAAGACCTTATTATTTGAAGGATTTGGTGGATTTTACTTAAGCAGTCAGGAAATCTTTTATCTTTTAAATTTAGTTCTCAAGTATTTCTGTACAGTCCCTCTGGCTATTTTATTTTTGATGACGACTCATCCTAGTCAATTTGCTTCCAGTCTCAATCAAATTGGGGTTCCTTATAAAATAGCCTACGCTGTTAGTTTAACGTTGCGTTATATTCCTGATGTTCAGGAAGAATTTTATATGATTCGAACTTCACAGGAAGCGCGTGGATTGGAATTATCAAAAAAGGCCAGATTAATGAGTCGTATTAAAGGGAATGTTCAAATTATTGTTCCGCTCATTTTCAGCTCCTTGGATAGAATAGATACCATTTCCACTGCCATGGAACTTCGTCGTTTTGGCAAAAACAAGAAGAGAACTTGGTATACTTATCAGCCTTTTAGAAAAAATGACTTTCTTACTATATTTCTAGCCTGTTTGATTTTACTAATCAGTCTAAGTTTATTTGCTCTTAATAAAGGACGATTTTATAACCCATGGGCAGGTTAAGTGTGAGAAAACACTCTCCTTTCAATAGAAAAAACAAAAAAGATGATTCATGTGAGTGACTTTATCAAAGTTGATTTTTACGATCTAACTTTGGGAGGTCAGTCCATTAATCGTCTTTTTAAAAATTCTTTTATATAATCAAAAAGCTCTATAATTCCAAGTGGATTATCCCACTATAGACATTCTAGAGCCTTTTTATTTAAGAAATTCATTACAATAAGAACTACAAAGGTTTTTTGTTAGGCATTCCGGCCTTACGTGGATATTTATTCGGTGTTTCTTTCTTTTTAGTGATAATAGTGAGATTGCGTCCGTCTCCATTGGGAAGTTGATAGTTGTCACTGCTAGTTGTTTGACTAAACAATAAGTTTAAAGCATTTTGAGCAGTTTTTAATTCTTCATCAGCAGCACTGGCTTTAAGAGCAAGCAATTGACCGCCGACTTTTAAAAAGGGAATGGTCAGTTCGGATAACACTTGTAAACGAGCGACAGCTCTGGCCGTAACAAGGTCAAAGTGAGCTCGAAAATTCTTGTCTTGTCCAAAATCTTCAGCCCTGCCATGGTAAAAATGAACCTTGTCAAGTTCTAAAGCATCAGCTAATAAATTAAGAAATTTAATACGCTTATTCAGTGAGTCAATGATAGTGACGTCTAACTGGGGATAAATAATTTTCATTGGTAGACTAGGAAAACCAGCTCCTGCCCCAATGTCCAAAAGTTTTAAAGACTCATTAGGAATATAGCCTGATAAAAGTGGTGCTATAGAGTCATAGAAATGTTTAAGATAGACTTCTTTTTCCTCAGTAATGGCAGTAAGATTGATTTTATCATTCCATTCCACCAATAATTTAAAATAAAGGTCAAATTGTTCTTTTTGTTTAGCAGATAAGTTGATGTGATGTTTGGCCAAAGCTTGGTAAAATTCTTCAGGGGTCATGATTTCTCCTTTATATTATCACTTATTCTAACATAAATCTTCTTTTTCTGATATAATAGTAAGAAGAATTTTTAAGGAGAATAATACATGTTGATTTGGATTATTTTAGTTATTGTCATCCTTCTTGTGATTTGGGTGACTGTCGGTTATAATGGCCTTGTAAGAAGCCGTATGCAAACGCAAGAGGCTTGGAGTCAGATTGATGTTCAGTTGAAACGCCGCAATGATTTGATTCCTAATTTGCTTGAAACAGTCAAAGGTTATGCTAAGTATGAACAAAGCACTTTAGAAAAAGTAACCGAACTGCGCAGTAAGGTAGCCAATGCCAGTACGCCTAATGAAGCTATGAAAGCTAGTGATGCTCTCGGAAAACAAATGGCTAGTATTTTAGCAGTTGCAGAAAGTTATCCTGATCTCAAAGCAAACCAAAATTTTCTTAAGTTGCAAGAAGAACTGACAAATACAGAAAATAAAATTTCTTATTCACGTCAACTTTTCAATTCAACCACAGCTAACTACAATGTTAAGTTAGAAACCTTTCCAAGTAATCTTATTGCTGGTTTATTTGGTTTTAAGGCTAAGGAATTTTTAGAAACACCAGAAGAAGAAAAATCAGTGCCAAAAGTGGACTTTGGAGATATGGCTTAGGAGTGTATTATGCTATTTAATCAAATTGCTAGCAATAAAAGAAAAACAATCGTTCTTCTGATTGTTTTCTTTATGCTTTTAGCTGCTATTGGTGCGGCAGTCGGTTATCTCTGGTTGGATAGTTTGGTAGGCGGCATGGCTATTGCTTTGATTATCGGCTTTATTTATGCTTTTAGTATGATTTTTCAGTCAACCAATATTGTCATGGCCATGAATAATGCCAAAGAAATTACAGTAGATGAAATGCCAGACTATTATCATATTGTTGAGGATATGGCTATGGTGGCACAAATCCCTATGCCCCGTGTTTATGTGATTGACGATCCTTCGCTCAATGCTTTTGCTACAGGATCCAGTCCCCAAAATGCTGCAGTGGCTGCAACCACTGGACTCTTAGCTATTATGAATCGTGAAGAATTAGAAGGCGTTATTGGGCATGAGGTTAGTCATATCAGGAATTATGATATTCGAATTTCAACTATTGCTGTTGCTCTTGCTAGTGCTGTCACCTTGATTTCGAGTATAGGCGGTCGAATGATGTGGTTTGGTGGCGGCAGGAGCCGCCGTTCAAATGATAATGAAGGCGGCGGTTACCTACAAATTATCCTTCTTATTTTTTCTCTTCTGGCCATTATCTTAGCTCCTTTGGCAGCCAGTCTTGTTCAATTAGCTATTTCACGTCAGCGAGAATATTTGGCAGATGCCAGTTCTGTTGAACTAACACGCAATCCGCAAGGAATGATTAGGGCTCTGCAAAAATTAGAACAGTCTCAGCCCATGGCTCACTCTGTTGATAATGCCAGTGCTGCGCTATATATCAATGATCCTAAGAAAAAATCGGGTTTAAAGCACCTTTTTTATACTCATCCGCCAATTGCTGATAGAATTAGACGTTTAGAACAAGTGTAGAGAGAAATCGGTGTTCAAAATCAGGGACTCTATAAGTTTTTAACTTTAGATGCGAAGGTTTCTCATGTTAGAGTTTTCGCTAAAGCTTTATTGTTAAACAAACTGGAAACAATTGCTTCCAGTTTGTTTCTTCTTGTTAATCAACTGATTTTAAAGCCTCTAACATATCAATTTTTCTAATGTGTCGATTCATAATAATCATAACAATAAAAGTAAAGAAGAGAACAGCTCCAGATGATATAAGGATATTAGTCCAAGTGATACCGGGGATTGACATGACATATTCAGGAGGAATAACAGTCATAACGTATTTATGAATGAAGTAACCTAGAGCTAAACCAGATAAAATACCGATAGCTGTCAGAAGGAAGGTCTCTTTAAAGATATACATGAGAGCTTCTTTTTGATAAAAGCCCAAAACTTTGATGGTTGCTAATTCCTTTTCCCGCTCAGCGACATTGATACTTGTTAGAGTATAAAGAACGATAAAAGCTAGCATAATAGAAACAAAAATAATAATTAAGATAATGTTAGTTAAGCCATTTAGGAAATCACTGATTGTTTGACGAAGGACTTTGCTTTTAACGATAGTTAGACTCGCTTTGTTTTTATTGATTTTTTCTGCTAGGTTTTGGTTTTCAATATTCTTTTTGGTTCTAATCAAATAAGCATTGTTTTCGTACTTTTCATGAAAGACTTTTTCATGGTAACTTGGTTTCATGTAAATCATATGGCCAACATAATTTGTTGTAAAGCCTGCGACTTTAATATGATACGATTTTCCTTCACTATTTTTGACAGTCAGTCTGTCACCTACTTTTAAATGGAAGGCATGTGCTAATTTTTGTGACAAGATAGCACCGTCTGCAGTTGGCTCTTTATCTAACTTGATATAGTCTTTAAAGTTATTAGCAGTGAAAACTTGGATAGATTGGCTATCAAGAAGCTCTTTGGATTTGGCGTAAAAGGTCTCATAGCCGATAGCAAGTTCATGATTGGCATCGTTCTTAATAATCTTTTGGTAAGAAACCACATCAGAAGAACTAGGATTGTAAACTGCAATCATGTCATAAGCTGAAATATGCTCGTATTGGCTGGGGACAAGTTCTATCAAACTATCCCTGATGCCGATTCCTAAAATCAGTAGGGAAATAGACCCCATAACACCAAAAATAGTCATAAACATACGCGATTTATAACGAAAGGCATTACGAAGTGTCACTTTATTTGAGAAGGAAAGTTTTTTCCAAATAAAGGTAAGGCGTTCCAGAAAAATTTTGTTGGTGATTGCTGGTGGTTTAGCTAGCGTAAGACTACTTGGTTTTTCCTTGAGTTCTTGTCTGGCTGCCCAGTAGGCTGCAAAGAGCGTACTCACAAGAGAAAGAGCCAGTGAAATTAGAAGAAGAGGGATGTTATAGACAAAGGTTATGTTACCTAGCTGATAAGAACCATCGGCAAAAATATTGTAGATCCTGCTTGGTAGGAAGAAGGTTCCTAATAAACTCCCAAAGAATGTACCCAAAATAGCTGTTGCTGTGCTATAGAGGATGTACTCCCGCATGACCTCTTTTCTAGTAAAACCAAGAGCTCGCAATGTCCCCAATTCAATACGTTTTTCTGTTACCATGCGTCTCATGGTGGTAAAGGATACCATAAGCGAAATAGCAAAGAAAATAACGGGAAGTACGAGTGCCAAGGCATCCATTCGTGTTGCCGAACTGCCGTAATCAGAGTAACCATGAGCAAACTGAGAGCGTTCTTGAACAGTAATGCTTAAAAGGTTAACTTGTTTTTTTGCCTTCTTCAAGTTTATTTTTTTCTGAGTTAAATCTGTCTTAAGCTTTTTTAATTTATCCTTTTCTTGTTGAAGCTGAGCGTTTTGATTAGCTATTTGAAGTTGAGCTTGATAAGAAGTTGCAGTTTGGGCAGTTACATTGAGTTGAAGCTCATTTTCTTTAAGCTGAAGTTCTTTTTGTTTGAGCGTTACCTCAGCCATTTTAAGGTTTTCTTCTTTTTTTGAAATATCTGCTAAAGCTTGTTCTTGATTCTTTTTAGTCAGCTTTTGCGTGACCCGTTCCAATTTTTCGATATTTTCAGAGACAGTATCTGAATAGTTTTTGGTATAGGCTTTTTTGTATTTGGTATTTTTAAAAGTAGCACGTGCAAGATTGTCTGAAATAGTAAAATTGGAGTCAGGCATAACAGCAAAGTAACTTAAGGTTCCATCGGCAACATTTGTTTGTCCTAACTTAGTTTTAGACATAAATTCAGATGTACGGACTATACCAACAATTTTCACTTTTTTTATCTTCAAATCGTTCGTTTTAAGCGTAATGTACTCACCAATGTTTTTATGGAACTGTTCGCCAATGGCGATCTCATCATTAGAGTTTGCTAGCCGTCCTTTGATAACTTTTAAAGTTGAGATATTTTTAGGATTGCTGATGATATGAATACCCTTGTCAGCCAGTTCAGCATCAGTTTGCTTGCCATAGGAAATTGCACGAATACCATGGATATGATTGAGTGTCTTTTTATCAGCATCGGTAAATTTATCACTGGCTATAACCTGAACATCAGCTAAATTTTCTTTTTTAAATTGCCTAATGACGGTTTGCCGCATATCAGGCCCAGCTGAGAAGAGTCCAACAAAAACAAAAATAGCAAGACCAATCAATAAGCTTACCGATAAAAAGCGTGCCCAAGTCCGTCTAAATGTACGGAAAATATTTTTTGTTAATGTTTTCATATTACCACTCCAAATCTTTAATAGGAATTGGCTTCTCATTGTAATAATCTGCCTTGATTTGCCCGTCAGATACTTCAAGAACATGATCAGCCATCGGCTTGATCATTGAATTATGAGTCACAATAATAACATTTTTCTCAGTTGTACGGACGTATTCTTGAAAGAGTTGTAAAATCTGCTTACCTGTTTTATAATCCAAGGCACCAGTTGGCTCATCTGCTAATAGTAATTTAGGATTCTTGGCCATTGCCCGAGCAATGGAAACACGCTGCTGTTCACCACCGGACAATTGTGCTGGAAAGTTGTTTGTTCGTTTGGCAAGGCCGACATTGTCTAAGACGTCCTTCGGATCAAGGACATCTTTAACAACTTCGCTGGCTAGCTCAACGTTTTCAAGAGCTGTTAAATTGGGAACTAAATTATAAAATTGAAATACAAAACCAACATCCAAGCGGCGATAAGTTGTAAGTTCTCTTTCTGATAAGTCTGTTAAATTTTTCTCTCCTATCTGAACTTGTCCGCGAGTCGCTTGATCCATACCGCCTAAAATGTTGAGCAGGGTTGATTTTCCAGCACCGCTGTTACCGACGATAATCGTTAATTCCCCCTTTTTAATAGTAAAGTTGATTTTATTATTGGCACGGACCTCGTCTTCTTTATTTTCATTGTATATTTTATAAACATCTTTTAAACTAATAAGGTTTGACATTTCTTTCTCCTTTATGTTAATTTATTGATGCAGTAGATTATACTATACAGTATACCAATTTCAATGAACAAAAAATAAACATTCTGTTTATTTGGCAAGAGGTTAATATGTCTAGTTATGAAACCAAAAAAGAAAATACTAAATCTTATCTTCTGGAGGCCTTAGTGGATCTTTTAAAAGAGACGCCATTGAGTCAACTGACCGTGTCTGCTCTAACTCGAAAGGCAGGAGTTTCTAGAGGAACATTTTACCTGCATTATTTGGATATAAACGATTTTATTAAGACAATTGAAGAGAACTTATTTTTAGTCATTGAAGAAAATTTGCAAGATGACCTTTTTTATGACAGTGGTTTAGGTAAACTTCGTTATCTCATTGCTTATGTTGAAAAAAATTATGCTATCTTTCAAATTTTAATCGGAAAAAACGGAGACAAAAATTTTGAACAACGTTTGATTGATCTCATCAAACAATTTATTGTTGGGAATATTGATAAAAATAATCAACATTTCAATATTCCTAAAGATTATATTTTAGATTTGTTGACGATGAGTGTTGTTTCTATTATCTATACTTGGTTTGATGAAGAAACTCCACGGACGAGTCAAGAGATTATTGATATAATAATTAAAACGCGTTTTTTATCACCAGTAGAATTAATAGGAGAAAAAGTCAATGTTTAATGTTATTGATATAAAAAAGCAGGCACAAGGTATTTCCTTTAATGAAAAATTAGCCATTGAGAGGGCTGTGCAACAGCGAAATCCAGATGTATTGGCCCTCAGAGAAGTCTCTGCTAAAGGAAAAGTGACTTATGATGATGACTTTTATTTGTTAAACTACGAGTTAACCTACATCATCACGTTACCTTCTAGCCGTTCTATGAAACCTGTTGAACAAAAGAAAATTTTTTCCATTAATGAAGTTTTTATCGAAAACAGTCAACTAGAAGCCAAAAAAGATTTTATGGATGAGGATCTTTTTTTAATCTTAGAAGATGATGGGATTGATCTTAAAGAAAGTGTTATTGATAATATTTTACTTAACATTCCTCTAAGAGTTTTGACAAAAGAAGAGGAACAGGAACAAAGTTTACCTTCTGGTCAAAATTGGAGTCTTCTTAGTGAAGAGCAATATCAAAATTTACAAAAAGGAAAGAAAGAAAAGAGCAGCCCTTTTGCAGCTTTGGAAGGTCTATTTGATGAGAAATAGACCTTCTTTTTATATGATATTAGAAAATAGCTTCAAAGCTTCAAATTGTTCGATAAATCAAATTTTTTTCTTAGAAAAAGTATAGAAAGATGTCCTCTACCCATTGAAAAATGGAACTAGAAATAGTATAATGAAAAAACTGATGGGTTATTTTGAAAAATAAAATACCTAAAAGATTTTAATAGATTTTGTTTTTTCCTTAGTAACGTAAGGAGTTTCCTATTTATAATAATAAAAAAACAATGATGTTATAGAACTGTAATAAGTTTGTTGCTTAGAATTTATAGTTTGATTATAAAAGTTTTATTTAATTAAAGAAATATTATAGAAATTGTTAGAGTTTTGTTGAGGAGTATATGGCTAAGGACATTTTAATTATTGAAGATGAAAAAAAACTTGCAAAGTTTGTTTCTTTAGAATTACAACATGAAGGATATGAGGTTGAAGTGACATATGATGGGCGTTCTGGCCTGGAAAGAGCACTTGAAAAAGATTTCGATCTCATCCTTCTTGATTTAATGTTACCAGAGATGGACGGGTATGAAGTGATTCGTCGTTTACAATTGGAAAAGACAACTTATGTTATTATTATCACTGCTCGTGACTCCATTATGGATATTGTGACTGGTCTTGATCGTGGAGCAGATGGTTATATCGTTAAACCATTTGCTATTGAAGAATTACTAGCTCGTGTTCGTGCCATATTTCGTCGTCAAGATATTGAGAAAGCTAAGCATTCTTCTAAAAATGACACTACCTATCGTGATTTGAAATTAGATGTTCATAACCGAGCTGCCATTAGAAATGGTGAGACAATTCCTTTAACTAAACGTGAATTTGATTTATTAAATGCTCTTGTAGAAAATATCAATCAAGTCATGACTAGAGAAGAGCTTTTGGCCCGTGTTTGGAAGTATGATCAAGAAGCTGAAACTAATGTTGTCGATGTTTATATTCGCTATCTTCGTGGGAAGATTGATGTTCCCGGTAAAGAAAGCTATATTCAGACTGTCCGCGGCATGGGGTATATCATTCGCGAAAATAATTAAATGTCTAGGTCTGTTGAAGTGGTTCAACTGCTATTTTAAATAGGGGTTAACTTTTGTTTCAGTCTTAAAAATAGTTCAACAAGTTAAGTTTGCTCTGAATGGCTTGAGTAAAACAGTTACAACCATGACAGGCGATAAGATTAGAAATTGGACCTCATAGGTATCATTTAAAATGAATGATTAAGCAACGGTTTTAACCGTTGCTTAAGTTTTTAATTCCAAATAGGGCATAGAAGACTATATGAATTCACGATTAGCTACGTTTTCTCACCTCGGTCAAAATATAAAGGCTCATTCCATTTTCTTTTGTTATGATGAAAAATATGGTAAAATAAAGTATTAATTGAGTCTTAGAACTGAGGTGTTTTCATGCGTTGTCCAAAATGTAATTATCTAAAATCCAGTGTTGTTGATAGCCGTCAAGCTGAGGAAGGAAACACCATTAGACGCCGTCGGGAATGTGAAAATTGTCATACACGCTTTACAACTTTTGAAAGAATTGAGGAATTACCGCTTTTAGTTGTTAAAAAAGATGGTACCAGAGAGCAATTTTCTCGTGACAAAATTTTCAATGGTATTATTAGAAGTGCTCAAAAACGTCCAGTATCTAGCAGTGCTATTGAAAAAGTTGTCAATGATATTGAACAAAAAATTCGCAGTGATTATGATAGTGAAGTATCTAGCGTTGTTATTGGGAATTTAGTTATGGATGAGTTGGCAGAACTTGATGAAATTACCTATGTTCGTTTTGCCAGTGTTTACCGTAGTTTCAAAGATGTTGATGAGATTGAAGCTCTTTTGCAGCAAATCACAAATCGTGTAAGAAGTAAGAAAAAGAGAAAAGCAGATGAAACCAATTGATGAATTTCTCTATGTCAAGCAAAATTATTTGACTTCTGATACAAATAGTTTGATGCGCCTTTATTTTCCGATTATTGGCAGTGATGCTGCTGGGCTTTATCAATATTTTGTCAGTTTTTTTGATAACGGTGAAAAGAAGCACAAATTTAGTGAGATTCTCAATCATACTCAATTTGGAATGGCTTGTTTTGAGAATGCCTTATCTGTACTGACGGCTATGGATTTGTTAGTTTTTTATCGACAAGAAAATCTTTATTATATTAAACTAAAAGCTCCTTTAAATGCAGAAACTTTTCTAAAAAATGCTGTCTATCGCCATCTTTTAGAACAAAAAATTGGACAAGTTGCAGTTGAACATTTGGATTTACATCTTCCCCGAGAAGCCCAAGACCTTTCTAAACAATTTTCTGAAGTTTTTACTGCTGCAGGTCAACTCGATTTAAAAACACCCAAGAGTAAGACGGATTTTGACTTAGATCATTTTAAGGATTTAATGATACGAGATAACTTGCAATTTACTGATGAACAAACAGATGTTATTGCGCTGTACATCCTTTCTGAGAAATATCAGCTTACTTGGTATGAGACCTATCTTTTAGCTAAAGAGACTGCTAGCAATTATAGAATTTCTCTGAAACGTATGCAAGCTAAACAAGAACAAAGGGATCATGTTGATGCAGATAACTCTTTTTCTAAAAAGGAACAAATTATTATAGAAGAGGCTAAAGCTGACAAAGTAGAAGTTTTCCTTGCTAAAATAAAAAAAACAAGGCATGCTGCTATTACAAAGGATGAACGCAGCTTGTTAGTAGAGCTTGCAGAGATGGGCTTTTTGGATGAGGTTATCAATATTATGCTGCTGTATACTCTTGATAAAACAAATACAGCTAATATTAACAAGACTTATATCATGAAAATTGCGAATGATTTTGCTTTTCAAAAGATAGACAGTGCAGAAAAGGCAGTACTTAAACTACGTAGCTTTGCCGAACGTAAAACAAAGCAAAATCAAAAAAAAATAAAAGAAAGCTCAAAAAACAATGTTCCTGAATGGAGCAATCAAGACTATCAAAATAATACAACTGAAGATGAGCAGGCTCGTTTAGACGAGATTAAACGCAAAACTTTAGCAAGATTGAGAAGGGATGGTGAGTAAGTGGAAACAATTGGACAGACATTGGCTAAAAAAGATAACCATAAGTATGATACAGAAAAAATGACTCAAGCCATTTTATCAGATCAGGAAATTGCTAATTTCATTGCTGCTCACCATCTGTCGAAAGAACAAATTAAAATTAGTTTACCTAAATTCAATCAATATCGTTTAGAGCGTACTCGCTTTGAAAATCATGATCAGGCCTATATTGCCAAGGGCTATCAGCCGCTTCTTGTGATGAATGAAGGTTATGCAGATGTCGCCTATAAAGAGACAAAAGAACTGATTGCTGCAAAGAAGGCTCAAGCGATTTCTGACCGAATTAATGTGGTTAGTTTACCAAGATCTTATAAGAACATCTCCTTTGATGATATTAATCTTGATGATGTCAAGCGACTAGATGTTTTTAAAAGGGTAGCTGATTTTGTGGAGCAGTATCCGAATCCTGAGCAAAAAGGACTTTATCTTTATGGTGATATGGGAATTGGTAAGTCTTACCTCATGGCAGCCATGGCTCATGAATTGTCAGAACAAAGAGGAGCTGCAACGACACTGCTGCATTTTCCGAGTTTTACGATTGATGTCAAGAATGCCATCAACACAGGAACGGTTAAGGAAGAAATTGATGCTGTCAAGATGGCTGATATTCTGATTCTTGACGATATTGGTGCTGAACAAAGCACTTCTTGGATTCGTGATGAAGTTCTGCAGGTTATTTTACAATATCGGATGTTAGAAGAATTGCCAACCTTTTTTACCTCTAATTATAGTTTTAAGGATTTAGAGGCGAAATTAGCGAATATAAAAGGGAGCGATGAAACTTGGCAGGCTAAGCGTGTGATGGAGCGTATTCGTTATTTAGCAAAAGAAATTCACCTTGAAGGTGAAAATAGAAGATAAGAAGGAGAAATAATGGCTTTACCAACAGTTGCTATTGTCGGACGCCCAAATGTCGGCAAATCAGCGCTTTTTAATCGTATAGCTGGTGAGCGTATTTCCATCGTTGAGGATGTTGAAGGAGTAACAAGAGACCGCATTTATACAAAGGCGGAATGGCTTAATCGCCAATTTTCAATCATTGATACGGGCGGTATTGACGATGTTGATGCTCCCTTTATGGAACAAATTAAGCATCAAGCTGATATTGCTATGACAGAGGCTGATGTGATTGTTTTTGTGGTATCTGCTAAGGAAGGTATCACAGATGCCGATGAATATGTAGCAAAGATTCTTTATCGGACACACAAGCCGGTTATTTTAGCTGTTAATAAAGTTGATAATCCTGAGATGCGCAGTGCTATTTATGATTTCTATGCCTTGGGACTGGGGGACCCTTATCCTGTTTCTTCTGCTCATGGTATTGGTACAGGAGATGTTCTTGATGCTATCGTTGATAATTTACCAGCAGAGGCGCAAGAAGAGAGTTCAGACATTATTAAGTTTAGTTTGATCGGACGTCCCAATGTTGGTAAATCCAGTTTAATCAATGCTATCTTAGGAGAAGATCGTGTTATAGCATCACCAGTAGCTGGTACGACCCGTGATGCGATTGATACAACCTTCACGGATGAAGAAGGCCAAGAATTTACCATGATTGACACAGCTGGGATGCGTAAGTCAGGTAAAGTTTATGAAAATACAGAGAAATATTCTGTTATGCGTGCTATGCGTGCGATTGATCGCTCAGATATTGTTTTGATGGTGTTGAATGCTGAGGAAGGTATTCGTGAATACGACAAGCGCATTGCTGGTTTTGCTCATGAGGCTGGTAAAGGGATTGTTGTCGTTGTGAATAAGTGGGATGCGATTAAGAAAGATAATCGTACTGTTGCACAATGGGAAGCAGATATTCGTGACAATTTTCAATATATCCCTTATGCTCCCATTGTTTTTGTATCAGCAGTTACCAAACAACGACTGCATAAACTGCCAGACGTGATTAAACAAGTAAGCCAAAGTCAAAATACCCGTATTCCATCAGCTGTTTTAAATGATGTTGTCATGGATGCTGTGGCAATCAATCCCACACCAACAGATAAAGGAAAGCGCCTCAAAATTTTTTATGCGACACAAGTTTCGGTCAAACCGCCAACCTTTGTTATTTTTGTTAATGAAGAAGAGCTGATGCATTTTTCTTATTTGCGTTTTTTGGAAAATCAAATTCGCCAAGCTTTTGTTTTTGAGGGAACCCCTATCCGCTTGATTGCAAGGAAACGGAAATAAGGTAATCTTTGCTTTCTTACTTTTAGGCTTTTAACAATAAAGCAAGCATAGATAGGTTGTATGGAAAGGAAAAAATGTTTGAAAATCTAAAAGCTTATTTGACACAGCAAGGTTTTAAGTATATTAAACCAGAAAAGGCTGGTTCCTTGGCTGAAGAAATGATAGCTTTGAAAACCTTAGGACAATCTGCGCGTGCTGAATTTACAGAGATAGCTAAGGTGCTTGCTCTTAAAGTTTCTCCTTTTGAGATGATGCGTGTCAGTAATTGGGCTAATCAGGCACAAGTTGCCAGACCGCATTTTTGGTGCTATTATAAACAACCTGAAGATAATCAGGACGATGTTGGACTTGCCATCAGGCTTTATGGGAATTCAGCTAATTTTGGTATTTCAGTAGAGGTCAGTTTTATTGAACGCAAAAAATCAAAGGCGACTCTAGCTAAACAGCATAAAGTTTTAGACATACCGATTGCTGAACCGCTTTATTATTTTGCTCAAGAGAAAAGTGAAAGTCATCGGGTTTCAGGAACAGAAGCTTATCGTCAGATGTTACGGCAAAAAGTTGCTGACGGTCAAGTTCGAAAAGTTTTGGTCAAGTATGACATACCTATATCAGAGGGATCAGATCTAGTTATACTAACTGATCAATTGGCTCAAGGCTTTGATAAATTGATGCCATATTATCAAGCAACTAAATCATAGGTATTAAACAGCAGTCTAAAGGGATTTCGGATTATTAGAAAAAATTATGTTTTTTATTGATTTTATTTTACATATTGATAACTATATTTATAGTATTGCCAATACCGTTGGCTTGTGGACTTACCTAATTCTATTTTTAGTAATCTTTGTGGAAACAGGTGTAGTCATTCTTCCTTTTCTGCCGGGAGACAGCCTCTTATTTGCAGCAGGTGCCTTAGCAGCCAATCCTAAGATGCACTTTAGTGTTTTAGTTTTTGGTATTTTATTTTTCATAGCTGCTTTTGTTGGAGATACCTGTAATTTCTTTATCGGTCGTACGGCTGGTTATCGTTTGGTGCATCACAAATTTTTCAGCCAATTTATTAAAGAAGATAATATCAAAGATGCTGAGCTTTATTTTGAAAAATACGGTTCAACTTCTATCATTTTAGGACGTTATATCCCGATTATCAGAACTTTTGTTCCTTTTGTAGCTGGTCTTAGTCAATTCCCTGTGCCTTCTTTTATTAAACGCAGTTTTATAGCTGCTTTGTCTTGGACAGTGATTGCTACAGGAGCTGGCTATCTTTTTGGTAATATTCCTTTTGTTAAAACACATTTTTCTGCTATTATCTTGGCCATTGTTTTTGTGACTTTACTACCAAGTGCTATTACTGTCGTCAAAACCAGCAAAAAGAAAAAATAATTATATAATCAATTGACAACGGCTGATTAACAGAAAAAAAAGCAGTAATGCTAATGCTGTTAATCAGTCGTTTTTTGCCGTATAGAATATGTAGAAGAGTTGAACATGATCAAAGAAATCTTCTTTAAGATTGATTTGTTATCTTCAAGGGATTAAGGCTATATCTATTGCTTATCACTTTTTTGAAAATAGCATAAGTGAGTCAAAGTGGTTAACGGTTTTAGAGAACTGTGATATAATCGAACATAATTTACAGCGGTTCATACTTATAGAAGAAACTTTTCTTTTTTTGCGGTTAGCAAAATGTTTATCATCACTAGAATGAGTGAAAAATGCTTAATCATCTGATTATATTGCGAATAGATAAGTAGGGTTATTAAGTTAGTAGAGTTAGTAGATTTTATTGAGTGATATCGTTTTATACCTTTTCTGTGTATAGTGTTAATCAGCTAACCTAAACAGAAGATTAAAGGAGAAATAATGATTTCTATTTTTGTATTGGAAGATGATTTTTTACAGCAAGGACGTCTTGAAACCACCATTGCAGCTATCATGAAAGAAAAAAATTGGTCTTATAAAGAATTGACTATTTTTGGAAAACCACAACAACTTATTGATACTATCCCTGAAAAGGGCAGTCACCAGATTTTCTTTTTGGATATTGAAATCAAAAAAGAGGAAAAGAAAGGACTGGAAGTAGCCAATCAGATTAGACAGCATAATCCTAGTGCGGTTATTGTCTTTGTCACGACACATTCTGAGTTTATGCCCCTCACTTTTCAGTATCAGGTATCTGCTTTGGATTTTATTGATAAATCTTTGAATCCTGAGGAGTTCTCCCACCGCATTGAATCAGCGCTGTATTATGCTATGGAAAACAGCCAGAAGAATGGTCAATCAGAGGAACTTTTTATTTTCCATTCATCTGAAACTCAGTTTCAGGTCCCTTTTGCTGAGATTCTGTATTTTGAAACATCTTCAACAGCCCATAAGCTCTGCCTTTATACTTATGATGAACGGATTGAATTCTACGGCAGTATGACTGACATTGTTAAAATGGATAAGAGACTTTTTCAGTGCCATCGCTCTTTTATTGTCAATCCTGCCAATATTACCCGTATTGATCGGAAAAAACGCTTGGCCTATTTTCGAAATAATAAGTCTTGTCTTATTTCACGAACTAAGTTAACAAAACTGAGAGCTGTGATTGCTGATCAAAGGAGAGCAAAATGAATGAAGCCTTAATGATACTTTCAAATGGTTTATTAACTTATCTAACCGTTCTATTTCTCTTGTTTCTATTTTCTAAGGTAAGTAATGTCACTTTATCGAAAAAGGAATTAACTCTTTTTTCGATAAGCAATTTTCTGATAATGATTGCTGTTACGATGGTAAATGTAAACCTGTTTTATCCTGCAGAGCCTCTTTATTTTATAGTTTTATCAATTTATCTTAATAGACAGAATAGTCTTTCTCTAAATATATTTTATGGTCTGCTGCCTGTTGCCAGTTCTGACTTGTTTAGGCGGGCAATCATATTCTTTATCTTGGATGGAACTCAAGGAATTGTAATGGACAGTAGCATTATAACCACCTATATGATCGAGTTTGCAGGAATAGCGCTAAGTTACCTCTTTCTAAGTGTGTTCAATGTTGATATTGGTCGACTTAAAGATAGTTTGACCAAGATGAAGGTCAAAAAACGCTTGATCCCAATGAATATTACTATGCTTCTATACTACCTTTTAATACAGGCATTGTATATTATAGAGAGTTATAATGTGATACCGACTTTAAAATTTCGTAAATTTGTCGTTATTGTCTATCTTATTTTATTTTTGATTCTGATCTCATTTTTAAGCCAATATACCAAACAAAAGGTTCAAAATGAGATAATGGCACAAAAGGAAGCTCAGATTCGAAATATCACCCAGTATAGTCAGCAAATAGAATCTCTTTACAAGGATATTCGAAGTTTCCGCCATGATTATCTGAATATTTTAACTAGCCTCAGATTAGGCATTGAAAATAAAGATTTAGCTAGTATTGAAAAGATTTACCATCAAATCTTAGAAAAAACAGGACATCAATTGCAGGATACCCGTTATAATATCGGCCATCTAGCTAATATTCAAAACGATGCTGTCAAGGGTATCTTATCAGCAAAAATCTTAGAAGCTCAAAATAAAAAAATTGCTGTCAATGTAGAGGTCTCAGGTAAAATACAGCTGCCTGATATGGAGTTGCTTGATTTCATTACTATACTTTCTATCTTGTGCGATAATGCTATTGAGGCCGCTCTCGAATCACTAAAACCTGAAATTCAGTTAGCCTTTTTTAAGAAAAATGGCAGCATAGTCTTTATCATCCAGAATTCCTCCAAAGAAAAACAAATAGATGTGAGTAAAATTTTTAAAGAAAACTATTCCACTAAAGGCTCCAATCGCGGTATTGGTTTAGCAAAGGTGAATCATATTCTTGAACATTATCCCAAAACCAGTTTACAAACAAGCAGTCATCATCATTTATTCAAGCAACTCCTAATAATGAAATAGAGGAGGCCTATTCTCTAAGAGATAGTTTTATCTTCTCATCCACGACAGCACACTTGATTATTTAACCCTGTATTCTTATTTTACATTTAAAAAGGTTGGAATAACAAATCCAGCCTTGTTTTATTCTAATGTTAGCCTATCTTATTTTCCCCAAAGCTTGTGTAAAACTTCTGTTAAACAGCCGGAAAAATGTTGATAGGCTTCCGCTTCCGCCAATGATAATCTCTAATTCATCAGTTTTAATTTCTTTAAAGTCATTTTTTAATGATGGTGTTTTTTTCATTTTATATCTCCTTTTTTTGATTATAATTAGTATACTATTTTTTATGAAAAAATCATGGATTTTCTTGAAAAAGTAATATTTTCCTTAGGACACATAATGTAAAATTAGCTGGTAATGGTAGTTTCAGAATATCAAAAATGACCGTTTAGGACAAAATAGCTACCATTTAGGATATTTTGCTCCATTTTGAAAATAAATTGTTATACTAAAGATGTCGGTTGCGCAGCCAGACAAAAAACTAAAAATGGAAAAGGGGGATTTATCATATGAATACACAAGCATTTGAACAATTTAACGTAATGGATAATGAAGCACTTTCAGCTATTGAAGGTGGAAGTAAACCAGGTTTTGGTGAATTTGCTTCAGCTCTGGCTATTTGTACAGGATCGGGAGCAATGATTGGTTCAGCTTTTCCAGTTGTTGGAACAGTTGGGGGAGCTATCTTAGGGGCTCAGTATTGCACTGCTGGTTGGGGAGTTTTAAGGTGATAAAGCAAAATGAATGTGGAGGAAAATATTATGAGTTTTGATGTGAATAGTTATAATGATTTAACAAGAGATGAATTATCTCAAACAATTGGTGGAAGCCGTCAAGCTGCTGATACATTCCTTTCAGGTGCTTATGGTGCAGCAAAGGGTGTAACTGCGTGCGCAAGTACGGGGGTCTACGTTGTTCCAGCTGCTCTTGTAGCTTGTGGAGTAGTCGGTGCAGGTTTAAATATCGCTTTTCCGCACTAATAAAAAATTCAGAATAATTATATGTCGCATATTTATCCTTATATGGGAACTAGTTTAGCATAAACTATCATAGAAAGGTAAGTTAATGAAATTATCAAAATGCAGTTCTAGAGTATTACGTTTTCTTAGGTTAGGTGCTGTTCTAAGTGGTTTTTTGGCTCTTGATCTTTGTTTCCATATGATAGATAGTAAAAGTTCTATTTGGCTCTGGCTTCCGCTTGGAATACTGTCTTTATTGGTTTTCCTAGTAGCTTATCTTGCCTATAAAGAACTAAACCAACGCCCTATAGCAGAACAGCAATTTACTCAGTATCAAACTCAAACCGCCGTGACTATCTTTTCGTTTTTAGTTCTATTAGTGTGCTCTTACCGAGCAATTACAACTAATGATACGACTCAGCGCACTGCTTTAATTATTGTAAATATACTCTTAGTTATTGTTATCATCTGGAATCTAATTGAACTCATTAAACTGCATAAGAGACGCTAAACAGTTTTTACTTTCAGGCAATATAATGCTGAATAGGAACAATTGTTAAAAATTATTATTAATGTAAAGTAATCTTCTTGAAGTATCCACTGATTAGAGTTTACTTTAATTAATTGGACTTTCAGGAGTGTATCAATCATTTCCTGCTTTAATTCTGGGGATAAGTAAGTGTTATTTCCTTTTCTAACTCTTTCAAGATCATATGGATCCATAAGTTTTACCATATATTTGAGATTAGACAGACTCACACCACACTTTTGATTAAGTTGGGACCACGACATCCCATTCTTCCTCAGCTCATATATTTTGAGTTTATTTTCGTACGTTAATTTCATCAAAAAACACCCCAATCGTTAGATTTTCTGTCCAACTTTTTGGGTGCAGGTCAGAAGATCTGTAAGATAATTCTTTGGAATAGCATTATTCTATTGTTTGGAATATGATGATTGATTGATTTTATTCTCGATTTTAGAAATAACTGATTAATCTAACTTCTAAAGTTTAAGTAACAGAATTACTTATTAAAAAGTAAATCTACGCTCTATAATAAAAGGAGAACAATGAAATTTTTAAGTCAATATTATTATTTTTAAATTTGATATTATTACTAATAGAGTAGTTCTCCTGCGGTCGTTGTTACCGCTATAGCATTAGAATATACCTCTTGTAGGTGGTCCATGAAGAATAATTAATGAGGCGATGATCGGAGCAGCAGCTTTCTGCTTTTAGTAAATTTAATTGAAAAATTATAGAAAATATGTTTGGAGGTAAGCCATGAAAAAGTATTTAGTAGTACCTTTTGCCTTGATAATCATATTTTTAGGAGTTAAGGTTCTTTTGACTTCAAATAACATTTGGCAGATGATGTTTGCATCTATCGGTATGCTATTGTTTTTATTTGGCGTTTTTAGAGAATACAGTAAGATAAAAACAAAATAAGGATAAGTACATTTTGTTGATAATACTAAAGATTCTGCTAATCTTACTTTTATTTGGGATAAAAGCTTTGCTATCTTCTAAAACTATTTTTTGTCTAAGATTCATTTTAGTCTTTCTTTTCATGTTTATTATTTTAATTTTGAAAGAAGCTAATTAAAGTAGATGAGAACTAAAAAGCTTTCGTTTTTCATAGTTATCTAACTTGATGCGGTACAGGCAAAGTTGCTAATTTGTCAGGAAGGGTCAATTTGTCAATTTCTAATAGAAATTTGGCATTTTTACCGTTTAGGATATTTTGCTCCATTTTGAAAATAAATTGTTATACTAAAGATGTTGGTTGCACAACTAGACAATATTTAAAATGAAAAAGGGGTGTTTATCATATGGATACACACGTATTGGAACAATTTGACGTCATGGATAGTCAAGTACCTTCAGCTATTGAAGGTGGGGGATGTAGTTGGAAAGGAGCCGATAAAGCTGGTTTTTCAGGTGGCGTTGGTGGTCTCATTGGTGCAGGTGGTAACCCCGTTGGTGGCTTAGATGCATACGGTGAACTTGTTGGAGGTAATTAATATGTCTAATGTATTATGCCTTTTAATTGGCCTAGCTATTGGTTTAGCTTATAGTCTTTGGAAGAAAAAATGAAAAAACGGCTCTATAATATCTATAGTAGGTCAACCCACTTTCGATATTATAGAGCTTATGCTTTATGTAAATAATTAAGGGGCGCTTACTATGGAAAAACAATATAATAATTTTAAAATATTAAATACTGATGCATTGGAAAATATTCAAGGTGGTGGTCGAGATCCTAGGTGTGCTGCCCTTGTGGGAGCAAGTATTTATGATGGCTTAGCAGTAGTTGGAGGTCCTGTTGGAGTTGCAATGACAGCCGGTACAATTGCAGTGGGAAGTTTTTGTTGATAAAAGTTAAAGTAATGAGAACTAAAGTAGGTTTAGCTATTTTTATGATATTAGGGATAGTTGGAATTTTTCGCAGTACTGATATTTTTGTAAGTTTAACCTTGATTTGCGTAGAGTTCTATCTTCTGTATTTATTTTTTCGGGATTCTTCCAAATAGCGATAATATCTATTTTAAAATTAAAAAAATATACTTGATTTCTTATTACCTTTGCGACATTTTATTTTTTATATTGATACATCATTAATTCAGCAGCTATCATTAGGAAAAATTACATATGATTAGTAGTAATTGTTTTAGAAATATTAAGACAGAAACGAAAAATAAAAGGCCTATAAAATAATTCTTTGGAATAGTATTATTCTATTGTTTGGGAATATGATAATTAATTGAACTTTTTTGATTCTAGGAAATAACAGATTGAGCTAGTTTCTAATATTTAAAGAGTAAGGCTAAATTCTATTATAAAAGGAGAATGGTAAACAATGAAATATTATAAAACACTATTATTATGTTCGGCCTCGCTATTATTACTAGCAGCTGGTGTTGCTTATGCAGAGGAGGAAACTCCTCAGGGAATAGAAAAAACGGAAGTGTCTGCACCTGCAGTCACAACAGAAACTCAAAGTGCTGGTGCTACTGTTGTTCAGGAAACAGTAGCACCAGCAGCAACGACTGCTTCGACAGTTATTTCTTCTGAGAATAAGAGCGAACGCAGTGATGAAAATAGTGTTCGCGAAACTTCTTTGGAGATATCTGACCAAGTTATAGAAAATTCTCAGCCGCCTCAACAAGAGGTGGATACCAGCTCATCAACTGAAAAAACATCAGATAGCAAGAATACAGTATCAGAAGGAGTTTCCGTTGAAGAATACGAAGCAAATGTTGCTAATTTCAAAGCTGTCAGTATGGCAGATGTTTATCACATGTTTGATGATTCAGAGAACGACTACATTTTGTATATCGGTCGTCCCACCTGTCATTACTGTCGGGATTTTTCTCCGGTTTTAAAAGAATTTAATGGTTTAACAGGTTCTCAACTTTATTATTATAATACAGATAGGGACGATTTTACGGTTGCAGCCAAGGAATTTCTCACTAAAAAAGTAGGTATGTTTGCTACTCCAACTACTTTATATATTGATAAAGGTCAGTTAATATCTGGTTGGGTAGGTAGCGGTATTACAGCACAAAACCTGTATAACAAGTTATATAGTCATACAATCCAGAAAAAAGAATATGAATCTGAAAATAATGGGATCGCTCCTGCAGAAGCACCAAATACAGATAAAGAGAATACCAAAGTTACTGACGAGAAGGTTACAGCTGTTCCAGGAAGCGGTGAACCTGCACCTAACCAAAAAAGAGGGGAAACACCTGATCCAATAGCGAAAAAATCAGATTTTTCTCAAACGATAGCTGATAAAACAAGTAAAAAGTCACTCACACTCAATAAAATTATCACACAAATATTATCACTTATTCGCGATGCCTTATTAAAGTTAAACATTTAAAAGGTTAGATATGACGTGACTCATTGCACGGTACTTGTCATGTTGGTATCTGCAGCTAGGACTGTTTATACTGCCTATGCCTAAAACATAGGATATTTTACTCCACTTCAAAAATAAATTGTTATATTGTTATTAAAGATATCGATTGTGCAATTAGGCAAGAAACTAAAAAATGAAAAAGGGTTTTATGAATAGGGAACTATTTTTTAGTATTGAAGGTGGAAGCTGTGTCTGGCAATGTGCATACGAATCTGACTTTAGCGGTAAATTGAGTGATATTTCTGGAACTGGCGGTAATAACTGTTCCTGAAACTCTCAGATTAGGTGCATACAATATCATTTTATGGTAGTGATTAATATGTCTAATTTACTCTATCTTTTTATTGATTTGACATATGCTATTTGTCAAGTATTAAAATACTTTAATCCTGTAGTCGTCGTTTACTGATATCATTACTTTACTTTATTTAATTTATAAAAAGGCTGCATTCATCTGCACCTTATTTTTCATAGTAAGCTCTATTTTGATTCTTTGTGATTAATCATGAAGTCTCGTTAAATCTGTAGGAAACAAGAGAATGTTCTTTCTCTGTTAGTTTTAGAGTCGTAAGAAAGAAAAGGAAGTTGATCTGTCTTAAATTTTAATTGTAAACTTATTAGACTTCTATTTTACTTTAATTTAAAGAAAAATGCTCTAGATGTTTCAAATATATTAAACATTTATGCTGAATCTTAAATTTTCTTGATTTTTTCTTAAAATTACTTAATATAGTAACTATAAATAAAAATTTAGATGATATGCTTGCCGGTATAGAAGGCGGAGTCAATTGGGATCGTGTTTTTGCTGGCGCTACGGTTTATGGTGCTGCAACTATGGCTGTTTGTATGGCTACCGGTCCAATTGGTTGGGGAGCAGTAGCTTACTGGGGTCTTAGTGCAGCATCAGGTGCATACATTGGTTATGGTCTGGCATCCTAACTTAGGCATTGGTTAAATTAGTCTACGTTTTGAGGTAGTTATCGTGAGAAGAAAAAGTTCTTTTATCATTTGTATAGCAATTATCATCATATCAAACATTCTTATGATGACAGTTATTAACAATGGTGAGGAGAAATTATCAAATCTATTTGTAATAGCGATTGCATTAGTTTGCTTTCCAGGCTTTTTGTGGGCAATTGATAATGAGATGATTTCACTTATCCGCATTGAATCTTCTGCGCTACTTCTTCTCGCTGTCCTTTCTGCCATGCGTTTAATCAATAGAATTGACACCTTACCCACTATGGTGAACTCTACGGTAATTATTGTCGCTTTGGGTTTAATAACAGTATTGTTAGTTGCTGGAATTATTAGATGGATAGCCAAAAAGAAGAAGGATTGATTTAATGACAGTTAATACTGTTCCAAATAAGTTTCAAACTGAAGATAAAGTCTACAGAAAACATTTGACACATTTTCAATTGTAGTAGGTGGCTAATCTAACATCTAGAGAGGATCAAGTTGGTTCTCTCTATTTGTATGTTCAAAGCGAGGAGTCTTTTGGTTTCGAAGTATCTGTTTTTCTAAAGCTCAAAAAGTCACGCTTGGTGTCTTATAAATATTTAGTTATTCTAAGTTTGAAGTTAAAATAACTTTATTGAAACTGTCAATTATTTCTGAAAATCTTCATAAAGGAAATAATAACTTCGATGAACAAGTATTGTTTCTTTCTGAGTAAACTAATAGAGTCTATTTATTTTTAACTAATTTATTTGAAAGTTTAATAAACAATCTATAATTTTTCTTCTCTTTAACATAAACATTAATTCTAACTTTCTTTAGACTATTGGGGTTTACAAGCTATTAAAAAGTTTCTATAATGTGCTTGTCAGATGAGAAAGCTGACAAATAAAAAGAAAAGGGGTTTATCTTATGACAACTCAAGCATTGGAAAATTTTGAAAACATGAACGCTCAAGCACTCGCTGCTGTTGAAGGTGGTGGTGTTAATCAATGCGTTGCAGGAACAACTGGTAAGGTTATAGAAGGAGCCCTCGCAGGTGGCGCAGCAGGTGCAACTATAGCTGCTGCTGTCTCTGCACCTGTTGCAGAAGGTGGTGGAATCGGTCCTGCAGCAGGTGCGGGTATTGGTGCTGTTTTAGGTGGTATTAGCAATGGATTATATGGTGCGTCACAATATTGTAATTAATTTATTCACTACAAAAAAAGAGGAGGTATCTTATGACAACTCAAACATTAGAACACTTTGATGTATTAAATGCAGATTTGCTTGCTAAGGTACAAGGTGGCGATTGGCAATGTACGTCAGGAGTTTTGGGTGGTATGGTGTATGGCGCTCTTACAGGGGCAGGAGCAGGAGCAGCTATAGGTGCTGCTGTTTCTGCTCCTGCTGCAGAAGGTGGCGGAGTCGGTCCTGCAGCAGGGGCTTTACTTGGTGGAACCTATGGTGCAATTGGTGGTATCCTTCAAGGTGCAACTGCTTGTGAATAAAACTGGCAGATTTGGTTGATTCTCAACTGCAGTACTCGTTAAACCTTTATTTTTGAATACAAGAAGAAGTTGCTTGTACAATTAAGGTAAGGACATCTACTATTTACACTAAATGGTAGATGTCCTTTTTTGTGTGTTAAATTATCTTTAAGGAGATGACCGTATATTACATCTAATAACCTAACGTCTCTCACATAGCATTCAGGTTATTATTACTCATAGAAGAGATTTCCTTATTCAAAGAATTATTGGGCGCCAATCTTTCTATTTCTAATGTTGCTTTTGTTAAAAGGCATTATCAGATAAAAACTGAGGCCTTTTATGCCCCTTGTAAAGAGTTCATCTCTTATATTTAATTTCTACTTACCTATAAGTAGCCACAAATGGGAGTGATGTATGTATACCACAAAATCCTCATAATAAGTAGATAGCAATCCTATAATTTGATTATTGTTTAGCACGCTAAAAAATAAATCATCTGAATGAACTAATGTTGCTGGTGTTCATTCAGATGATATTTTATATATAGTATTAAGGATTAACTTAATAAGATTGTTGCAATCAGTTAAGAAACAATCATCTCAGTGCCACCCATATAAGGACGAAGGACTTCAGGAATCGTCACGGAACCATCTGCATTTTGGTAATTTTCAAGAATGGCAGCAACGGTACGTCCAACTGCCAGTCCTGAACCGTTTAGGGTGTGAAGAAGTTTCACCTTGCCATCGACTTCATCACGGTAACGAATTTGCGCACGACGTGCTTGGAAATCTTCTGTATTGGAACAAGATGAAATTTCACGATAAGTATTTTGTGCGGGAATCCAGACTTCTAAGTCATAGGTCTTGGCAGCCGAAAAGCCCATGTCGCCAGTACACAAGGTAATAACCCGATATGGCAATTCTAATTTTTGCAGGATATTTTCAGCATTGGCTGTCATTTTTTCCAATTCATTATAAGAATCTTCTGGTTTGGCAAATTTGACCATTTCTACTTTATGAAATTGATGGAGGCGGATAAGTCCACGCGTATCACGACCAGCAGAACCAGCCTCCGAACGAAAAGAAGGGCTCATGGCTGTAAAGTAAATAGGAAGCTCTTTACCATCGATGATTTCACCGCGGTAGTAGTTGGTTAAAGGCACTTCAGCAGTTGGAATCAAGACATAATCATTGTCAGCTAATTCAAAGGTATCTTCTTTAAATTTTGGATACTGTCCTGTGCCAAACATAGAATCATGATTGACCATATAAGGCGGAATAACTTCTGTATAGCCTTCTTTAGCGTGTTCATCTAGCATGAAATTATAGATAGCACGTTCTAGGCGGGCTCCCAAACCTTTGTAAAAGAGGAAACGCGAACCTGTTACTTTAGAACCACGTTCCCAATCAAGAATATCAAGATCTTCGCCAAGATCCCAGTGCGCTTTGATGTCAAAATCAAATTGACGTGGTTTTCCCCAGCGGCGCATTTCAACATTTTCATCTTCGTCAGCACCAAGAGGGACATCATCTGCTGGAATATTTGGGAGAGTTGTTGTAAATGTTTTCAATTGCTCATCTATTTCGGCCAATTGGGCGTCAAGTGCTTTGATTTCAGCAGATAATTTTTGCATAGCAGCAATCTGTTCTGATGCATCTTCTTGATTACGCTTAGCTTGAGCGATAGCTGCAGAAGCAGTATTGCGTTCAGCTTTAGCTTCTTCTGATTTGATAAGCAGTTGGCGACGTTTAAGATCCAGTTCTTTCAAATCGTGTAGTGTCTTTTCATCAACCCCACGTCTTGCCAATTTTTCAGCAATTTGATCAAAATCATTACGAATGCGTTTAATGTCTAACATAAATAAGATACCAAGCCCAAAAAAGCAAAGCAAAAATAGGAATTTTGACAATGAACGTTTGTTTTCTAGGAAAAACTATTTTTTGCACAGCTTATAGGGCAGGTTCAGTTAACTTTTTTACCTAACCAAACCTTCCTTTCTATATTTTATAAAAAACACAGACATGTTCTTGCTGGAGCGCTTGGGCGCGGTTCCATCCAGCTTCACAATGACTGTGCTCTTAATTACGATAATCATTTAATAAAGATTGTCTCATTCCAGTCTTGGAAACTGGATGGAATCATCTATAACGGTAGAATTTCGGTCAATCACTCTATCTGCTCGCAGCTGCCGCAGACTTTCTGCAAAAGAAAAGGACCTACTTATCCGTTGTTCTTATTATACAGGATTTAAAAAAGAATGTAAATAAAGATTGTTTAAAAAATGATGTTGGAAAATTTCAGTTTATGAAAGACAATTAACAAAGTTTCTCAAAATGAAAACATTTTCCCACTCACTTTTTTCCTATGTTAAAATAAAGCATTATGAATAAGAAGAATGAAAAAATAAAAAGTTTACCATATAATGCTGGAATAGATTTCTTACGTATTTTTGCCATGTTTATGATTGTGGTGACGCATGTTTTGGGGATAGGCGGCATTCGCTCAACTGTAAAAGAGAATTTTGACCTTTATTATTTTGTGACATGGGGAATTCAAGTATCTGCCTATAGTGCGGTTAATTGCTATGCTTTGATTAGTGGTTACGTTGGTGTTGATTCACCTTATCGTTATTCAAAATGTCTCTCATTGTGGTTACAGGTCTTCTTCTATACTTTATTATTTATCTTATTTTTTACTTTTTTGCAAAAGCCTATAACATACCATGATTGGATACAGGCTTTCTTCCCTATTATCACAGGTCAATATTGGTATGTAACAGCTTATTTTGGACTCTTGATTTTTATGCCTATTTTGAATCTAGCTTTAAGAAAGTTGAATACCAAAGATTTGAAACATATTGTCCTTTTAGCGATCATCTTCTTTTCTGTTCTTCCTGCATTATTGAATACCAAAGTAGATGAATTTTCATTTGCTAAGGGTTTTAGTATGAACTGGTTGAGTGTACTGTACATTATTGGAGCTTATTTGAAGCGGCTTGACTTAAAGCGTTTATTCAGTCGTAAATTTTTACTTTTTCTGTGTTTAATGGCAATGGCAGTGACTTTTATAACCAAAGTATTTATTGGAGATATCTGGTACTGGTATACCTCTCCCACTCTTCTTTGTGAGGCAGTGACTATTTTTATCTTTTTTGTCACTTTAGATATTAAAAAGACTAGTAGATTGTTTAGAATCATTAAACGAATGGCGCCGGCAACATTAGGAGTTTATCTTTTTCATCTAAATCCCCTTTTGGTTAAATTTCTTTTAAAAGATGGTTTTGAGTCATTTGTGACTGCTCCTATATGGCTTTTTCCTTTTTTGATTTTAGGGATGGCGCTCCTTATTTACCTCGTTTCGACTCTAGTTGAGCTTTTACGGATAAAACTTTTTGCTTATCTTAAGGTCAGACACCTTATTCTTAAATTGGATACTTATCTGCCGTTTGACAATTAAAAGGCCTAATGACCTTTTTTATCTTGATAACAGTTTGATTTTGATGAAGTTGTCTAGAAACTGCTGAATATGATTTCTTTCCAGCATATCCTATGAGAATTTATAGAGAAAATTGACTAGATCTTTTCGATTTGCAATTAAAATAACAAAAAAAGCTGAAGAAAAAAAAGTTAGAATATTGAAACAGGATGTGCTGTTAGATGATTGGTCTAACTTAACATTCTACATTTTCTTACTCTAACCCTTCTTTTTTCGTTTAAAGAAGCTAGCAATCTTTTGAAGTAAACTAGGGTAGCGAACCACTTTATCATTACCAACATGCTGTCTTGCAATTTTTAGAATTTTACCAGAATCAGATGAGGCAAAGAGGAATTTTCCTTTGTCCGTAATAATTTCAAAGTGTCTGCTGACCTTTTTCCGATTGACATTGGCTCCTATTTCAATAATACTAGACCAAGGAATTTGGATAAAATGTTCCACATTAGCATCATTATAGAATTCAAAGCTACGATCGCCAAGAAGAAATTTTCCCACTTTGCCACCTACGCCTAAATATGATACACCTTTGCCTGTGTATTCAACTTTTGTATTAATTGACTGTGCCATAAATTTACTCCTGAATAAATATATTTTATTATATCAAAAAACGGAGGACTGCGCTATTTGTTATTTGGCGTTTCCTAACTAGCTTGTATCGCTAAATTACGGCTAGTCCAAGGAGAAGCTTTTGAGGTGGGAGATGGAAGCAGCGAAACTAGCCTCATCAACACAGCGCCCTATCATGAGTTTTTCAAAGCATATTACTATTTTATTGAACTTATCTAGCAGTGCCTTGTTTTTACAGTTGACAATTTTTTTAGTTTAAAGAATAATTAAATAGTCTAAGAAAAATCCTCTAAAGCTTATTAACTTTAGAGGGTTTTATCTAGTTAGGAATGTGATGCTTACATCAATCCAATGACGTGTGCAACAATACCTACAACGAACAGTCCAAGAATCATTACAATTGGAGAAACTTTTTTCTTAAGCAACCACATACAAAGAAGTGTAAGTAGAAGAGCCATCAAACCTGGAAGTAATTTATCCAATTGATCTTGTAAAGTTTCCACTTTTACATTTGTTAAGCTTAAATTATCTTTAACACCTTGAAGTATCTTTTGAAGCTGACCACTATGAATAACTTCGCTGTCTTTAGGGAATTGTATATAAGTGGCTCCATTATCATTCGTTAATTTAGTTGATGGGAGTTTCAGCGCGAAATTAATCGTTACCCAACGCTGAACAAGTGCCCCAATAACAAACATACCGAGGATTGAAGCCCCCTTAGTAATATTTTTGAGAATCCCTCCTGAGAGATCTTTAGTAATTTCTGTCCCTGCTTTATAGCCAAACTCTTGTGTATACCATAAGAAAGCCATACGGATAATGTTCCAAGCAAAGAAGAAGATGATTGGTCCTAGGATGTTTCCTGATATTGCAAGAGAAGCCCCAAGGGCACCCAGTGTTGGGCGAAGAACAAACCAGAAAACGGGATCTCCGATACCGGCTAATGGTCCCATCATACCGATTTTAATTCCCTGAATAGCAGCATCATCCACTTTGGTACCGTTTGATTTCTCTTCTTCCAAAGCAAGTGTTACTCCTAAGATAGGAGCAGCAATATATGGATGAGTATTGAAAAATTCCAAATGACGCTCAAGGGCGGCAGCACGATCTTCTTTGTTTTTATAAAGTTTTTTGATAGCTGGAATCAAAGCATATGCCCAACCTAAATTTTGCATCCGTTCATAGTTCCAAGAACCTTGCAGGAAGGTTGAACGCCACCATACTTTATGACGATCAGATTTTGATAGTTGAATTCTTTCTGACATTATAATGCTCCCTTCTAGTAATCCTCTAAGATATCGCCAATTGGATCGTTTGAACTGGAAGACGCTTGTCCACTACTACTGTTTCTACCAGTTTGATTAGTAAGGGCGATATAAATCATGGCAAGTGCTACACCTATCATACCAAGTCCAAACAAAGTAATTTGTGTATCTGGGATAGCGGCGAGAACAAAACCGATAATAAAGAATGGCCAGACTTCTCTTGTAGCCATCATGTTAAGGATCATTGCATAACCTACGGCGACTACCATACCACCGCCAATAGTCATACCATCAGATAGCCAACTAGGGATAGCTTCCAGTATTGATTTAACATGATTAGCGGGGAGTGCAAGAAGCAGGGCAACAGGGAAAACGATACGAAGACCTTGAAGAAGAAGAGCAAAATAATGTGAGCGTTCAACAGCACGAATATTACCATTCTTTGCGGCAGCATCGGCTCCATGGACGATACCAATTGAAATAGCGCGTACCACCATTGTTAGTGCAAGACCGGCAATAGCAAGAGGGACTGCAACACCATAGGCAATGGTAATACCTTTTTGTGAAAAATCTCCTCCTTTAATCATAATGACTGCCGCTGCAGTTGAAGCGAGTGCGACATCAGGAGCAACAGCAGCACCGATATTTGCCCAACCAAGAGCAAGAAATTGCAAGGTTCCCCCAAGCATAATACCTGCAACTGTGTGACCAGATGCTAAACCAATCAAGGTACAAGATACAAGTGGTTGGTGGAATTGAAATTGGTCCAAGATACCATCAAGACCTGCAAGGAAGGCGATGATGAGGACCAAAATAATAGAAATAACTGACATTATTCTAGTTCCTTTCGTTGTTTAATAAATAAAGTTATTGGACATGTGCTTTCTCAATGAGTTCAAACAAGTCTTTTTGAGAATCGTTTGGCACTTTACGGACATCGAATTTAACTCCGAGATCACGTAGCTTTTCAAAAGTTGCAACATCATCTTTATCCATAGATATTACATTGTTAACCATGGTTTTACCAGTTGAGTGAGCCATTGAGCCAATGTTTAATTCTGTGATTGGAACACCGCCTTCAATTGCTTCAAGAGCTTCTTGCGGTGTTTCAAATAAGATCAGTGCATGTGTATTTCCAAAACGCGGATCTTTTGCTGCTTCAATTAATTTTTTAATTGGTACAACATTGGCTTTGACACCGCCAGGTGCAGCTTGCTTAATTAATCCCTTACGTAATTCATCCTTAGCAACTGTGTCAGATGCAACAATGATACGGTCAGCTTTAGAAGCCGGCGTCCAGTTAGTCGCAACTTGTCCGTGCAAAAGTCGTGTATCAACACGTGCAAGGTTAATTTTAAGTTTGCCATCACCAATGACAGTGCCTTCGGGGATAGCACCCTGAGGAGCTGCCTTTTTAGCAGATGTTGTAGGAGCTTCTTCCTGAGGCTGCAATTTTTCAGGAAGGATTTTAACTCCGTCTTTGGCTTCTTTGATGATATTTGCAGCAACCTGTTCAACGCCTGCAGCAGCATCCATCATGCGTTCTGTATAGGCTTGAATAAGCATTGGCAAATTAAGCCCAGTAATGATAGCAAATTTACGGTCAGAATTTTCTTCCATGACACGACTGGCCTGATTAAATGGAGAACCACTCCATAGATCAGCTAGTACTAAAATCTCATCATCAGCATCGAATGCAGCAATTGCATCGTTAAACTTGGCATAAAGATCATCAGGTCCTTCACTTGGCATAAAAGTGACAACCTGAACTTTTTCTTGATCACCAAAGATCATAGAACCAGATTGATGAATGCCGGCGGCAAATTCGCCATGACTGGCGATAACGATTCCGATAGCCATTCTTGTTCTTCCTCCTTTTAAATATTTTTTCTCAGATAAAAAGAATAATGTTATTCTCTTTAATTAAAGAAATTTAAGAACATTATTATTGTAAAACGTTTACATAAAAAAAGCAATAGCATTTGAAAGAAATTTTCAAAAGACAGCAAAAAACAGCAAAAGTAATCATTTTGTCTATTTAAAATATAAGAACTTGTATTAACAATCTTTTTAACTGTTTCCTTAAGTGGTAGGAATGGTAAAACGAATGTCAATACTATGACTGTTGCATTTTGCACTAGTTTAGTTTTATACTAAACATCAAACTAAAGACCTCAAAAATCGTCCCATATTGCCTCTGAGGGTTAATATTCTTTTTATCACGGCGAAAACTGTTCTTTTATTGAGATTGGGACAAAGTATTCCGACTTTTTTATTGTGTTGTGTTTTTCCGTTTAATGCAGTGGATGATTGGAGATTACCTAATCAATTTTGCGAAAGCGAAATAACAAAATTGGTATTGCCATTTCATGACGGCTTACCGATTTTTTATACGTAATCTTATAGATTTATACTATTTTGTGGGTGATTGCACAGCAATCATAAAAGCCTATTCCATTCTCTTTTACTAAGATAGAGTATTTCTCATCGACAAAATAGTTTCTGGAATATAGGTTTAAAAAAATAAGTACTAAATTTACTATATTCGATTTCTTATGGAAATTGAAAGAAACTAATAGAATTTTTGAAGTGTTCTTGCTTGAGATAGGCAAAAAAGAGCGTAATATAGAAGTCAGAAAATCTAAGATTTTTACTTCTTATCACACTCTTTTTTAGCATTAAAATGTATGAAACTGCCAGCTCTAAGTAAGAAAATGAGCGTTTTACGTCAACTTTAAGCTTCTTCTTTTTCTGCTAGTATCCTTGCTTTTTGGATAGTATAGAAATAAAGAACAATAAAAGCAATTTGAATAATTAATGAAAAAACGGCAAATGTTCCAAAGATAAGGCTATAGATAATGTCAAACGTTTTAATACCAATACCCAAATAGTAAGGAATAAAGCTGATAGTTTGTTGCTTTTTTAATTTTGAAAGATTAAGAAAACAAAAGACAGCAATTGTAGCAGCAATAATAATTGCCAAGATAGTAATCGAGATAGATAATGGTGTAATACTTTGTTTAACTGCAGCTAGTTGTTTTGCTGTTAGGTTAAATTTATCAATGGTTCCATTTTTCATTGCTTGTTGTATGGAAACAATGCCAAGTAATCCCCAAAGCCCCAAGACAAAGGTCAAAATATTAAGAACAGCGATAGCAATAGTGCTGCTTTTAAAAGCTCGGGCTGTTTTTTCGTATGATATCATGTAAACCTCCAAAAATAAGCTTATGTTAATAGATACAAGCTTATTTTAACATAAACTAAAGTAGATGGAAATAGGCAAGGAAGAATTTATCTTTGCTATTATTTCTTAAAAAATAAGTCAATGTCAGCTTGAGATAAGCCAATCATAGGGTCAATCGTTAAGATATTTCTTTCTGTCAAAATAAAATCTTCTTTTAATATAGCTGCACTTTCTTTTACTCCTTGTTTATTTTTCTCGGTGTTATGGTGGCCACTGCATTCATCCTTCTTAAAGCGTTCAATAAGATAAGTTTTTCTTTTAGTTCCTTCATTTTTGATGGCGTTGTCAAAGGCTGCAATTTCTCCCAACATAACAAGTTTGCTTTTTGAGCGTGTGATAGCTGTATAAATGAGATTGCGTTGCAAAAGTCTGCCGCTTTGGCGTGTGACAGGAAGAATAACTACTTTAAATTCACTGCCTTGAGATTTGTGGATACTCATAGCGTAAGCGAGTGTTATTTTCAACCATTCATTGCGAGGATAGTTAATCTCAGTTCCATCAAAATCCAGAATCATTTCATCTTGTTTGGACTCTGTATATTTTGCAGGAATAAGATCAGTAATGTACCCAATGTCACCATTAAACACGTTAATTTGCGCATCGTTGATAAGATGAAGTACTTTATCGCCCTTACGAAAATGAAGGTCATTAAATTGAAATTCTAACTGGTTATTTAAAGGATTGAGCAAATCTTGCATCAGTTTATTAAGATGCGTAATACCTGCTTGCCCACGATACATCGGTGCTAAAATCTGTATTTCCTGAGCATCTATACCACTTTTAAGGGCAGAACTGACAATCTTTTGAATCATTTGCGGAATGTGAGTGCTCTGCGCTTCAAAATAAGAACGGTCGGCCTTTTTAGCTGTGAAATCAGTTGGTAGACGACCTTGGCGAATCTGGTTGGCAAGTGTGACAATGGTTGAGTCCTCAGATTGCCTGAATATTTTAGTTAAGGAAACTTGCGGTAATCTATTTATTTTCAGTAAATCAGCCAAAACTTGACCTGGACCGACGGATGGGAGCTGATCGCTATCACCAACAATAACAATTTGTGTATTTGAAGCAATAGCACTAAACAATTGATTGGCTAGCCAAGTATCAACCATAGAAAACTCGTCAATAATAATGAGATCACAATCCAGAAAAACATCAAGTGCCTGATATTCACTATCACCATTAAGTCCTAAATGCCGGTGAATGGTGGCACTAGGTAAACCTGTTAGCTCATTCATCCGTCTAGCAGCACGACCAGTCGGGGCAGCCAGAATAATAGGTAGGTCACTTTTTTGCAGGTCAATTTGATGCAAATTAGCATAAGCCTTAATAATTCCATTGATGACAGTCGTTTTTCCGGTTCCTGGACCGCCTGTTAAAAGGAAAACCTTGCTTTGGATGGCTTTTTGGATAGCGTTTTTTTGTGCTTTGTCATAGTTAATATTAAATTCTGCTTGAATATGTTTAATTTCAGTTTGAATGTCCTGGCTGCTGATCTCTTTTTCAAGTGGTCTATCCAGAATGCGGGTAAGATGCTTATGAATGCCTGATTCGGCATAAAAAAGCGTATTATCAAAGATTTTAGTACCAATATTTTGTACCTTATCTTCGGAGATTAATTGTGTCAGTTCCTGAGCAATTTGACTGGGATCCAGTTCGATTTGTCTCACCTCTTCAAGAATAAAAAGAGATTTTTCGAGTAATTCTTTGGCTTCAATATAGGTGTCACCTTTGTCAATAGAGGTTTCTAAAAGAGTATGAACAAGAGCAGCACGAAAACGCTGAGGAGCATCGCTGTTAATACCTACTTGTTCTGCTAATTTGTCAGCCATTTTGAATCCAATGCCTTGAATGTCCTCAACCAGTTGATAAGGATTTTCAGTAATAATAGTCAAACTTTCTTCTTTATAGCGTTCAAAAATTTGAACAGCTGTTTTGTTATTTAATCCATATTCTGCTAATTTTGCCAGAATCTGTTCAGCACCGTAGTTAAGACGAAGTTTACTAACTAAATTTTCTCTATTAGCCTTAGAAAGTCCACTAATGCTTTCTAACTTATCAGGATCTTCCAGAATATTATCAATAGGGTCATCACCATATAAGTGAATAATTTTTTCGGCTGTTTTTTTCCCGATTCCCTTGAAATGCTGACTGGAAAAATACTTAATCAGACCAGCAGAAGAGGGTTTAGCACGCTGGTATCTTTCCACTTTTAACTGCTGTCCATATTTAGGATGCTGGGTCAATTCACCCCAAAAAGTATAGTTTTCTCCTTCAATAATATCAGCAATAGTACCTGTCACAATAATTTCAAAATCATCAAAATCGCTGTCAGTATCGTCAATTTCCAGAAGAATAATTTTAAAAAAATTGCTGGTATTTTCAAAAATAACACGGTCAATGGTGCCTGAAAAGTAATAGGTCATAATATTTCCTTATTAAAAATCGGAAGCGGAATAAGTTCAAAAGATTTCTGAACTGTACTCTGCTTCCGTTAGAGATAAAAACTTTTTATTTATTTGAAATGAAACGAATAGCGTTTAAAGGCCAAAAGCGGAATTTAACTTCACCAACAATTTTATTCTTAGCAAAAGTTCCAACATGGCGGCTGTCTTTAGAGACAATGCGATCATCACCTAAAAGCAGGTAACGTCCTTTTGGTACTTTAATCGTAAAGCTGGCGTTTCCTTGTTCGTCTGTTGTGAAAGCTGTTGATTGTGAAGCTAATTCTTGGAAATACTGATTGTAGGCATAAGTCTTTTGGAGTTTGTCCTTGGCAAATTTATCCTTGTATTGCTTGAGGTAAGTTTCATTGACTTTTTTCCCATTAATAGAAAGCATATCATTTTCATAGGTAATGGTATCACCGGGCATGCCAATCACACGCTTGACAATATTTTTATTGCCTTCAGCAGCAACAACAATGTCAAAATGTTTGATAGAAGTTGTCCTGACGACAATGAGATGCTCCCCATTGGCTAAGGTAGGATCCATTGAATGTCCATCTACTTGGACAGGAAACCAGATAAAGAGACGCGGGAGTAGCAATGCAAAAATGATGACCAAGAAAAGGCCCCATTCTTTTAAAAATCTTTTCATAATATCTTATATCTTCTTCCTATTCTTTTTTTAATAATTGATAAGCTTTTTTTGTGTTTTTAAAGTGTAGTTTGGCAGTTGTCTCTAGACCTAATTCACCATAAGTTTTTAAAATTTGGCTGGCAATTTTATCAGATTGCTGCCCAGCCCCACTAGGTAAGTTGAATCCAACTTTTTGGCTCAACTCATCTAGGTTATCTAAGAAAAGTTTACGAGCAATAATAGAGCTAACAGCTACTGCTAAATACTTTCCTTCTGCCCTTTCTTCAAGGGTCAGTGGGTTGGAGAAACGATTATTTTCGTTCTTAAGATATTTTTGGTAATTTTTGGGACTGGTGAAGGCATCAATAACGATTTTATCAGGTTGCCATCCTTCTTGGAGCAAAAGGAAAATAGCTTGATTATGCAAAGCGACTTTAACAGAAACAGCATTGTGTAATTTATTATCACCAACAACCTCATTATATTTTTGAGGGGACAATAAAAGTGCTTTATGTGGCAGCTTGGCTTCTAATAAAGGAGCGATCTGTTTAATTTTAACATCTGTTAAGTTTTTGGAGTCATCAACACCTAATTCTTTTAAAAAGGCATGGTCAGCTTGCTTCACAAAACTGGCAACAACAGCCAAACCACCAAAATAAGAACCATTACCAACTTCATCAGAACCAATCAAAGAACAATCTTGCTTGTTTTTTATATTGTCTTGATTGGACTTATGAACAACTGGCTTGTAACCAAGTTCTTGAGCGACTGCTGAGGCATTTTTACCTTGGAAAACGACCTTTCTAGAAGCATAAATTAAAATCGTTGCTTGTTTAAACTTAGCTGCAAAGCGAATATAAGGATTGGCATTTTGAACTTGATATTCTTTCAATATTTGAATCAAATGTTGAATGGTTCCTTCATCAAGTTGCAAAACAAAAGTATTCATAAGATACATTTTAGCATAAAATAGGTCATCTTTGGAGAAATCTGATGTTATATTTATGATTAAATTATCTTTTAAAAGTTTTTTATAAAATTTTTAAAAGATAATTCCTTATTTTATAGGCTTTTAACCATTAATCTCAAAATCTCTAATTTACGAAAAACTCATTTTACGCTATAATAAATTTGAGGTGGAATTATGACAAGCAAAAATCGTTACAAATTCATATTTGGTGAAAAAGCACTCACTTTAACAACAGATAAAGATAATCTATTTATGGAAGAAATTGAACGTGTTGCTAAAGAAAAATATGATGCTATCAAAGAGAAATTGCCTCAGGCAGACAATGAAACAATAGCTATCTTGATGGCCATTAATGCTTTATCAACTCAGTTGAGCCGAGAAATTGACTTTGATAAAAAGGAGGAAGAATTAGAAAAATTCAGGACAAAAGAATTATCTATTCTTAAAGATCGTGCTCAACGAAGCGGAGCTAAAAAATGATTTCGCTGCTAATTCTTCTGCTTTTAGCTTGGAATTTTTACATTGGCTATCATCGGGGTATTATTTTACAGACTTATTATGTTATAGCAAGTCTAATTTCCTTGGGAATCGCAATCGTTTACTATAAAAGGCTGGCAAATGTATTAACTCTTTGGATACCATATTCCAATGCTAGTGAGAATGCTTCTGTTGCCTTTTTTAAAACAGTAAATTTATTTGAATTGGATCAGGTATTCTATGCGGGTCTGGCTTTTTTTACTATTTACGTATTGGTTTATTTTGTTTTTCGCTTATTGGGGATTTTTGTTCATCTTGTGAAAACAGACCGTTTTAATAAGGAAACTCTCAATTATTTTAGTGGTGCAATGGCAGTATTAGTGACTATGCTGACTGTTAGTCTTTTTTTGAATGTTTTGGCAGCCATTCCTATGTCGAGTCTTCAAAATATTTTATCTGAAAGTTTAATGATTCGTTTACTGATTGACTTCCCCCTGTTTTCTTGGTTTATTAATTATTTTTGGGTAACAACAATAGTGAAGTGAGGTTTGTCCTCGCTTTTTTATCATTTTTAGAAGCTTAGCTTTTTTGCCATTATGTTATAATAGTTCCATGAATACAAAGATTTTAAAAGCCTTAGAATTTGATAAGGTTAAAAAGCAATTTGCTCATTTTTTGCAGAGTGAGCAAGGGCAAATGGAATTAAACGATTTATTACCTATGACCAATCAGGAAAAAATTGAACGTTCTTTTGCCGAAATTGCAGATGTAGCACAGATTTTTCAGGAATATGCTTCCTTTGGCTTTGGGCACAGTCAGGATATTTCAGAAAGTTTACGTCGTTTAGAATTAGGAGCGGATCTCAATACTCAAGAGCTTTTGGCTGTCAAACGTATTTTGCAGATGTCAGCAGAGCTCAAGGACTTTTATGATAATTTAGAAAATGTTGATTTGCAAATTTTGGATTGCTTATTTGAAAAGATTGAAACGTTTCCTGATTTGCAAGGGAGTTTACAAGCCATCAATGATGGTGGCTTTATTGAAGATTTTGCTAGTCCTGAATTAACTAAAATTCGTCATCATATTCACCAAAATGAACAACAAATTCGTCAAATTCTTCAAGAAATGTTGAAGAAACGAGGTGATTTATTGGCTGAAAACCTTATTGCCAGTCGCAGTGGTCGCAGTGTTCTTCCAGTGAAAAATACTTATCGTCATCGTATTGCAGGCGTTGTTCATGATATTTCAGCTTCAGGAAATACGGTTTACATTGAACCTCGAGCTGTTGTTAATTTAAATGAAGAGATGACTCAGGCGCGTGCAGACGAACGCCATGAAATGACTCGCATTTTACATGATTTATCCGATAGGCTAAGATCACAAACAGATATTATTGGTAATAATGCTTGGTTGCTTGGACATATTGATTTTGTTCGTGGGAAATACCTTTATATGAGAGAAAATCAAGCCAGTCTTCCTAGTTTAACAACGGATCAAACTATCCGTCTTTTGAGTGTACGTCATCCTCTGCTAAGCAATCCAATTGCCAATGATTTACATTTTGAACATGATACAACAGCCATTTTAATTACAGGTCCTAATACGGGCGGTAAAACCATCATGTTAAAAACATTGGGAATAACGCAACTGATGGCTCAGTCAGGTCTTCCTATTTTGGCTGATGAGGGAAGTAAGGTTGCTGTTTTTAAAGACATCTTTGCAGACATTGGTGACGAACAGTCCATTGAGCAAAGTTTATCCACTTTTTCAAGTCATATGACACATATTGTCGAAATTCTGCAAAAGGCCAATAAAGACAGCTTAGTCCTTTTTGATGAACTTGGTGCTGGTACAGATCCACAAGAAGGGGCAGCCTTGGCCATGAGTATTCTGGAACATTTACGCTTATCAGATATTAAAACAATGATTACCACCCATTATCCAGAGCTTAAGGCCTATGGTATCGAAACAGAATTTATTGAAAATGCGAGTATGGAATTTGATATGGTGACGCTCAGCCCCACCTATCATTTTATGCAAGGAGTACCGGGACGATCCAATGCTTTTGAGATTGCACGTCGTTTAGGTTTGTCTGAAATTATTGTTGCAGAAGCGGAAAATTTGACGAATACGGATTCAGATGTTAATAAAATTATTGAACGTTTGGAAAATCAAACCATTGAAAGTCGCAGACGTTTGGATAATATTCGTGAAGTGGAGCAGGAAAATCTCAAATTTAATCGAGCCGTCAAAAAACTTTATAATGAATTCTCACATGCACAAGACAAAGAGTTGCGTAAGGCCAAACTAAAGGCTCAAGAGATTGTTGACAAGGCTCTTGCAGAGAGTGATTTTATTCTCAAAAATCTTCAAGACAAAGCACAACTTAAGCCCCATGAAATTATTGAAGCTAAAGGCAAGCTCAAGAAGTTGGCTCCCGAGATAGAGCTTTCGAAAAATAAGGTTCTTAAAAAAGCTAAGAAGAAACGTGCTGCGAAAGTTGGAGATGATATTATTGTCAGCAGTTATGGGCAAAGAGGAACGCTTACTAAGCGCTTCAAAGATAGTCGTTGGGAAGCACAAGTAGGGCTGATCAAAATGACTTTACAAGAGTCAGAGTTTGATTTAGTGAAATCAGACAAAGCCCAAGCATCGCAGAAAAAACAAGCTCACCTTGTCAAAAGGACTTCTCAAAAGGCTCCTAGTGCTAGACTTGATTTACGTGGCAAGCGTTATGAAGAAGCGATGCAAGAATTAGATGAATTCATTGATCAGGCACTCTTGAACAATATGGCTCAGGTTGACATCATCCATGGTATCGGAACTGGTGTTATCCGTGATGGCGTAACTAAATATCTTCGCCGTAATAAGCAAGTTAAGGAGTTTGGCTATGCTCCTCAAAATGCAGGTGGTTCGGGCGCTACAATCGTGACTTTCAAATAGCGTAGCAAATATTAGGCAAATATAATCTTTTAGTGTAGAATAGGCTTATCAAAATGATGAAGGAGAAATAATATATGACAAAAGTAGTTACAGATGCAACTTTTGAAGCTGAAACGGCTAAGGGACTTGTACTTGTTGATTTTTGGGCAACATGGTGTGGTCCATGTCTTATGCAGGCGCCAATTTTGGAACAGCTTTCAGAAGAATTGGATGAAGATGAACTCAAAATTGTTAAGCTTGATGTGGATGAAAATCCTAATACAGCACAAAATTTTGGCATCATGTCGATTCCAACTTTGCTTTTTAAAAAGGATGGCGAAGTTGTCAAACAAGTTGCAGGTGTTCATACGAAAGATCAAATTAAGGCTATTGTAGCCGAACTTGCATAGTATAAGCAGGCTTCAATGCCTGTTTTTTTGATAAAAACTTGACTTAGAGTCCACTCCAAATGTTATAATGAAGCAAATTTCAAAAAGGAGAAAATAAATGAAAACAGCAGTGTTTGTAAAAGCTGGTCAAATGGCCATTGAAACTATTGAGAAGCCAAGTGTTATTGAAGTTGATGATGCGATCATCCGTGTCGTCCGTGCTTGTGTCTGTGGTTCTGATCTGTGGTCTTATCGTGGAGATGATGACAAAGCTACGCATTCAGCCAACTCAGGTCACGAAATTATCGGAATCGTTGAAGAAGTTGGCTCTGCTATTAATACAGTGAAAAAAGGAGACTTTGTTATTGCACCATTCACGCATGGTTGCGGTCATTGTGCAGCTTGTCGTGCTGGTTTTGAAGGAGGTTGTCAAGGACACGATCGGTCAACAAACTTTTCAAGTGGTTATCAAGCCGAATATGTTCGTTATGCTCATGCTGATTGGTCTTTAGTAAAAATTCCGGGTCAACCTAGCGATTATTCAGAAGGCATGATTGCTTCGCTTTTAGCTTTGGCGGATGTTATGCCAACAGGCTATCATGCAGCGCGCGTGGCCAATGTTCAAAAGGGGGATACGGTTGCAGTTGTTGGCGATGGAGCGGTTGGACTCTGTGCTGTTATCGCAGCTAAAATGCGTGGAGCTAAACGTATCATTATCATGAGTCGCCACAAGGATCGTCAGGAATTGGCGTTGGAATTTGGCGCTACTGATATTGTAGAAGAGCGCGGCGAAGAAGGTGTAGCTAAAGTTCTTGAACTGACAAATGGCGATGGTGTTGATGCCGCTCTTGAATGTGTCGGAACTCAGCTGTCTACTGAAACAGCGTTAGCTATTGCCCGTCCAGGTGCAGCTATCGGTCGCGTGGGTGTTCCACATACCAAAGATATTAATCTTTCCGATTACTTCTTCCAAAACGCTATTATTGCAGGTGGACCAGCATCAGTAACGACTTATGACAAATCGGTTCTTCTCAAGGCTGTTCTTGATGGTGAGATTAATCCAGGAAAGGTCTTCACTCAATCTTACAGCTTAGATGATATTGATCAAGCCTATAAGGATATGCAGGAGCGCAAGACCATTAAGTCTATGGTTGTCGTTAGCAAATGATTTTGTCTCAATAACATTATCGTTATAACTTGTTTGGTGTTAAATATTTTTTATAAGTCTCTTAAAAAGCCACTGAAAAACAAAATCAGTGGCCTTTGTGCTTATAATAATTGATTGATTTCAGTTTATCCGTTTGTGAGGTTATAAATGGACAAATTCTGAGTATTATGGTTTTTCAAGTAGGTCAACTATTATTTATTTTTGAGATATTCAGCTAACATTTTTTTCTGAGGTGTGGCAAAAGGATAATTGGCAAAATCTTCCATAGCAACCCAGCGAACTTCTTTATTACTTGGCAGCTCAGCCATTTCCACAAAACCTTCCTTAAGTTGAATAGTCCATTTTTGATGACTGAATGTATGTTTAACTGGTGTGAAAGCTAGGTCAGACCAAGTGGGCTTGAGTTTATAATCTTGCTCAAATGTAGCCTTTTGTGACAAGGTTTCTAGAACAACATCATGATTGTCAAATAAGTCCAGTTGCTGTCCAATAAAGTCTGTTTCCATAATGGGAAAGGACCAGAAGCCACCTAACAGTCGTCCCTGCGTATTTTTTTCCAGTAAAAATTCATCCTTGGCATTTCGTACGACAAAGGCTTGAATTTGTATGGGTTTAGGTTTTTTCTTAGGCTTCTTGATTGGATATTTGTCATAGGTTCCATGTAAATAGGCTGCATTGAAGGAACGAATAGGACTTTCTGCAGGTCTAGGATTTTTCGCCGATTCGATGTCTGTTCCCAAATCCATTAGAGCCTGATTGAAGTCTCCGGGATGTTCAGGATCAATCAAAATTTTCATGATGGCTTGAAAAATTTTACGATTTTTAGCCTCTCCAATATCATAATTCACTTCAAATAGGCGTGCTATAACGCGCATAACATTGCCATCAACGGCCGGTTGGGGCAAATCGAAGGCTATGCTAGCAATAGCTCCCGCTGTGTAGGGACCAATGCCCTTTAATTGAGCGATTGTTTCGTAGGTAGAAGGAAATTTGCCATCAAAATCAGTCATAACTTGCTGGGCAGCCTTTTGCATATGACGAACACGAGAATAATAGCCCAAACCTTCCCAAGCCTTCAGTAACTTCTCTTCAGGAGCGTCAGCTAATTTTTCAATGGTAGGAAAGCAGTCTAAAAATCGCTCATAGTAGGGGATGACAGTTTGTACTTGTGTTTGTTGAAGCATAATTTCAGATACCCATATGCAGTAGGGGTTTTTAGTGCGGCGCCAAGGTAAGTCACGTTTTTCTTGATTATACCAAGTTAATAAAGTCTTTCTAAAGGAAATAATTTTATCCTGATTCCACATTTCAATGCCGTAGTCACTTAGATTTAACATAAATCTATTGTATCAAATGCCCTTTTATTTTCCAAAAAAGTTGTATTTTTTAAAGTTTTATTCTTGACAAATGTAAGCGGTTACGATAAAATAGATTTAGAAAAAAGATAAGAAATCTACTAAAGGAGGAATTCTATGGTAAGATTAAATATTGCGCGGTATAAAAACGGAGACTAAAGGTCTATAGTAATGTCAGTTTTGTTGATTACAAGGAGGTGGCGCTTATGTTAATGATTGATGTAGGTCGCTATAAAAATGGTGACAAAGAATAGACAGCAGGCAGTAACTTTATAACAATTGAGAATAAAATGGAGAAGCATTCAATTAATATAAGCTAAATGAGGAATGTGGAGAACAAGAAACCAGAGACAAATGTATTTTATTTATAGAAAGTATTGGATGGTCTTGTTCAACTCTCTCAAGAAAACTCGCGAGTAAGGAAATGCTTCAACGATATTAAGATAGAGTTATAGTCAAGGTCTAGGTAGATATATTTAGGTCAGAGAGCTCAAAGACCTGATGATTCTTAAGAATAAGAAGAATATTAAAGGAGGTCTACCAATTTTAAAAATAATTCGAAAAAGCTATAAAAATAGTGAATAACTCCTTATAAAATCAAAAAGTGCAAAGGAGAAGTCCAATGACACTTTAATTGTAAAACAAAATAATAAGAGACCCCCAGCGATGAGCGTGTAGATTGTTGGGGGTCTTAATTATATTGAAGGTATACAAATTTAGAAAAGCAAATAAGTTTGTTGACCGTTATAAACTTATAACTAATAGTGATGTAAACCAACTATTTGATTTTAAAGTAAAAAATGGCATAAATCGCTATTACGCGATATTCTAAGAGACTAAGGTCCGAAACAAATACAGCGAACAGCTTTGCTAGGAGTTGTTGTACTGATTCTTGCTAAAGTTGAAAAGCTAGCTGATGCGATAAGCATCACTATTATTGAAAGATAAAGTTTTTTCATTACATAGCATACTCTTGTGCCCAGCCTCTAAAACCCTTTCAAATCCGCCTATTACAGCGTCAGTCATGGCTCCGCCAAGCGTCGTGACCTCGCCAGCCTAAACCTAAAGATCCAATATCTGCACCAGCACATCTGTAAGAGAAAGCTTCACTAGTCGTATATGCGGCTCTGTACAATAAACTTAAACCTAGTCCAGAACCATTTACTTGTGTAAGATAATCTGCTCCCAATGTTTCAAATTCTTCAAATACTAGTGAATCCATAAAACTTTCTTTATATTAAAAAATAACATTTTAGCACTTAAACTTTTCCTAATCAACTTCAAACAAAAAAGTAATTTAATTGATAGGAAGAACATAAATTTCTGATCATTTTTATTAACTTAATAGTTAAAAACCTTACTGATTGAAAGTCAATATATGCATACAATGCTTTTCTTTTAGCTTTTTTATTCTAAGAATTTCTCAAGATTTGAGGATGGTTTTAGCTGTTATTAAAATAAAAGGTCATTGACAGGTTTATATAGTAGTGATAAAATAGGACAAATTTTAGAAAGGACTAATAAAAATGAATCAGAAATCTAAAAAATCGTTGACTCCACTTGTACTTGGTATTTTTTCTCTTCCTTTTGCTATTTTTCCAGCGATTGTTGGTTTAATTCTCGGTATCGCTGGACTTATACTTGCTATCAACAAAAATAAAGAAGAGGAATTTAATTATAGGATTGAAATTATTTTGAACAGTCTTGGTATTATCATCGCAGCTATTAATATGATTATTGGGTTTATTCAAGGTTTCAACAATGGAATGTGATAAATAAAAGAATTCTAAATTCTGAACATTAATTTGTAGATAGCCATTTTTTCTTGCATTATGGCCTATAATCCTGTATAATAATATTTTGTGAGTGTCCCTCACTTACCCCTTGCTAGGACTTGGGGTCATTAGACCAAAAGGAGGAAAATTCAATGGCTAAATACGAAATTCTTTATATCATTCGTCCAAACATTGAAGAAGAAGCGAAAAACGCTTTGGTAGCACGTTTTGATGCTGTTTTGACTGACAATGGTGCAACTATTGTTGAATCAAAAGATTGGGAAAAACGTCGTCTAGCATATGAAATCCAAGATTTCCGTGAAGGACTTTACCATGTCATTAATGTTGAAACTGAAGATGCCCATGCTCTTAACGAGTTTGACCGTCTATCAAAAATCAATAATGACATTCTTCGTCATATGATCGTTAAACTTGACGCTTAAGAAGGTTGTGGTAGTTTATGATTAATAATGTAGTACTAGTTGGTCGCATGACTCGTGATGCTGAGCTCCGTTACACCCCAAGTAATCAAGCTGTGGCAACTTTTACCCTTGCGGTTAACCGTAATTTTAAAAATCAAAATGGTGAACGTGAAGCTGATTTCATTAATATCGTGATTTGGCGTCAGCAAGCTGAAAATTTAGCTAACTGGGCTAAAAAAGGGACTCTTTTAGGCATTACTGGTCGAATCCAGACCCGCAATTATGAAAACCAACAAGGTCAGCGTGTTTACGTCACAGAAGTTGTTGCGGATAATTTCCAAATTTTGGAAAGTCGTGCTACACGTGAAGGTCAATCAAACAGTTATAATGCTGGTGGTAACAATAACTTTGGCGGAAATAATTTTTCTTCCCAAGGTTCTTCACAATCTCAAACGCCAAACTTTGCTAGAGATGAAAGTCCATTTGGTGATTCAAATCCTATGGATATTTCAGACGATGATCTTCCGTTTTAAGAAAAATATAAAGAAGGAGAAAAAACAACATGGCTCAACAACGTCGTGGCGGATTCAAACGCCGTAAAAAAGTTGATTATATCGCAGCAAATAAAATTGAATATGTTGATTACAAAGATACTGAATTGCTTAGTCGTTTTGTTTCAGAACGTGGAAAGATTCTTCCACGCCGTGTGACAGGGACTTCGGCTAAGAATCAACGTAAGGTAACAACAGCTATCAAACGTGCTCGCGTAATGGCACTTATGCCTTTTGTAAATGAAGATTAATAAAAAGACCCTAATTGTACTGACCCCAAAAAGTTGGACAAGAAATTATTGAAAGGATTTAGTCCTGTATTGCACAGGGCTGAGTCCTTTTAGTTTGTCTTCTAAAAACTTGAAAAGGACAAGGGTAACAAGACTGTCTTCAGTCTGATTCAAAATGTCAAAGAGTTTGGGACAAAAGTCTCAAACTCCTTCAATCTGTGCAACATCAAATGTTTGACGCAGTGGTTTATTTACAAAATTGTAAGTTATAGTACAAAGACTGTAAGATTAGGGCTGTCATTTTTCAACTATACTAATAGTGAAAAGGAGGGCAGACTAATGAACAGGTTCCAATTCAAATTATTTCTAGCTACTTTTATGATGCTAGACCATATTGATTTTTTGGTTTCAGAAGAGATGGGGATTTGGCTCCATATCTTGACACGTTTTGTGGCAGTTGGTTTCGCTTATTTAGCTGTTGAAGGATTCTTTTATACGAAGGATATCACAAAGTATCTCATGCGCTTGTATATAGCGGCAGGATTGATGTTTTTGGGAAATAATCTTATCAATTTTATGCTGCATAAACCTCAAGTAGCTGCTTATCATAATATCTTCTTGACCTTAGCCTTGGGAGTTACCATGCTTTGGCTTTATCAAAAAATAGAACACAAGGTGACAAAGATTATTGTGACGGTTTCGGTTCTGTTGCTAGGATTGATCTTTACTGAAGGAGGAGATGTTGTTTTACCGTTTATGCTGATTACTTACTTGAACTTTTCCAATTCATTGCGTCGCAATTTATGGTATTTAGCTTTATCGGTACTACTATTCTTTACAATTGTAGGTATTCCAATGCCTTCTTCCTCTCAAGAGAGTTTGACAAATTTAATACTTTTGAATCCTGACTTTTGTTTCGTTACGATTATTCCTTTATTGTTCCTTTATAATGGTCAGCAGGGCCTTAAAAACAAATTCAGCCAATATTTCTTCTATGTTTTTTATCCCGCTCACCTTTGGATTTTAGCTATCATGCATTATTTACTAATAAAGGTGTAAGATATCATTAATATTGAATGTTTAGAGATCCCATAGCCACTGTTCCAGTCAATGTAACGTTAATAAAATCACCATTTGTGCTAGGAAAACCTGAAAATGAAATGGAAGCAAAGGGGGAGTGAGTTTTATTGATGATTTTCCAGTTGTTTGGAATACGCAGATTGGTTTCACCAAAGCTAATATCTATATGAATTTCGGGAGAATCTGTCATAAATTGAGCTTGAGAGAGATCAACAGATTGTTCTCCAAACTTAGTATCAATAATAATTTTATTTAATTCTTGAGAAGTCACATAACTGGTATTTTCAGAAAAAAGTGTTTTTAAAAAGACATCTGTTTCGTTATCAATGTAGTTAGCATTTTGTTTCATATTAAAATAATGATTTCCTTTATAAGAATAAGAATAGTGTGGTTTGAGGAAACTATTTAAGATAACGCCGATAATGATTATACCCGTAAAAAGCGGTCCGGTAGAATAGTCAAAATGAAAGATATCTTTCAAGTAGATACTAAGAAAACCTAAGGCTAGAAAGAAAAAGAAGATACTCCTGTTACTCAAAGCTATTAACATAAAGAACAGGGCCAACATCAACATGTTGCTAAAGAAAATATGAAATCCCGGGATAAAAGCAATAGTAATAAGGTAAAGTGCGAGAAGCCCAAGCAGACCGTACCAAAAATAATTTTTTTTCATAGTAAACTCCTTTTTTTCATAAGTAATTCTTTGTAGTATTTACGAGATACCCAAGTTGTTTTGGATGAATGTCTAAAACTAATTTTGGGGGTAGAGGAGAAAGACTTATTGATGGCAGAAATTTCAAGGCTATTGGCAATCTGACTCTTGCCAATTTGCTGAAAATAATCAGGTAAAATTTCTTTGAAATCGCGCAGAAGCAAATGGCTTTTGTAAATTTTATCATTAGTATGAACATAAGTTTTCCGATTGTTGATTTCAATAAAGAGAATATCTCTAATATTTAAAAAGAAAATTTCCTTTTCTAAAAAGACCTCTACTGACTGATGTTTAGGATTTAAGTGAATCTCCATAACACCGGGCGCCACTTTGTCATCAAAAATGTATCTTGTCTCCATGTATTAACTATAGCATAAAAAGGTTAAAAATGACCACTTTTCTATTAAGTGGTCATTTTTAATGTCTAAGAGGTAACCATTAGTAATAAATGTTTATTTTCTTTGTTGAGGAGCCAAAGCATTTTCAATATTATATTTTTTCTTAAGCAGATAACGAATACCAAAAGCGAGGGCACAAATAACAAGCAAGACGAAGCCTGGAACTTTGGGATTGAGAAAAGCTGGTAAGAAGCCTGTTGCTGCATAAAGAAACATCCAAAAAATCATGAAGAATGCTAAGATCCCAAATGATTTGATAAAACTAGGACGTTCACTTTTAGGCATTCCTGAGTAGCGATAGAAAAAGTGATAAGTTAAAAACATGATAGCACCGCCACCAAAGCCAAGAAAGGTAAGTGTCACAATCCCGTAGGTAGGTGCTTGTTTGCTAAAAAAATTTAAAAATCCTGTTATTAAGGTCACAACAGCAAGGAAGAAGAGGGAAGTATCTAGCCACATAAGCCAGGGATTTGTATTTTTAGGAGCAGAAGCTGTTGACTTGTTTTGTTCTGTTTCAATAAATTGAGCTGCCCAAGCAGTTGGTGCACCCAAAAAAGAACGTGCGGGGATTCCTTGCTTTTGTTTTTCGATAATTTCAGGTAAAGTCTTGGCGAGAATAGTTTGAATATCTTCATCGGATTTACCTGATTGGAGTAATTGATGTGTTACAATATTGATGAATTCTTGATTTTTTTTAGTAAGATTTTGTACATCCATGAGTGTTTTCTCCTGTTTGTGAAATAGTGTGATAAAAATAATTTAATGAATATACTTTATACTTGGGTATTTTGAGTAAGCGGATGAGACTTACCACCTAATAGCGGATGCTGTAGAATGTCGGATACTTAAGCATCCGACAATATAAAGGAAGTTACGAAGCACAAGGGAGAGAATCGATACTATTCTCTTCCTTGCGCAAGTAAGTGGGTTAGGCATACCGCCTAATAGCGGATGCCGTAGAATGGCGAGATGCTTAAGTATCCGACATTCTAACCCAGTTAAAACCATTTTTTGCGAATGAAATAAATAACGACAATAGCACTCATTGCTGCTGCAATTAAGACGATATACCAGAAAGCATGATTCAATCCATTTAGTGGTAACCAGTTATTTTGAAAATTCATACCATAAGCAGAGAAAATGACAGTTGGTATATCTAAAGCCATTGTCATCAGAGCTAAAGTTTTCATTATAGTATTTTGGTTGTTAGAAATAATTGAAGCAGAAGTTTCAGTCATAACATTAAGGACATTTTCATAGATACCTGCCATCTCAATGGCCTGTTGTGTCTCAATTAAAGTATCTTCCAGCAAATCTTCATCTTCCACATATTTTTTGAGACTGGATGTATTGCTGGAGAGCTTTTTAACGATTCGTTCATTAAGTTTTAGAGAGGCTCTGAGGTAGACAATTGATTTTTCTAATTCCATCATGTCAATTAGCTGTTCATTGCGTGTTGCTTTTTCCAGCTGAGCTTCAATTTTATCGCTTTGACGATCAATAGAACGCAGGGCAGTTAGGTAAAGTCCGGCATTGCGATAGAGGAGCTGGAAAACGAAACGTGTCTTCATGAAAGTATAAAAATTACGAATACGATGGCTCCAGAAATTGTCAAAGAGAGTCAAAGATTCTAAACAAGTCGTAATAACAGCTGTTTCTGTGACAATAATACCAAGAGGAATTGTAATAAAGTAACTTCTGCTGTTGCGTTCTTCTGGTGTGGGAACGTCAACAATAATGAGAGTATAATCATCCTCAACAGAAACACGTGAGGTTTCTTCAACATCAAGCGGTGCTCTTAAGTCTGTGATATCAATATTGAACCTTTCAGCAATCTGTAAAGACTCTTCCTGGGAGGGATTGACCAAATTAATCCAAGCACCTGGCTCGAATGTTTCGATTTCTTTAAATTCGGTTGCTGTTGAAAGAAACATTTGCTTCATGACAAGCCCTCCTTTTCATTAATTGATACATACCGTTCTATTATACTACAATTCTCAGTTTTTTGGGACAGGTAATAGTAGAAAAATTTGTTATAATAGAATGTAAATTGATTTTATGGACTTAATAAGTGCGAGAAAAGTTTAGATGATGTTCTAAATGCTCGAAATTTAGAGACATATTTTTTTCGACTTACATTGATTTACAAAGAGGATTGCCTTAAGGAGTAAATGTCTGGTATGCAAAGCATACAGCATTGCATTGCTTTTCTAAAATTCAGTCGCTTTTTAGAAACTTTGTATTCTTTTGAGAGGATAGAACACGAGTTTAACACTATGTGAAAAAAGGTAGGTTTCCTTGAGTTTTATCAACTCATCATTAATCTTTTTTCCCTTTGTACTTTATTTTATGCCCTTTGTATTATAGAAAGGATTGGAATACGGGACTAATTTTCTATGAAAAAAGATAAACTTTAGTGTGCAATCATACGGCATCAGTTTCTTATTTTCGACGAAAATTTTCGGCAAGCCGAATCGTCCCTTTATATCATTAGAAAGGAATTGAACCTGCCTATACTCTTGTGGAAAAAGATAAAGTTTCTTAGAAACGTATTGTTTCGTCACCAATTTTCCTATTTTCCTTTGGAGTGTTTAACGGTTTGGTATCTTAATTATGCAAGATAAATTAATTATTCGTGGAGCGCGTGCTCATAACTTAAAAAATATAGATGTGGAAATTCCGCGTGATAAGTTGATTGTCATGACGGGCTTATCGGGTTCAGGAAAGTCCAGTCTGGCTTTTGATACCATTTACGCCGAAGGGCAACGCCGTTATGTTGAGAGTTTATCGGCTTATGCTAGACAGTTTTTAGGAAATATGGATAAGCCTGATGTTGATTCGATTGATGGTCTTAGCCCTGCTATTTCCATTGACCAAAAGACAACCAGTAAAAATCCACGTTCTACTGTTGGTACAGTTACAGAGATTAATGATTATCTCCGATTATTATATGCACGCGTTGGTATTCCTTATTGTAAAAATGGTCATGGTGCTATCACGGCTTCTTCAGTAGAGCAAATTGTTGATCAAGTTTTGATCTTGCCTGAGCGGACACGAATGCAGATTTTAGCACCTGTTGTTCGGCGGAAAAAAGGTCAACATAAGGCAGTATTTGATCGCATTCAAAAAGATGGCTATGTTCGTGTGCGTATAGATGGCGACATTATGGATGTAGCAGAAGTTCCTGAACTTTCAAAAAATAAAATGCACAACATTGAAGTGGTTGTTGATCGTCTCGTGCAAAAGGATGGTATTAGAGGACGTTTGTTTGATTCCATTGAAGCAGCTTTGCATTTGGGAGATGGTTATGTCATCATTGATACTATGGATGATCATGAATTGATTTTCTCAGAACACTATTCTTGTCCTGTTTGTGGTTTTACTGTTCCAGAATTGGAACCGCGTCTCTTTTCTTTTAATGCACCCTTTGGTTCTTGTCCTACCTGTGATGGTTTAGGGATTAAATTAGAAGTCGATTTGGACTTGGTTATTCCAGATGAGAATAAGACTTTGAGAGAGGGAGCGCTGGCTCCTTGGAATCCTATTTCTTCAAACTATTATCCGCAGATGCTAGAGCAAGCCATGAATGCTTTTGGTGTAGATATGGATAAACCTTGGAAAGATTTATCAGATGGGGATAAAAAGTTCGTCTTACATGGTTCAGGTGACAAAGCATTTCATTTTCATTATCAAAATGATTTTGGCGGTGTCAGGGATATTGATATTCCTTTTGAAGGCATTATTAGCAATATTAGCCGCCGTTATCATGAAACTAATAGTGATTTCACACGTAATGTCATGCGCAGCTATATGAATGAGCTGCCTTGTGCAACCTGTCATGGTTATCGACTCAATGATCAAGCTCTTAGTGTACGGGTTGGCGGCGAAGAAGGCCTAAATATTGGTCAGGTATCTGAGCTATCCATTGCGGATCACTTGAGTTTGCTGACTCATTTGGAACTGTCGGAAAATGAAAAAACCATTGCAACACCCATTGTCAAGGAAATTAAGGATCGTCTGACTTTCCTTAATAATGTGGGTCTTAATTATTTGACTTTATCACGCTCAGCAGGAACGCTATCAGGAGGCGAAAGCCAACGCATTCGTCTAGCAACTCAGATTGGTTCTAATTTAAGCGGTGTACTTTATATTTTGGATGAACCTTCCATTGGTTTACATCAAAGAGATAACGACCGCCTTATTTCCAGTCTTAAGAAAATGCGAGATTTGGGGAATACTTTGATTGTTGTCGAACATGATGAAGATACCATGATGGCAGCTGATTGGCTGGTTGATGTTGGACCGGGAGCAGGTGCTTTAGGTGGTGAAATTGTTGCCTCAGGCACCCCAAAGCAAGTTGCTAAAAATAAAAAGTCTATTACTGGACAGTATTTATCTGGTAAGAAAAAAATTCCTGTACCTTTGGATCGTCGTAAAGGGAGTGGCCGTTTCATTGAAATCAAAGGAGCAGCAGAAAACAATCTGCAAAACATTAATGTCAAATTTCCTCTTGGAAAATTTATTGCCGTTACAGGTGTTTCGGGTTCTGGTAAATCAACACTGGTTAATAGTATTTTAAAAAAAGTCATTGTTCAAAAACTCAATCGTAATTCTGAAAAGCCAGGCAAATACAAGTCTATTTCAGGAATTGAACATATTGATCGTTTAATTGACATTGATCAAAGCCCAATTGGCCGTACACCAAGATCCAATCCTGCCACCTATACAGGTGTCTTTGATGATATTCGTGACCTTTTTGCTCAAACCAATGAAGCTAAAATTCGCGGTTATAAGAAGGGACGTTTTTCTTTCAATGTTAAAGGCGGACGCTGCGAAGCCTGCTCAGGTGATGGCATTATCAAAATTGAAATGCACTTTTTGCCAGATGTTTATGTGCCTTGTGAAGTCTGTCATGGAACGCGTTATAATAGTGAGACTTTGGAAGTTCATTACAAGGACAAAAATATTGCAGAAATTCTTAATATGACAGTCAATGATGCAGCAGAATTTTTTGCACCGATTCCTAAAATTGCTCGCAAGATTCGAACCATTAAGGATGTTGGTCTTGGCTATGTAACTCTTGGACAGCCAGCGACCACTTTATCAGGTGGGGAAGCGCAGCGCATGAAGTTGGCTTCTGAACTGCATAAACGCTCAACGGGTAAGAGTTTTTATATTCTTGATGAGCCTACAACTGGTCTCCATACAGATGATATTGCTAGACTTCTTAAAGTCTTAGAGCGCTTTGTTGATGATGGCAATACTGTGCTTGTCATTGAGCATAATTTGGACGTCATTAAAACAGCTGACCATATTATTGACTTGGGACCGGAAGGCGGTGTTGGTGGTGGTCAAGTCATAGCAACTGGAACACCAGAACAAGTAGCTGAGATGACGGAAAGCTATACAGGACAGTATTTGAAGGGAAGACTAAATGAAAGATAGATTGATAACATTTGAGGAAAAGTTATCTCAATCGCCAGCTGAAGCTATATTGGTAACTGGCCAAAAAAATGTTTATTATCTAACAGGCTTTTGGGGAACAGCAGGAACAGTTTTTATCAGTAAAAATCGCCGTCTTTTCCTAACCGATGCTCGCTATAGTTTGCTTGCTCGGCAAACCATCACAGACTTTGATATTATCGAAACACGTTCAGCACTTGCAGAAATCGTTAAAATAATCAAAGCCGATAAGCTTTCAGTAATTGGCTTTGAGAGTGCTATTACTTATTCTTATTATCAAGAATTGGCAGCGACTTTTGCGGATTATCGTTTACTTGCTCTGACGAATTTTGTAGAAGAGTTACGCATGATTAAGGATACTGATGAAATTGAAGCTATTCGTCGTGCCTGTCAAATTTCTGATCGTGCTTTTGCAGATGTCTTAGATTTTATCAAACCGGGGCAAACGTCTGAGTTGGATGTGGCTAATTTTTTAGATTTTCGTATGCGAAAATATGGTGCAAGCGGCCTATCCTTTGAAACTATTGTTGCATCAGGTTACCGTTCTGCTATTCCTCATGGAGTGGCCGGTGATAAAGTGATTCAGTTGGGCGAAATGTTGACCATGGACTTTGGCTGTTATTATAACCACTATGTCAGTGATATGACACGTACTATCCATATTGGTGTTCCGACTGATGAGGAACGCACTATTTATGATATTGTCCTGAATTCTAATCGTGCTTTAATTGATATACTTAGGCCCAAAATGACACGTCGTGATTATGATAAGGCTGCGCGTGATGTGATTGCAGCAGCAGGTTATGGACAGGCTTTTACGCATGGCATCGGTCATGGTATTGGTCTGGATATTCACGAAATACCTTATTTTGGTAACGTTGAAGGCAGAATTGAATCTGGTATGGTTATCACAGATGAGCCTGGTATTTATCTAGATGGCAAGTATGGCGTTCGCATTGAAGATGATCTCCTTGTAACTAAGGATGGTTGTGAAGTGTTGACCCTAGCTCCTAAAGAGTTAATTATTTTAAAGTAGATAGAAAAATATTGTAATAAAACCTTGCTTTACCATGGTCAGTAAAGTCGTGATTGCAGTGTCTTAACTAATTTTTTTCTATTTAATAAGTCGTAAATTGGTGAAAATCTTTAAATATTTGAAACAATGGATCAAAAAATGATAATGAGAAAGGAATAAATATGACGAATAGACTTTCTTGGCAAGATTATTTTATGGCAAATGCAGAGTTGATTTCTAAACGTTCCACCTGCAATCGTGCCTATGTCGGTGCTGTATTGGTTAAAAATAATCGAATTATTGCAACGGGTTACAATGGTGGTGTGGCTGATACAGACAATTGTGATGATGTTGGACATGAAATGGAAGATGGGCACTGTATCCGTACAGTTCACGCCGAAATGAATGCCTTGATTCAATGTGCTAAGGAAGGGATTTCTGCCAATAATACGGAAATCTATGTCACGCATTTTCCTTGCATTAATTGCACTAAGGCTCTCTTACAGGCAGGCGTCAAAAAAATTACCTATAATACAGCTTATCGTATTCATCCCTTTGCTATTGAACTCATGACGCAAAAAGAAGTGGAATACGTACAACATGATGTACCGAGAGTGAAATTAGGTGAAAAGTAATTAAAAAGGCTCTTAGAGTTATATAAACGACACTCTAAGAGCTTTTCCTATTTTTTATGGTTTTGGATTTCTTCCATATACCCTGCTGTAATGATGCCAGCAGGAAGAGCTACAATAGCAACACCAATGAGAGATGAAAACATAGTAATGATTTTACCGATAGTTGAGACAGCAAAGATATCTCCATATCCCACCGTGGTTAAAGATATAGTTGCCCAGTAAATGGCGTCAAAAAAACTGGGAAATGTATTGGGTTCTACATTAAAAATGATTAAAGCCGATAGAAAAATATATCCTAAAGAAAAAATACCAACAATAACTAGAGAATCTTTTTGTTTTTTTAAAACATTAAGAATAATAGTAATATTTTTGGAATGGCGAATGATTTTAAAAAGTCGCAGCATCCGTGTAAAACGTATAATCTTTAATAATTTGAGACTGTTGTTCCATAGTAAAACTGAAGGAGATAAGCAGAGTAAATCAATAATAGCAAGTGGCGTAAAAGGATAATACAAAAATGACAGTTTTCCCTTGTTTAGATGAAAATCTGCAGTACAAAATCTTAAAAGATAATCAATAAGAAAAAGCAAGGATGTAATGTTATCAATATTGTATTTCCATTCGCTGTCAGTTTTAACAGTAAGTGGCAGTAAACTAAAGCTGATTGTCAAAATCATAAAAGCGTTGTAACACTTTCCAACAGTACTATCGTTGTCTTTTGAATCAATTATCTCATAGATCGTTTGTCTCATAATATATCGAACTTTCCTTTTCACTCCATTATATCATATTTAGCTTTTCACCGTTTTTTTAATCTAAGAAAAATTTGAGAATACGAGGACATTATGATAAAATGAGATGATAATATTTTATAAAGAGGTATAGTAAAAAATGATTGAAGCAAGTAAGCTTAAGGCTGGTATGACTTTTGAAACAACAGACGGAAAATTAATCAGAGTTCTTGAAGCCAGCCACCATAAACCAGGTAAAGGCAATACAGTTATGCGTATGAAATTGCGTGATGTTCGCACAGGTTCAACCTTTGATACAACTTATCGTCCGGAAGAAAAATTTGAACAAGCTATTATCGAAACACGTCCTGCTCAATACCTTTATCAAATGGATGACACTGCTTATTTTATGGACACCGAAAACTATGAGCAGTATGAAATTCCAATCGTTAACATTGAAAATGAATTAAAATTTATCCTTGAGAATTCAGAAGTTAAAATTCAATTCTATGGTTCAGAGGTTATCGGCGTTACCATACCAACAACTGTTGAATTGGTTGTTACTGATACGCAGCCATCTATCAAAGGGGCTACTGTAACAGGTTCAGGTAAACCAGCGACACTTGAAACAGGTCTTGTTGTCAATGTACCTGACTTTATTGAAGTTGGTCAGAAATTAGTTATTAATACCGCTGAGGGAACCTACGTTTCCCGTGCCTAAGGAAAACAGTTTTGGATGAATTTATTAGAAAGGACAAGTTTGATGGAAAATGAAATGATTGGCGAAATTGTTATTTCCCCACGTGTACTTGAAGTGATTACAGGTGTTGCGACAACGAAAGTTGAAGGTGTTCATTCGCTTCACAATAAAACAGTGACGGATAGTCTTAGTAAAGTTGCTCACGGTCGAGGTGTTTATCTCAAAACAGAAGAAGACGGAACAGTTAGTGCAGATATCTATGTCTACCTACAATATGGGATCAATGTACCTGCTGTTTCCATGGAAATTCAACGGGCAGTCAAAACAGCCGTTTATGATATGGCTGAAGTGAATCTTTCTGAAGTTAATATTCATGTGGTTGGCATTGTGCCGGAAAAAACACCCAAACCTGATATGAAAAACCTATTTGATGAGGATTTTCTTGATGACTAATGTATTTGTGGACTCTAGGCGCGATCTTCGTGAACGTGCTTTTCAAGCACTTTTTTCTTTGGAATTTGGTGGCGATAATTTAACAGCAGCAAGATTTGCTTATACTTATGATAAAAATGAAGAGGAAGAGGCTGAACTTCCTCTCTTCTTACTGACTTTAATACAAGGTGTATCTGATTGTAGAAGGGAAATAGATAAGAATATTTCTATTCATCTAAAATCTGGCTGGACGCTTTCTCGATTGACTTTGATTGATAAGAGCCTGTTGCGTTTAGGTTTATACGAAATTAAATATCATAAGGAAACACCAGAACGTGTTGCTCTTAATGAAATTATTGAAATTGCAAAAAAGTATTCAGATGAGAAATCCAGTAAGTTTATTAATGGCGTTTTAAGTCAGTTTGTGCTTGAAAGAAAATAATAAGGGCTGATAAAAGAAGAGGTAAGATTTTAGGCTTAAATCTTACCTCTTCTTTTTGAATTTAAAACTAAGAATTGTATGTCTATTCTTTTGCGCAAAGTTGATTAAATATTGACATTGAACTGATGCTCATTAATTAGGTAAGGACTTTTAATCAACCCACAAAAGACAAACCTAAATAAACCTTTTGATTCTAAACACTTTCTCCTGATAAAAGACCAACGGGGAGAATATAATCTTTAGGAGTATCTTGGTGTTCAATTTTCTTTAGCAATACGTCTACCAAAAGATGTGCGATATCTTTAATAGGTTGCCTAATAGTTGTTAGATAAGGATAGTAGTTCTCAACAAAGTGTGTTCCATCGTACCCAATAATTTTAAGTTCATGGGGAATGGTAATGTTTAACTGGTTAGCAATTTTCATTGTTAAAATAGCTGTCATATCATCGGACAAAAAGATACCATCAGGTTTTTCATTTTGGAGAATTACTTTTATTTCCATTTCTTTACGAATGATGGACAGCTCTCCAGATAGATGAAAAATAGGTGCTTGAGCAAAGACGGACTTAAAGCCTAATTGTCGCAGTCCTGTCGGAGAATTAGAATTATCTTTTCCAGCGATCATAATGGGATGTTGGCAGCCGTGTTTTTTTAAAAGTTTTGCGGCCATTCGTCCGCCTTCAAAATTATCAGAAGAGACGATGGGAATATTGGGTGCTAAGTTACGATCAAAGGCAATAATAGGAGCAGAAACTTTCTCATAATCATCAATGCCGAGGTTGTGACTACTGGAAATAATGCCATCAACCTGATTGGCTTCTAACATTTCGAGATAATCTCGTTCTTTATCGGGATTATTTTGACTGTTACAAATAATGGCTTTGTAGCCATGTTTAAACAACTCTATTTCTAAATATTCAATAAGTTCAGAATAGAAGATGTGACTGATATTAGGGAAGATAAGTCCGATTAGCTTGGCAGATTTCCCCTGAAGGCTGCGAGCGAGATTATTAGGCTTGTATCCTAGAGTCTTCATGGCAGCCTGTACTTTAGTAATTGTTTTTTCAGAGAGATAGCCTTTTCGATTAATCACGCGTGAAACGGTTGTTGGACTTACGCCAGCGAGTTTTGCGACATCTGTTAATTTTGCAACCATAGTTAATATTTCAATTCGTAGTAATTACCGCTTGGCTTTCCAGATTTAATCACAATACCAGTTTGTTTGTCATTTGGAAAAACACGTCCAGTAAAAACTTTTTCTCCCTTATTAATAAAAATTTCAAAAATAGATTTGTCAACAAAAATATTGACAACAGTCTCTTTTGCTTGGATAGAGCAAGAACGTTGGCTTCCAAATTCTAAGGCATATTGCTCCCCTGCTTTAGAGCGATCGATCAGAATGGTTCCCATCTTAGTATCAACTGTAATAGCTAAACCATTGCCTTTATTATCAGCAAAAAGGAGCAATTCATTAACTGATGAAGAGTCAAAAGTTAACTCTAATTCATAAGTATTATTGGTTTCTGGCTTGTAAGTGACTGCTTCTTTTTCAGAACGTAATGAACGAACAGCTTCAACGGGATATTGATAGAGTTTACCGTGTTTAAGGCTTAGCTCTTTGACGAGGCTCAAAGCTCCTTGATAGTCGTATGAATCACTTGGATAATCAATATCTGGCAACCCAATCCATGAGACAGCATAAACACGGCCATCGGGAGCATTGAAAGCTTGGGTAGCATAACATTCAAATCCGAAGTCAAGATTTTGAATTTCCGATGCATCAACTAGGGCAGGCTTTTCTGTGTCAAACGATTGACATACTTTGTAAGTATTAGGATAAATATTATGATAATCTAATTCAGATTTACTGAGTCCCTGAGGACTATAAATCAGGACAGGCTGTTCGTTTATAAAAACAAGATTTGGGCACTCAATCATATACTCAGATTTACTTCCGCCAAAGTCTAGATTACCAACTTCTTGCCAATTCTTAATATCATTATCAACAGCTTTATAGAGTTTGATAAATCCTTTTTTATCTAGACTTTGTGCTCCAACAATAGCATAAAATTGTCCTTTATAATTAAAAATTTGGGGATCGCGAAAGTGTTCAGTAACATCATTTGGCTGTTTAATAAGGACATCAGTAAATTTTTGGATATTGCCCTTTTTATCCATAAAAGCTCCGATTTGAAGTGGGTGACGAACCCAATTTTCATCTCGGACATTTCCTGTATAAAAGAGAAAAAGCTGATCACCGATTTCATAGGCACTGCCCGAGTATGCACCATGGCTGTCATGGGGAGTATCGGGATAAAGGACTGTACCTGTTTCTTTGAAATGGACTAAGTCTTCACTTTCAGTATGGATCCAAGATTTTAAGCCGTGAGCTGCTCCAAATGGCCAATTTTGATAAAAAAGGTTAAATTTTCCATTAAAATAGGAAAAACCGTTTGGATCATTAAGGAGTCCTGTTTTAGGTTCTATATGATACGTTGTATGCCAAGGAGACAAAGCTACATTGGTTTTAATACTTTTTATTTCTTCTTCAGTCCAATCTTGATAGCGGCGATATCTGATATTTTGAGGCAAATTCATCGTTTATCTACTCCTAATAATAGTTTATCTACATACTAATATAGTAAACGTTTTCTTTCTAAAAATCAATCTTTTGTTGCAAAAAAGAATTTTATGTAAAACGATTGACATATTGGAAAAAAATGATAAAATGAATAACGTGGAAAGTAAAAAAACGCTTTCAAAACAAAATAATTATTAAGGAGTTTTTTGCAAATGGATTATGGCAAAGTAGCTAGTGAAGTCATCACAGCTGTTGGTAAAGATAATCTTGTAGCTGCCGCTCACTGTGCGACACGTCTTCGTCTTGTTTTAAAAAATGACAGTAAAGTAGATCAAAAAGCGTTGGATAAAAATGCTGATGTCAAGGGAACTTTTAAAACGGATGGTCAATATCAAGTTATTATTGGCCCTGGTGATGTTAACTTTGTTTATGATGAAATTATTAAACAAACAGGTTTAACAGAAGTCTCAACAGATGATTTGAAAAAGATTGCTGCTAGTGGTAAAAAGTTCAATCCTATTATGGCTTTGATCAAACTGTTGTCTGATATCTTTGTACCAATTATCCCTGCCTTGGTAGCAGGCGGTCTCTTAATGGCTTTAAATAACTTTTTAACTTCAGAAGGTTTATTTGGTACTAAGTCACTGGTTCAACAATTCCCGATTATTAAGGGTTCGTCTGACATGATTCAATTAATGTCAGCAGCGCCTTTCTGGTTCTTGCCCATTTTGGTTGGGATTTCAGCCGCTAAACGTTTTGGTGCTAACCAATTCTTAGGAGCTTCAATCGGCATGATTATGGTCGCACCGGGGGCAGCAAATATCATTGGTTTAGCAGCTAATGCTCCAATTTCAAAGGCTGCTACTATTGGTGCTTATACAGGATTTTGGAATATTTTTGGGTTGCATGTTACTCAGGCAAGTTATACTTATCAAGTGATTCCAGTACTTGTGGCTGTATGGCTTTTATCTATCTTAGAAAAATTTTTCCATAAGAGATTGCCCTCAGCAGTTGACTTTACCTTTACACCTTTATTGTCAGTTATTATTACTGGATTTTTGACATTTATCGTTATTGGTCCTGTTATGAAAGAAGTTTCTGACTGGCTTACAAATGGAATCGTATGGCTGTATGATGCAACGGGATTCCTAGGTATGGGTGTCTTTGGTGCTCTATATTCACCTGTAGTTATGACTGGTCTCCATCAAAGTTTCCCAGCTATTGAAACCCAACTCATTTCAGCTTTCCAAAATGGTACTGGTCATGGTGACTTTATCTTTGTTACAGCTTCAATGGCCAATGTCGCACAAGGTGCAGCAACCTTTGCAATTTACTTCTTAACAAAAGATAAGAAGATGAAAGGTCTCTCATCTTCTTCAGGTGTGTCAGCGCTTCTTGGTATTACAGAACCTGCTCTTTTTGGGGTGAATTTGAAATATCGTTTTCCATTCTTTTGTGCTCTGATTGGCTCAGCTAGTGCTGCAGCAATTGCGGGCTTACTTCAAGTTGTAGCGGTTTCTCTTGGTTCGGCAGGTTTTCTTGGTTTCCTTTCTATTAAGGCAAGTTCTATTCCATTTTATGTAGTCTGTGAATTAATCAGTTTTGCTATAGCTTTTGCAGTAACTTATGGCTATGGTAAGACGAAGGCTGTTGATGTCTTTGCTGCTGAAGCTGCTGTCGAAGAAGCTATTGAAGAAGCGCAGGAAATTCCAGAAGAAGCTGCTTCTGCAGCAAATAAGGCACAAGTTACTGATGAAGTTCTTGCGGCTCCTCTTGCTGGTGAAGCTGTTGAATTAACCTCTGTTAATGACCCTGTTTTTTCTAGTGAAGCAATGGGTAAGGGGATTGCTATCAAACCTAGTGGTAATACAGTTTATGCACCGGTTGATGGGACTGTTCAAATTGCTTTTGATACTGGCCATGCTTATGGCATTAAATCAGACAATGGTGCGGAGATTCTTATTCATATTGGTATTGATACTGTATCAATGGAAGGTAAAGGATTTGAACAAAAAGTTCAAGCAGATCAAAAAGTTAAAAAAGGTGATGTTCTCGGAACATTTGATAGCGACAAGATTGCAGAAGCTGGTCTTGATAATACAACAATGTTCATTGTTACTAATACAGCTGATTATGTGTCAGTTGAAACCCTCGCTTCCTCAGGAACTGTTGCCGTAGGTGATAGCTTACTTGAAGTTAAAAAATAAGAAATATTATCAGAAAGACCGTAAGGTCTTTTTGACTGCTTAAAAGATTCAGTAACAATAGTATTAAAGCCTTTTGGCTAACTAATACTTGAAACTTAGCAAATTATGATATAATGTTAAGTAGTCCTTAAGGGCAGATTAAGGGTATTCAAATCCAAAAATTGATTTGGTAAGTTAAGTAAAATATAAGAGGTTTATTATGTCTAAATTATATGGCAGCATTGAAGCTGGCGGAACAAAATTTGTCTGTGCTGTAGGTGATGAAAATTTTCAAATTTTAGAAAAAGTTCAGTTCCCAACAACAACACCTTATGAAACAATAGAAAAAACAGTTGCTTTCTTTAAAAAATTTGAAGCTGATTTAGCCAGTGTTGCCATTGGTTCTTTTGGCCCTATTGATATTGATCAAAATTCAGACACTTATGGTTACATTACTTCAACACCAAAGCCAAACTGGGCTAACGTTGATTTTGTCGGCTTAATTTCTAAAGATTTTAAAATTCCATTTTACTTTACGACAGATGTTAATTCTTCTGCTTATGGGGAAACAATTGCTCGTTCAAATGTTAAAAGTCTGGTTTATTATACTATTGGAACAGGCATTGGAGCAGGGGCTATTCAAAATGGCGAATTCATTGGCGGTATGGGACATACGGAAGCTGGACACGTTTACATGGCTCCGCATCCCAATGATGTTCATCATGGTTTTGTAGGCACCTGTCCTTTCCATAAAGGTTGTTTAGAAGGACTTGCAGCGGGTCCTAGCTTAGAGGCTCGTACTGGTATTCGTGGTGAGTTAATTGAGCAAAACTCAGAAGTTTGGGATATTCAGGCATACTACATTGCTCAGGCGGCTATTCAGGCGACTGTTCTTTATCGTCCGCAAGTTATTGTATTTGGCGGAGGCGTTATGGCACAAGAACATATGCTCAATCGGGTTCGTGAAAAATTTACTTCACTTTTGAATGACTATCTTCCAGTTCCAAATGTTAAGGATTATATTGTGACACCAGCTATTGCAGAAAATGGTTCAGCAACATTGGGAAATCTCGCTTTAGCTAAAAAGATAGCAGCGCGTTAATTAAAAATGAATTGGAAGATTAAAGCACCTTCTAATATTCAATATTAAACTGTTAGAATTTACGTGAACGAAATTTTCATTTTATGAGGATAATGAAGTGAATATAATTACTCTTGATTTCCTCTGAAACTAGATAGTGGTATATTGAAAAACAGAAAGGAGAACACTATGGCAGAACCTTTGTTTTTACAATCACAAATGCATGAAAAAATCTGGGGCGGCAATCGGCTCAGAAAAGAATTTGGTTATGACATTCCTAGTGAAACGACGGGAGAATATTGGGCGATTTCTGCGCATCCTAATGGAGTGTCTATTGTTAAAAATGGTGTTTATAAAGGTGTCCCCTTAGATGAATTATATGCAGAGCATAAAGAACTGTTCGGCAATAGCAAGAGTTTTGTTTTTCCGCTTTTAACTAAAATCTTAGATGCCAACGATTGGCTTAGTGTTCAAGTTCATCCTGATAATGCTTATGCTTTGGAACATGAAGGTGAGTTAGGAAAGACAGAATGTTGGTATGTCATTTCAGCTGATGAAGGTGCTGAAATTATCTATGGACACGAAGCTAAATCTAAAGAAGAATTGCGTCAAATGATTGCCGCGGGCGATTGGGATCACCTTTTGACAAAGATTCCTGTTAAAGCTGGAGATTTCTTCTATGTTCCTAGTGGTACTATGCATGCCATTGGTAAGGGAATTATGATTTTGGAGACACAGCAGTCAAGTGATACGACCTACCGCGTTTATGATTTTGATCGTAAAGATGATCAAGGACGAAAACGAGCTCTTCACATTGAACAGTCAATTGATGTTTTGACAATTGGTAAGCCGGCAAATGCGACGCCAGCTTGGTTATCTCTACAAGACCTTGAAACAACGGTCTTGGTTTCCAGCCCTTTCTTTACTGTCTATAAATGGCAGATTAGTGGTTCTGTCAAAATGCAGCAGACAGTTCCTTACCTTTTGGTGAGTGTCCTTGCTGGACAAGGTCGTATTACGGTTGGTTTAGAACAATATGCCTTAAGAAAGGGAGATCATCTTATTCTTCCTAATACTATTAAATCTTGGCAATTTGATGGTGATTTAGAAATAATTGCCAGCCATTCCAATGAATGTTAAAGAGTCTGTTTGATAATAAGATTCCAGTTGAATTAACTAAGTTGTAAAGATAAGATAAAGCTATGGGGCAGAAAAGTTTCTGCCTCTTTATTAGCTTTTGAAACGGCTGATAAATTCTTGAATGTGCCTGCTATTTGTGATAAAATAAAATGATAATACTATCGAAAGGATAACGAATGGCAAATATTCTACGCACTATCATTGAAAATGATAAAGGCGAAGTAAGAAAGTTAACAAAAATAGCAAAAAAAGTTGAAGGTTATGCTAATGAAATGGAGGCACTTTCAGACGAAGAACTTCAGGCAAAGACTGACGAATTTAAAGAACGCTATCAAAATGGTGAGACCTTGGATGATTTACTTCCTGAGGCTTTTGCTGTTGTTCGTGAAGCCTCAAAACGCGTTTTAGGTCTCTATCCTTATCGTGTCCAAATCATGGGCGGTGTTGTCCTTCATCATGGCGACGTTCCAGAAATGCGCACTGGTGAGGGGAAGACCTTAACGGCTACCATGCCTGTTTACCTTAATGCCTTGGCTGGCGAGGGCGTTCATGTTGTTACTGTTAATGAATATCTAGCAACACGTGATGCAACTGAAATGGGAGAATTATATTCATGGTTGGGACTGTCTGTTGGAATTAATTTAGCGGCCAAGTCTTCTAGTGAAAAACGTGAAGCTTATAACTGTGATATTACTTATTCAACTAATGCTGAGATTGGTTTTGACTATCTTCGTGACAATATGGTTGTTCGCAAAGAAAATATGGTACAGCGGCCACTTAATTTTGCTTTAGTTGATGAGGTGGATTCTGTTCTAATTGATGAGGCTAGAACGCCATTAATTGTTTCAGGACCTGTTAGCACAGAAACCAATCAGCTGTATCATCGTGCAGATAGTTTTGTAAAAACCCTATCAGAAGATGATTATGCTATTGATACGCCTACTAAAACGATTGGCTTAAAAGATTCAGGAATTGATAAAGCAGAAGAGTATTTCCATCTAGAAAATCTTTACGACATTGATAATGTGGCTTTGACCCACTATATTGACAATGCTTTGCGCGCTAACTACATTATGTTACTTGATATTGATTATGTGGTTAGTGAAGAACAGGAAATTTTAATTGTTGACCAATTTACTGGTCGTACAATGGAGGGGCGTCGTTTTTCGGATGGTCTCCACCAAGCTATTGAAGCAAAAGAGGGGGTACCAATTCAGGATGAGTCTAAAACCAGTGCTTCCATTACCTATCAAAATATGTTTCGCATGTATAAAAAGTTAGCGGGAATGACGGGGACTGCGAAGACAGAAGAAGAGGAATTTCGTGAAATTTATAATATGCGCATTATTCCCATTCCAACCAATCGTCCGGTAGCCCGTATTGATCATCAGGACTTGCTCTACCCAACACTTGAAGCAAAATTTAGAGCTGTTGTTGCTGATGTTAAGGAACGCCATGAAAAGGGACAGCCTGTTTTGGTTGGTACTGTTGCTGTCGAAACATCAGATTTGATTTCGAAAATGCTAGTTCAAGCAGGTGTTCCTCACGAAGTTCTTAATGCTAAAAATCACTTTAAAGAAGCTCAGATTATTATGAATGCGGGTCAACGTGGTGCTGTTACCATTGCCACCAACATGGCAGGACGCGGTACTGATATTAAGTTGGGCGAGGGTGTACGTGAGCTCGGCGGTCTTTGTGTTATTGGGACGGAACGTCATGAAAGCCGTCGGATTGACAATCAATTACGTGGACGTTCTGGCCGTCAGGGTGATCCTGGTGAGTCACAATTCTATCTCTCTTTAGAAGATGAATTAATGCGTCGTTTTGGTTCCGAGCGTATCAAAGCTTTTCTTGATCGGTTTATTGAGGAAGATAATGATGTGGTGATTAAATCACGCATGCTAACCAATCAAGTTGAATCAGCTCAAAGACGTGTTGAAGGAAACAACTATGATACTCGTAAGCAAGTTCTTCAATATGATGATGTTATGCGTGAACAGCGTGAGATTATCTATGCTGAGCGTTACGATGTTATCACAGCAGAACGTGACCTTGCCCCAGAGATTAAGGCTATGATTAAGCGAACAATTGAACGCACAGTGGACTCTCATAGTCAATTGGATCGTAAGGAAAGCCTAGATGCTATCCTTAACTTTGCTAAAACAAATCTTTTACCAGAAGATACTATCAGTTTACATGATATAGAAGATTTAAACTATGAAGATATTAAGGATCTGCTCTATGATGCAGCTCTTAAAAATTATGACCGTCAAATTGCTAAACTTCGTGATGAAGAGGCTGTTCGAGAGTTCCAGAAAGTGTTGATCTTGATGGTTGTTGATAATAAATGGACAGATCATATTGATGCTCTGGATCAACTGCGCAGTTCAGTTGGTTTACGTGGTTACGCGCAGAATAATCCTATTGTTGAATATCAATCAGAAGGTTTCAGGATGTTCCAAGATATGATTGGTGCTATTGAATTTGATGTGACACGTACCATGATGAAGGCGCAGATTCATGAACAAGAACGTGAGAAAGAAACTGAAAGTAGGACGACAGCTGAGCAAAATATCTCAGCACAGTCTACTATTTCTCCTCAGGATCCAATCTTTAAGAATGTGGGCCGTAATGATAAATGTCCATGTGGTTCAGGTAAGAAGTTTAAAAACTGCCATGGACGCAAGCGATTTTAATGAATTAGAAGGATAAAAAATGTCTTTTAAAGCAACTAGTGATAAAATTAATATAGAAGAAATGCAGAGCTTGTCAAAATTAACAGGTGAAGCTTTAGCCCAAAAGGAAGTACGTGATCGTGAATTGGTTTCCATTATCAAGGGAGAGGACAACCGTTTACTCTTGATTATTGGTCCTTGTTCATCAGATAATGAAGAAGCTGTTCTTGAGTATGCTAAACGTCTTGCTAAATTGCAGGAAGAAGTTAAAGATCGCATATTTATGGTGATGCGTGTTTATACGGCAAAGCCACGCACTAATGGTGATGGCTACAAAGGAATGGTCCATCAACCTAATACAGGCGCGGCTCCCAGTCTGATTAACGGTATTACAGCTGTACGCCATCTGCATTATCGTGTGATTACTGAAACGGGTATTACAACAGCAGATGAAATGCTCTATCCTGAAAACCTTCCTTTGATTGATGATTTAGTATCCTATATTGCAGTTGGTGCCCGTTCAGTTGAGGATCAACAACACCGTTTTGTAGCTTCAGGCATTGATGTGCCTACTGGCATGAAAAATCCAACATCAGGAAATCTTAATATCATGTTTAATGGTATTTATGCTGCGCAAAATAAACAATCGTTCCTTTTCAATGGCGAAGAAGTTGAAACCAGCGGCAATCCTACAGCTCACGTTATCTTACGTGGCGGCGTTAATGAATATGGAAAAAATATTCCAAATTATTATTATGACAATGTTTTAGATACGATTGAACAGTATGAAAAGATGGGGCTGCAAAATCCTTTTATTGTTGTTGATACCAATCATGATAACTCTGGCAAAAACTATTTGGAACAAGTAAGAATTGTTCGGCAAACCCTTATTAACCGTGACTGGAATGACAAAATCAATAAGTATGTTCGCGGCTTTATGATTGAATCTTATCTAGAAGATGGTCGTCAGGATAAGCCAGAAGTTTTTGGCAAGTCTATTACGGATCCTTGTTTGGGTTGGGAAAATACTCAACAATTGGTTCATGAAATTTATGATACTTTAGGAAATTAAAATGGGTATTCATCAAAAAAGCAAAACCATAGATCTTTTCACGGTTAAACAAGGCACGCAATTAAAAGGTCAGGATTTGGCTAAGAAAGAAGCACGTGATCGTGAATTGGTTTCCATTATCAAGGGAGAGGACAACCGTTTACTCTTGATTATTGGTCCTTGTTCATCAGATAATGAAGAAGCTGTTCTTGAGTATGCTAAACGTCTTGCTAAATTGCAGGAAGAAGTTAAAGATCGCATCTTTATGGTGATGCGTGTTTATACGGCAAAGCCACGTACTAATGGTGATGGTTATAAAGGCCTCATTCATCAACCAAATACTTCTAAATTGCCAGATTTGATTAATGGCATTCATGCTGTTCGTAATTTGCATTATCGTGTGATTACTGAGACAGGATTGACAACAGCAGATGAAATGCTTTACCCTTCTAATCTTGTCTTAGTAGATGATTTGGTTTCTTATCATGCTGTTGGTGCTCGTTCGGTTGAAGATCAGGAACATCGCTTTGTGGCTTCAGGCATTGATGTGCCTACTGGTATGAAAAATCCAACGTCTGGTAATCTCAAGGTTATGCTTAATGCTTTACATGCAGCACAAAATTCACAAAATTTTATCTATAATGGAGCAGAAGTAGAAACAGACGGCAATTCCTTGGCTCATGTTATTCTGCGCGGAGGCAGCAATGAGCATGGTGACTATGAACCTAATTACTATTATGACGTTCTCTTAAAACTGATCCAACAGTATGAAAATATGAATTTAATCAATCCCTTTATTGTTGTTGATACCAATCATGATAACTCTGGCAAAAATTATTTGGAACAAGTAAGAATTGTTCGGCAAACCCTTATTAACCGTGACTGGAATGATAAAATCAATAAGTATGTTCGCGGCTTTATGATTGAATCTTATCTAGAAGATGGTCGTCAGGATAAGCCAGAAGTTTTTGGCAAGTCTATTACGGATCCTTGTTTGGGTTGGGAAAATACTCAACAGTTGATTTATGAGATTTACCATACTCTCAAAGCAAAATAATTGTTAATATCAAAAAATTGAAGAAATTAAGACAAAAGTGTTCTGACTTTTTTACTGTATCGTCATTTCAGTTTAACGCAGTGGCTGATTGGTTTTTATTTAATCCCATGAACATCAGTTTATGTCAATACTTAATCAACTTTTCGGAAAGCAGGACGATAAATCGTAATGAAATTGCGATTTAGCGCTTTTTATTCCACTCTCATTTCAATTAAAAATACAGCAAAGAGGTTGGGGAAGGATATTCCAGCCTCTTTTAGAAAGATACTATGATAATAGGACACGGAATTGATTTACAAGATATTGCTGCTGTTCAGAGAGCTCATGAGAGAAGTTCACGCTTTGCCAGCAAAGTTTTAACATTTAAAGAATTAGAAATTTTCACTAGTCTCAAAGGTAGGCGTCAAGTAGAGTATTTAGCAGGACGTTGGGCTGCTAAAGAAGCCTTTTCAAAGGCTTATGGCAGTGGCATTGGTTCTTTGCGCTTTCAAGATTTAGAAATTTTGGCTAATAATAAAGGAGCACCGATTTTTACAAAGTCTCCCTTTTCGGGAAATATTTTTATCAGTATTTCTCATTCTAAAAATTATGTTGAGGCCAGTGTTATTTTGGAGGAGAATAACTTATGATTGCTAGTTACCATCGTCCGACAACAGCTTTAGTTCATTTAGATCGTATCAAATTTAATATTGAACAAGTTCAACACCATATTCCAAAAGCAGCCAAAACTTTTGCTGTGGTTAAAGCCAATGCTTATGGACATGGTGCTGTTCAGGTGGCTCAAGCCATTCAAAAGCAAGTTGACGGTTTTTGTGTTTCTAATTTAGATGAGGCCTTGGAATTGCGTCAGGCTGGTCTGAATGATTTTATTTTAATTTTGGGTGTCCTTCTTCCTGAGGAAGTTGCTCTGGCTAAAAAAGAAAATATTACTATTACAGTTGCTGACTTAGATTGGTTTGATAAAGTACAGACAGAAAACATTGATTTAGCTGGTCTTTCAGTACATGTAAAAGTCGATTCTGGTATGGGAAGAATTGGAGTTCGCAGTACTGCAGAAGCGAATCAGCTTATTGCAGGTTTGCAGAAGGCGGGAGCGACTGTTAATGGTATCTTTACCCATTTTGCAACAGCAGATGAAGCTTCTACTGTTAAATTCAGTCAACAGTTAGAAATGTTTACCACCCTTATCAGTCAATTGGATTACAAACCTCAAACAGTACATGCTTCTAACTCTGCTACAAGTATTTGGCATAGTGATACAGTAATGAATGCTGTTCGCCTGGGAATAGTGATGTATGGACTCAATCCTAGTGGCAATGCACTTGAATTACCTTATGAAGTAAAGCCAGCATTAGAGTTGACATCCGCTCTTGTTCAGGTCAAAGAAGTGCAAGCTGGTGATACAGTTGGCTATGGTGCGACTTATACTGCCAGTCAGGCTGAAATTATTGGAACCGTCCCTGTTGGTTACGCTGATGGTTGGACAAGAGATTTGCAAGGTTTTCATGTTTTGGTAGATGGTCACTATTGTGAGATTGTGGGGCGCGTGTCCATGGATCAAATCACTATTCGTTTACCTAAAACTTATCCTTTAGGAACCAAAGTCACCTTAATTGGACAGGATGGTCATGAAACGATTTCAGCAACAGATGTCGCTGAAAAACGAGAGACGATTAATTATGAAGTGCTCTGTTTGATCAGTGACCGAGTTCCTCGCAAATATGATAAAAAGTTCAGTTAAGTGGCTGAACTTTTTTGGCTTATTAACAACTCACTATAGCTGATAATGAGCTACTGTCATACTCTTTGAATATAAGTTATATTCCCTATGTATCCAAAACGGATATTACCCATTACAGAATCATAGAGCTATTTTTTGTTATAATATAATAAAAATCATTGGAGAGGTACTTATGGACTTACAGTCATCACTTGCGGTTTTAAAGGGATTAGGTCCTAAGTCTGCAGAAAAATTTCATAGATTAGGCATTTATACCATTGAGGATTTGTTGCTTTACTATCCTTTTCGTTATGAGGACTTTAAGGCAAAATCTGTTTTAGATTTGTTAGATGGTGAAAAAGCTGTTGTTACTGGAAAAGTAGTGACCCCAGCTAATGTACAATATTATGGGTTTAAACGCAATCGTCTATCTTTTAAAATAAAACAAGATGAAGCTGTTATTGCTGTTTCTTTTTTTAATCAGCCTTATTTACAAGATAAGGTGGAGCTTGATCAGGATATTGCTATTTTTGGAAAATGGGATCAAAAGAAGTCAGCTCTTACGGGCATGAAGATTTTGGCTCAAGTGACAGATGATATGCAGCCTGTTTATCATGTGGCACAAGGAATATCACAGTCAGCTCTGATTAAGGCTATTCAATCTGTTTTTGATGCTGGCTATTTACGCTTTTTATCTGAAAATTTACCGCAGATTCTGCTTGATAAATATCGTTTGTTAGACAGACAAACAGCTACGCGGGCTATGCATTTTCCGAAAGATTTGGAAGAATATAAACAAGCCTTGCGCCGCATCAAATTTGAGGAACTCTTTTATTTTCAACTCAATTTGCAGGTTCTTAAAGCAAATAATAAATCAGAATCAAATGGTCTGCTTATTACTTATGATCACGATCAAGTGGCTGCTAAAATAGCTGATTTGCCTTTTGCCTTGACGAATGCCCAAAAAAGGAGCTTAGACGAAATTCTGGCAGATATGGAGTCTGGCGCTCATATGAATCGGCTTTTACAGGGAGATGTCGGTTCTGGTAAGACAGTCATTGCCAGTCTTGCTATGTATGCAGCCTATAGTGCAGGTCTGCAGTCTGCTTTGATGGTTCCTACGGAAATTTTAGCGGAACAACATTATGAAAGTTTAAGGACTTTATTTCCTGAACTTTCAATTGCACTTTTGACGTCTGGAATGAAGGCTGCTGTAAGACGTTCAGCCTTAGCAGCTATCGCTGATGGCTCAGTAGATATGATTGTTGGTACCCACGCTCTCATTCAAGAAGGTGTTGATTACCATAAATTAGGCTTAGTTATTACGGATGAACAACATCGATTTGGTGTTAAGCAAAGGCGACTGTTTAGGGAAAAGGGAGAGAATCCTGATGTTCTCATGATGACAGCCACACCTATTCCTAGAACCTTGGCTATTACTGCCTTTGGCGAAATGGATGTTTCTCTTATTGATGAATTGCCAGCAGGTCGCAAACCGATTGTTACACGTTGGGTTAAGCATGAACAGTTAGATAAAGTTCTGCCTTGGGTTAAAGAACAGCTCAAGAAAAAGGCACAAGTCTATGTCATTTCACCTTTGATTGAGGAGTCTGAAACCTTGGATTTGAAAAATGCTGTCGCTTTAGAAGAAGACTTAAAAGCTTATTTTGCGTCGTCTGCTAATATTGCTCTTATGCATGGTCGTATGAAAAATGATGAAAAAGAAGCCATTATGCAGGCTTTCAAAAAGGGCAGTATTGATATTCTGGTTTCAACAACTGTCATTGAAGTTGGGGTCAATGTACCTAATGCTACGATTATGATTATTATGGATGCCGATCGTTTTGGTCTTAGTCAATTGCATCAATTACGAGGACGTGTAGGACGTGGAGAAAAGCAATCCTATGCCATTTTAGTTGCTAATCCTAAAACGGATACTGGGAAAAATCGCATGCGCATTATGACAAAAACAACAGATGGCTTTGTTTTGGCTGAAGAAGATTTAAAAATGCGTGGTTCAGGAGAAATTTTTGGTGTTCGTCAATCTGGCATTCCTGAATTTCAGGTGGCTGATATTGTGGAAGATTACCCTATTTTAGAAGAGGCTAGAAAAGTGGCTAGTCAAATTGTGGCCGTTAAAGATTGGTGTCAAGATAAACGATGGGCAATTCTTGTGCAAAATCTTAAGCAAAAAGAAATTTTGGATTAAGGTTTTATGGTATTTAAAATATGAATGAATTAGAAATGTCTCGAATCTATTATTGCAGATTTCATATTAAAAAAGAGCCCTTCTTATTCATTAATTAGAAAGAGGACTCTCTTTTATATTTGAGGATATAAAGATAGTAAGATTAGACTGATTTTTGGCTCTTTAAATAGGATTTGAAAAGAATACCTAACAAAACTGTGCCGCAAATAATTAAGGTCGTATTTTGAACTTGCTTGCTGGATAATTCTAGAGAATAGTTAAAGTGCTGATTTTTAGACTTGTCTGTAGCAGTAATATTAAGCTTCATAATTATTCTCCAAACTTTTTTTCTGTTTAACCTTCTATGTATTCTTTTAATTCTTGCCCCTTGAGGCCAGCGTTGAGAGCAATGAGAAGTTTGAGTCTGGCCTTAGGGGCATTGAGTTCCCTAACAAACATGACACCTGCTTCTTGCAGTTTGACACCGCCACCTTGGTAAGCGTAGACAGGCTCTGCAATCCCGTTAAAACATCGAGAGACGAGAGCGACAGGAATTCCTTCTTGAATGAGCTTGGTAATGCTTTGAGCAGCCTCGGGTGGAAGGTTACCAGCACCTAGAGCTTCAACAACCAAACCATCAATACTGCTTTTATCTAAAATATTTAAAAGCCAATCACCCATACCAGCGTATGCCTTGATAATGGGAACAGTTCCTGTTAAAGATTCTAGGCGAAAACGAACCCGCGGTTCAGCTGTTTTGAAAAAGAGAATATCATGTTTCATAATGATACCAAGCGGTCCATGTGTAGGTGTTTGAAAAGTAGAAACATTAGTAGTATGTGTTTTGGTAACGTATTTGGCAGCATGAATTTCATCATTCATGACGACAAGAACTCCCTTGTCAGCAGCATTGTCATGGCTGGCAACACGAAGGGCAGATAAGTAATTGTAAACACCATCACTCCCTAACTCATTGGAAGAACGCATAGCTCCAGTCAAAACAATGGGAATTTGTGGCAAAATCATAGTGTCTAGGAAGTAAGCAGTCTCTTCTAAAGTGTCTGTTCCATGTGTAATAACCACGCCATCGTATAAGCCAGCTGTTTCTCTGATTTTTTGAGTCAATAAAAGCATATGCTCCACTGTTATTTGCGGACTGGGAATGTTAAAAAAATCAATAGCATTAATCTGAATATCATCAAGTTTGACACTGGCATGGTTCATAGGGTTATCACTGTCTGGAACAACCCTACCAGCCTTATCAGCATGCATGGAAATGGTTCCTCCAGTATGTAAAACAAGGATTCTTTTCATGATTTTTAAAATTCTTTCAAATTGTGTTATACTATATTTTAACATAAATTAAAGAATATGAAAGGTAATATTGTGGCAATTAAGGCTGTCTTTTTTGATATTGATGGGACGCTTTTAAATGATCGAAAACAGGTTCAGAAATCGACACAAGATGCAATTGCAAATATGAAAAAACAAGGCATCTTCGTTGGTGTAGCAACTGGTCGGGGTCCGGCTTTTGTAGCGCCTTTTATGGAAAATTTAGGGCTTGATTTTGCTATCACTTATAATGGTCAATATATTTTCACGCGCGATCGTATTTTATACCAAAATCAGTTACCCAAATCAACAGTTTATCGTCTTATTAAATACGCCAGTGAACAAAGGCGAGAAATTTCTCTGGGAACGAGTTCTGGTCTTGTTGGTTCTAATATCATTAACATGGGAACCAGTCGTTTTGGTCAATGGATCAGTCGTATGGTTCCCAAAAGGTGGACTAAAACGATTACTCGTAGTTTTAAACATGTAGTTCGTCGTGTTAAACCACAGAGCTTAAATAGTTTGATGACCATTATGCGCCAGCCTATCTTTCAAATTGTTTTGGTGGCAACTAAGGAACAAAGTGACATTATTGCTAAAAAATTCCCCCATTTGACCATTACTCGCAGTAGCCCGTACTCTGCTGATTTAATTTCTAAAGGCATGTCCAAAATAAAGGGTGTTTTATGTGTTGCCAGAGAATTTGATATTGAAATAGAAGAAGTCATGGCTTTTGGTGATTCTGATAACGATCTTGAAATGTTATCAGGAGTTGGGATAAGTGTTGCTATGGGCAATGCTACTGAACAAGTCAAAACGATTGCGGACTATACAACTGCTAGCAATAATAATGATGGTATTTCTCAGGCTCTAGCACATTTTGGTGTTATCCATCAAAAAACAGATAGAGTCTTTTCAAGTAGTGATGACAATTTTAATAAAGTCAAAGATTTTCATCAACTAATGGATGGCGAAACCTGTGAAATACCTAGAATTTACGACATTGTTGAAGGTGGGCACCGTTCAGCTTTTAAAGCTGAAGAAATTGTTGAATTCTTATATGCTACAAGTAACGGTGATAAGGAAGAATTTGCTCAAGCACTTGCTAGACTTCATAAAGCGGTTGATAAGGCTGCAGAGAAAGTTTTGTCAAAGCCGCATCCAGAAACGCCTTTAGTTGGACAAGTAGATGCTTTGATTGATTTATTGTATCTCACTTATGGTTCCTTTGTATTAATGGGAGTAGACCCTAAACCATTTTTTGATACAGTACATGAAGCTAATATTGGAAAGATCTTTCCAGATGGTAAGGCTCATTTTGATCCAGAAACACATAAAATTTTAAAGCCTGATGACTGGGAAGAGCGCTTTGCACCTGAACCAGCCATCAAAAGAGAATTGGATCGTCAAATCCAGAAATCCTTACAGCATCGTAAATGAACATAAGTAAAAGGGATTACTAAAGATCTCAAAAATCATGAACACCTATCTAACGGTGGTTTGGTCAAGGGTTATAGGCCATATTACCAGCTATACTGGCTTTTATTTTGTTCAATCCTCACTGCTCTTGATTTGTTGAGTCTGAAGAAAAAATTCCCAATAGTAAAAAAGCTTAAAACCAAGTTATCAAAAACATTGGTTTTAAGCTTTTTTACGTTGTTGCCAGTTACTTAATTGATTAAAAACTGAGTTTTTGCCCAGCCTCTTGTTTTAATCATTATAATGTTTTTTCGGGATCACGAACGACCAATAAATCAACCTTGGCGTGGCGAAGGATATATTCGGATGAAGAACCGATTAAAAGTCGTTCAAAAGCGTTGAGACCTGTTGCTCCCAACATAATGAGGTCAACATGTTCTCGTTCAGGAATTTCAGTAGCTAACAGAGGTTTTGGGTTTCCAAATTCGATAATCTGCCTAACCTTTTCTAGGCCTCTTTCACGGGCTTGGTTTTCATAATCATCCAGAACACTGTGAGCTTCTTGTTCCAACTTTTCATAAATATAAGCATCAAACGTTGCAACACTTTGAAGAGCTCGTGTATCAACGACATGTGTTAAAAGCAAATTAGCATCATTTCTAAGTGCGACACTGACACCCTTTTCAAAGGCAAGCTCTGATTCGTAGGAGCCATCAATGGCAACTAGGATATTTTTATAGCTGGACATAAGTTGAACCTCCATCTCCTCTTTTATTATATTGTAACCCTTTTCTGAAAAAAAGTAAAATGTTTTCGAGACTTTAGTTCAGCTTTACTTAGTTTATTTACACTTGGAGTAAAGGATTGTTTTTAAACCTGCGATGAATAAAAGTAACGATTAATACTTTTATGGTATCACCAGGGATAAAGACAAGATTGCTTAGTAAAGACTTGTCAATAGGAAGGTGTGATTGGATTGTTAAACCAATTGCTCCCATAGCATCAATAAATAAGAAACCAATCAACCAGATGCAAATAAATTCTACTAAGAAGGAAGGATTGTCTAATTTTTCAGTGATCAGACCAATGAAGAAGGCAGCAAAAGGATAAGCTAATAAATAGCCTGCTGAAGGTCCTATAAAGACAGCCATATTACCATGTCCTCCAGAAAGAATAGGAAGTCCTAAAGCAACTAAGAGAAGGAAAATGAGGACAGTTAAAAATCCACGTTTAGGGCCTAGCAATGCTCCAGCTAGCATGATACCCATATTCTGCAAGATAATGGGGACTGGAATAAACCCTAAAGGGATACCGGGAATAAATCCAAGTGCAATAATAATAGCAATCATCATGGCTATTAGAACAGTGGACTTTGTTTTCATAGTGATAACTCCTTTTAGTTAACTAAAATAAATATATTGGTTAACTATATTATGGCATATTTTTTCTTTAAAAGCAAGAATTGTACAACGATATATCCATTCCAAAATTGCGATTTTAAGTAAAATGCGCTACAATAATGACACTAATGTAACAAAGCAATCAGCGAGGTAAAATGATGAAAGAATTTAATAAGTCTGCTAAACTTGAACATGTGGCCTATGATATTCGCGGTCCAGTATTAGAAGAAGCCGATCGTATGATTGCTAATGGGGAGAAAATCTTGCGTCTTAATACAGGAAATCCTGCCGCTTTTGGATTAACAGCACCTGATGAGGTTATTCGGGATTTAATTATGAATGCGCGTGAGAGCGAAGGTTATTCAGATTCGAAGGGAATCTTTTCAGCTCGTAAAGCTATTATGCAATATTGTCAGCTTAAAAATATTCCTGATGTTGATGTTGATGACATCTATATTGGCAATGGTGTATCGGAAATGATTACTATGTCTATGCAAGGACTTTTAGATGACGGTGACGAAGTTTTAGTCCCCATGCCTGATTATCCACTGTGGACGGCTGCTGTTAGCCTGGCAGGAGGTCAGGCTGTTCATTATGTCTGTGATGAAAGTTCCAATTGGTATCCAGATATTGATAATATTAAGTCTAAAATCACTTCAAATACGAAAGCTCTTGTGGTTATCAATCCTAATAACCCTACAGGGGCTCTTTATCCCAAAGATGTATTAGAAGATATCGTTGAAGTTGCTCGTCAGAATGATTTAATTATTTTTGCTGATGAGATTTATGATCGTCTGGTCATGGATGGTGGGGAACATGTGGCTATTGCCAGTCTTGCACCGGATCTTTTTTGTGTTTCTATGAATGGTTTGTCAAAATCCCATCGTATTGCAGGTTTCCGTGTAGGTTGGATGGTTTTATCTGGGCCTAAAAAACATGTCAAAGATTATATTGAAGGCCTTAACATGCTTTCAAATATGCGCCTTTGTTCTAATGTTCTGGCTCAACAAGTTATTCAAACATCTTTGGGCGGTGTTCAGTCTATTGATGAACTTCTTTTGCCGGGTGGCCGTATTTATGAACAGCGTAATTTTATTTATAAAGCTATGAATGAAATCCCTGGAATCACAGCGGTAAAACCTCAGGCGGGACTTTATATTTTCCCCAAAATTGACCGTAATATGTATCGGATTGATGATGATGAGCAATTTGTTCTGAATTTTCTCAAACAGGAAAAAATCCTTCTTGTTCATGGACGCGGCTTTAACTGGATGGAACCAGATCATTTCCGTATTGTTTATTTACCGCGTGTTGAAGAGCTCTCTAAGATTCAAGAAAAGATGACACGCTTCCTAGGGCAATATCGGAAATAAAAGGGCTTTCATGAAAATTGTCGAATAGTAAGGAATTTTCTGACAATTATTTGCATTCTAAAAAAAGCTTTGATATAATAGTTTCGACTATCAAAGAAAGAGTGAATTATGGCTAATTTATTATCGAAAACGCGACGTATTACATCCATTTTACAACGCTCGGTTGAGAGCCTTCAAAGTGATTTGCCTTATAATACGATTGCAGATCAATTGGCTGAAATTATTGATTGTAATGCTTGTATTATTGATGGTAGTGGTATTATTCTCGGCTATGCTATGAAGTATAAAACCAATACAGATCGTGTTGAAGAATTTTTCCAAGCTAAAAAATTACCTGATGATTATGTAAAATCGGCCAGCCGTATTTATGATACAGAAGCCAATCTGTCGGTTGAAAATGATTTGACCATTTTTCCAATTGAATCAAAAGATATCTATCCTGATGGCTTGACGACTATTGCTCCCATCTATGGCGGCGGTATGCGTCTTGGTTCTCTTATTATCTGGCGTAATGATAAAGAATTCAATGATGACGATTTGATTCTAATTGAGATTTCTTCTACTGTTGTTGGAATTCAATTATTGAACTTGCAGACAGAAAATCTTGAAGAAACAATTCGTAAGCAGACTGCTATTAATATGGCGATTAATACCTTGTCTTATTCAGAAATGAAAGCTGTCGCAGCTATTCTCAATGAATTAGATGGCAATGAAGGTCGCTTGACCGCATCGGTTATTGCTGATCGTATCGGTATTACACGTAGCGTGATTGTTAATGCTCTTAGAAAGTTAGAAAGTGCCGGTATTATTGAAAGTCGTTCCTTAGGTATGAAAGGTACTTATCTCAAAGTTATTAATGAAGGTATTTTTGATAAATTAAAGGACTATAGTTAAAATGAGTAAAGCACTGATTTCAATTGATTATACCTATGATTTTGTTGCCGATGATGGGAAATTAACAGCGGGAAAGCCAGCTCAAGCTATCTCTAAAGCTATTGCTCAAGTCACTCAAAAAGCTTATGATAATGGTGATTATATCTTTTTCACCATTGATGGTCATGATGAAGGTGATGATTTTCATCCTGAAACGAAGCTGTTTCCACCACATAATATTAAGGGTACAAGCGGACGTGATTTGTATGGGGCGCTAGCTGATTTCTATCAAAAGCATGAAAACGATAAACGTGTCTTTTGGATGGACAAGCGCCATTATTCTGCCTTTTCGGGAACGGATTTGGATATTCGCCTGCGAGAGCGTCGTGTTGATACTGTGGTTCTGACGGGTGTTTTGACAGATATTTGTGTTTTGCATACAGCTATTGATGCGTATAATCTTGGTTATCAAATTGAGGTGGTTCAGTCAGCGGTTGCTTCCCTAAGTCAAGAAAATCATCAATTTGCGCTAAACCACTTGCAAAATGTGCTTGGTGCAACTATAATAGAATAGTTAACAATCAAAAATTAAATATGAAGAGAAGTAGAGTAAGCCTTGCGACTTGTCCAGAGAGCATCCGCTGCTGAGAGTGATGTCTAGTCAAAAGAGCCTGAAGAACATGCTTTAATCTCCTATCTTAAATATAGGCGTTTTATTCACGTTACGAATCAAGAGGTTATCAATTTATTGATGACAAATAACAGTGGCACCACGGTCTTCGTCTGTTTAGATGAAGGTGGTGCTTTTTATTTTACGAAGAAGAGGACATCATGAAAGAATTATTTATTGGAAATTATGGATTGGAACAAGTTGGGCAAAAAGTAACAGCTAAGGGCTGGGTTGCCAATATCAGAAATCATGGGAAACTGGCTTTCATTGAACTTCGAGATCGTGAAGGTCTGCTGCAAGTGTTTGTAGACAGCGCTGTTGCTGACTTTGATAAGCTTCATGATCTGCATAAGGAAAGTATTTTAGCCGTAACAGGTGAGATTGTGGCACGTGATGAGCGTTTTGTGAATCCTCATATTAAATCCGGACAGGTTGAATTACGAGCGGAAACAATCGAAATCATTGCCAGCAGTAAACTCTTGCCTTTTGAATTGGACAATCACGCTCATGCTGGTGAAGATATTCGCCAGAAATACCGTTATTTAGATTTGCGCCGTGAGAAGATGACAGCTAATTTGAAGCTGCGTCATCAAGTTACCAAAGCCATTCGTGATTATCTCAATCAGGCTGACTTCATTGATGTCGAGACACCTTATTTAACCAAGTCAACACCAGAAGGAGCGCGTGACTTCTTGGTACCATCACGCGTCTTTAAAAATCAATTCTATGCTTTGCCACAGAGTCCACAGATGTTGAAGCAACTTTTGATGGGAGCTGGTCTTGAGCGTTATTATCAAATTGTACGTTGTTTCCGTGATGAAGACTTACGTGGTGATCGCCAGCCTGAATTTACTCAGGTCGATTTGGAAATGAGCTTTGTTAGTGAGGAAGATGTTCGCAATCTTGTTGAAGGCATGCTTAAGGCTGTTGTTAAGGCGAGCAAAGGTATTGAATTGACGGAAGCCTTTCCGATAATTTCTTATGCACAAGCCATGCGTCGTTTTGGTTCTGATAAGCCAGATACCCGTTTTGCTATGGAACTTAAGGATTTAACAGAACTTTCCAGAGGAAATACTTCTCTCTTCCTACAAAAAGGTCTTAAAAAAGAAAATGGCGTGGTTATGGGAATCTGTGCTAAGAATGCTGCTAAGGCCTTCACAAATCGTCAAATGGCTACGCTGAAGCAATTGGTCATGGATTTTGGAGTTGCTGGTTTTGCAACTGCAACAATAGAAAAGGGTCAGGTGACAGGATCTTTGAAGTCTACTTTTAAAGATCATAATACAGAATTGTTGGAACTTTTTGAAGCTGAAGATGGCGATATGATTTTCTTTGTAACGGGTTCTCTCAAACGTGTTCAAGAAGCCTTGGGTGGTCTTCGTGTCAGATTGGCTAAGGATTTAGAGTTGATTGATAACGATAAACTGAATTTCCTTTGGGTTGTTGATTGGCCACTTTTGGAATGGAATGAGGATTTGAATCGTTATCAAGCCATGCACCATCCTTTCACTCAAGGAGCCTTTGAAGATGGTAGTGATTGGAAAGAAAATCCAGAGAAAATGATGAGTCGTGCCTACGATATTGTTTTAAATGGTTATGAAATCGGCGGCGGCAGTCTGCGTATTCATAAACGTAGTGCTCAAGAAGCGATGTTTGAATTGCTTGGCATGAAGAAAGAAGATTATGAGCGAGACTTTGGTTTTTTCCTAGAGGCTTTGGAATATGGTTTCCCACCCCATGGAGGTCTAGCTTTGGGACTTGATCGTTTAGTAATGATTCTAGCAGAAGAAGAAAATATCCGCGAAGTGATTGCCTTTCCTAAAAATGGTCAAGGTGCTGATGCCATGCTTGAGAGTCCAAGTTTGGTTGCAGACCAGCAGCTGGCAGAATTGCGCCTAGCTTTGCGTGACTAAGTAGCTGAATTTGTGGTAAAATAAGACAGTTAGTGAAATATATAGAGTTTTGTTTTAATTAACATAGGTGATTAGCTTTGTTAAGCATAAACAAAATGATTAGACTAGAAAAATAAGGAGAAAAGAATGAAAATTTCCGAAGAAGAAGTTCGCCATGTGGCTAACCTTTCTAAGTTAAAATTCTCAGATGATGAAACAACAGAATTTGCAACAACTTTGACTAAGATTGTTGATATGGTGGAATTACTAAATGAAGTTGATACGCAAGGTGTTCCTTTTACATCAAATGTCGCAGATAATATTAATTATATGCGAGAAGATGTTTCTGTAGCAGGTTGGGATCGTGAACAACTCTTTAAAAATGTTCCTGAACACGAAGATGGTCTGATTAAAGTGCCAGCTATCATTGATGAAGGAGGAGATGCCTAATGACTTTTAATCATAAATCCATTGATGAATTGCATGACCTTCTTGTTAATAAGGAAGTTTCAGCGCTAGAATTAACCAAGGCTACTTTAGAAGATATCAAGGAACGTGAAGAAACAGTAGGTTCTTTTATCACTGTAACACAAGAAGAAGCATTAGCACAGGCTGCTGCTATTGATGAAAAGGGAATTGATGCAGATAATGTTATGTCGGGGATTCCTTTGGCAGTCAAGGACAATATTTCGACCAAAAATATCTTAACAACTGCTGCCTCAAAAATGCTTTATAACTATAAACCTATCTTTGATGCCACTTCTGTTGAAAAGCTTTATGGCAGGGATATGATTATTGTCGGTAAAACCAATATGGATGAATTTGCCATGGGTGGTTCTACTGAAAACTCCTATTTCAAGTTGACTAAAAATGCTTGGAATCAAGAGAAAGTAGCTGGTGGTTCTTCAGGCGGTTCTGCAACAGCAGTCGCTTCTGGTCAGGTACGTTTGTCACTTGGTTCTGATACAGGTGGTTCTATTCGTCAACCTGCTGCTTTTAATGGTGTCGTTGGAATCAAGCCAACTTACGGTCGTGTATCACGTTTTGGTTTGATTGCTTTTGGTTCTTCATTGGATCAAATTGGGCCATTCTCACAAACGGTTAAAGAAAATGCCCAATTGCTTAATGTTATTTCAGGAAATGATAAGAAAGATTCAACCTCTTCACAAGTAAAAGTACCTGATTTTACGCAGTTCATTGGTAAGGACATCAAGGGAATGAAAATTGCCCTTCCTAAAGAATATATTGGTCAAGGAATTGATGAAAAGGTTAAGGAAACGATTCTGAAAGCTGCTAAGCATCTAGAAAGCTTAGGTGCTATCGTTGAGGAAGTCAGTCTGCCACACAGTAAATACGGTGTTGCCGTTTACTATATTATTGCTTCATCGGAAGCCTCTTCAAACTTGCAACGTTTCGATGGCATTCGCTATGGCTATCGCACCGACGATTACGAAAATCTGGATGATGTCTATGTCAACACCCGCAGCGAAGGCTTTGGTGAAGAAGTGAAGCGTCGTATTATGCTGGGAACTTTCAGTCTTTCTTCAGGTTATTATGATGCCTATTTCAAGAAAGCTGGTCAAGTACGAACACTTATCATGGAAGATTTCAAGAAGGTTTTTGCCAACTACGATTTAATTTTAGGTCCAACAGCACCAACTGTGGCTTATGACTTGGACTCTCAACACCAAGATCCTGTTGCTATGTATTTAGCTGACTTGTTAACTATTCCAGTAAACTTAGCTGGTCTGCCAGGCATCTCTATACCTGCTGGTTTTGTGGAAGGATTGCCTGTTGGTATGCAACTAATTGGAAAACCATTTGCTGAGCAAACCATCTATCAAGCAGCGGCAGCTTTTGAAGCAAGTACGGATTATCATAAACAACAACCAGTTATTTTTGGAGGTGGCAACTAATGAATTTTGAAACTATCATTGGATTAGAAGTCCATGTTGAATTAAAAACAAATTCTAAAATTTTTTCACCTGCACCAGCACATTTTGGAGAGGATCCAAATGCTAATACGAATATCGTTGACTGGTCATTTCCAGGTGTCTTGCCTGTTATGAATAAGGGTGTTATTGATTATGGCATCAAGGCTGCACTTGCTCTCAATATGGACATTCACCAACGCATGCACTTTGACCGCAAGAATTATTTTTATCCTGACAATCCCAAAGCCTACCAAATTTCACAATTTGATGAACCTATCGGCTACAACGGTTGGATTGAAATTGAATTAGAAGATGGCAGCACCAAGAAAATTCGCATTGAACGCGCTCACTTGGAAGAAGATGCTGGGAAAAATACGCACGGTGTTGATGGTTATTCTTATGTTGACCTCAACCGTCAAGGGGTCCCTTTGATTGAAATCGTATCAGAAGCTGATATGCGTTCACCTGAGGAAGCTTATGCTTATTTAACAGCCCTTAAAGAAATTATCCAATACACAGGAATTTCAGATGTCAAAATGGAAGAAGGATCCATGCGGGTGGATGCCAACATTTCTATCCGTCCTTATGGACAGGAATCATTTGGTGTCAAGACTGAGTTGAAAAACTTGAACTCTTTCAATTTTGTTCGTCGCGGTTTGGCCTATGAAGAAAAACGTCAGGCAGAAGTCCTTCGTTCTGGAGGTCAAATTCAGCAAGAAACACGCCGTTATGATGAAGCAACAGGGGAAACCTTGTTAATGCGTGTCAAAGAAGGTTCAGCAGATTATCGCTACTTCCCAGAACCAGATCTACCAATTTTTGAAATTGAAGATGAGTGGATTGAAAAAGTTCGAGCAGAATTACCAGCCTTTCCAAAAGAACGCCGTGCTAAGTATGTCAATAATTTAGGTCTATCAGCTTATGATGCTGCCCAACTGACCAACTCAAAAGCGATTTCAGATTTCTTTGAAGCAGCTCTTGCTCAAGGTGCAGATGCGAAAACAGCTTCTAATTGGTTGCAAGGAGACATCGCTCAATATCTCAATGCTGAAAACCAAACCATTGATCAAATCGGTTTGACACCTGAAAATTTGACTGAAATGCTTCAGTTAGTAGCAGATGGAACCATTTCTTCTAAAATTGCGAAGAAGGTCTTCGTTCATTTAGCTAAAAATGGCGGTTCTGCCAAAGAATATGTCAAATCAGCAGGTCTTATTCAAATCTCTGATCCAGCACAGCTTCTGCCAATCATCCAAGAAGTCTTTGCCAATAACGAAAAAGCTTTGAATGACTACAAAGGCGGCAACAAAAATGCAGCCAAATCTCTAGTTGGTCAAATTATGAAAGCCACAAGAGGACAAGCCAACCCACAAGTCGCGCAAAAATTGCTTAATGAAGAATTGGCAAAATTATAATAAACTAAAAAATCGGTAGCAACCGATTTTTTTGCTGCAAAATTATGCTAAAATAAAGAAAAATGTATTTTGGGAGTAAGTATGAAGAAATCGTTTAAGGGAACGGTTCTTGTTGTTCTAGCAGCCATTGCTTGGGGCATATCAGGAGTGTCGGGCCAATTTTTAATGAAGCAGGGCATTTCTGTCTATTTATTGACTTCTTTGCGTTTATTGATATCAGGGCTACTTTTAATTGGAGTTGTCATTTGGCAACAGCCTCAGCAGATCAAAGCTATTCTAGAGGATAAAAAGATGTTAGTAGGGATTTTTGGTTTTAGCATTTGTGGACTGCTTCTGAATCAATTTAGTTATTTGCAGGCTATTCATTATACTAATGCTGGAACGGCAACTGTCCTACAATATATGGCACCTGTTTTAGTTTTGACAATTATTTGTTTTAAGAATCGCAGTTTGCCAACTATAGGTGAACTTGCTGCCATTCTTTTAGCTATTTTGGGAACATTTATCATAGCTACACACGGACAGTTAGGCAATTTGGCTCTAACCCCAGCTGGTCTCTTTTGGGGACTCTTTTCTGCTGTGACTTATACTCTGTATATGTTTCTTCCCATTAAACTCATTCAAGAATGGGGCAGTCTCTTAGTTATTGGATTGGGTATGCTGCTGGGAGGTCTGGTATTTAGTCTTGTCTCTCAGTCTTGGCAATACAATCCTCAATTTCAGGCAAATAACCTGTTGGCTTATGTTGGTTTAATCATTGTTGGCAGTGTTTTTGCTTACACTTCTTTTTTGAAGGGAGTCAGTCTGATTGGTGCTGTAAAAGGCAGTCTTCTGGCTTCTATTGAACCAGTGGCAGCAGTCTTTTTCTCAGTTACTCTTATGAAAGAAATTTTTTATCCCATCGATTTCCTAGGCATGCTGTTGATTATACTAGCCGTTCTTATCATTTCTATCAGAGACTTATTAGCAACCAATAAAGAAAAAATATGAGTTCCATCTCAGATTTTTTGCATGAACCTATTTGATTAAGGTTTGGTTTGTAAATCTTTGATAATAGTTTGAGCTATTAGGGTATTTCCGCCAGCAGTTTGAGCAATCTTTTGAAAATGCAAGATAGTATTTTTGTAAGAAGAATCTTTAAGAATTGTATGGGCTGCTTGTTTGATTTCTTGAGGATTTAAGTTGTGACGTTTAAGGTATTTTCCTAAATGTAAATCAGAAACTTGCTGGGCGACTCGAGGCTGATCATTGCCAACAGGAATCACTAGCATAGGGCAGCCATAATAGATAGCTTCATTAACACTGTTCATGCCACCATGAGTAAGAAAAAGTGAAGCTCTTTCCAAGATTTGGAGTTGAGGAACGAAAGAATAAAGATGAACATTGGCTGGCATTGTTCCTAGTTGTTCTTTTTTAATCCTATTTCCAAGTGAAATAATGATAGAGTAGGGCTCATTTTCAAAAGCCTTGATACATTTTTTAAAAAAGGAGACAGAGCGATTGAGGAGAGTACCTAATGAAATATAAACAATCGGATTTTTAAAAGGTGTGAAATCAAAAGGCGGCTCGACAGGACGATTGATGGAAGGCCCAACGTATTGATAGTGATTTTCATCAAACGTATCAGCATCAATTTGAAATTCCCGTACTGTATACGTGAAATTGAGTTCGGGAGTATTAAGACTGATTTCCTTAGCAAGATCATCATAAGCCAGCTGAAAGGTTCTTTGCAATTTTCTTGATAAAAGATGGCGCAGAAAAGTGAAGCGAAAAATACTGGTCAGATAAAAGCCACCTGTTTTCCCAAATTCTGACAGAATTTTTTCATTTAAGGAAAAAGTTGAGAATAGCCGATAAGCTGGAATATTCAGTCTGTCCGCCAGAGCTTTTCCTGGAAAGAATAGCATTTCATAAAGCAAACAATCGTAATCTTTACCCATACGTAAGACAGTCTGATAGGCAGCTGACCAGCTTTTAACGTTCTTTTGCCTTTCTGATAACGAATCTGGATAATGGACATAAGGAACAAAATGTGCACCTGTTCTTTCAATCTTACTTTGCCAATAAAGTCGGATTGGTATGGCCGGAAAAAGGAAGATTAACCATTAAAATGTTATAGTGTGTTTTTTTCATCATAGTGTTTTAATCCATTTTTAAGTTTGTTTTTATCGTTTTCATCTAAAAGAGGAAGGCCGAATTTTTCCAGTAAAAGTGCGATAAAATCAATCCTTTGACAAGCTGTCTGATAATCAAAGTCAACAATAGAAGGATCCAGCCAAATATCAAACAGTAAAACAAAGATTTCTGAAAGTTCTTTAGAGTACTGACAGTTAAGCTTTTTTTCTTTTATTTCCTGCTGGATGATAGCTTCAATGTATTGGGCAACCACCGTTAGAGAATTTTTTAACGTTTCTAAAAGGGCAAAAGGGAGTTTCTCAGCCCAATGAAGTCTGGTTAATTCTGTTAATGAAGGATTTTCAAAAAAATAAGTTAGGATACCCTTAAATTTTTGTTGGGCATTTAACTGATTATTGCTGATGAGAGCATCTAGACATTGCCTTAGATTGTCCATTTCCAGACTGATTTGAAAATTTAGAATCTCTTGCTTACTGGAAAAATGATGATAGATAGCGCCTTTTGAACGTCCGCTCTTGTGGACAATTTCCCGCATTGTTGTCTCTTCATAACCCTTTTGCAAGAATAATGTCATCGCTGTTTGGGCAATTCTCTTTTTAGATAATTGCGTTTTTGCTTCTTGTTTCAACGTGTAGTCCCTTCTTTTTCATAAAACAGACCAACAGTCTGTTTTTTAGATTATAGTAACGCTTTAGATTGGAAATGTCAAACTTAATAATCTAAGGAATAAACTTTTCTATAATCCTTGGGACGAAATACATATGAAACAATTTAGATATATTGTAAAAATTCTAAAAACATTATATAATAGACGAGTGAAATAGAAATAAAAAAGATTTGGAGAATAAGTATGAAAAAGTTGTCTTTAGGACTTATATTGGCAGTAGTAGTGATTCTTTTAGCTTTTTTAAATCCTTATTTAGCTGGAATTATTGGTATTGCTGGTGTTTGGTTTTTAAAGGATTAGGAGAATAGAAGTAGAATGAAGATGTTAAAGAAAATTTTGGGTTGTAAAATCTATATTTGGTTTGCTGCACTGATAGCTTTGGTGGGATTGTTTTTTTATTGGTATGGTATGAATCAAAACAATAATAAATCTGCTGATAGTTCTCAATCTTATTCAATAGTGAAATATATTGAAGCGACAAATGAAACGGTTTTCTTGAATGTAGGGATTGAAAAAGTAGATGCACTTTCTAATGCGACTAAAGTACTTGGGATAACGATTCCTTACTCGCAAAAGAAAGCAATTATCATTTTGAATTATGAAGCAAAACTAGGGATTAAAAGGGCTGTTTCAATAAATAAAACGAGAGAGAATAATTTTGAAATTAAAATTCCTAAATTTGAAGTTATTGGTGTAAAATTGGATGATAAGCATCCATATAAACTGTACAATAGAAGTGGCGAATTATTAAGCGGCTCTACAGAAGAAGTAGATACGGGTAAAGCTGCCACATCGTTGCTAACTAATAAAGAACAGAAAAAATATTTGAAACAGTATTCTGATATGATTAAAAAGTCTGCTGAAGATCATTATAAAGTTTTATTTAAATCTATTTATCCTGATGTTAAGTTGACCTTTGTTTACGAAAATTAACGATTTAAGCCCTTGCTATCAAGCAGATAACAGGGCTTTTTCTTCCTCGCCTTATTCTTTATTTTATGTTAAAATAAAAGGTAATATTTTATTTGGAGAAGTAAGTGAGTATCGAAAATTATCGACCCGATTTCGTGGTAGAAGCCGTTTATGATTTAACCCCTGATAGCCTGCGAAAGCACGGTATTAAAGCCGTTCTTGTCGATTTGGACAATACCTTAATTGCTTGGGATCATCCTGATGGTACACCCCAGTTGCGGGATTGGCTGGACAGTATGACTGAAGCAGATATGCCGGTAGTCGTGGTATCTAACAATAGTTATACACGTGTCAAACGGGCTGTCAAAGGTTTTCATGTAGATTTTGTCAGTCGGGCTCTGAAACCTTTTTCTCGCGGTATTAATATGGCAGTGAATCGCTATGGCTTTTCTAAAGATGAAGTTGTTATGGTGGGCGATCAGCTAATGACGGATATTCGTGCGGCTCACCGTGCTGGTGTTAAAAGTATTTTGGTTAAACCTTTGGTTAAGTCAGATGCTTGGAATACTAAGTTTAACCGTGCGCGTGAGCGTCGTGTTTGGAAAAAAATAGAAGACAAATATGGTGCTTTTGTCTATAAAAAGGAAATTTAAGTGGAAGAATTATTTTGTATCGGCTGTGGAGCGCAAATTCAAACGACAGCCAAAGAGCAAGCTGGCTATACACCAAAGTCAGCCTTGGAAAAAGGACTTGAAAGCGGGAAAATATATTGCCAACGCTGTTTTAGACTGCGTCATTATAACGAAATCACAGATGTGCATATTTCAGATGATGATTTTTTAAAGCTTCTCCATGAAGTGGGGGACAGCAGGGCTCTTGTTGTTAATGTGATTGATATTTTTGATTTTAATGGCTCCGTCATACCGGGATTGCAGCGTTTTATCTCTAGCAATGATTTGCTTTTAGTGGGAAATAAAGCGGACATTCTCCCCAAATCAGTCAAATCTGGGAAAATAACACAGTGGCTGATGGAACGTGCTCATGAAGAAGGGTTGCGGCCGTTTGATCTTATCTTAACCAGTGCCCAGAATAAATGGGCGATAAAAGAATTAATTGCTAAGATTGAAGAACTTCGTCAGGGACGGGATGTCTATGTTGTTGGTGTTACTAATGTTGGGAAATCAACTCTTATCAATGCCATTATTCAGGAAATCACTGGTGATAAAAATATTATCACAACATCGCGTTTTCCGGGAACGACCCTAGATAAGATTGAAATTCCTCTGAATGATGGTTCCTATATTTTTGATACGCCGGGGATTATACACCGTCATCAGATGGCTCATTACTTATCAGACAAGGCTCTCAAGTATATCAGTCCTAAAAAAGAAATCAAGCCTAAAACTTACCAGCTCAATCCTGAACAGACGCTCTTTTTAGGCGGTTTGGCTCGTTTTGATTATGTAACGGGCGATAAGCAAGGCTTTACAGCTTATTTTGATAATAATCTCAAATTACACAGAACTAAGTTGGCTGGAGCGGATGCTTTTTATGACAAACATATCGGCAGCCTTTTGACGCCGCCAGATAAGAAGGAAATGGCAGCCTTTCCCAAATTGGTAAGGCATGAATTTACGATAAAAGAAAAGACAGATCTTGTTTTTTCAGGTTTGGGTTGGATTCGCATCAATGTCAGAGCCAAAATTGCTGCTTGGGCACCTGAAGGAGTTGCTGTTGTGACGAGAAAGGCCTTGATTTGACTTATCTAGATGTTAGGCTTATAACCCTGCCATTTTAACAAAAAGGAATAAAGAATATGCTTACAAGTAAACAGCGTGCCTTTTTAAAATCGGAGGCACATTCTCTGAAACCCATTGTGCAGATTGGGAAAAATGGTCTCAACGACCAAATCAAAACCAGCGTTAGAAACGCTCTTGATGCACGTGAATTGATTAAAGTAACTCTTTTGCAGAACACTGATGAGGATATTCACGAAGTGGCTGAAATTTTGGAAGATGAGATTGGTTTGGAGACCGTCCTTAAAATTGGACGCATTTTGATTCTTTATAAGGAGTCCAGTCGTAAGGACAATCGGAAACTTTCGGTCAAGGTTAAAGCGATCTAAAAAATGATTGTGATAATGGAGGCAAGATGGCTTTAGAACTGTTAACACCTTTTACTAAGGTGGAGTTGGAAGAAGAAAGAAAAGATAAAAATCGAAAACAAATTGGTATCTTAGGCGGCAATTTTAATCCGGTTCACAATGCTCATCTGTTAGTAGCGGATCAAGTACGTCAGCAATTGGGCTTGGATGAGGTCTTGCTGATGCCAGAATACAAACCACCACACGTTGATAAGAAGGCAACTATTGATGAAAAACATCGGCTCAAGATGCTGGAGTTAGCTATTAAAGGTATTGAAGGCTTGGCTATTGAAACCATTGAGCTCAAACGTAAAGGAGTCTCTTATACCTACGACACCATGAAAGATTTGATTGAACAAAATCCTGATGTTGATTATTATTTTATTATTGGTGCCGATATGGTAGACTATTTGCCTAAGTGGCACAAGATTGACGAGCTGATTCAGATGGTACAATTTGTTGGCGTACAGCGTCCTAAATATAAGGCTGGAACTTCTTATCCTGTCATTTGGGTAGATGTACCGCTTATGGATATTTCCTCTAGTATGATTCGAGATTTCATCCGTAAGAATAGAAAACCGAATTTTCTTTTACCAAAACTAGTTCTTGACTATATTGAGAAAGAAGGACTTTATCAATGACCTATGAAGCTTATATTGCCATGAATCGAGACGATTTACTGAAAAAACTTAAATCGGTAGTTCCTAAAAAGCGTTTAAGACACATGATAGGTGTCGAAAAAGCTAGTATTTATTTAGCTGAAATCAATGGTTATGACACTGAGAAAGCTGGTTTAGCAGGGCTTTTGCATGATTATGCCAAGAAATTATCTGATCAGGAATTTTTACAACTCATTGATAAGTATCATCTTGATTCGCAATTAAAAAATTGGGGCAATAATGTCTGGCATGGAATGGTTGGCATTTATAAAATTCAAGAAGATTTGGGCTTGCAAGATCAAGAAATTCTGCGTGCCATTGAAATTCATACTGTAGGTTCTAGTCACATGTCAACTTTGGATAAGATTGTATATGTCGCTGATTATGTCGAATGCAACCGTGATTTTTCGGGGGTGGACAAGGCGCGTGCCATTGCAGAAACGTCGTTGAATAAGGCTGTTGCTTATGAGACAGCTAGGACAGTTGCATTTTTGGCTAGTAAAGGTTTGAAAATTTATCCACAAACTCTAGAAACTTATAATGCTTATGTGGACTATTTAAGAGAGGATTAAATGAAGGAAAAAAAATTACTGGAATTAATCGTTAAGGCCGCTGATGAAAAGCGGGCTGAAGATATTGTTGTGATGGATTTGCAGGGGCTGACAACCTTGACAGATTACTTTGTTATTATGCATGCGACTAATAGTCGTCAACTGGAAGCTATTGCTGAAAATATTCGTGAGAAGGTGCTTAAAGCTGGAGGCAATGCTAGCCATATTGAAGGTGATTCCAAAGGTGGCTGGGTGCTGCTTGACCTCAATGATGTTGTTGTCCATATCTTCTCAGAGGATGAACGCTACCATTACAATCTCGAAAAGCTTTGGCATGAAGCACCAATAGTGGACATGTCGGGATACTTAGCATAAAAGACAACCTTGCCAGATGGCAAGGTTTTTGAAAATAAGAGAAAATTTAGCAAGTTTCTAACAACATGTTTTGTTGCAAGAAAAATTGTAAGAAAGGATAGAAGGCGAGCAAAGCGAGCCTTAACGATAGTTGCTGTTGTGGTGAAAAGATAGTAATAATTATCTGTTGCTATCAAAGGAAACCGAAAGTTTAAGTCTTTCGGTTTAGGAATGAAACCATGTAGTAGGTCGCTTCCAACTTCACCGCTTAAAGCCACTATCAAAAAACAAAAGATGAAAAATTATCAAAAATTCGCTGCTGTCTATGACAGTATCATGGATGATTCACTTTATGACAAATGGACTGATTTTTCACTCCGCCATTTTCCCAAGAATAAGAAAAAACTTTTAGAGTTAGCTTGTGGGACAGGTATTCAGTCTATCCGCTTCAAGCAGGCTGGATTCGATGTGACGGGTCTGGATCTAAGTGCAGACATGTTGGACTTAGCTAAGAAGCGTGCCCAATCTGCTCATCTAGATATTCCATTTATTCAGGGCAATATGTTGGATTTATCCTCCGTTGGCAAGTTTGATTTGGTGACTTGCTATTCGGATTCCCTTTGTTATATGGAAGATGAAGTGGCTGTAGGTGATGTTTTTGAGCAGGTCTATGCTCATCTAAATAGCGGAGGGACTTTTATCTTTGATGTGCATTCGACCTATCAGACCGATGAGATTTTTCCGGGTTACGCTTACCATGAAAATACGGAAAACTTTGCCATGGTTTGGGATACTTATAGAGATGAGGCACCACATTCTGTTGTCCATGAATTAACCTTCTTCATTCAAGATAATGATGGTCGTTTTACCCGCTATGATGAGGTTCACGAAGAGCGCACCTATGACCTGTTGACCTATGATATTTTGCTGGAACAGGTAGGTTTCAAAACTGTCAAGGTTTACGCAGATTTTACAGATGACATTCCTAAAGAAGATAGTAAACGTTGGTTTTTTGTAGCAGAAAAAAGAGAGAAATAACCTATAAATTATTTATTATTTGTGTTAGGGCTGGAATTAGCAGGGATAGCCCCTGTTGGCATGATTTTGCTGAACACCATGCAGGCAGCAGGTTTGTTCACTAAAAAAGTCTATCTTTTTGGTGGCATAGTTCTTTTTGGGACAGTCTTGCTAGGTTTTGTTTCATCGGTCATATTAGGTAATGGCATATCGAATATAGCACAAACCCTTGGTCAACTCCCCAATATAGCATGGGTTTGGATTTATATGGTGCTTATTGCTGCCTTGCTTGAGGAATCAAACGTCTGTTGACAGTAGAAGAATTAAACAAACAGTCAAAATAGCCCAAAAAGCCGAAAGGGCATCTATGCAACAGCAATTTTCATGATTTATACAGCCATTGTGGAGCCCACATTTTTAGCTGTGCTGGCCTTGTCTGGTCAAGTCAACAATATCCCCTTATCGCTACTATATAAGCTCATCTGGGTGCTTAAGCCAAAGCCCGCTCTTCTTGTTGATTTTGGCTGTTATGTCCAACAAACACCACCTATTTATTGATAAATTTAATGCTTTCTACGAAACAGACAGCCTATCTAGTCTGGAATAACATGTCTCATCTTTCTATCTGCGCTTGTATTGCTGATAGACTTATCTTTTTATTGACTTTTAGATAACTGGTTTTCAGGATAAAATGGAGGAAATCTCATGACCACAACAGGCATTATCGCAGAATTTAATCCTTTCCACAATGGGCATAAGTACCTACTGGAGCAGGCGCAGGGGCTGAAGATTGTTGCTATGTCCGGTAATTTCGTCCAGCGCGGCGAGCCTGCCATCATTGATAAGTGGACACGAGCGCAAATGGCGCTGGAAAATGGCGCTGACCTTGTGGTTGAACTTCCCTTTTTGGTTGCTGTTCAGTCGGCCGATTATTTTGCCAGCGGAGCAGTGGATATTTTAGCCAAACTCGGCATTGATACCCTTGCTTTCGGCACAGAAACTGCTCTGGACTATAATGGTTTGTCTACTATTTATGGGAAAATGGCAGAGCAGATGAGTGAATTCCTCACGACGCTGCCTGAGAAGCTCAGCTATCCCCAAAAAACGCAGCTCATGTGGGAAAAATTTGCAGGGGTTCAGTTCACAGGAGACACTCCAAATCATATTCTTGCTTTGGCCTACGCCAAGGCTTGCGCAGGAAGAAATATACGATTACGGCCCATCCAACGGCGAGGTGCAGATTATCATTCTACAGAAAAAACTGTGGCTTACGCTTCCGCGACCAGTTTACGACATCACCGGCAGGATCCAGCCTTTGTGGCTAAAAGCATGCCCAATGCAAACCTTTTTCAAACGAGTCCGCAAGTGACTTGGGAAGACTATTTTACTCTACTTCAGTATCAAGTGTTGACACAACCCGATTTAACCCAGCTTTTCCAAGTCAATGAAGAATTGGCTATCCGCATCAAAAAAGCTATCCGACAAGTCACAAGCTTTGATCAATTAGTAGAAACTGTCGCTACCAAACGCTACACCAAAGCGCGCGTGCGCCGCATCTTAATCTATATCTTAATCGGTGCGCGTGAAACTAGCCTACCGCAGGACGTTCACATCCTTGGTTTCACAGCCGCTGGTCGTACGCACCTATCTCATATTAAAAACAAGACCCGAATCATCTCCCGAATCGGGTCTCAACCGTGGGACCCCCTCACCCAACAAGCCGACCAAGTCTACCAGCTCGGAAATCAAAAAATAGCCGAACAAACATGGGGACGCGTGCCAATTAGAATAGATAACGCAGTCTAGTGTAAGACGGGAAATACAGAAAAATTATCTTAAAAAATAATATTCCCCTTGACTCTCACGCAGCGTTATAGGCTATACTAACATTATGAGAGGAGATTCAATCATGAAAACAGTAAAAGAAATGAGCAGGCTGTCAGGTGTTAGTGTGCGCACACTTCATTATTATGATGAAATCAATTTGCTGACACCTAGTTTTATTGCCAATAATGGCTATCGCTATTATGATGATAAAGCCTTTGAGCGCTTGCAGGAAATTTTGCTTTTTCGTGAACTGGAATTTCCTCTCAAAACAATCAAAGAGATTGTAGGGAATACAGCTTATGACAGGGATTTTGCTTTACAGGAACAAATAAAGCTTTTAGAAATGAAGAAAGCACACCTGGAGAAAGTCATCAAGCATGCTAAATCCCTGCAAGAAAAAGGAGATAGTTATATGAAATTTGATGCTTATGACAAAACGGAGCTGAAAGCTTTACAGGAAGAAGCTAAGCAAAGATGGGGAAAAACTGCGGCTTATCAGAAATTTGCAGCAAAAATGTCAGATAAAGATTTTGCTCACATCAGCTCAGAAATGTCTGCTATTATGTCTGCTTTTGGTCGGTTAAAACAATTACCGGCTGACCATGCTGAAGTACAGCAGCAGGTAGAGAGCTTGAGAAACTATATTAGTCAGAATTTTTATGCTTGTAATAAGGATATATTGGCTAGATTGGGCAAAATGTATACTGCGGACAATCGTTTTAGTCAAACGATTGATACTGCAGGCGGTCAGGGAACGGCAGCCTTTGTAGCACAAGCTATCACAGCTTACTGTCGTTAAAAGATGTTGAGGACTTATTTAAATAAATCATTTGCCTTTCTTCTATTTTACACACTTCTGTCAAAGTGCTATAATATTAGAGATTATGAATTTAGCTCTGCTATGTTCAAGAAACTAAAAAAACTAATTATAAGAGGAGAACTCCCATGGGACGTAAATGGGCTAATATTGTCGCTAAAAAAACTGCTAAAGACGGTGCAAACTCTAAAGTTTATGCTAAGTTTGGTGTCGAAATCTATGTGGCTGCCAAGCAAGGGGAGCCAGATCCAGAATCAAATTCAGCTTTGAAATTTGTTTTGGAACGTGCTAAACAAGCACAGGTTCCAAAACATGTTATTGATAAGGCTATTGATAAGGCTAAAGGAAATACGGATGAAACTTTCGTGGAAGGTCGTTATGAAGGCTTTGGACCAAACGGTTCTATGATTATTGTGGATACCTTGACTTCAAATGTTAACCGTACAGCAGCCAATCTTCGGACTGCTTTTGGTAAGAATGGCGGGAATATGGGAGCAGCTGGATCTGTTTCTTATATGTTTGATAAAAAAGGTGTTATTGTCTTTGCTGGTGACGATGCGGACAGTATCTTTGAACAATTGCTTGAGGCTGATATTGATGTTGAAGATGTTGAAGCGGAAGACGGTTCTGTAACAGTTTATACTGCTCCAACAGACCTTCACAGAGGTATTGAAGCGCTTCGTGCAGGCGGTGTTGCAGAATTTCAAGTGACCGAACTTGAAATGATTCCTCAGTCTGAAGTGACACTTGAAGGGGAAGATTTGGAAACCTTTGAAAAACTTATTGATGCTCTTGAAGACGATGACGATGTGCAAAAAGTTTATCACAATGTTGATGGCTTATAAGCAAAAAGAAACCTTGCAAATTTTGTGAGGTTTTTTTCTTACCTTCAAATTAAAGCTGGAACATAGGTCATTTAGTCGTATAAAGTGTAGAAGAAATGCTGTCAGTGGTCTGAAAATTTACAGACAGGCTAATTGAAAATTTAAACAAAAAAAGCTATGATAAGACTATTAAAAAAGAAGTGAGGAAAATTCATGTCACATTTTACAGAAGCGATTAAACATTTTAACGCTCTAACAGCACAAGAAGCACAGGAAAAAATTGATAGTGGAGAAAAGTTTATTCTTTTCATTGGACGTTCAACTTGTCCTTACTGTCAGCGTTTTGCTCCTAAGTTGAGTCAGGTTGCTGCAGATACGGGTCAGACAGTCGCTTTTTTAAATAGTGAAAATCAAGATGATTTAACAGCTGTTCAAGCTTTCCGTGAGAAATATCATGTTCAGACAGTACCGGGGCTTTTAGTTGCTCAAGCAGGACAAGTCAAAGTTGTTTGTGATTCATCGCTTTCACAAGAGGCTATTGCTGATTTTATCGCTCAATAGGTAGGCTTTAGACTGTTTGGCTATTTTGGTCTCTTAATGTTATCGTCCTTTTAAATTTTTGAATTTTTATAAGGCTTCGTTTTGGGCAGAAACTGATTTTGCACTTGCTCTTAGCATCTAATTTTGTTATAGTATGTGATGGCTTTATTATTAAAGAGATGAGGAGAATATACTATGTCTTATACTACAATTATCATGTTTGTTGTTTTGATTGGAGCCATTTTTTTGATGCAGCGTTCCCAAAAGAAACAAGCTCAAGAGCGGCAAAATCAATTAAATGCTATTGCTAAAGGAGATGAAGTTGTCACCATTGGCGGTATGTACGCTGTTGTTGATGAAGTGGACAATGATAATAAAAAGATTGTTCTTGACGTTGACGGTGTCTTCTTGCCTTTTGAACTAACGGCAATTAAGCGCGTTGTAACAAAAGAAAGTCAGACTGTAGAAACTGATCAAACGCCGGAAGAAGCAACTGAAATTATTGAAACTTCAAAAATAGAAGAAAAAGGTTCAGATTCTAAGGAAACAGCAAGTACTGAATCTGCCATTGAAGAATAATTATAAACCTCAATCGTTGTGATTGGGGCTTTTTTCAACTGGAATAAAATTCGTTCATAAATCTTAAATTATGGTAAAATAGATCTGATAGTATTTTTTAAGGAAAAAATAATGTTTACATTAAGACGAAAAAAACAAGATATAAAATTATCTAAAATCCCAGCTCATATCGGTATCATTATGGATGGCAATGGACGCTGGGCTAAGAAACGAATGAAACCAAGGGTATTTGGACATAAGGCTGGTATGGATGCCCTTCAAGATGTGACGATAGCGGCATCGGAACTTGGAGTCAAAATTTTAACAGTTTATGCTTTTTCAACGGAAAATTGGGCTCGTCCTCAAGAAGAGGTTAAATTTATCATGAATTTACCTGTAGAGTTCTTTGATAAGTATGTTCCTAAGCTGCATAAAAATAATGTTCGTATTTTAGTGATTGGCGATAAGGAAGAACTGCCGGCAGCAACTTTAGATGCTCTGGAACGCGCTAGAGAACTGACTAAACATAATTCTGGACTTATTTTAAATTTTGCTTTGAATTATGGCGGTCGTGCTGAAATTGTTGATGCTGTAAAGTTGATTGCTCAAGATGTTTTAGATGCTCGGTTTAACCCTGGTGATATTACAGAAGGGCTCATTGCTGATTACTTGATGACAAGCAATCTTCCTTACCTTTACCGTGATCCCGATTTGATTATTAGAACGAGTGGTGAGCTGCGTCTTAGTAACTTTTTACCGTGGCAGGCTGCTTATAGTGAGCTTTATTTTACAGATACACTTTGGCCAGATTTTGATAAAAAAGCTTTGTATTTAGCTATTGAAGAATTTAACCATCGCCATCGTCGCTTTGGTGGTGTTTAGAAAGAGGATTTATCATGCAGAAACGTGTTCTTTTTGGGGGAGTGGCTCTGGCTATTTTTCTCCCTTTCCTATTTTTGGGAGGTCTCTTTTTTCAGCTTTTTGTTGGTGTTCTAGCCATGATTGGCGTATCTGAACTGTTGAAAATGAAGGCGTTAGAAATTTTTTCATTTGAAGGTATTTTAGCTATGCTTGCGGCTTTTGTGCTGACTATTCCTTTAGAGAACTACCTGACTTTTTTACCGATTGATGGCAGCTTTAGTGCTTTTGGTCTCGTTATCTTTTTGATTTTAGCAGGAACGGTCTTAAATACTAATCGCTATTCTTTCGAAGATGCTGCTTTTCCTATTGCTTCCAGTCTTTATGTTGGGATTGGTTTTCAAAATCTCGTTAATGCTCGCATTTCTGGACTTGATAAAGTTTTTCTAGCCCTTTTTATCGTTTGGGCGACTGATATTGGAGCTTATATGATTGGTCGGCAGTTTGGTCAACGTAAATTGATGCCGGCAGTTTCTCCTAACAAGACTATTGAAGGCAGCTTAGGAGGAATTTTGTCGGCAGTTGTCATTGCTTTTATCTTTATGTTGTTTGATAAGAATGTTTACGCACCGCATCACTTCTTAGTCATGCTTATTTTGGTTGCTCTCTTTAGTATCTTTGCCCAATTTGGTGATCTAGTTGAAAGTTCAATTAAACGACATTTTGGTGTTAAGGATTCTGGCAAACTCATACCGGGGCACGGAGGTATTTTAGACCGTTTTGACAGTATGATTTTTGTTTTTCCAATCATGCACTTCTTTGGTTTGTTCTAAAAGGAGGAGGAAAGAATGTCAGGACTAATAGCTTTTATTATTATCTTTGGAATTATAGTTCTTGTCCATGAATTTGGTCATTTCTATTTTGCTAGAAAATCAGGAATTTTGGTTCGGGAATTTGCCATTGGTATGGGGCCGAAAGTTTTTGCACATCAAGGAAAAGACGGTACAGCTTATACCATTCGAATTTTGCCTTTAGGTGGCTATGTCCGTATGGCTGGCTGGGGAGAAGATACTAGCGAAATTAAAACAGGGATACCTGCCGCTTTGACGCTTAATAAAGCAGGTGTGGTCACTCGTATTGACCTTTCTGACAGGCAAGTGGACAAGACGGCCTTGCCTATAAATGTGACAGCTTATGATTTAGAAGACAAATTAGAGATTACAGGACGCGTTCTTGAAGAAACTAAGACTTATCCAGTGGATCATGATGCAACAATTGTTGAAGAGGATGGAACAGAAATTCGCATTGCACCGCTAGATGTGCAATATCAAAAGGCTAGTATTTGGGGACGTTTAATCACTAATTTTGCAGGTCCCATGAATAACTTTATTTTAGGTATTTTTGTTTTTGCCCTCTTGATTTTTGTGCAAGGCGGTGTTCAGGATTCTTCAAGCAATCATGTGCGTGTGACTCCTAACAGTGCTGTAGCTAAGCTCGGACTTAAGAATAATGATCAAATTTTACAAATTGGGAAAAACAAAGTTCATAATTGGAATGATCTCACTAATGCGGTTGCTAAGTCAACTAGTAATTTGAAAAAGAAAGAAGCTATTCCAGTTAAGGCTAAGACTCAAGGAAGCGTAAAAACTTTAAAAGTCATCCCTAAAAAAGTTAATGGGAATTACGTTATTGGTGTCATGCCAAGTATGAAAACAGGATTTGGGGATAAAATTGTTGGTGCCTTTAAGATGTCTTGGGACGGCGCTTTTGTTATCTTGAATGGTCTTAAAGGGCTAATCCTACAGCCAAGTCTCAATAAATTAGGTGGTCCTGTTGCGATTTATCAACTGAGTAATACAGCTGCTAGAGAAGGTTTTGCAAGAGTCCTTGAATTAATGGCTATGCTTTCTATTAATCTGGGTATTTTTAATTTGTTGCCTATTCCTGCTCTTGATGGTGGTAAAATTTTAATCAATTTTATAGAAGTTATTCGAAAAAAACCGCTCAAACAAGAGACAGAAACCTATATTACCCTCGCTGGTGTTCTTATTATGGTTGCGCTTATGATTGCAGTAACTTGGAATGATATCATGCGAGCATTTTTCTAAATTAATGAGACGGAGTATAATTTTTAATGAAACAAAGTAATATGTTAATCCCAACCTTGCGCGAAATGCCAAGTGATGCACAAGTCATCAGTCATGCCCTTATGGTGCGTGCTGGTTATGTCCGCCAAGTATCGGCAGGGATTTACTCTTATTTACCTTTAGCTCATCGCGTTATTGAAAAAATTAAAGAAATCATGCGTGAAGAATTTGATAAAATTGGTGCTGTTGAAATGCTGGCACCTGCCCTTTTAACAGCTGACTTATGGCGTGAATCCGGCCGATATGGAACTTATGGGGAAGATCTTTATAAGTTAAAAAATCGCGATCAATCAGATTTTATTTTAGGGCCGACTCATGAAGAAACTTTTACAAATCTCATCCGTGATGCAGTGAAATCTTACAAGCAGCTTCCCTTGAATCTTTATCAAATTCAAGCAAAATATCGTGACGAAAAACGCCCTCGCAATGGCTTGCTTCGTACTCGTGAATTTATTATGAAAGATGGCTATAGTTTTCATGCTGATTATGACAGTTTAGATGCTACTTATGAAGATTATCGTAAGGCTTATGAAGCCATTTTTACTAGAGTTGGTTTAGATTTTAAAGCGATTATTGGTGATGGCGGTGCTATGGGTGGTAAAGATAGTCAGGAATTTATGGCAGTAACGCCAGATCGTACAGATTTGGAGCATTGGCTGGTTCTTGATAAAGCTATTGGCTCTATTGAAGAGATTCCAGCTGATGTTTTGAAAGAGATTAAACAAGAACTCTCCTCTTGGTTAATATCAGGAGAGGATACTATCGCTTATTCAAGTGAGTCTGATTATGCGGCTAATCTGGAAATGGCGACGAGCGAATATAAGCCTAACAATAAGGTTGTTTCTCATGAAGATATACAGCGTATTGAAACACCAAATTGTAAAACGATTGATGAAGTTGCTGCCTTTTTAGAAATAGATCCAACACAAACCATAAAAACCTTATTATTTATTGCAGATGATGAACCAGTTGTTGCTTTACTTGTAGGAAATGATCAGGTTAATGAAGTTAAACTAAAAAACTATCTGGGTGCTGACTTCTTGGAACCAGCTAATGAAAAAGAAGCAAGAGAAATTTTTAGTGCTTCCTTTGGTTCTCTAGGTCCAGTTAATCTACCAGAAAATGTCAAAATTGTGGCAGATCGTAAGGTGAAAAATATTGGGAATGCCGTTGTTGGTGCTAATGAAGATGGCTATCATTTGACAGGTGTCAATCCGGAACGTGACTTTGAAGCTGCTTATGTTGATATTCGTGAAGTCTGTGAAGGAGAGGCATCTCCAGATGGTAAAGGTGTTCTTAAATTTGCGCGTGGTATTGAAATTGGTCACATTTTTAAATTGGGAACACGTTATTCAGAAAGTATGGGAGCTAACATTCTTGATGAAAATGGACGTTCAATCCCTATTATTATGGGAAGTTATGGCATCGGTGTTAGTAGAATTCTATCAGCAGTCATTGAACAAAATGCACGTATCTTTGTTAATAAGACACCTAAAGGAGCTTACCGATTTTCTTGGGGAGTTAATTTTCCTAAAACGTTGGCGCCATTTGATGTCCATCTCATTACGGTTAATGTAAAGGATGAAGTCTCCCAACAATTGACAGCAAAAGTAGAAGAAAGTTTGGTAGATGCTCACTATTCTGTTTTAACAGATAATCGGAATGAGCGTATTGGTTCGAAATTTTCTGATAGTGACCTTATTGGGCTGCCGATTCGTGTAACAGTTGGTAAAAAAGCTTCAGATGGTATTGTAGAAGTTAAAATAAAATCGACTGGAGATACAATTGAAGTCAATGCAGAGAACCTATTAGAAACTTTATCTATTTTGATAGACTAGAATTTTTTTGAAGGCTGAGCTACTTGTGCCCAGCCTTTTGATATTTAAGATATTATAAAATCAGGTTCAGAAAGAGAATGAGCGATTCAGCAGTTGATTTTTAATAATCAATAGTGTATTTGTCAAAACTTTTTGAAATTCTTTTGAAAAAGTCTTGACAAAATTATAAATACTTTGATATACTATGAAAGTTGCTGTTTAAAGTAGCACTAAGCCCTTTGAAAACTGAACAAGAAGACGAACCAACCAAAGTGCAGGGTGACATAAAGAAATGTGACCTGTCAAAGAACGAAACATAAATCTGTCAGTGGACAGTAATGAGAAAGAACTCAAACGATTAAATGAGAGTTTGATCCTGGCTCAGGACGAACGCTGGCGGCGTGCCTAATACATGCAAGTGGGACGCAAGGGAACACACTGTGCTTGCACACCGTGTTTTCTTGAGTCGCGAACGGGTGAGTAACGCGTAGGTAACCTGCCTATTAGCGGGGGATAACTATTGGAAACGATAGCTAATACCGCATAATATTAATTATTGCATGATAATTGATTGAAAGATGCAAGCGCATCACTAGTAGATGGACCTGCGTTGTATTAGCTAGTTGGTAAGGTAAGAGCTTACCAAGGCGACGATACATAGCCGACCTGAGAGGGTGATCGGCCACACTGGGACTGAGACACGGCCCAGACTCCTACGGGAGGCAGCAGTAGGGAATCTTCGGCAATGGACGAAAGTCTGACCGAGCAACGCCGCGTGAGTGAAGAAGGTTTTCGGATCGTAAAGCTCTGTTGTAAGTCAAGAACGTGTGTGAGAGTGGAAAGTTCACACAGTGACGGTAGCTTACCAGAAAGGGACGGCTAACTACGTGCCAGCAGCCGCGGTAATACGTAGGTCCCGAGCGTTGTCCGGATTTATTGGGCGTAAAGGGAGCGCAGGCGGTCAGGAAAGTCTGGAGTAAAAGGCTATGGCTCAACCATAGTGTGCTCTGGAAACTGTCTGACTTGAGTGCAGAAGGGGAGAGTGGAATTCCATGTGTAGCGGTGAAATGCGTAGATATATGGAGGAACACCAGTGGCGAAAGCGGCTCTCTGGTCTGTCACTGACGCTGAGGCTCGAAAGCGTGGGTAGCGAACAGGATTAGATACCCTGGTAGTCCACGCCGTAAACGATGAGTGCTAGGTGTTAGGCCCTTTCCGGGGCTTAGTGCCGGAGCTAACGCAATAAGCACTCCGCCTGGGGAGTACGACCGCAAGGTTGAAACTCAAAGGAATTGACGGGGGCCCGCACAAGCGGTGGAGCATGTGGTTTAATTCGAAGCAACGCGAAGAACCTTACCAGGTCTTGACATCCCGATGCTATTCTTAGAGATAGGAAGTTACTTCGGTACATCGGAGACAGGTGGTGCATGGTTGTCGTCAGCTCGTGTCGTGAGATGTTGGGTTAAGTCCCGCAACGAGCGCAACCCTTATTGTTAGTTGCCATCATTAAGTTGGGCACTCTAGCGAGACTGCCGGTAATAAACCGGAGGAAGGTGGGGATGACGTCAAATCATCATGCCCCTTATGACCTGGGCTACACACGTGCTACAATGGTCGGTACAACGAGTTGCGAGCCGGTGACGGCAAGCTAATCTCTGAAAGCCGATCTCAGTTCGGATTGGAGGCTGCAACTCGCCTCCATGAAGTCGGAATCGCTAGTAATCGCGGATCAGCACGCCGCGGTGAATACGTTCCCGGGCCTTGTACACACCGCCCGTCACACCACGAGAGTTTGTAACACCCGAAGTCGGTGAGGTAACCTTTTAGGGGCCAGCCGCCTAAGGTGGGATGGATGATTGGGGTGAAGTCGTAACAAGGTAGCCGTATCGGAAGGTGCGGCTGGATCACCTCCTTTCTAAGGAAAAACGCAAAGCACATTAGGGGGAACTTCTTGTTTAGTTTTGAGAGGGTAAGTGGGGCCTTAGCTCAGCTGGGAGAGCGCCTGCTTTGCACGCAGGAGGTCAGCGGTTCGATCCCGCTAGGCTCCATTAAAACAGGATACTAACAGACGGTTCGCTTGCGAATACTTCTGTAGAAGATTATCTATTTTTCTAAGAAGTCAGTCTGGAGTTCAACTTCATATCTTGTTTAAGACAAGGAAGTCTATAAAATCCACTTAGGATATGTTAAGTATCCTAGAGATGGTTCATTGACAATTGAATAGCTAGTAAAAGCCCTATAGCGCAGCTATAGGGAAACAAAAAAGAAACCGAGACGCTGAAAAGCCAGAGAAACGAGAAATAAGGTTAAGTTAATAAGGGCGCACGGTGGATGCCTAGGCACTAGGAGCCGATGAAGGACGTGACGAACGACGACATGCTTTGGGGAGCTGTAAGTAAGCCTTGATCCAGAGATATCCGAATGGGGGAACCCAACAGGTAATGCCTGTTATCCATAACTGTTAAGGTTATGAGAAGGAAGACGCAGTGAACTGAAACATCTCAGTAGCTGCAGGAAGAGAAAGCAAGAGCGATTGCCTCAGTAGCGGCGAGCGAAGAGGCAGGAGGGCAAACCAGAGTGTTTACACTCTGGGGTTGTAGGACTGCGATAAAGCAGCCAAGGGAATAGAAGAAGACTCTGGGAAGAGTCGCCAGAGAGAGTAAGAGCCTCGTATTTGAAATTCACTTGATGCCAAGCAGGATCCTGAGTACGGCGGGACACGAGGAATCCCGTCGGAATCTGGGAGGCCCATCTCCCAACCCTAAATACTCCCTAGTGACCGATAGTGAACCAGTACCGTGAGGGAAAGGTGAAAAGCACCCCGGAAGGGGAGTGAAAGAGAACCTGAAACCGTGTGCTTACAAGAAGTTCGAGCCCGTTAATGGGTGAGAGCGTGCCTTTTGTAGAATGAACCGGCGAGTTACGTTTACGTGCGAGGTTAAGTTGAAGAGACGGAGCCGTAGGGAAACCGAGTCTGAAAAGGGCGGTTAAGTACGTAGATGTAGACCCGAAACCAAGTGACCTACCCATGAGCAGGTTGAAGGTGCGGTAAAACGCACTGGAGGACCGAACCAGGACACGTTGAAAAGTGTTTGGATGACTTGTGGGTAGCGGAGAAATTCCAAACGAACTTGGAGATAGCTGGTTCTCTCCGAAATAGCTTTAGGGCTAGCGTCGGTCGCGAGACTCTTGGAGGTAGAGCACTGTTTGATTGAGGGGTCCATCCCGGATTACCAATCTCAGATAAACTCCGAATGCCAACGAGTTAAGACCGGCAGTCAGACTGCGAGTGCTAAGATCCGTAGTCGAAAGGGAAACAGCCCAGACCACCAGCTAAGGTCCCCAAATAATTGTTAAGTGGAAAAGGATGTGGGGTTGCACAGACAACTAGGATGTTAGCTTAGAAGCAGCTATTCATTCAAAGAGTGCGTAATAGCTCACTAGTCGAGTGACCCTGCGCCGAAAATGTACCGGGGCTGAAACAATTTACCGAAGCTGTGGATCCCTTAGGGGATGGTAGGAGAGCGTTCTATGTGCGCAGAAGGTGTACCGCAAGGAGCGCTGGAGTGCATAGAAGTGAGAATGCCGGTATGAGTAGCGTAAGACAGGTGAGAATCCTGTCCACCGTAAGACTAAGGATTCCAGGGGAAGGCTCGTCCGCCCTGGGTTAGTCGGGACCTAAGGAGAGACCGATAGGTGTATCCGATGGGCAACAGGTTGATATTCCTGTACTAGAGTATTGAGTGAAGGAGGGACGCAGCAGGCTAACTAGAGCGTGCGATTGGAAGAGCACGTCCAAGCAGTGAGGTGAGGACTGAGTCAAATGCTTAGTTCTGCGCCACCAAGCTGTGACGGGGAGCGAAGTTTAGTAGCGAAGCTAGTGATGTCACTCTGCCAAGAAAAGCTTCTAGCGTTAATGAATACTCTACCCGTACCGCAAACCGACACAGGTAGTCGAGGCGAGTAGCCTCAGGTGAGCGAGCGAACTCTCGTTAAGGAACTCGGCAAAATGGCCCCGTAACTTCGGGAGAAGGGGCGCTGGCGATAAGTCAGCCGCAGTGAAAAGGCCCAAGCAACTGTTTATCAAAAACACAGCTCTCTGCGAAATCGCAAGATGAAGTATAGGGGGTGACGCCTGCCCGGTGCTGGAAGGTTAAGAGGAGCGCTTAGACGTTTGTCGAAGGTGTGAATTGAAGCCCCAGTAAACGGCGGCCGTAACTATAACGGTCCTAAGGTAGCGAAATTCCTTGTCGGGTAAGTTCCGACCCGCACGAAAGGCGTAATGATTTGGGCACTGTCTCAACGAGAGACTCGGTGAAATTTTAGTACCTGTGAAGATGCAGGTTACCCGCGACAGGACGGAAAGACCCCATGGAGCTTTACTGCAGTTTGATATTGCGTATCTGTTACACATGTACAGGATAGGTAGGAGCCAAGGAAGAGTGAACGCTAGTTTACTTGGAGGCGATGTTGGGATACTACCCTTGTGTGATGGCTACTCTAACCCGGTAGGTTGATCATCTACGGAGACAGTGTCTGACGGGCAGTTTGACTGGGGCGGTCGCCTCCTAAAGTGTAACGGAGGCGCCCAAAGGTTCCCTCAGACTGGTTGGAAATCAGTCGCAGAGTGTAAAGGTATAAGGGAGCTTGACTGCGAGACAGACAAGTCGAGCAGGGACGAAAGTCGGGCTTAGTGATCCGGTGGTACCGTATGGAAGGGCCATCGCTCAACGGATAAAAGCTACCCTGGGGATAACAGGCTTATCTCCCCCAAGAGTTCACATCGACGGGGAGGTTTGGCACCTCGATGTCGGCTCGTCGCATCCTGGGGCTGTAGTCGGTCCCAAGGGTTGGGCTGTTCGCCCATTAAAGCGGCACGCGAGCTGGGTTCAGAACGTCGTGAGACAGTTCGGTCCCTATCCGTCGCGGGCGAAGGAAATTTGAGAGGATCTGCTCCTAGTACGAGAGGACCAGAGTGGACTTACCGCTGGTGTACCAGTTGTTCTGCCAAGAGCATCGCTGGGTAGCTAAGTAGGGAGGGGATAAACGCTGAAAGCATCTAAGTGTGAAGCCCCCCTCAAGATGAGATTTCCCATAACGTTCAGTTAGTAAGAGCCCTGAGAGAAGAACAGGTAGATAGGTTGGGAGTGGAAGCGTTGTGAGACGTGAAGCGGACCAATACTAATCGCTCGAGGACTTATCCAAAAATAAGTGACTAAGGGCGTAAAATCCGCCTGAAAAATAGGAAATGGGTGCAGTGTTTGATGGACACCAGACCATTTCTCTTTTTTCCAAGGATTTAGCCCGAGTACCATTTTTTAAAGAAAGCAGGCGCAGCGTCGGTTTCAGTGGCTAGCTATTCAATCGTGAGTGAGCGATCACGCTTGTTAAGTGATGATAGCCTAGGGGAGACACCTGTACCCATGCCGAACACAGCAGTTAAGCCCTAGCACGCCTGAAGTAGTTGGGGGTTGCCCCCTGTGAGATAGGGTCATCGCTTAGCAAGAGGGAGTTTAGCTCAGTTGGGAGAGCATCTGCCTTACAAGCAGAGGGTCAGCGGTTCGAGCCCGTTAACTCCCATAACTAAGTAACTAAAGTGATTAGTTAGAGGTCCCGTGGTGTAGCGGTTATCACGTCGCCCTGTCACGGCGAAGATCGCGGGTTCGATTCCCGTCGGGACCGTCTTTTTCTGAAAAGAGAGGGATCATCGACTCGTTAGCTCAGTTGGTAGAGCATTTGACTTTTAATCAAAGGGTCACTGGTTCGAGCCCAGTACGGGTCATCAAGAGATGCGGGTGTGGCGGAATTGGCAGACGCACCAGATTTAGGATCTGGCGCTTAAGGGCGTGGGGGTTCAAGTCCCTTCACCCGCATATAGAGGAGATAGGCCGGCTTAGCTCAGTTGGTAGAGCATCTGATTTGTAATCAGAGGGTCGCGTGTTCAAGTCATGTAGCCGGCATTGCGAACGTAGTTCAGTGGTAGAACATCACCTTGCCAAGGTGGGGGTCGCGGGTTCGAATCCTATACGTAGGTTGACTTATAACATATCCAGAGAGAAGGCTACCCTTGACCTTCTCTTTTATGGCTCCTTGTCAACTGTAATAAGTGATTGATAAAGCGTGCGAGAGAATCAGATTGGTTCTCTCTTTTGTGATGTTCAAATTTTTAGTAGCTAATATAACTAAAAACACTCCTAAGTTGGACTTTTGTATCCAATTTTAGAAGTGCTTACAAGTGAATTGCTTTTAAATTACCATTATTTGAAAAGTTACAAATCTATGTCCAATTCATAAGGGAGAATAATAGTTTCTCTGCCATTATTATCAATAATTTGAACGATTTCTGGATAGAAAGGGTCAAATTTGGTTGCATAGTCAGATACAATAACGGTTTTACTGTATTTATCGTAGTACTTAAAACTCAGTTGCCCTTGATTATTCACTAATTGAAAGGTTAAAAGAGTGTCAAGTGTGAAAACGTCTTTTAAGTTATTATCAAGAATTTCCCAAAAAACATCAATCAATTCGGGAGGTAAACTTGTTACCACACCAAAACTTGCATACCGTCCCTTTGTATTTGTAAAGGCCATGATATAAGAGACTCCTTTCTATAAAAAAGAAAGCACCACTGAAGTGCTTTTTGACAACTTTAACGATTCTTAAGTTCAAGATAACGTTTGTACCAAATATTGATATAGGATTGTGAAAAGGGTCCTTTACCATTATTAATCCAGTCTACTAAAATTTTGACGTTTTCTTTCAAAATGTAGTCAATATCAGAAGAATATCCCATTTTTTGTTTATGTAACTCATATTCATCAACATCTAGAAGTTTTTTTTCACCATCTGCAAAAACCTTAACATCTAAATCATAATCGATATACTTTAATGCTTCTTGATCCATTATATAAGGACTAGCTAAGTTGCAATAGTAAGAAACGCCATTATCTCGAATCATTGCGATGATATTAAACCAGAATTTTTTATGAAAGTAAACAATAGCTGGTTCGCGGGTTACCCATCGTCTCCCATCACTTTCAGTGACTAGCGTATGATCATTAACACCAATAACGGCATTTTCTGTTGTTTTTAGTACCATAGTGTCGCGCCAAGTTCGGTGCAAACTACCATCATGCTTATAACTTTGAATTGTAATAAAGTCGCCTTCCTTAGGTAATTTCATTGCCTTACCAACTTTCTACAATTAAGCTTGTCTTTTACAGTTTAACATAATTTCAAGAAAAAAGCATTTTTTTCTGTCAGAAAGGTTACAAATACTCCCGTAAGGCATTTTTAATAGCATCAAAGGCAAAGCCTTTTCTGGCTAAGCTTTGTGTCAGGCGTTGTCTGAGTTCATAATTTTCATATTTTTTACTATATTTCCGATATTGTTTATCTAGTTCTTTATAAATAAGTTCTTCTTCATTTTCAGAATTGTTTTCAATATCTAAATCTTCAAGAGCTATTTGGGCTTCTTGATAGGAAAATCCTTTGGTCGTTAAGGCTTGCTTGAGTTTATCCTTGAGAGCTCTTTTTGGGAGCTTACTTTGATATTTTTTAAGGAGTTTTTGGGCCGTTTTAATGCAAATACTGCTGAAATCAAAATCTTTTAACATGTCTTCAATTAATTGAGATTCGATTCCTTTTTGAAGTAATTTCTGTTTAAGGATAAAGGCGCCTTTATCACCAGAATGAAGATTTTGCTGCAATATATTGTCGATATATTTACTGTCATCAAGCCACTTTTCCTCTTTTAATTGGGTGAGAATCTGAGGAATAACAGTAGTGTTAATATCATGTCTTATCAGATAATCTTTGACTTCTTTTTCCGTGCGCTGTTTAAAAGAAAGATAATACAGAGCAAGGTTTTTACCATAAGAAAATTGGGCAAAGGTCTTGATTTCTTCTAGTTGCTCAGGAAGAATTTCCTTATTCTTGCTGAGCATAAAATGGACAATGGTATCTTCAGTGATATAGAAATGTTCAGCTTCATCAATTTCAATCAGATAAAGTCTTTTTTTCTTTTCAATTTTAGTAATTTTCATGCCTTTATTATAGCAGAAAATGATAGAATAGTAGTATGAATTTACGAGTAAAACAAAAGATTCCCTTGAAAATCAAGAGAATGGGAATTAACGGTGAAGGAATTGGCTTTTATAAGAGAACCTTAGTTTTTGTTCCCGGTGCTCTGAAAGGTGAAGAGATTTTTTGTCAAATAACCAGTGTTAAACACAATTTCGTGCAAGCCAGACTATTGACCATCAATAAAAAATCTAAATTTCGGGTGCGGCCTGCTTGTCCTATTTATGAGGAATGTGGCGGCTGTCAAATCATGCATTTACGTTATGATAAACAATTGGATTTCAAAAAAGATTTGCTAAAGCAAGCTTTGAAAAAATTTAAGCCGCAAGGTTATGAGACCTATGACATTCGAGCGACAATTGGAATGGAACACCCTCAGCATTATCGCGCCAAGTTACAATTTCAGACGAGAAAATTTGGCGGTTCTGTTAGAGCGGGACTTTTCAAAGAGCAAAGTCATCATTTGGTAGATATTAAAGATTGTTTGATACAAGATGAGCTGACCCAAAAAATCGTCAATCGAGTCTGTCAGCTTTTGGACGACTACAATATCCCTGTTTATGACGAACGGCGTCATTTTGCTGGTGTCAGAACTATCATGGTCAGAAAGTCACAAGCCACCAATCAAGTTCAGTTGATTTTTGTAACCAGTAAGGAAGTTAATCTCGTCGGAATTATTCGTGATTTGACAGGATATTTTCCAGAAATTAAGACGGTTGCCGTTAATTTTAATTCCAGCAAATCCAGTGCTATTTATGGTCAGAAAACAGAAATTCTCTGGGGTATTGATAGCATATCAGAGGAAGTTTTAGATTATTCCTTTTCTTTATCTCCCAGAGCCTTTTATCAACTTAATCCTCAGCAGACGCAAGTTCTTTATCATCAAGCACTTCAAGCTCTTGATGTGACTGCAGAAGATCATTTAATTGATGCTTACTGTGGTGTCGGTAGTATTGGTCTTGCTTTTGCTAATAAAGTAAAATCAGTTAGAGGGATGGATATTATTCCTGAAGCTATTACAGATGCTAAAAGAAATGCTGAGCGTATGGGATACACAAACACCTATTATGAAATGGGGAAAGCCGAAAATGTTATTCCAAAATGGTACAAAGACGGCTATCAAGCATCGGCGCTTATTGTTGATCCACCTAGAACAGGACTTGATGAGAAACTTTTAAAAACTCTGCTAACCTATCAGCCAGAAAAAATGGTTTATGTCTCTTGTAATGTTTCAACTCTTGCCAGAGATTTGGTTCAATTGGTTAAAGTCTATGAAGTCAATTATATCCAATCGGTCGATATGTTCCCTCATACAGCAAGAACTGAGGCTGTTGTTAAATTAGTAAAACGAAAACAAAATAGTTGTTCTAAAAAAAGTAAGGAAGTAAAATGACAAAAACAATCACTTTAATTTATATTAGTTTAAGCGGCAATACCAAAAGTTTTGTAGCTCGCTTGACAAACTATCTACAGTCAAAAACGGACTTAACAATTCATTCTGTCAATGTCAAAGATTTAGTTAAAGATCAGGCAGATTATTTTGCCCTATCTGATTATTTTGTTGCTTTCTTACCAACCTATCTTGAAGGTGGAAATGGTCTTGACAGTGGGGATATTGAAATTTTGACAACCCCTTTACGAGAGTTCATAGCTTTTGCAGATAATTATCGTTATTGCTATGGCATTGTTGGTTCAGGCAATAAAAATTTTAACAATCAATATTGTCTGACGGCTAAGCAGTATGCTGAACAATTCGGTTTTCCTGTTCTTGATAATTTTGAATTGCGCGGTCTGGCCGATGATGTTGAACGTGTTGGTGATAAGATTTTAGCCTTATACGCAGTTAACTAATATTTTTATTTAAGAACAAGTAAATCAACAAGCAACAATAGAAAAAAGGAACTGAGATAAATTTTCAGATCCTTTTTCAATTATCGTTATTGTTACCGCCCACCGGACATTGTGAAATTTTGATTAGAATTATTTTCTTGATTTTAAAACATTTAAGTTATGTTGGTTATTAAAAATAAACCTATAAGTTGTTTGATATTGTATAGTTATTGTTATACAATAGAACTATAAAGAAAAAGGTGAGGTATTAATATGTCAACTATAGCTATTCGTGTTGATGACGAATTAAAGGAAAAAGCAACAGAGCTTTATAAGGAATTGGGTCTTGATATGTCAACAGCTGTTAAGCTTTTTTTGACACAAAGTGTAAAAACAAGAAGTATTCCTTTTGAGATTAAAGATTCTTCTGCAGATGATTTGCTTAATAAGCGTTTAACTGATTTGATTATGGAAAATGCTGAAACAGTGAAAACAATTGATTTAGATAATTCAGATTAGATTTGATAGTGAGATAGTGCTAGCTTTAAGTATAACGAGTCAATATTCTTTAAAATCAGTAAATATTAGGCAGAAATATTTTAGAATTATGGATTGTTCTGAGGCAGGATTAAAAAAACCGTCTTGGGTTGATACTATCAATATTTTACGATTTAGTCCGTCTACTTTTAGTCATTTTCGAGTTATTGGAAAACTTACTCAAAGGGATAAGATAAGATTTGTGAAATTTTATGTGGATCGTAGGAAAGGATAGGAAGAATGAAAAAGGTTTTGACTTTGTTAACGGTTTTTGGATGGCAATGATATTGGTGGCTTGTTTGTCTGGCAGCAATACTGAACATAAAACTTCTGTTTCTAATATGGATGGAACATATTATGAGTTTTATAAGCTTAAGAAAGTAATTGGATAATTTCTAAGCGAGGGGTTATAGAAATATTAAATGATACATTAATGTGGACGATAGAGCATAAAAATCAGTATTCTCTTAATAAGAAAAAGAAAACGACTAGTGTGAATGAACTGCACCTCATAAGTTAGACAAAAATCTAATGATTGGGGTGTTTTTATTATGAAACTAAGTTATGAAGATAAGATTTAAATTGGGGTTAAAATTGGGGTGCCATTGTTAAAAAGGCTCTAAAAAAGCCGACCTAATAGGAATTAGGTCGGTCAAGTTTCATGCCACCACCGAGAATCGAACTCGGAACGGAGCATTACCATTGCTCTATTATACCATTTAACTATAGCGGCGACTCATCTATCATACTATAAAATAATGAAGAATGCAAGGAGGGAAACTTAATATCATTTGTTCATTAATTTAAATTAGAAAACGAAATGGCTATCTCTTTTTCTCTTAAAATGGTATAATAACAGTTACAGAATTTTTTACAAGGAAGATATGATGTCATACGAACAGGAATTTTTACGAGAATTTGAAGCTTGGGTCAATTCACAAGTGACCATTAACGAAATGGCCATGAATGCTAGTCGTAAAATCATTGAAGAAGATAAAGATGAGCGTGCAGCAGATGCCTATATTCGTTATGAAAGCAAACTGGATGCCTATAAATTTATCCAAGGAAAATTTGAAAATTATAAGGCTGGCAAAGGATTTCACGATATACCAGACGGTCTTTTTGGTGAGAGAAATTATTGATTTCTAAAGGTTAATCTGATAAAATAAGGTCATTCAGAGGTGTTTTGAATTCCATTTGTTATAGGAAGCGGCGTTACTGGGAAATCCGCACAAATGTCGAAACTGGTTGCTGATGTGATTTTTTGAAATAAAATGAGTTGCGGGTCTAGCCCGAAACTGGGTGGTACCGCGGAGATCATAGAATGACATTCGTCCCTGTCAATTGGCAGGGACGGTTTTTGGTAGGAAAGAGCACATACCAGTTTACTGGGAAAAAGGTTGCAAGGCAATCACTGTACGGACTTGGTTTATGGACTGTTGGAGAAGGAATGGGAGGAAAGTATTGTTTGAAACAAGTGATAATATTAATCAATTTATTCGTACATTAAGAGACTTAAACGAAATTATTGAAAAAAGAGCAAAGCTTAATTTACTGGATAATGCGGTGTTAGCAGAATCTTTTTATAAAGAAATTTTAAATGCTTTATTTTCTTGGAAGTTAGAAAATTTAAATATTGAACAGTCCAATTTTGAAGCAATTGATTTAATTGATGATAAAAATAAAATTGTTGTTCAAATTTCATGTACTTGTGAGAATCAAAAAGTGCATGGTACTATTTCTAAAGATGAATTAACTAAAGAAGATTATAAGGAATACGTACTTTACTTTGTTTTTATTGGAAAACAGAATAGCAAGATTAAAAATGGTAAATATAATAATACTTCACAATTGAATTTTAATCCCAAGAAGAATATTTTTTTAACAGAAGATTTAATAAAAAAGTTTCAGGATTTAACCCCAAATTCTCAGCGTAAAGTTCTTGATATTATTCAAAATTATCTAAGTAATGAGAAAAGTGGCGAGAATATCTTATCAAAAAGAGAAATTTCAGAAAGCATTCTTGAAATTTTGGATGAGAATAGTGAAATCTTTTTTAAGTATGGTCCACATTCTAAAGTAGCTTCAACTAGTCCAATGAGTAAGTCTTCCTATAAAATTTGGAATAAGCAAAAACAAAAAATTATTGAGAATAACAAAGATATATTAAATTTGTATAGTAAACATCAATCATTTTTTAGTAGAAAAGAAAAATTGCTATTTAACAAATTTAAATCAAATGTTGAATCATTTGAATGTAATGACAAACAAAGACTAGATTCAAATGTATATGAATCATTTCCAGAAGACTTTCCAAAAATGTTAGAATCAATTATTAAAAATCAAGGAGTTAATTTAAATGGTTAATTTTAGCGATGAACCGAGACCAGAGTCAGTAGTTTATTTTGAACAGATATTAGAGAGACATGGTAAGATTGTTAGATATGAAAGACCAGAAGATTTTATTTATAAGTTATTTCTTAGTGGTGGTAAGACATATTTAGTATGGTTAACTAATAAGTACACTGTATCTGTTAATGATGTTGTTGAAAAGATAAATGAAGGTTTTGATGCTTTAATCACCATTAGTATGTGGAATAGCTATACGTATGAAGCTAAAGAATATGCACTACAAAAACATTTTGGTTTATTCAAAATTCAAGAATTCATGGGTGCATTAAATTACTCAGATCCATCTCAATATTATATGGGAATTGATGAAGAAGATGGTAAAAGATTGTATGGGGAACGCGATTATAAATTTGATTAGTAACATAGAATTTAAAAAATTACTAGATGAAACGATTCGATTTGAACTTTATCAATTTGGTTCTTCGTTAGAAAAAGAAGAGTTTAACGATATTGATTTATTGTTAATATATAAAAATAGTGAAAAAAATAAACAGAATGAAATACTAACTCTAAAGAAAATAATTAAAAGTTATTTATTTAAACAGTATCAGATTGATATTGACATCACAGTTTTATCAGAAAATGAAGAGAAAGAAAAGAAATTTCTAGAGCAAGTCAATTATATAAAAGTATATTAAGGAGAACATATATGTCAACACAACTTTCACCTAAATACAATCCAGCCGAGGTTGAGGCTGGTCGTTACCAAAAATGGCTTGATGCCGATGTTTTCAAGCCTTCTGGAGATCAAAAGGCTAAGCCTTATTCAATCGTGATTCCACCACCAAATGTGACGGGGAAATTGCACCTTGGTCACGCTTGGGACACGACTTTGCCGGATATTATTATCCGTCAAAAGCGTATGCAGGGTTTTGACACGCTCTGGCTGCCGGGGATGGATCACGCTGGTATTGCCACACAGGCCAAGGTAGAAGCTCGCTTGGCTGAAGATGGCATTTCCCGTTATGATCTTGGTCGTGAGAAATTTCTGGATAAGGTCTGGGAATGGAAGGATGAGTATGCGGCAACCATCAAGGAGCAATGGGGCAAGATGGGAATTTCTGTTGATTATTCGCGGGAACGTTTCACCCTTGATGAAGGATTGTCTAAAGCGGTCCGCAAGGTTTTCGTAGAACTCTATAAAAAAGGCTGGATTTATCGCGGCGAATTTATCATCAACTGGGACCCTAAGGCACGCACAGCTTTGTCCGACATCGAAGTCATTCATAAGGATGTGGAAGGTGCCTTCTACCATATGAATTATATGTTGGAAGATGGCTCGCGCGCTTTGGAAGTTGCGACCACGCGTCCAGAGACCATGTTTGGGGATACGGCTGTCGCTGTCAATCCAAATGATGATCGTTACAAAGATCTGATTGGACAAAATGTTATCTTGCCAATTGTTAACAAGCTGATTCCAATCGTAGCAGATGAACATGCTGACCCTGAGTTTGGAACAGGTGTGGTTAAAATCACACCTGCCCATGATCCTAACGACTTCCTCGTTGGTCAGCGTCACAATCTGCCACAAGTCAATGTCATGAACGATGACGGAACCATGAACGAACTGGCTGGCGAATTTGCTGGCATGGATCGCTTTGAAGCCCGCAAGGCAACTGTTAAGAAACTGGAAGAAATCGGCGCTCTTGTGGAAATCGAAAAGATGACCCACTCGGTTGGTCACTCAGAACGGACAGGTGTACCAATTGAGCCACGTCTGTCTACCCAGTGGTTCGTTAAGATGGACCAACTGGCTAAGAATGCCATTGCCAATCAAGACACTGATGACAAAGTGGACTTTTACCCACCGCGTTTCAATGATACCTTCCTGCAATGGATGGAAAATGTGCATGACTGGGTGATTTCCCGTCAGCTCTGGTGGGGTCACCAAATCCCTGCTTGGTACAATGCGGATGGTGACATGTATGTCGGTGAAGAGGCTCCAGAGGGTGATGGCTGGAAGCAAGATGAAGATGTGCTTGACACTTGGTTCAGCTCTGCTCTTTGGCCATTCTCAACTATGGGCTGGCCTGACACGGACTCAGAAGATTTCAAACGTTATTTCCCAACCTCGACCCTTGTCACAGGCTATGACATCATCTTCTTCTGGGTTTCCCGTATGATTTTCCAATCTTTGGAATTCACTGGTCGCCAGCCATTCAAAAACGTCCTAATCCACGGGCTTATTCGTGATGAGCAAGGGCGCAAGATGTCTAAATCTCTCGGTAACGGCATTGACCCTATGGATGTTGTTGACAAATACGGTGCTGATGCTTTGCGTTGGTTCCTGTCAAATGGATCTGCACCGGGTCAAGATGTGCGTTTCTCTTACGAAAAAATGGACGCTGCTTGGAATTTCATTAACAAGATTTGGAACATTTCCCGCTATATCCTCATGAATAATGAAGGCCTTAGCCTTGATCAAGCTAGCAAAAATGTTGTTTTAGTAACCAATGGCAAAGCTGGTAATGTGACGGACCGCTGGATTCTTCATAATCTCAATGAAACCATTGCCAAAGTTACTGAAAACTTCGATAAGTTCGAATTTGGTGTGGCTGGTCACATCCTTTACAATTTCATCTGGGATGAATTTGCCGACTGGTATGTGGAGTTGACCAAAGAAGTCCTTTACAGCGAAGATGAGGCTGAAAAAGTTATTACGCGTTCGGTCCTCCTTTACACCTTGGACAAAATCCTGCGTCTTCTCCATCCTATCATGCCATTTGTAACAGAAGAAATCTTCGGTCAATACGCAGATGGTTCTATCGTGACAGCAGCTTATCCAACTGTTAATCCTGCTTTTGAAAATCAAACGGCGCATTCTGGCGTGGAAAGTCTCAAAGACCTGATTCGAGCTGTACGTAATGCGCGTGCAGAAGTCAACGTAGCTCCAAGCAAACCTATCACCATTCTTGTCAAAACAAGCGATAGCAACTTGGAAGACTTTTTCAAGGCCAATGTCAACTACATCAAACGCTTCACAAACCCAGAAACACTTGAAATCAGCTCTGCCATTGCCACCCCAGAACTAGCCATGTCAGCAGTTATCACAGGTGCAGAAATCTTCCTGCCGCTGGCAGACTTGCTCAACGTTGAGGAAGAACTAGCCCGCCTCAACAAAGAACTGGCCAAATGGCAAAAAGAACTAGACATAGTTGCTAAAAAACTCAGCAACGACCGCTTTGTCCAAAATGCCAAACCTGAAATCGTCCAAAAAGAACGCGACAAACAAATCGACTACCAAACCAAATACGACGCCACAGTGGAACGGATTAAAGAGATGGAGAAACTAATTAAATAGGAGTAAAGGATAAAAATAGGACTGTTAAAGAAAATTTTAAATAAAAAAATTGTTAATACTAATGGCTATACGCGCTCTGATACTGGAAGAGCTGTACATGCATATCTTAGAACACATCCTAAGAATCAAGGGATAGGGAAAAAACTGACCAAAAGCATCATTAATGCATTGAAAAAGTAGATAAAATAAAGAAGTACGATCTGATATACTCCCATATAGTGGACAGTGAAAAAACAAAAAATTCACTAGAACTATAAGGGAAATATATCAGTAATTGCTTTCTAGTTTTTTAATATTTTTAACACCTTGTACGAATCATAAATTAAATAATTTATCCATCTCGTTGTTCATTCCAATCCAAAATATAGTAAATACAACTATATAATAGAAATACTAAAAGTAGTGATTCCATGATTGTACCAACCTCAGTTCGTCTGTCAGATGATTTAAATTTGACCATACAGGACAGAAAGTCTGGTCATGTTCGTTTTTGTAATGGCAGTAAATGAAGAACAACATATCGTTGACACTTTATGTATATACATAATTATAATAAGTGTAAAGGGTGTGCATGGCTGTGTTGCTAGAGCAAGATAGAATTCAGTTGAAGAAATGGGGAAACAGCAACGCTTTTCGGATTCCACAGAAGCTTTTGAAGTCCTTGAAATTTGAACCAGATCAGGAGTTTACGATTAAGGCTGTTGATTTAGGTGGACATAAACAACTAGTTATTGAGCCTCTTGTCAGTCAAAATGACCAGTTGTCTCTTATTGAGTCTCTCTCAGGGATTTTATCAGATAGTGAAACTGTCGATGTCAAAGATTACCGTAGTGAACGTAAAGAGGAAAGGCTAAAGAAATATGAAAGTCTTACTTGATGTTAATATTTTTTTAGATTTTTTTCTTGATCGCCATAGTGTCTCAAAAGAAATTGTCCTTAAATCAGTCTATGGTGCCCATACAGCCTATATTTCTGCAAATATGCTAACGGATCTTTATTATATCATGGAAAAAGTATGGGAAAAATTGCTCGGCTGGAACTCGAAAAATTAGTCAAAATTTTTCAAGTTTTAGATGTGACTAAAGAAAACTGTTTACAAGCCTTGAGTATGAAAATGCCTGATTTTGAAGGTGCGGTAGTAGCTGCTGTTGCCTTGTCTAACGACATTAATATTGTAGTGACAAGAAATGTCACGGATTTTCAAGATAGCGAACTTATAATTTATTTACCCGAGGAATTTTTGGAGCGCTTGAAAAGGTAATTGCTGCTATATTAAATGTGAGTAGATTTCCATGTCACTAAGTGTTCAGATATTGGTAATTTTAAGAGAAATATTGAAAGTAAATCTTCTCAACAAGTCTAACCGCATGGTTGGGCTTGTTTTTTGATATTAAGCAGTTGATAAATACTAAATGTAATTGACAAAAATTGAGATTCTTACGATTTTAACAGAATATTGTGCCATATTGTAAAATTCACCATTTTGCGAATTGGGTCAATTTGTAATATCATATAACTAAAAGAGAACAGCGAGGTTAAGTAATATGGCGGAGTCAAAGACAAAACGGTTGCTCTATTTTATGTCAGAATTGGAAAAAGGAAATCAGATTAATAAAGAGGAATATATAGCGAAGTTCAATATTAGCGATAGGACGATGAAAGAGGATGTTAGTGAACTTAAAACCAATTTAAAAGAGCTGCGTCCTAATATGCAAATTAAATTTTCACGAAAACATGCCTGCTATTTTGCTAGCTATGAGCAGGGATATGGGAATTTGAAGTATAATCAAGCAGTTATTCTGTCCAAGATTTTATTGGAGAGCAGAGCATTGCGAAAAGAGGAAGTTGCTGAAATAATTAATATTTTTGTTGAACGTGCGGTCGATGATAAGGAGCGCACAAGAATCAAAAAATTAACACAGTTTGAGCTTAATAGTTATCAGGAGTTAAAGTTTTATCAAAAATCTAATAAGTCTATTTTACCAACTATTTCTGCTATTTTCGATGCTATTGTTGATCAGCGCCCGCTTGCTTTCAGTTATACAAAGCCATCTAGCAAAGTTGAGGAATATATTGTCTTGCCGATTTCAGTCATTTTTGATAATCATTATTTTTACTGCATTTCTTACAAATTAGACAACTGTTTTCAGAGTCGGTACGAACTTCAAGAACTAAGATATTTTCGAGTTGACAGGTTTAAAACCATTCATAAATCTATTAGCAATTCAGCTTTTGCACTAACTGAAGAAGAACAAGAACGACTTATTACAGATGAACAAGTCCGCTATCAAACTTTTTCAATGCTTTCTGATCAAAAATGGGTGCGGATTCAGTTCAGGTATACAGGGCAATTCAGAGATGTATTAGAGGCGGATATTCCAAAACTTAAAATGATTAATGAATTGGAAGAAGGAATAATCTATGAGATTGAAACCTTGAGTTTACTTGGTTTTCAGAAATATATTCAACGTTTTGATGGGGACTTTGTCTTTCTGAATATAAAAAGTATCAAAAAATAACTATGATTATAACGAAGATTATCTTTTGAAATTTAGATAAAAGCACATATTTTATGTACTTTTATCTATTTTTTTATGAAAATAAGTGCATAAATCACGTAATCAAAATAAAAGCGACAAAAAACATGTTTTGTTTGATCAAGCTTTTTGATATGCTTTAAGTGTCAAAAGAATAAGGTGTACATCAGTAATTTTGACAATCGTTTATTGGTATATTAAAAATTTACAATGACTAGCGAGGTAAATGAAAATGAAACTGGCGCATAAAAATAATACTGGAGAAGAGCAATCATTGGAAGATCATTCCTTTAACGTAGCCAACAAGGCAAGGGAAGATGCTGAATTTATAGGGCAAGGGGATTTATTATTTTTGCTGGGCATGTTTCATGATTTGGGGAAGGCAGATGAGAAATTCCAGAACAAATTAACCAAGAATCCCACGATGCATGTAGATCATGCCTATGCTGGTGCTAAATATTTATATGAGAAAATCAAAATACGTCTATCCGCAAAGGGTGTTGACAAAGCAACACGTTTACAATTCAACGAAATTGTTGCTTATGTTATTGCTGCTCATCATGGGATGTTCGATATTGTTGACCTTGAATCGGAGCAACATGCTTATAACAAGCTAAGAAATCGTATTGCTAGACCGAAGTCAGATTATCATTTCGATAGTGATGTGACGAATTTTGCCAACTTTTTAGAAACAAAATTGGAGCATTATGGCTATCAGGATTTAGGAATGTTAATTGATAAATCCTTTGAAAATTACCAACAAGCTCTATCAAAATTAGATTGTCAGGATAGTAGTGAGGAAGTCTATTATCAATCATGTTTTGTACGGCTATATCTATCATTATTAAAGAATGCTGACATTCTAGATACAATTAATGCTTATGGTCTGCTTATAAATCCTTTAAAACAGGAAGAAAAAATAAGACTAAATAGGTCTTATCTGGAAGCTATTGAGAAGAAGTACGGTGAGTTTGGGAGTCCAACCACAAGGCTTAATGAAATTCGCTCACAAATTGCTGAACGAGTAAAAAGTAGGGGAGAAAGTGATTCAACGGGTATCTATCGATTAGACTTACCCACTGGTGCTGGGAAGACGAATCTTAGTATGAGGTATGCTTTTCATCAATTAGTTGACCAAGATAGATCAAGATTTTTCTATATTACGCCTTTTTTATCTGTTTTGGAGCAAAATGCGGCAGCTATTAAAAAAGTTATTGGAGAAGATGGAGTACTAGAGCACCATTCAAATGTTGTACAGAACAAACAAGAGAACGAAGATAAGGGAGACGAAAAAGAGAGCTTATTACCAGAGTACTTGATAGAAAGTTGGGATAGTCCAGTCGTTTTGACATCAATGGTTCAATTTTTTCAAACTTTATTTAAAACTAAATCAGCAAATATTCGTCGTTTTTCTAGTTTAGCGAATAGTGTTTTGATTTTAGATGAAGTGCAATCATTGCCTATTGAGGTGACAGCTTTATTTAATTTAACCATGAATTTCTTAAATAAAGTTATGAACACGACTATTATCTTATGTACGGCTACACAGCCTGCTTATGACTCTACTGCTATTAAACATAAACTTTCTTATGGTGGGAAATATGGTGAAGCTACTGATATGGTCGAGTTAACTCATGATGAAAAAGAAGTCTTTTCAAGAACTGAGCTTAGAAAATTTGATGAAACTAATCAAAACTCGAAACTTTCAGATTTGGTAGATTTTGTTTTGGAGAATGATGAATCAATCCTTGTTATTTTCAATACCAAAAAGACAGTTGATAGATTTTATTCCTTACTTGAGAAGTTGACAGATAGGCCAATCTATCAGCTTTCAACTAATATGTGTGCGCAGCATAGATTGGATATTATTTCGGAAATTAAACAAGGTTTGGAAGATGGTCTACCACTTATTTGTATCAGTACACAGCTAATTGAAGCGGGTGTTGATGTCGATTTTAATCACGTCATTCGCTCGTATGCAGGAATTGATTCGATTGTACAAGCTAGCGGACGTTGTAATCGTGAAGGAAAACGGGATAAGGGACAAGTTACCTTAATTAATCTGACAAGTGAAGAAGAAAATATCTCACCACTCAAAGAAATAAAAGCTAAGAAAGATGCGACAGAATATATTCTACATAAGATTTCATCGCCCATAGACACTTCACTTTTAAATCGTGATTTCTTTGAGTATTATTATGCTAATAACCAAGGTTCAATGGATTATCCCTTGGAACATGATGGTGAGTCAGTTTATGATTATTTAAGTGTTAATTTCTATCAGAAAAAAGTAGGATTTAAAGGAAAATTAAAGCAAGCCTTTAAGACTGCTGGTTTAAAAATGAATCTAATTAACAATGAAACCATTGGTATATTAGTTCCATATAGAGATGCTGCTGAAAAATTATTAATTTTAGAAGAATTGTGTAAGTCTGATTATCCATCTGAAGAAGACTATCGAGCAATTAAAGCTCTTTTAAAAGAATTGCAGTCTTATACGGTAAATGTTCGTGAACACAATCAAATACTTGAAGCCACAAAACCCTATCTTAATGGTCAAATTCAGATATTGTCAGATAGTTATTATGATGATAAAAAAGGTATTACTTTAGAATCGGCAAGTTTCCTAATGTAAACTTAAATGAAAACAGGCTAACGAAAGTTAGTAGAGGACTTCGTTGACCAGTAATCAACATGAATAAACACTAAAAATTTCAATAAAGGAGGTTTTGAATTTGTATAGATCAAGAAATTTCTATGCTAGGATACGAGGAGACAGGGCACTCTTTACAAATCCTGCAACCAAAGGGGGGAGCGAAAGAAGTTCGTATTCTGTTCCTACGCGGCAAGCTTTGCAGGGAATCATAGATGGGATTTATCATAAGCCGACATTTACAAATGTTATTACTGAAGTTAAGGTCGTCAATCAAATCCAGACAGAGCTGCATGGCGTTCGTGCTTTGTTACATGACTACAGTGCAGACTTGAGCTATGTTTCATATTTGAGTGATGTGGAGTATCTAGTTAAATTCCACTTCATTTGGAATGAAAATCGTGAAGACTTGATACAGGATAGACTACCTAAGAAACATGAAGCTATTATGGAACGTTCTATTCGAAAAGGTGGCCGGCGGGATATTTTTCTTGGTACGAGAGAGTGCTTTGGCTTGGTTGATGAAATCAGTCAGGAAGAGTATGAAACCATCCCTTCTTATTACAACGGCGTCACTATTGATTTAGGTATCATGTTTCATTCTTTCGCCTATCCAACAAGTAAGGATACGCCATTGAAATCTTATTTCACCAAAACAGTGATGGAGAATGGGGCGATTAAATTTAAACCCCAATCTGAGTGTGAAATCGTAAATACTTTGTCCAGTTATGCATTCAAGTCACTTGGTCAGCTTAAATCAGTTGATGATGAATATGTTGATGATGAATATGAAGAATATGAAGCTATGGAGAAAGGGGAAGGCTAATGGATTTATTTACTTCTCTCTTAAAAGCCTATGAAAAAGCAGAAGAAATTGGCCTGGTTGATCAACAAACGGGGGACAATCCTGTTTTGCTACCGATTTACCATGATAATAAGGTAATAAAAAATAATGATATCTATATCGAAATATTATTAGATAATGAAGGTGCTTTTTATAAGGCAAGAAAGTTTGAAATAGGTGAAAATGTGATTTTTCCTGTAACCTATGAATCTAGTAATAGAACGAGCACTAAGATAGCACCACATCCAATCGTAGATAGTTGGTACTATGTCATGTATTCGGAATTAAGAAAAGAGAAGCATCAAAGGTATCTACAAAATTTAGATAACTGGATTATCCAAACTGAAAATAATAAAGTAGAAAATTTTTTAAAAATAATTAAAAAATTTGTTGAGAATCCAGAATCAGTTGAATTAGTTTTAAATAGTGCATTTGGTTCAGATTGCCAAATACAAGAAGAGTTTGTTGATAATAACGGAAAAATTCAAGAAGGTTCACTTATTTTTGGAGAAAAAAAACAAAAAATAGCTTTAAAAGATATTAAATTATCATTTAAAATTTTAGAGTTTGATGGTTTGAGAGACGTTTCAGTTTCAAATTTTAATGAAATGCATCATGATTTTATTAACTATATTAATAATAATTCAACTGAAATTGGCATTGGAATATGTAATATTAGCGGAAAAGAAGACAGGATTATTAAAAATCATCGTAAACCGAAAGGTGTATTTTCAAATGGAAAACTGATTTCCCAAAATAATAAAATAGCATACCTTGGTGATAGATTTCCAAATGAAAATGCTTCATCAGACATAATTAAAATTGGCTATGAAACCTCAGAAAAAATACATTTGATGATTAAGTATCTGTTGGAGAACAATAATAGTCATACTTGGTTAGGTACCTCTCAATATTTGATCAATTGGTTTAGTGATGATTTGTCAAATGATAGTCAGTTAGATATTGTCAAACCAGAGTTTGATGATTTATTTGAAGATGATGAAGAAGAAAAACAAGTTTTTATTAAACCGAATGAAGAGAATAAAAAAATTGGTTCATCTTTTGTTAGAGGTCAGAAATTATTCAGCAATAATGCTACTTATAATATTGCTATCCTGAATGAAAATAAAGGTCGTATTGCTTTAAAGTATTTTCGCCAGCTCCAAGTTTCTCAGCTGCTAAAAAATCTGGAATCATGGCAGGAGAACTACTCTTGGGAAGCAAAAACGAAAGCAGGAAACTATGAATTGAAGAAAACACCTACCTTCAATGAAATCATTAACGCTGCTTACGGTGTTGACAGAGAACGGTATTTGGAATTGGATAATGATAGTTTCCGAAGTGACCAATATCAGCAATTGGTAACAGCTTTGATTGATGGGAAGCCACTACCAAATACAATTGTTAAAAAATTAGAAGATAACATTAGACAAAGACAAAAGTATTCTAAGCACTGGTATCAAGTACAACAAGTTAGTTTAGCGGTTTTACAAAAACAATATGGAAGGGAGTTCACACCAATGTTAGATCATCAAGAAACAGATCGTTCTTATCTATTTGGACGCTTACTTGCAATTTATGAGCTGTTCGAGGCGCAGCGCTATGCTCTAGATGGCAGTAGCCAAGAACGCGTCACAAATGCTGAACGTTATTGGAATGCTTATACAGGTCAACCAGCCAAGATGATGACTCATTTAGAAAATAAAATTAAGCCTTATGAGGAAGTTTTGAAGTTGAATAAGCCTGGTATTTGGCATAAATTGGAGAAAGAAAGAAAAGAAATTATTCAATTAATGACACCGATGTATGCTCATAAAAATTTTACACAATCATTAGATTATAAATTCATTTTTGGCTACTATGCTGAAAAACAATTTTATTATACTAAACAAGCTAAAGAAAACGAGGAATAAGATATGTTGGAACAAAAAATTGATTTTATGGTAACAGTTGAAGTGAGAGAAGCGAATGCAAACGGAGACCCCTTATCAGGCAATATGCCCAGAACAGACGCTAAGGACTATGGCTTGATGAGTGACGTTTCCATTAAGCGTAAAATCAGAAATCGAATGCAGGATATGGGACAGCCTATTTTTGTACAAGCTAGGGATCGGGTCGATGATTGTATTTATTCCTTGAAACAACGTTTAGAGAATAAAGAGTTCTTTGATACTGTTAAAGAGGGGAGTAAGAAGAAAAAGTCAGTTGAGAATTTTGTAAAACAAATAAATGCAGAGTGGTTAGATGTTCGTAGCTTTGGTCAGGTGTTTGCTTTTGACGGTTATTCTGCTGCTAATGTTCGGGGTCCTGTATCTATTTCTTGGGCGAAAAGCTTAGAAAAGGTTGTAACTCAAAGTATGCAAATTACCAAAAGTACAAATAGTGAATTGAATAGTAAAACTGAGTTAGAATCTAGTACTATGGGAACAAAACATTTTGTGGATTACGGTGTTTATGTCATCAAAGGTTCGATTAATCCAAATTTTGCTGAAAAAACAGGATTTTCTGATGCTGATGCAGAAATTATCAAAGAAGTGCTAGTCAGTCTCTTTGAAAATGATGCCTCTTCTGCCCGTCCGGAAGGGTCAATGCGTGTTCGTGAGGTCTTCTGGTTTACTCACTCCAACAAGCTAGGCAATGTTTCTAGTGCGCGTGTCTTTGATTTATTAGAATTTGATAAGGAGAAGCAGGATAAAGACAGCTACGAAGACTATGCTATCCATCTTAATCAAGAAGAACTGGCAGAATATGAAGCAAAAGGTTTACAGGTTGAAATTATAGAAGGGCTGTAATATGGCTTATGCAGAAGATGATTATTTGATGTTATCAGGTATCCAGCATTTTCAATTTTGTAAAAGACAGTGGGGGCTAATTCACATCGAGCAGCAATGGGCTGAAAATGAAGCTACAGCTCATGGCCAGATTTTGCACCAAAAGGCGGATAATCCTTATATTAGGGAAAAGCGAAAGGATATTATCACTTCGCGGGCCATGCATGTTTCCTCAAAAACACTTGGTCTTTATGGAATTCTCGATGTTGTGGAATTTCATAAAGATAAAAATGGTGTTACTTTGAAAGGCAAAAGAGGAAAGTGGCTGCCCCGTATTGTTGAGTATAAGCGGGGAAAACCCAAAAGAGATACTCGCGATATTGTTCAGCTGGTAGCACAGACCATTTGTCTTGAGGAAACGTTTGGGTGTCCTATTGAGACTGGCTGTCTTTATTACCATAGCGTGAATCAAAAAAAGGTCATTGAAATTACGGAGGCATTGCGTCAAGAAGTTTTTGATTTAGCCGGACAAATGCATTATTATTATGATAATAAAATCATAGACAAGGCTGAATATTTTAAAAATTGTCCGTTATGCTCTTTAGTAGATATTTGTAAACCGCGTCTAAGTAAGAAATCTCGCAATGTAGCTAATTACATCAAGCGGCATGTGATGAGTGAGGAGAGTTTATGAAAAAATTGTTAAATACGTTATATCTCACACAAGATAATTTTTATTTAACGCGTGAGCGAGATAATATTGTTATCAAGCAAGAGGGAGCTGTTGTTCATCGTTTCCCCTATCGGATCATTTATGGCATCGTTTGTTTTTCATACCTAGGTGCCTCACCATCTTTGATTGAACTTTGTGCCAAAAATCAAATTAACCTTTCCTTTCATACGCCTCAGGGACGATTTTGTGGCCGTTTCGTTGGGCCGGCAAATGGCAATCCTTTTACGACGTCAGCAGTATAGGCTAGCTGATAATGACCTTTCTCTGGCGTATGCCAAACGGTTTATTCTGGCAAAGATTTCAAATGCCAGAAAGTATCTATTACGGTTTCGGCGTGACCATCGAGCCAAAATAAATCAACAACTTTTTGAGGAAGTCAATACTGAGTTGACTTTTGCTCTGGAAATGGTGGCTACTGCAAGAGATAAGGATACTTTACTTGGTATTGAAGGTCAAGCTGCTAACCACTATTTCCGTGCTTTTAATGATTTAGTCTTGACAGATAAGCAGACATTTCAATTTAAGGGACGGACACGACGGCCGCCGCAAGATTGTGTTAATGCACTTTTATCCTTTGGTTACAGTATGTTGACTTATGAGTGTCAGTCTGCCTTAGAGGCGGTTGGATTAGACAGTTATGTCGGATTTTACCATACAGATAGACCTGGTCGTGCCAGCTTAGCTTTGGATTTAGTGGAAGAATTTCGTTCTTATATTGTTGATAGATTTGTTTTTTCGTTGATAAATAAAGGACAATTAAGCAAAAAGCACTTTGACATTAAGGAAAATGGCAGTGTTATTTTGACTGAAAAAGGACGTGCTATTTTTATTGAAGCGTGGCAAAAGCGCAAGCATACGGAGGTTGAACACCCTTTCACCAAGGAAAAAGTCAAGTTAATGTTGTTACCTTATGTACAAGCTCAGCTACTATCTAAAGCTATTCGTGGAGAATTAGAATCTTATCCACCATTCTTAATCTAGGAGCAAATTTATGATGGTTTTAGTGACTTATGATGTCAATACGGAGACTGTAGCAGGAAGGAAACGACTACGACATGTCGCAAAACTCTGTGTTGATTATGGTCAGCGTGTGCAACATTCGGTTTTTGAGTGTTCAGTGACACCAGCCGAATTTGTAGAGATTAAAAATGAACTCTCAACAATCATTGACCAAGAATCAGACAGCATCCGATTTTATTTACTTGGCAAAAATTGGCAAAATCGGGTAGAAACGATGGGCCGAGATGACAGTTATGACCCCGATGTGGGGATACTGCTTTTATAAAAATTTGTGTGCGAATCTGGGTTGCACATCAAAACCAGAGACATTCGCGCACAAAACCAGAACTATAGTGATAAAAATTCAGTTTTTATTGAGCCAATTGGTTTAATAAATTCTCGATTTTAGTCACAAACGGTGCAACTACGCGCCGTCGCACCCTTCACGGGTGCGTGGATTGAAATTGCATTTGTTAGTTGATTATCTCGACCTGTCCCAGTCGCACCCTTCACGGGTGCGTGGATTGAAATAATTTGAAATGTCTATCCAATCAGAAGATTTATCAGTCGCACCCTTCACGGGTGCGTGGATTGAAATTACAGTGCGACTGACTGCAGTAATAAACACTAAGTCGCACCCTTCACGGGTGCGTGGATTGAAATAGAGCTCGAAAAGAGCATAACTAACCCAACAACAAGTCGCACCCTTCACGGGTGCGTGGATTGAAATACTGAAAAAGAATTACCAAGCAGTAATCATTGAGTCGCACCCTTCACGGGTGCGTGGATTGAAATAAGATGGCTGGAATATGAAGGAGAGGTAGAAAGGTCGCACCCTTCACGGGTGCGTGGATTGAAATTTCAAAAAATCCTGAAATAAACACTTCTGGTTTTTGTCGCACCCTTTAAAGGTTGGGTTTGTTTTTTAGTATAATAAAAGATAATAAAGGTGGAGAATTTTTTATAAAAATGTCTGGCACTGATTTTAACAAAGGAAAGAGTTCGTCCATGAAAGCAACATACAACATTGATAATCCCAATTTACCTTATCAGACCAACCTTGAACTTTGGCAGACAAGTTTTGGTCTTTCAGCAGGTGGATGGCTTAACGCCATCAGCTTATATGGAAGAATTGGCTGAGAAGCAGGCGCATGGAGATTATTCTTATGAATAGGTCTATGAGGGAATCATTGATTATCACAAATCAACGGATGACAGCACGGCTGAGGCTGATTTGGTTTCCTTGCGTATTGCATAGCATCGGGTTTAGCTTTAGTCCAGCTATCTTGCTGACAATTTGGTGTGAACTGTTTCAGAATATTTTTGGTTGTTCCATTCTCATTGGTTAGTTTCGTCAAACAAATATTTCTAAAAAAGAAGACGTACTGAATGGTGAAAGTGTTGTCTATGCTGATTTTTAGATAATTCAAACAACATTTGATTATGATTTTCAACAGAAGAAAGTTTTTCCAATACTTTGGGCTTTCAAAAGAAGCCATGGTTGAGCACATTCAACCCTTTATTTTAGACATTTGGCAGATTCATCTTTTCTGAAAGGGGAATACTAGAACGACGACAGTTTTTCTAATCAAGTATTTACGCGAATTTGATTTTAAAGTTGATAATACGCCCTTTCAAAAGCATGCTGAATTTTTCCGAGATGCCTTAGTTTTGGATAATGCCAAAATTTTGCAAAAACGTCTCGAGTTTTTGACTGTATTTTTTGAAAATCTCCTGCTTAGTGGAGAGAATGTCCTGTCTAGCGAGGAAATAGACCGAAACTTAGGCTTGGATAAAAATAGTAAAGTCAATTAACATCTGAGGACAGGAAGGTTTCTGACGTACCCTAAGTTTGAGGTAACTGAGATGACGTAGTTACTGACCGTCAAGATGTTATTACGAGAAACCATCACCTTTGTGGCGATTTTTTAGGGAATCTTGTCAACTGTAGTAGGTTGACCTATCTTAATATATGTTCACTTTCGTATGGGCTTCTATCGCATTATTACCAAGGCCGATGATGAGGAATTTGTCTGATTTCATAATTGTATTAATCTCAGTCCGTCCTTGGGTTTTATGTAAGGATAGCTCAGCAATCTTTGTCTGGCATTAATATTAGGATTTATTTTCTCCACCCCAAAATAAAACAGAAAAAAAGCGAGAAAAGCTATTGACAAAGGGGGGGAAGAGCTGGTAGAATAAAGAAGTTGTCTCAGAAAGAGGCAGAGCCCTTTGAAAACTGAACAAGAAGACGAACCAACCAAAGTGCAGGGTGACATAAAGAAATGTGACCTGTCAAAGAACGAAACATAAATCTGTCAGTGGACAGTAATGAGAAAGAACTCAAACGATTAAATGAGAGTTTGATCCTGGCTCAGGACGAACGCTGGCGGCGTGCCTAATACATGCAAGTGGGACGCAAGGGAACACACTGTGCTTGCACACCGTGTTTTCTTGAGTCGCGAACGGGTGAGTAACGCGTAGGTAACCTGCCTATTAGCGGGGGATAACTATTGGAAACGATAGCTAATACCGCATAATATTAATTATTGCATGATAATTGATTGAAAGATGCAAGCGCATCACTAGTAGATGGACCTGCGTTGTATTAGCTAGTTGGTAAGGTAAGAGCTTACCAAGGCGACGATACATAGCCGACCTGAGAGGGTGATCGGCCACACTGGGACTGAGACACGGCCCAGACTCCTACGGGAGGCAGCAGTAGGGAATCTTCGGCAATGGACGAAAGTCTGACCGAGCAACGCCGCGTGAGTGAAGAAGGTTTTCGGATCGTAAAGCTCTGTTGTAAGTCAAGAACGTGTGTGAGAGTGGAAAGTTCACACAGTGACGGTAGCTTACCAGAAAGGGACGGCTAACTACGTGCCAGCAGCCGCGGTAATACGTAGGTCCCGAGCGTTGTCCGGATTTATTGGGCGTAAAGGGAGCGCAGGCGGTCAGGAAAGTCTGGAGTAAAAGGCTATGGCTCAACCATAGTGTGCTCTGGAAACTGTCTGACTTGAGTGCAGAAGGGGAGAGTGGAATTCCATGTGTAGCGGTGAAATGCGTAGATATATGGAGGAACACCAGTGGCGAAAGCGGCTCTCTGGTCTGTCACTGACGCTGAGGCTCGAAAGCGTGGGTAGCGAACAGGATTAGATACCCTGGTAGTCCACGCCGTAAACGATGAGTGCTAGGTGTTAGGCCCTTTCCGGGGCTTAGTGCCGGAGCTAACGCAATAAGCACTCCGCCTGGGGAGTACGACCGCAAGGTTGAAACTCAAAGGAATTGACGGGGGCCCGCACAAGCGGTGGAGCATGTGGTTTAATTCGAAGCAACGCGAAGAACCTTACCAGGTCTTGACATCCCGATGCTATTCTTAGAGATAGGAAGTTACTTCGGTACATCGGAGACAGGTGGTGCATGGTTGTCGTCAGCTCGTGTCGTGAGATGTTGGGTTAAGTCCCGCAACGAGCGCAACCCTTATTGTTAGTTGCCATCATTAAGTTGGGCACTCTAGCGAGACTGCCGGTAATAAACCGGAGGAAGGTGGGGATGACGTCAAATCATCATGCCCCTTATGACCTGGGCTACACACGTGCTACAATGGTCGGTACAACGAGTTGCGAGCCGGTGACGGCAAGCTAATCTCTGAAAGCCGATCTCAGTTCGGATTGGAGGCTGCAACTCGCCTCCATGAAGTCGGAATCGCTAGTAATCGCGGATCAGCACGCCGCGGTGAATACGTTCCCGGGCCTTGTACACACCGCCCGTCACACCACGAGAGTTTGTAACACCCGAAGTCGGTGAGGTAACCTTTTAGGGGCCAGCCGCCTAAGGTGGGATGGATGATTGGGGTGAAGTCGTAACAAGGTAGCCGTATCGGAAGGTGCGGCTGGATCACCTCCTTTCTAAGGAAAAACGCAAAGCACATTAGGGGGAACTTCTTGTTTAGTTTTGAGAGGGTAAGTGGGGCCTTAGCTCAGCTGGGAGAGCGCCTGCTTTGCACGCAGGAGGTCAGCGGTTCGATCCCGCTAGGCTCCATTAAAACAGGATACTAACAGACGGTTCGCTTGCGAATACTTCTGTAGAAGATTATCTATTTTTCTAAGAAGTCAGTCTGGAGTTCAACTTCATATCTTGTTTAAGACAAGGAAGTCTATAAAATCCACTTAGGATATGTTAAGTATCCTAGAGATGGTTCATTGACAATTGAATAGCTAGTAAAAGCCCTATAGCGCAGCTATAGGGAAACAAAAAAGAAACCGAGACGCTGAAAAGCCAGAGAAACGAGAAATAAGGTTAAGTTAATAAGGGCGCACGGTGGATGCCTAGGCACTAGGAGCCGATGAAGGACGTGACGAACGACGACATGCTTTGGGGAGCTGTAAGTAAGCCTTGATCCAGAGATATCCGAATGGGGGAACCCAACAGGTAATGCCTGTTATCCATAACTGTTAAGGTTATGAGAAGGAAGACGCAGTGAACTGAAACATCTCAGTAGCTGCAGGAAGAGAAAGCAAGAGCGATTGCCTCAGTAGCGGCGAGCGAAGAGGCAGGAGGGCAAACCAGAGTGTTTACACTCTGGGGTTGTAGGACTGCGATAAAGCAGCCAAGGGAATAGAAGAAGACTCTGGGAAGAGTCGCCAGAGAGAGTAAGAGCCTCGTATTTGAAATTCACTTGATGCCAAGCAGGATCCTGAGTACGGCGGGACACGAGGAATCCCGTCGGAATCTGGGAGGCCCATCTCCCAACCCTAAATACTCCCTAGTGACCGATAGTGAACCAGTACCGTGAGGGAAAGGTGAAAAGCACCCCGGAAGGGGAGTGAAAGAGAACCTGAAACCGTGTGCTTACAAGAAGTTCGAGCCCGTTAATGGGTGAGAGCGTGCCTTTTGTAGAATGAACCGGCGAGTTACGTTTACGTGCGAGGTTAAGTTGAAGAGACGGAGCCGTAGGGAAACCGAGTCTGAAAAGGGCGGTTAAGTACGTAGATGTAGACCCGAAACCAAGTGACCTACCCATGAGCAGGTTGAAGGTGCGGTAAAACGCACTGGAGGACCGAACCAGGACACGTTGAAAAGTGTTTGGATGACTTGTGGGTAGCGGAGAAATTCCAAACGAACTTGGAGATAGCTGGTTCTCTCCGAAATAGCTTTAGGGCTAGCGTCGGTCGCGAGACTCTTGGAGGTAGAGCACTGTTTGATTGAGGGGTCCATCCCGGATTACCAATCTCAGATAAACTCCGAATGCCAACGAGTTAAGACCGGCAGTCAGACTGCGAGTGCTAAGATCCGTAGTCGAAAGGGAAACAGCCCAGACCACCAGCTAAGGTCCCCAAATAATTGTTAAGTGGAAAAGGATGTGGGGTTGCACAGACAACTAGGATGTTAGCTTAGAAGCAGCTATTCATTCAAAGAGTGCGTAATAGCTCACTAGTCGAGTGACCCTGCGCCGAAAATGTACCGGGGCTGAAACAATTTACCGAAGCTGTGGATCCCTTAGGGGATGGTAGGAGAGCGTTCTATGTGCGCAGAAGGTGTACCGCAAGGAGCGCTGGAGTGCATAGAAGTGAGAATGCCGGTATGAGTAGCGTAAGACAGGTGAGAATCCTGTCCACCGTAAGACTAAGGATTCCAGGGGAAGGCTCGTCCGCCCTGGGTTAGTCGGGACCTAAGGAGAGACCGATAGGTGTATCCGATGGGCAACAGGTTGATATTCCTGTACTAGAGTATTGAGTGAAGGAGGGACGCAGCAGGCTAACTAGAGCGTGCGATTGGAAGAGCACGTCCAAGCAGTGAGGTGAGGACTGAGTCAAATGCTTAGTTCTGCGCCACCAAGCTGTGACGGGGAGCGAAGTTTAGTAGCGAAGCTAGTGATGTCACTCTGCCAAGAAAAGCTTCTAGCGTTAATGAATACTCTACCCGTACCGCAAACCGACACAGGTAGTCGAGGCGAGTAGCCTCAGGTGAGCGAGCGAACTCTCGTTAAGGAACTCGGCAAAATGGCCCCGTAACTTCGGGAGAAGGGGCGCTGGCGATAAGTCAGCCGCAGTGAAAAGGCCCAAGCAACTGTTTATCAAAAACACAGCTCTCTGCGAAATCGCAAGATGAAGTATAGGGGGTGACGCCTGCCCGGTGCTGGAAGGTTAAGAGGAGCGCTTAGACGTTTGTCGAAGGTGTGAATTGAAGCCCCAGTAAACGGCGGCCGTAACTATAACGGTCCTAAGGTAGCGAAATTCCTTGTCGGGTAAGTTCCGACCCGCACGAAAGGCGTAATGATTTGGGCACTGTCTCAACGAGAGACTCGGTGAAATTTTAGTACCTGTGAAGATGCAGGTTACCCGCGACAGGACGGAAAGACCCCATGGAGCTTTACTGCAGTTTGATATTGCGTATCTGTTACACATGTACAGGATAGGTAGGAGCCAAGGAAGAGTGAACGCTAGTTTACTTGGAGGCGATGTTGGGATACTACCCTTGTGTGATGGCTACTCTAACCCGGTAGGTTGATCATCTACGGAGACAGTGTCTGACGGGCAGTTTGACTGGGGCGGTCGCCTCCTAAAGTGTAACGGAGGCGCCCAAAGGTTCCCTCAGACTGGTTGGAAATCAGTCGCAGAGTGTAAAGGTATAAGGGAGCTTGACTGCGAGACAGACAAGTCGAGCAGGGACGAAAGTCGGGCTTAGTGATCCGGTGGTACCGTATGGAAGGGCCATCGCTCAACGGATAAAAGCTACCCTGGGGATAACAGGCTTATCTCCCCCAAGAGTTCACATCGACGGGGAGGTTTGGCACCTCGATGTCGGCTCGTCGCATCCTGGGGCTGTAGTCGGTCCCAAGGGTTGGGCTGTTCGCCCATTAAAGCGGCACGCGAGCTGGGTTCAGAACGTCGTGAGACAGTTCGGTCCCTATCCGTCGCGGGCGAAGGAAATTTGAGAGGATCTGCTCCTAGTACGAGAGGACCAGAGTGGACTTACCGCTGGTGTACCAGTTGTTCTGCCAAGAGCATCGCTGGGTAGCTAAGTAGGGAGGGGATAAACGCTGAAAGCATCTAAGTGTGAAGCCCCCCTCAAGATGAGATTTCCCATAACGTTCAGTTAGTAAGAGCCCTGAGAGAAGAACAGGTAGATAGGTTGGGAGTGGAAGCGTTGTGAGACGTGAAGCGGACCAATACTAATCGCTCGAGGACTTATCCAAAAATAAGTGACTAAGGGCGTAAAATCCGCCTGAAAAATAGGAAATGGGTGCAGTGTTTGATGGACACCAGACCATTTCTCTTTTTTCCAAGGATTTAGCCCGAGTACCATTTTTTAAAGAAAGCAGGCGCAGCGTCGGTTTCAGTGGCTAGCTATTCAATCGTGAGTGAGCGATCACGCTTGTTAAGTGATGATAGCCTAGGGGAGACACCTGTACCCATGCCGAACACAGCAGTTAAGCCCTAGCACGCCTGAAGTAGTTGGGGGTTGCCCCCTGTGAGATAGGGTCATCGCTTAGCAAGAGGGAGTTTAGCTCAGTTGGGAGAGCATCTGCCTTACAAGCAGAGGGTCAGCGGTTCGAGCCCGTTAACTCCCATAACTAAGTAACTAAAGTGATTAGTTAGAGGTCCCGTGGTGTAGCGGTTATCACGTCGCCCTGTCACGGCGAAGATCGCGGGTTCGATTCCCGTCGGGACCGTCTTTTTCTGAAAAGAGAGGGATCATCGACTCGTTAGCTCAGTTGGTAGAGCATTTGACTTTTAATCAAAGGGTCACTGGTTCGAGCCCAGTACGGGTCATCAAGAGATGCGGGTGTGGCGGAATTGGCAGACGCACCAGATTTAGGATCTGGCGCTTAAGGGCGTGGGGGTTCAAGTCCCTTCACCCGCATATAGAGGAGATAGGCCGGCTTAGCTCAGTTGGTAGAGCATCTGATTTGTAATCAGAGGGTCGCGTGTTCAAGTCATGTAGCCGGCATTGCGAACGTAGTTCAGTGGTAGAACATCACCTTGCCAAGGTGGGGGTCGCGGGTTCGAATCCCGTCGTTCGCTTTAGGAGGCCGGGGTGGCGGAACTGGCAGACGCACAGGACTTAAAATCCTGCGAAGGGGAACCTTCGTACCGGTTCGATTCCGGTCCTCGGCATAAATAAGAAGGAGCACCCTTGGCTCAACTGGATAGAGTACCTGACTACGAATCAGGCGGTTGCAGGTTCGAATCCTGCAGGGTGCATGAGTGGGGTTAGTAAAGGACTAGCACACTTTAATGATGAGGAGAGGTTTTACGGGAAGTAGCTCAGCTTGGTAGAGTACTTGGTTTGGGACCAAGGGGTCGCAGGTTCGAATCCTGTCTTCCCGATTATAGTCCTTTATTAATTGTAGTGAAGAGATATAGACTTATTGTCAACATAGTGGGTTGACTTATACTGACATTTAGAGAGGATTGCTTAATCTTCTTTTTTTGGTATTCAAAATGATAAGGCCTAATTAATTATTCAAATATGATGTTAATATTAGGAAGAATCGTTGACTAAAAATATTTAACATTATATGAATTGTATAAAAATTGAAGTTTCGTATAAAATGCTCTGTAACTTTAGAAGTTAGTTTATTTAGGTTAGATTATGAATGAACATGGGAAAGTGCAATTTATTACGGCATAAAAAAACTCCGAAATTCTATAGCAATTTACTTACTAAAAGAATTATAGAGTTAAAAATATTGGCCTATTAAAATAACTATTTACTCATCTTTCATAAAAAATGTTTGGTATAAGGCTCTAACTGCTTGTTTTTCTTGTTCAGTTTTGATAACAAACATAACGGATACTTCACTGGAACCTTGGGAAATCATTTCCAAGTTAATATGCTTTTTGGAAAATGCTTCAGCAGCTTTGGCAGTCACCCCAATGTGATTTTTCATATTTTCTCCGACAATCATGATAATAGAAAGATTGCGTTCAATTTCAACTTCGTCAACTTCTAATTTACGAGTTAATTGTGAGATGATTTCTTGCTCTTTTATAGGGGTCAATTCACGGCCTCTTAAAATAATTGACATATCATCAATACCGGTCGGAATATGTTCCCAACGAATGTTCAATTCTTCTAAAACTTGAAGAACTTTGCGACCAAAACCGATTTCTCTATTCATCAGATATTTGGAAAGATTAATACTGACAAAATCATCATCTCCGGCAATACCAACAACTGGTATAGTGGCACCAGTATGCGCAAGAACAATTTTTGTGCCTGAATGTTCGGGATTATTTGTATTTTTAATAACAAGGGGAATTTTTCCGCGATAGGCAGGGATTAAGGCTTCGTCGTGGAGTACTGAAAAGCCTGCGTAAGCCAATTCACGCATTTCACGATAGGTTAGTTCTGAAATAGAATGTGGCTTATGCACAACCCCTGGGTGAGCTGCAAAGATACCATCTACATCGGTAAAGTTTTCATAAAGGTCAGCTTTAACACCCGCTGCGACAATTGAACCAGTAATATCAGAACCACCGCGCGAAAAAGTACAGATTTGGTTATCAATTGTGACACCAAAAAAACCAGGAATAACTAAAACTTCGTCACTATCTCGCAATTCTTCTAATTTATCATAACTGGATGGAATAATCCGAGCATTACCGGGTTCACTTGTAACAATGATACCTGCTTTTTTAGGGTGAATATAACGAGCAGAGAGCCCATTTTTCCTGAAGTATTCGGCAATTAATTTGGCATTATTGTCCTCACCTGCGGCTAGGAAAGTATCATATAGGAAATCATTATCTTCAATAGGCAAATTTGCAAGATCAACAATAGCTTTAGTAATTTTTTCTAAGATATTTTGACCAAGGCCAAGTTCATCAATAATAGCACGGTAGCGGTTGATAATCCAAGATTGGTCAGCAGTAACGTCTTTATCTGAAGTATAAGATCTATAGTATCTAATGAGAGCATCTGTAACTTTTGTATCTTGGGCGTCACGCTTACCCGGAGCAGAAACAACAACAAAGCGTCGCTCTTCGTCTGATTTTATGATATTCAGAACTTTTTCTAATTGTGTTGCAGAGGCCAATGAACTACCACCAAATTTTACGACTTTCATATTTTCTCCAAAATCAATAAAGTTACATAAATTATAGCAAAATTCAGAAAATTTGTCAGTATTTTTTATGGTAAAATAAAGAAAAGAAAGAGGTAGTGATGGCAACTAAAGCAGTCATTTTTGATATGGATGGTGTTCTTTTTGATACAGAAGGTTTTTATTATCGAAGGCGAGAAATTTTTTTAAATGATAAAGGAATTTCCATCAAACATATACCACCAGCATTCTTTATTGGGGGGAATATGAAGCAGGTTTGGCAAAAGATATTGGAAGATGATTATGCTAACTGGGATGTTGAACAGTTACAAAAGGATTATACTAGTTATAAAAATAAACATCCTCTGCCTTACCAAAATTTGATTTTTCCCGATGTTAAAGTCATTTTAGAAAAACTCAAGCAGCATCAATTTAAAATAGCTTTAGCATCTAGTTCAACTAAATCAGATATCTTACTGGCGCTCAATAAGACAGGGATTTATGATTATTTTGACCTTGTTTTATCGGGAGAAGAATTTCCTGAGAGCAAGCCCCATCCTGCGATTTATAATGAAGCTGCCTATCAGTTGGGTTTTCCTAAATCAGAATTACTGATTATTGAAGATAGTGAGAAAGGGATTGCTGCTGGAGTATCTGCTGGCATAGAAGTTTGGGCTATCAAAGACAGAACATTTGGACTTAATCAAAGAGCTGCTAGTCGCTTGTTTTCTAATTTGACAGAAGTGGTTGATTTTCTTTTAAAATAAAAAGCGTAAAAAAACTATTTTTATTTTTGAGAACTCCTTATTTTTATGATAAAATGTAGAAGTTAGGAACTTTGATTTTCAAACTATTTTTGTCAAGTAAGCAGACAATTTGATTATCTTAATATTTAATCATTTTGAATTAGAGATGGAGAAATAAGAAGATGGATTTTAAGGAAATTCTGTACAATGTGGATAATGGTGTAGCGACTTTAACGCTGAATCGTCCGGAGGTTTCTAATGGATTTAATATCCCTATTTGTGAGGAAATTTTGAAGGCCATTGATATTGCTAAAAAGGATGACACAGTACAAATTTTACTGATTAATGCCAATGGGAAAGTCTTTTCAGTTGGTGGCGATCTGGTTGAGATGCAAAGAGCTGTTGATGCAGATGATGTACAATCTCTTGTTCGCATTGCAGAACTTGTCAATAAAATTTCTTTTGCTTTAAAACGTTTACCTAAGCCGGTTGTCATGAGTACAGATGGTGCAGTTGCAGGTGCTGCAGCTAATATAGCGGTAGCTGCAGACTTTTGTATTGCCAGTGACAAAACACGCTTTATTCAAGCCTTTGTGAATGTCGGTTTGGCCCCTGATGCCGGAGGACTTTTCTTATTAACGAGAGCCATTGGTATTACTCGTGCAACACAACTTGCCATGACCGGTGAAGCTTTAAATGCAGAGAAAGCTTTGGAATACGGTATTGTTTACAAAGTCTGTGAGCCAGAGAAACTAGAAAAAATAACAGATCGTGTCATTACACGTTTGAAACGTGGCTCAGTTAATTCTTATAAAGCCATTAAAGAAATGGTTTGGCAAAGTTCATTTGCAGGTTGGCAGGAATATGAGGATCTAGAATTAGAATTGCAAAAGTCATTAGCATTTACAAATGATTTTAAAGAGGGAGTGCGTGCTTATACAGAGAAACGCCGTCCTAAATTTACAGGAAAGTAATATTCTTGATTGCTCTGTTAAAAGTGTAAGTATAGGCTGGGACAAAAATGTTCCGCCTTTTTATTGTGCAGTGGTTGATTAAATTTTCACATCTTGGTTTTTTTAGGATCAAACTTATACCTAATTGAAGTCGCAATGAAATGACAATTTCTTAATTTTTATACGTAATCTTATAAATTTACACTATTTTGTGGGTGATTGCATAGTAATCATAGAAATTTGTCTCACTCTTCTGTTTTTATAATTTAATTTTAAATAAACTTGCAATTTGGGTCATCTTTTGATAAACTTTGATAGTCAAAGTTTATTTATGTGTGGGAGGTGACATATTGGATTATAAACAAATTAATACCTATTTAGTTGATATTTTCAATAAAATTATGATTATCGAAGAGATGAGCTTGAAAACAAGTCAATTTAACGATGTGTCTTTAAAAGAGATGCATACGGTAGATATTATTGGAAAAAATGCCAATGTGACACCGAGTGATATTGCTCATGAGTTATTAGTAACTTTGGGAACGGTTACGACCAGCTTAAATAAGCTTGAAAAAAAAGGTTATATTGAACGGACGCGTTCACAACTTGATAGGCGCGTTGTTTATTTAACCCTGACACAAAAAGGAAGACTGCTTTATCGTTTACATAATAGGTTTCATAAAAATGTGGTTAATCGAATCACAGAAGCAATGGATGCGACGGAGCTTGGTGCTTTGGAGAAGGGGCTAAGAAACCTTCATCAATTTCTTGAGGGGTTAGTTTAATGACTTTTGCAAAGATTAGTCAAGCAGCATATTATGTACCATCACAGGTTGTCACCAATGATGATTTATCTAAAATAATGGATACCAGTGATGAATGGATTACAAGTCGTACGGGAATAAGAGAGCGCCGTATTAGTCAATCCGAAGATACCAGTGACTTAGCCAGTCAGGTAGCTAAAGAACTTTTAAAAAAAGCCTCATTAAAGGCGAAAGAGATTGATTTTATTATTGTTGCTACAATTACTCCGGATGCAATGATGCCATCAACAGCTGCTTGTGTCCAAGCGAAAATTGGTGCAGTGAATGCTTTTGCTTTCGATTTAACTGCCGCCTGCAGTGGATTTATTTTTGCACTTTCAGCTGCGGAAAAAATGATTAAATCCGGTCAGTACCAGAAAGGTTTAGTTATCGGTGCAGAAGTTCTATCTAAAATCATCGATTGGTCGGATCGAACAACAGCTGTTCTTTTTGGAGATGGAGCTGGCGGTGTTCTTTTAGAAGCAGATTCTTCTGAACATTTTTTATTTGAATCTATTCATTCAGATGGCAGTCGTGGTGAAAGTTTGACATCAGGTGAACACGCTGTTTCGTCACCCTTTTCACAGGTTGATAAAAAAGATAACTGTTTTCTAAAAATGGATGGTCGAGCTATATTTGACTTTGCTATTCGTGATGTGTCAAAAAGTATTTCGACGCTCATTAGGAAGTCAGATATGCCTGTAGAAGCGATTGATTATTTCTTATTACATCAGGCTAATATTCGTATTTTGGATAAAATGGCTAAAAAAATTGGCGCTGATAGAGAAAAATTTCCTGCTAATATGATGAAGTATGGTAATACCAGTGCAGCAAGTATTCCTATTTTATTAGCCGAATGTGTCGAAAATGGAACTATAGAGCTAAATGGTTCACACACTGTTCTCCTGAGCGGGTTCGGTGGGGGTTTGACATGGGGCAGTTTAATTGTTAAAATTTAGTTATACAATTGTGCTTGGCACAGTATATAAAAAATTATTTCTTATAAAGGAGAAAGAAAATGGCAGTATTTGAAAAAGTACAAGAAATTATTGTTGAGGAACTCGGCAAAGATACAGATGAAGTTAAATTAGAAACAACTTTTGATGAACTTGATGCAGATTCCCTTGATGTCTTTCAAGTTATTTCCGAAATTGAAGATGAGTTTGACATTCAAATCGAATCTGAAGATGGACTTAACACAGTTGGTGATTTAGTTGCTTTTGTTGAAGAAAAAACAAAATAAGTAGTATTTTGAGAGTATTCTTGTAAGAATATTCTTTCTTCTTTATTATAATAGTTTGACTGTCAAATTATTGATTGAAAAACTTAGAGAGTTTAATTTAAAATGAAAACGCGTATTACAGAATTATTAGATATTGAATATCCTATTTTTCAAGGAGGAATGGCTTGGGTAGCTGATGGTGATTTAGCGGGAGCTGTATCAAAAGCTGGCGGTTTAGGAATTATCGGTGGTGGAAATGCGCCCAAAGAAGTTGTTAAGGCGAATATTGACAAGATCAAAGCTGTGACAAATAAACCATTTGGAGTCAATATTATGCTTTTATCTCCTTTTGCTGATGATATTGTTGACTTGGTTATTGAAGAAGGTGTCAAAGTTGTCACAACTGGTGCAGGTAACCCAGGTAAATATATAGAACGTTTCCATGAAGCAGGTATTACTGTCATTCCTGTTGTTCCTAGTGTTGCTCTTGCTAGACGTATGGAAAAATTAGGTGCTGATGCCGTTATTGCTGAAGGAATGGAAGCAGGTGGACATATTGGTAAATTAACAACAATGACTTTAGTGCGTCAAGTTGTAGATGCCGTCAACATTCCTGTTATCGGAGCTGGTGGTGTAGCCGATGGTCGTGGTGCAGCGGCAGTATTTATGCTTGGTGCTGAAGCCATTCAGGTAGGAACACGTTTTGCAGTTGCCAAAGAATCGAATGCCCATGCGAATTTTAAAAAGAAAATTTTAAAAGCCAAAGATATTGATACTGTTATTTCCGCGTCTATTGTTGGTCATCCTGTACGTGCAATCAAAAATAAATTATCTTCTGCCTATGCAACTGCAGAAAAAGAATTCTTGCGTGGTGAAAAGAGTCAAGAAGATATTGAAGTTCTTGGTGCTGGAGCTCTTCGCAATGCTGTTGTTGATGGCGATGTTGATAATGGTTCTGTTATGGCAGGTCAAATTGCAGGATTTGTTACTAAAGAAGAAACTTGTGAAGAAATTTTGAAAGATTTATATTATGGTGCAGCAAAAGTCATTAAGGCTGAAGCAGCACGCTGGGCAGACGTGGAGAAATAATAATGACAAAAACAGCATTTTTATTTGCTGGCCAAGGAACTCAAAAACTTGGTATGGCAAGTGATTTGTATGAAATTTACCCAGTTGTCAAAGAGACTTTTAAAACCGCTCATTCAATTTTGGGATATGATGTTCGTGCTTTGATTGATAATGATGAAGAAAAGCTAAATCAAACACGTTATGCACAGCCAGCGATTTTAACAACCTCAGTAGCTATTTATCGTCTTTTGAAAGAAAAAGGTTATCAACCAGACATTGTTGCTGGACTGTCACTAGGAGAATACTCTTCTCTTGTTGCAGCCGGTGCCATTTCATTTGAAGATGCCTTAGCCTTGGTTGCCAAACGTGGTGAATTTATGGAAACAGCAGCACCCGCTGGAGTGGGGAAAATGGTTGCTGTTATGAATACTGACCCTAGGCTCGTTGAAGAGATTTGCCAGAAAGCCAGCTCTAAAGGCATTGTTAGTCCAGCTAATTATAATACTCCTACACAAATTGTTATTGGTGGTGAAGTGGCAGCTGTTGATTATGCTGTGGAACTTTTAAAGGAAGCTGGTAGTAAACGTTTGATTTCTCTTAAAGTTTCTGGTCCCTTTCATACGGCTCTTTTGAAATCTGCTAGTCAAAAATTGGCTCAAGCTTTGGAAAATATTAAGTTTTCAGATTTCACGCTTCCACTAGTGGGAAACACTGAGGCTGAAATTATGGAGGAACATGAGATTAAATCTTTGCTTGCTCGTCAAGTTAAGGAACCTGTTCGTTTCTATGAATCTATTGCTGTAATGCAAAAATTTGGTGTGAATAACTATGTTGAAATTGGACCTGGTAAGGTCTTGAGTGGTTTTGTGAAAAAGATTGATAAATCTGCAAAGATCTCAGCTGTTGAAGACTTAGCTAGTTTGCAGGCTTTCTTAGATAACTAGAAGAGGTGTTTTAGATGGAAATCAAAAATAAAAATGTTTTTATCACAGGTTCAACTCGTGGTATCGGTCTAGCTATTGCTCATAAATTTGCTCAGGCGGGAGCTAATATTGTATTAAATGGTCGCTCAGAAATTTCTCAGGACCTAGTAGTTGAATTTAAAGATTATGGTGTCAAAGTAGCGACAATTTCAGGTGATGTCTCTCATTTTGAAGATGCTAAACGTATGGTTGATGAAGCTACTGAAGCATTGGGAAGCGTTGATATCTTGGTTAATAATGCTGGAATTACCAATGATAAGCTGATGTTGAAGATGACAGAAGAGGACTTTGAAAGGGTTCTTAAGATCAATTTGACAGGTAGCTTTAACATGACTAAAGCTGTTTTGAAACCAATGACCAAAGCTCGCCAAGGTGCTATCATTAATATGTCTAGTGTTGTTGGACTTGCTGGAAACGTTGGTCAGGCTAATTACGCAGCTTCTAAAGCTGGTTTGATTGGCTTTACCAAGGCAGTTGCTCGTGAAGTCGCGGCTAGAAATGTACGTGTTAACGCTATTGCACCAGGTTTTATTGAATCTGAGATGACTGAACGTATTCCAGATAAGATGAAAGACGCTATGTTAAATCAAATTCCAATGAAAACATTTGGAAAGACTGAAAATGTTGCTGAAGTTGCTATATTTTTAGCTCAACAAGATTATCTGACAGGTCAAGTTATTGCTATTGATGGCGGCATGACCATGCAATGATGCATTTTTAAATTTAGAATATATTCCCCCAATAAAAGGAGAAAAGGTATGACATTAAAAAGAGTTGTAGTGACAGGTTACGGCGTAACATCGCCAATCGGACATACACCAGAAGATTTTTGGAATAGTCTTCATGATGGTAAAATCGGTATTAAACCAATTACTAAGTTTGATGCTTCAGAAATTCCTGTTTTCAATGCAGGCGAAATTCAAGATTTTCCATTTGATAAATACTTTGTTAAAAAAGATAAAAATCGTATGGATACTTACTCTCTTTATGCCATTTATGCAGCCATGGAAGCTATTGAAAATGCTGCACTTGACATGGCACAAGAAATTCGTGATCGTGTTGGTGTTATTGTATCCTCAGGTATTGGTGGTTTACAAGAATTAGAAGATCAAATCATTCGTATGCATGAGCGTGGCATGAAACGCATTAAACCAATGTTTATCCCTAAAGCTCTGTCTAACATGGGAGCTGGAAATATTGCCCTCAAGATTGGCGCACAAGGAGTCTGCAAATCCATTACTACAGCTTGTGCTTCAGCTAATGATGCTATTGGTGAAGCTTTCCGTGAAATTAAATACGGTTTTCATGATGTGATTCTTGCAGGTGGTTCAGAAGCATCCATTACTAAGATTGGTATTGGTGGTTTCAACGCTTTGACTGCTCTTTCTACAACAGAAGATCCAGCGCGTTCAGCTATTCCATTTGATAAAGATCGCAATGGTTTTGTCATGGGTGAAGGTGCTGCCGTTCTTATTCTGGAAAGTCTTGAACATGCTCAAAAACGTGGGGCTAGGATTTTGGCAGAGGTTGTTGGTTATGGAAGTAACTGTGATGCCTACCATATGACAACACCGACTCCTGATGGTTCGGGTGCTGCTAAGGCTATTAAATTAGCAATTAATGAAGCAGGTATCTCACCAGAGGAAGTCAATTATGTTAATGCTCATGGTACATCAACACAGGCCAATGAAAAAGGAGAAAGCAAGGCAATCGTTGCTGTTTTAGGTAAAGATGTACCTGTCTCTTCTACAAAATCATTCACAGGCCATCTTCTTGGTGCTGCTGGCGGTGTTGAGGCTATTGCCACTATTGAAGCAATTCGCAATCATTTTGTACCTATGACAGCTGGCACTAAGGAACTTTCAGAAGATATTGAAGCGAATGTTGTTTATGGTCAAGGTCAAGAAGCAGATATCAAATATGCTATCTCAAATACCTTTGGATTTGGCGGACACAATGCCGTTCTTGCCTTTAAGCGTTGGGAGGATTAATTTTGAATATTTCAGAAATTAAAGATTTGATGGCACAATTTGATACGTCAAGTCTGAGAGAATTTTCTTATAAGAATGGGACAGATGAATTGTCTTTTTCAAAAAATAGGCAGGGCTCTATCAGTTCAGTCCAAACAGTCCCCGTTCCTGCTGCTAATTCAGTTTCGACTGTTGCATCGGTAGACGCTGAAGCGGTACCAGCTATCTCTAAAAATGAAGAAAGCACAGCGGCAGCTCCAGTAGCTGAAACAGCTGAAGGGGAAATTGTTGAAAGTCCGCTTGTTGGTGTAGCTTATTTAGCCTCAGCTCCTGATAAGCCAGCTTTTATTTCAGTTGGCGACAGTGTTAAAAAAGGACAGACTTTACTTATCATTGAAGCTATGAAGGTTATGAATGAAGTTCCAGCACCAAAAGATGGCGTTGTCACTGAGATCTTAGTGGCTAATGAGGAAGTCGTTGAATTTGGAAAGGGATTGGTACGTATCAAATGATTGACATTAGCAAAATTCGTGAAGCTCTTCCTCATCGTTATCCAATGTTATTGGTTGATCGTGTTCTTGAAGTTAGTGATGATGAAATTGTTGCCATTAAGAATGTAACCATTAATGAACCCTTTTTCAATGGTCATTTTCCCCAATATCCTGTTATGCCGGGTGTTCTGATTATGGAAGCATTGGCACAAACAGCAGGTGTTCTGGAATTATCAAAAAAAGAGAATACAGGGAAACTTGTCTTTTATGCAGGTATGGATAAGGTGAAATTTAAAAAACAAGTTGTTCCTGGAGATCAACTTATTATGACGGCTAAGTTTGTTAAGCGTCGTGGAACAATTGCAGTAGTTGAAGCTAAGGCAGAAGTAGATGGGAAATTGGCTGCAAGTGGTACCTTAACTTTTGCCATTGGAAATTGAAATTCTATAACTGCTAGTTTTTAAGAGTTTGTTCCCACAAATACACGGAAAGGAATTGAATCCGGGCTAAAGACATTGTGAAAAGAATAATTTGCTTGTATCATTAGAGAGATTTCTGCAGATTTTCTATTTCCGTTTTGTTTTTTTAGCCTTTGGTATCTTATTTTATGTTTAAGAAAATTTTGATTGCCAATCGTGGTGAAATCGCTGTGCGTATCATTCGAGCAGCCAGAGAATTAGGAATTGTGACTGTTGCAGTTTATTCAGAAGCAGATAAAGAATCGCTTCACACCCTCTTAGCAGATGAGGCTGTATGTGTTGGACCGGCTAAATCAACGGATTCTTACCTTAATATGAATGCTATTTTATCAGCAGCTATTGTAACTGGGGCTGAAGCTATTCATCCAGGTTTTGGTTTTTTAAGTGAAAATTCTAAATTTGCAACTATGTGTGAAGAGATGCGTATTAAGTTTATTGGTCCATCTGCATCTGTTATGGACAAAATGGGTGATAAAATTAATGCACGTTCTGAAATGCTTAAAGCCAAGGTTCCTGTTATTCCAGGGTCAGATGGGGAAGTTTTTACTGCCCAAGAAGCATTAGAAATTGCCCAAGATATTGGCTATCCTGTTATGCTGAAAGCTTCTGCTGGTGGTGGTGGTAAGGGCATCCGTAAGGTTGATAAAAAGGAAGATCTAACAGCAGCTTTTGAGTCAGCCTCTCAAGAGGCTCTATCAGCTTTTGGCAATGGCGCTATGTATCTGGAAAAAGTCATTTATCCCGCTCGCCATATAGAAGTTCAAATACTGGGGGATTCTTTTGGCAATATTATTCATCTTGGTGAACGTGATTGTTCATTGCAACGTAATAATCAAAAGGTCTTAGAAGAAAGCCCTTCTATAGCTATTGGGAAAACACTTCGTGGTAAAATGGGTGATGCAGCAGTTCGTGCCGCTAAAGCGGTTGCTTATGAAAATGCCGGAACAATTGAATTTCTCTTGGATGAGGCTTCAGGGCAATTCTATTTTATGGAAATGAACACACGTGTTCAGGTCGAACATCCTGTAACAGAATTTGTGACTGGTATTGATATCGTTAAAGAACAGATTAAAATTGCTGCTGGTCAAGAATTGACTTATCAACAAAAAGATATTGTTATTTCAGGGCATGCTATTGAATGTCGGATTAATGCAGAAAATCCTAAATTTAATTTCGCACCTAGCCCAGGTAAAGTTGAAGATCTCTTTTTACCAAGTGGTGGCGTTGGTTTACGTGTTGATAGTGCTATGTACAATAACTATACTATTCCGCCTTATTATGACAGTATGATTGCCAAAATCATCGTTCATGGAGAAAACCGCTTTGATGCTTTAATGAAAATGCAGCGTGCTCTGTATGAATTTGAAGTAACTGGTGTGGTTACGAATGCAGAGTTTCAACTGGACTTAATTTCTAATCCAAATGTTATTGCTGGTGATTATGATACTTCTTTTTTGATGGAAACTTTTTTACCCGCTTATGCTAATGATAAAGAATAGGTGTTGATATGGCTTTATTTGAAAGAAAAAACAAGTATATTCGCATAAATCCTCAACGCTCGATGAAAAAGACAAAGGAGCGGGAGACTCCTGAAGTTCCGGATGAATTATTTGCTAAATGTCCTGCTTGTAAACACATGATCTATCAAAAAGATTTGGGTCTAGAAAAAATTTGCCCTAAATGTTTTTATAATTTTCGTATTTCAGCTAAAGAACGATTAGCTATTACAGTTGATGGAGACTCTTTTCAAGAAATGTTTACAGGCATTAAAAGCAAGGATCCGCTTAATTTTCCTGCTTATCAGGAAAAGTTAGCAGCAACTCAAGCTAAAACAGGACTTGATGAAGCTGTTGTAACAGGAACTGCTGAGTTTACAGGACAAAAAGCAGCGCTGGCTATTATGGATTCCAATTTTATCATGGCTTCAATGGGGACTGTTGTTGGTGAAAAAATTACGCGCCTTTTTGAGTATGCCAGAGAAGAACGATTACCTGTTGTCATTTTCACGGCTTCAGGAGGAGCTCGTATGCAAGAAGGTATCATGAGCTTGATGCAGATGGCTAAAATTTCTGCTGCTGTAAAGCGACATTCTAATGCTGGACTTTTTTATCTCACCGTATTGACCGACCCTACAACGGGTGGTGTCACAGCGAGTTTTGCTATGGAGGGCGATATTATTTTAGCAGAACCTCAGACCTTAATTGGCTTCGCTGGACGCCGTGTCATTGAGACAACTGTTCGTGAAACCTTGCCCGAAGGATTTCAAAAGGCAGAATTTCTTTTGGAACATGGTTTTGTTGATGCCATTGTTAAAAGAACAGAATTAAAGAAAACAATTGCTAAGCTGCTCGCATTTCATGGAGGTAGCAAATGAGTGATGTATCAAGAATACTCAAGGAAGCTCGTAGTCAATCGCGTTTGACAACTTTGGATTATGCAGAGCAAATTTTTGATGATTTTATGGAACTACATGGAGATCGTCATTTTGCAGATGATGGCGCTATTGTTGGAGGTATTGGCCTTTTGGATGGTCAAGCAGTAACCGTCATTGGCGTTCAAAAAGGAAAGAATTTACAGGATAATCTTAATCGTAATTTCGGCCAACCCAATCCAGAGGGTTATCGGAAAGCTTTGCGACTGATGAAACAAGCGGAAAAATTTAAAAGACCGGTTGTCACTTTTATCAACACAGCAGGGGCTTATCCGGGTATTGGAGCTGAAGAGCGCGGTCAAGGAGAAGCGATTGCCAGAAATTTGCTAGAAATGAGTGATCTTAAAGTTCCGATTATTGCTATTATCATTGGTGAAGGAGGCTCAGGTGGAGCACTAGCTTTAGCGGTTGCTGATAAGGTTTGGATGCTTGAGCATACGATGTATGCAGTACTTAGTCCAGAAGGTTTTGCTTCTATTCTCTGGAAGGACGGCAGCCGCTCAATTGAAGCCGCTGAACTAATGAAAATTACAGCTGGTGAATTGCTCAAAATGGAGGTTGTTGACAAGGTAATTCCTGAACATGGCTATTTTTCAAGTGAAATTATTCAAATGCTCAAGACCAATTTAATTGAAGAATTAAAGAATTTGGATCAATATCCTTTGAACGATTTACTTGAAAAACGTTACCAACGTTTTAGAAAGTATTAAAAATTAATCTCATCTTTAGGTGGGATTTTTCTATTTTTTTAAAAGGTTTTTTCACCCAAGAAAAGTCTTTTTAGATATGTTATAATTAAGAGATAAAAATAAAGGTGGAAAAAAGATGAGTAAATTGATTCCTGGGCGTGTCCGCAATGAGGGCATCCACTTTTATGAAAAAGATTTGGTCTCTATTCTAGAAGAAAAAGATAACTCACTATTAGTGCAGGTTGCTGATTATAAGATCCAATTTTCTCTTGAAGATGATTTAGTTTCTTGTCCTTGTAGCATGTTTCAAAAAAGAGGTTATTGTTCTCATTTAGCTGCAGTTGAACATTATTTGAAAAATCACCCCAAAGGTAAAAATTTGGCTGATAATTTGCTAGCTGATGAACAAAAACTTGAAGAAAGAAAAGAGAAAACTTCCTTTGGCAGCCTCTTCCTTGATGGTTTAAACATGAATGAAGATGATGATGTTAAATATCGTTTATCTGCTCAAGGCAGTCAAAGTCCTTTTTCTTCTGATTTTTGGTGGACTTTGAAAATCAATCGTTTACCCGATGAACGTTCTTATGTTATTCGTGATATAAAAGCTTTTTTATTATTGGTGAAGAAGGAATCTTATTATCAGATAGGAAAAAATTACTATGAACCGCTTTCCCTGCTGCAATTTGATACTGCCAGTCAGGAGTTAATTGAGTTTTTATGGCGCATTCTGCCAGATTCAAATCAAGTAGACACAGATTTTATTATGCCTAATCATTCCCGTAATCTAACTTTTACAAGCGGTTTTTTTGAAGAAGGAGTGACACTTTTAAACCAACTCTATGATTTCTCTTTTGAAGGAGAGCATCAGGATTATCATACTATTAATTTTGCAGAGTTGGATAGTTCCAATCAATTTTATCATTTTAAGATAGTTGTTCATCGTCAATCAATTGAGTTGATTATCAAAGAAAAAACAGCAACTTTTTTCTTTGATAATCACTATTTACTCTATCATAATACCTTTTATCATCTGAACAATAAGCAAAGAAAATTGGTAACTGCAATTAGAAGTCTGCCTTTAGAAAAAGACTTGGCAAAACATATTTATTTTGATTTTGAAGATCAGGCTAAATTAGCAGCAAGCCTTTTAGACTTTAAGACTCTTGGTGAAGTTGAAGCACCAGCAAGTTTTGATATTCGTGATTTTGATGTAGTATTTACGTTTAGTCTATTAGCTAATCGCGAAATTCTGTTGGAATTGACTTTTGATTATGGACAGATAAAAGTGTCCAATGTCAAGGGAAAAGAGGCTCTTCCTTTTGCTAGCAATTTTAAAAAAGAAAAGAAGATTGCTAATCTTTTGAAACAGTATGGCTTTTCACAAGGTTTTAGGTCTTATCATCCCCCTTTATTAGATGAAGAGCTTTATAACTTTTTTACAGAGACCTTAAGTCATTTTGAACGGTTTGGTAAGGTATTGCTTTCACCTTCTATTGAAGCGTTACGTTATCTTGAAAAACCTCAAATTGATATTAAGACCGAACAGGGATTGTTGGATATTTCTTTTGATTTTTCAACAATTTTTGAAAATGATATTGATAATGCCTTAACAGCACTTTTTGAAAATCATTCCTATTTTGTTAGTCAATCAGGGAAATTAATTATCTTTGATGAAGAAACCCAAAAGGTTAGTCAAGCGCTGCAAAATCTGCGTGCACAAAAACCTCATAATGGACATTTGCAGATTAATAAATTCGCAGCTTATCAAGTCTCTGAAACCCTTCAGAATATGGATAACGTTCACTTTTCAGAGGACTTCAGTCAATTAGTCAAAGATTTACGGCATCCAGAAGATTTTTCTTTACCAGAATTTGAAGTTAATGCCAGTTTACGTGATTATCAGGTCAGAGGTATTAAATGGATGTCTATGCTTGATAAGTACGGTTTTGGTGGTATTTTGGCTGATGATATGGGTTTGGGGAAAACTTTGCAGACCCTTTCTTTTTTAACAAGCCGCTTAGATAAAGATTCTAAAGTCTTGATTTTATCACCTTCGAGTTTGATTTATAATTGGCAAGATGAATGTCAAAAGTTCACCCCTCAGTTAGATGTTGCCGTCTCATACGGTTTAAAGGCGGTAAGAGATGAGATTATTGCAGAAAATCATCAAATTACAATTACTAGTTATGCATCATTCAGGCAAGATTTTAATCTCTATAATCAACTGAACTTTGACTATTTAATCTTAGATGAAGCTCAAGTTATGAAAAATACTCAGACTAAAATAGCGCAAAGTTTGCGTGCTTTTGATGTCAAAAATTGTTTTGCCTTATCAGGTACACCTATTGAAAATAAACTTTTGGAAATTTGGTCCATTTTTCAAATTGTCTTGCCTGGACTTTTACCCACTAAAAAAGAATTTCTTAAAATGGAACCACAAAGTGTGGCTCGCTATATCAGTCCTTTTATCATGCGCCGCCGCAAAGAGGATGTCCTGCCCGAATTGCCAGATTTGATTGAAATTAATTATCATAATGAATTGTTAGATAGTCAAAAGGCGATTTACTTGGCACAATTGCGTCAGATGCAAGACGGCATTCGTCATTCTTCTGATTCTGAAATTAATCGGCAAAAAATTGAAATTCTTTCAGGTATCACACGTCTACGTCAAATTTGCGATACGCCAAAACTTTTTATGAATTATGATGATGACAGTGGGAAATTGGCTAGTTTACGTGAGCTTCTACTACAGATTAAAGAAAATGGGCATCGAGCGCTTATCTTCTCTCAGTTTCGTGATATGCTTGATCTAGCAGAAAAAGAAATAGAGGCCTTGGGTTTAACGAGTTATAAGATGACGGGTTCAACTCCTGCTAATGAGCGTCAAGAAATGACGCATGCTTTTAATAATGGCAGTAAGGACACTTTTTTAATTTCCTTGAAAGCTGGCGGTGTCGGTCTTAACCTAACAGGAGCAGATACGGTCGTTTTGATTGATCTATGGTGGAATCCAGCCATTGAGATGCAGGCTATTAGCCGCGCTCATCGTATTGGTCAAAAAGAGAATGTTGAGGTTTACCGTATGATTACTCGAGGAACAATAGAAGAGAAAATTTTAGAACTTCAAGAAAGCAAGAAGAATTTAGTAACAACTGTGTTAGATGGAAATGAGAGTCGTGCCAGTATGAGTATTGAAGAAATAAAAGAAATTTTAGGAATTTCTTCATGATACCTTTTAAAAAAGTTATTTTTAGTTTATAATAGGAATGTTTCAGAAAGGATGTGAGTTAATGAGTCGTGAAAGAAAGTTTCCTTTAGTCGATGATAATGACGTTGTGGTTGCAGTTCCTAAAACAATGCGTTTATATGAAAACGAAGACTTGATTACAAATATCCACGGGCCTTATGAAGATAAGGTTTACAACGACGTAACTCAAGATTATCAGTTTATACCTGATAATCCTAATCCTCAGAAAGTAGCTTCAGACCGCCTTGTGACACAAAAGGCAGGAAAAACTTATGCCGAATTAGCGCGTGAAGAAGCCAGATGGGATCTAAAAAAGAAAAGACAATCTTTAATTGCAAATGATTACCCTAAATCGGTTTCTAGAACAAGTACCAAAAAATCTGAAAAAGCAATTAAGGCTCCTAAGAATGAGTTGGGACGTTTTTCCGATCATCTCCATCAAGATACTTATATCTTGGCTGAGCTTCCCAAAAATTATTCAGAGCCAAAAAATCCTTCTAGAAAAGAGAACAAAAAAAATAACTATGATTTCTTGAAAACGAGTCAAATTTATAATCAAAAAGAAAAGCAAGAATATCAAGAGCGTCATGTGGCCCAAGAACTAAATTTGGAACGCTTTGAAGATGTTAACTAGAGGAGAAGAGAAAAACATGTCTAAAACCATTCACTTTATTGGAATCAAAGGCTCAGGAATGAGTGCCTTGGCGCTGCTGCTTCATCAAATGGGGTATAAGGTACAAGGAAGTGATGTGGATAAGTATTATTTTACCCAACACGGATTGGAAAAAGCAGGAATTCCCATTCTACCTTTTGCGGAGTCCAATATCACTAATGATATGGAAATTATTGCTGGAAATGCTTTTAGAAAAGATAATAATATTGAAGTAGCCTATGCTCTCGAAAATGGTTACCATTTTAAACGTTACCATGAATTTTTAGGTGAATTTATGAATCAATTTACCAGTCTTGGCGTTGCCGGAGCCCATGGTAAGACCTCCACAACTGGACTTTTAGCTCATGTCTTGAAAAATATCACGGATACCAGTTATCTTATCGGTGATGGTACGGGACGTGGTTTAGCTAATAGTCAATATTTTGTTTTTGAATCAGATGAGTATGAGCGGCATTTTATGCCCTATCATCCCGAATACTCTATCATTACTAATATTGATTTTGATCATCCTGATTATTTCACTGGTGTTGATGATGTTTTTGCTGCTTTTAATGATTATGCGAAACAAGTCAAAAAAGGTCTTTTTGTTTACGGTGAAGATCCTTATTTACGCAAACTGACGTCTTCAGCTCCAATTTATTATTATGGTTTCAAAGATAATGATGATTTTGTTGCTTATGATATCATGCGCTCAACGAATGGTTCTGATTTCAAAGTAAGGCATGGACAAAATGAACTAGGAAGCTTTCATGTACCAGCCTTTGGTCGTCACAATGTTTTAAATGCGACGGCTGTTATTGCTAATTTGTATATTGCTGGTGTTGAGATGGATTTGGTTCGTCAGCATTTAAAAACTTTTTCAGGTGTTAAGCGACGCTTTTCTGAAAAATTAATTAATGATGTTACCATCATTGACGACTTTGCTCATCATCCAACGGAAATCATTGCAACACTTGATGCTGCTCGTCAGAAATATCCCTCTAAAGAAATTGTCGCCATTTTTCAACCGCATACTTTTACTAGGACAATTGCCCTTTTGGATGAATTTGCACAAGCTTTAAATGAAGCCGATAGTGTTTATTTAGCACAAATTTACGGCTCTGCACGTGAAGTTGATCATGGAGATGTGAAAGTAGAAGACTTAGCAGATAAAATTGTTAAACCTGCTAAAGTTATCACTGTTGACAATGTCTCTCCTCTTTTAGATCATCATAATGCTGTCTATGTCTTTATGGGGGCTGGTGATATTCAACTTTATGAACGTTCATTTGAAGAATTATTATCCAATTTAACTAAGAATACACGATAAAAGATCTCTTTACTTTTTAGTAAAGACTTTTTTTCTAAAGGAGGAGAAAAAGATGCTTATTCGACAAGTGACAATGGAAGATTTAGAAGATATCATCCGAATCGAAAATGATAATTTTTCAGCTGAAGAAGCAGCAACATCTCAAGCTTTAAAGGAGCGTATTGAAGTCATAGCAGATACTTTTTTGGTTGCTGAGCAAGATGATCAGATAGCTGGCTATGTTGAAGGGCCTGTTATCAACAGTCGTTACTTGACTGATGATTTATTCCATAAGGTTAAACCCAATCAAGAAAAGTCGGGTTATATTGCTGTTACAAGTCTTTCGGTTGATAAAGCATTTCAAAAACAAGGCGTTGGTACAACTTTACTAGCTGCTCTTAAAGATTTAACTGTGGCTCAAAACCGGCTGGGAATTCATTTAACCTGTCATGATTATTTGATTTCTTACTATGAGATGAATGGCTTTAGTAATGAAGGATTGTCAGAATCAACTCATGGAGGAACCGTTTGGTATAATATGATTTGGGAAAATCCTAAGATTTAGTTGTATGTTACACGGCTGTAATGTAAAATTGATAAAATTGCCTTTAAAGCGTTTTTAGGTTATAATAACTTTTGATAAACATTAGGAGGCCGGCTTTGACTGATATCTTTAATGATAGAGAAAAGAAAGAAGCTCAACAGACGAAAAGTTTTAAAGAAAAAATTTTAGCAGACATGAGAAAGGCTAAGCAATCACGTAAAAATCGTGATATTAGTCAAGTGAAGAAGGGAAATGTTGCTAAGGATCACCAAAAGTATTCTGATTCAGCAGTGCAAAAACAGGATAAAGAAGAAACACGAACTGTTATGCCGATTCCTGAAGGAAATATTACAGATAAAGATGTTGATAATGTTCTGGCTAATTTAGATGAAATTTTTGCGCCTGGGCAACTGAATCATTCTGATCAAATTAATGAGAAGGAAAATTCCCAACAAATTACAGGGAAACAATCTTCTTCCTTAAAGACTGGTTCTGCTACTCAAGAAACTGAAACTTTTCAATCTAAGGAAAGTTTGACACTTCCTAATAAAAAAACATCAGAAAACAAAGTTTCTGATGTTTTGGAAGTTAAAGTAAAAAAAACGAACAATTGGGTTGATGATGGTGAGGCAGAAAATTGGCAATTACCTGATTTGACTGAAAAATTGACAAATAATAATGATGAAGAAACAAAAGAATTGCCTTTATCCAGTTTGGCTGAAAAGACCAACTCAGAATCGGAAATGAAACATAGTGTCAAAGAAACTGAAGAACTCTTAAAACAAGAGAAAAAGCTATCTTCAAAATATGATAAAACAAAATCTCAGACAAAAGCTAGTTCCAAGGAAAAGGATGTGACAGCTAATTTGAACCAAAAAAGACAGCAGCATTATAAAAAAACAAATAGACTCGCTAAAAAGATTTCAACTGTCTTGATAACTTTTATTTTAATTTTATTGTTAGGAACAGGACTTTTTGGTTATTATTATGTTTCGAGTGCTATAAAGCCATTGGATGCTCATTCAACTAAGTATATTCAAGTAGAGATTCCTAGTGGTTCTGGTAATCGAATGATTGGTAAAATACTTGAAAAAGCTGGTGTAATCAAGAATGCCACTGTTTTTAATTTTTACACCAAATTCCGTAATTACAGTAATTTACAAAGTGGCTACTATAATTTACAAAAAAGCATGTCTTTAGATGATATTGCTAAAACTTTGAAAAATGGAGGTACGACAACGCCTCAAGCTCCAGTTTTAGGAAAGGTGGTCATTCCAGAAGGCTATACCATTAAGCAAATTTCCAAAGCTATCACTAGCAATGCTAATACCAAAAAAAAGACGGATAAAACCCCTTTTACAGCTAAAGAATTTTTAAAAACGGTTAAGGATAAAGCATTTATTGAGAAAATGGTCAAGAAGTACCCAAGACTTTTGGGAAGTTTACCTGATGCTTCTAAGGTGACTTATCAGCTTGAAGGTTATCTTTTCCCAGCCACATACAGTTATGGGAAAAAGACCAGTATTGAGGATTTAATTGATAATATGTTAGCTGCTATGGATACTAATATGCAAAGTTATTATGATACGATTGAATCTCAAGGAAAGACAGTTAATGACATCTTAACGCTTGCTTCTCTTGTCGAAAAAGAAGGTGCAACAGATGATGATCGAAAGAAAATTGCTGGTATTTTCTACAATCGTATAAATCAGGATATGCCATTGCAGTCTAATATTGCTATCCTTTATGCTATGGGAAAACTTGGTGAGAAAACCAGTTTAAAAGAAGATGCAACTATTAATACTAAAATTGATTCTCCTTACAATGTTTATACCAATAAAGGACTTATGCCTGGGGCAGTAGATAATCCTAGTTTGTCAGCCATCAAAGCAGCAGTAGAACCAGAGTCAACAGATGATCTTTATTTTGTAGCCGATGTTACAACAGGTGAAGTTCATTATGCTAAAACTTATGAGGAACACTCTGCCAATGTTGAGAAGTATGTTAACAAAAAGGTAGCATCAAGCAGTGATTCGTAAGTGAATGAGACAAGCATATAATAATTGTCAGTGTAATCATAGAATTACACCTTGTAAAGCTTACTTGTAACTAAAGAAGCTGGGACTTTGTCCCAGCCTCTTCATGTCTAAATAACTTAGAAAAGAGAAAAAATTATGTCAGAAAAAACTTATCCAATGACTCTTGCAGAAAAAGAACAATTAGAACAAGAACTTGAAGAGTTAAAATTAGTTCGTCGTCCAGAAGTGATTGAACGTATTAAAATAGCACGTTCTTATGGTGATTTATCAGAAAATAGTGAATATGAAGCGGCAAAAGATGAACAAGCTTTTGTTGAAGGACAAATTTCAAGTATTGAAACTAAAATTCGTTATGCTGAAATTGTCGACAGTGATGCTGTTGCTAAAAATGAGGTCGCTATTGGTAAAACAGTTATTGTTCGTGAAGTAGGAACAAACGATGAAGATACTTATTCTATTGTTGGTGCCGCCGGAGCTGATGTTTTTGCTGGAAAAATTTCTAATGAGAGTCCAATTGCGCAAGCACTTATCGGTAAGAAAACAGGTGATAAAGTAATGATTGAATCACCAGCGGGAAGTTATCAAGTCGAAATTGTTAAAGTGAAAAAGACAAAATAATAAGAAGAACTTATTAGAACCATAGTTTCTAACATTTTGATTATTAAAGAGAGATAGGAAAGGGAAGAGTATTTCTGACTTCATCTAGTTTCTCTCTATTCTAAAAAACCTATTCCTAGAATTAAATGACTAGGAATAGGTTTTTTGATGCTTTTCAACAATCAATACGTTTTGTTGAAGAACTCGTATAATCTTTTTAACCAAGCGTTATGGAAGACTTAGCGTAGACGTAGAAAATAGTGTTAGTGGGTCTTTTTAAGATGTTGTGAGTGCCATTCGAGCAGTTGATAATACTGTGAGAACAAGCTATAAAAGATTAGGTGGATCCGTTGATAACAGCTTCCGTTAGTCAATGAGACGATTAGCAACCATTGACTTTGCTATCTTGCTCAGTCTATGAGTATAAAATTGGCTTATTGCTTATGGTGACGCTGTTTACCTGCATTGCGGTTGGACTTTTGCTTTTTAGAGGTTGTAAGCTTTTTATCATTATTGGCTTGTGGAGTGATATCTTTACGAGTATTTGATTTGAAAGGTTTTGGAGGGTTTTTCTTAAATTCTTCATCAATTTGCTTCCGCAATTTTGGTTTAATGATATGGTTTGTGATCAATTGTTGGATGAGACCAAAAATACCACTGACTAGCCAGTAAAGAGCACCTCCAGCAGGAGCACCTATGGAAATCATAACCATCATAATTGGCATCATAAACATCATATTTCTTGTTTGCTGTCTTTGTGCTTCTGGAACACTTAGCGTTGAAACCCAAGACTGAACAAGATAAAGAATTCCAATAATAACAGTGATGATCATATTTGGACTGCCAAGTTTAATACCTAAGAAACTAGCACTGGCGATTCCCTTGGTGTAACGGGTAGAAATATAAAGTGCAGAGAAGAAAGGCATCTGGATCAGCAGCGGTAGACATCCTAAACCACCAAACATGCTCATACCGTAATGACGCTGCGCCTGCATTAATTCTGTTTGAGCAGCCATTTTTTCTTCCTGAGTTTTGGCATTCTTCATGCGTTCTTGAATAGGATCAAAGACTGGTTTTAGATAAGCCATTTTCTCAGATTGGTAAGTCATCTTTCGTACTTGACTAAGACCTAATGGCAAGATGAGAAGACGGACAATAACTGTGACAATGATAATAGCAAAGCCAAATCCCAGACCAAGATTATTAGCTAAATATTGGATAACACTTCCCATTGGGGCAGCAAAAAATTTGTAAACCCAACCTTCACCAGTTGGTTTTCCATTTTTCATCTGCACGCAACCAGATAGGAAAAAAAGCATAGACAGAGCTAAGCCCGAAAATAAAAGACGCTTGTAAATTTTTTTCACGATAATCTTCCTTTGATTTTAATAATACCTATCTATTTTACTGTTTTTTAGTAAAATACTCAATAGTTCTTGAGAATGATTTTGAGATAAATTAATTGGCCATTCTGAAATCATGGTAATCAGAAAAATTTGCTATATTGACGTCAACATAAGTGACTTTAGAAAAAGGAGATGGACCTTTGCGAATTTCTTGAATAAACTTAGCTAGTTTTTCAGCATTATCTGACTGAGCTAGAATTTCTACTGTTCCATCATCATTGTTCCAAACACGTCCATAAATATCCCCTATTTCTAAAGCGAGATTATAGGTAGAATAGCGAAAACCGACACCTTGAACACGACCAGAGACTAGTAATCTGACTTTTTTCATAATTCTTTCTCCTTTTTTGTTATAATATCTTTATGACTATTATAACCTCAAAAGCCAATTCCTTGATTAAAAAAACTAAAAAATTATTACAAAAAAAATACCGTCAATATTCCTATTTGATTGAGGGCTGGCATTTATTTGCAGAAGCACAAGCCAACAATGCTGATATTATTAATATTTTTGTCCTAGAGTGTTATGCTTCTAGAGTATCTGAGTTTCCCAATGTTGTTCTAGTATCAGAGGATATTTTAAAAGATTTATCTGCTTCAAAGACTCCTCAAGGTATTGTTGCTGAAATAGCTTTTCCTAAGCAAGTAATTCCTCAGCAGTTCTTTGGAAAATATCTGCTTTTGGAAGACGTTCAAGATCCAGGAAATGTAGGAACAATCATTCGGACAGCAGATGCAGCAGCTTTTGATGCTGTTTTTGTGTCAGAAAAGACAGCAGATATTTATAATTCCAAGACTCTTCGTTCAATGCAGGGTAGCCATTTTCATCTTCCTATTTATAGAGTCAATCTTTTATCTTTAGTGAATGATTTAAAAAATGCAGATGTTACTACCATTGCGACCACACTATCTGATCATTCCTGTGACTATAAGTCTTTAAAAAAGGTTGAAAATTTTGCGCTTATTATGGGAAATGAAGGGCAAGGCATTACTTCAGAAATGGCTGAACAAGCAGATGTTTTGACCCATATCACTATGCCTGGAAGAGCAGAAAGCTTAAATGTAGCAGCTGCTGCAGCTATATTTATTTTTAGCTTAATTTAAGTTGATATGATATAATAATGGCGAGGTGATAACCATGAAGAAGTATGAACAAGATGAAGAATTCATGAGTCTTGTAGGACCTTTAATTGACCATCCGCGGTTTCAAAAATTGGAAGGTATTATACAGCATCACCATTCTACGCGCTCAGAACATTCCATTAATGTAAGCTATACTAGTTATAGGATTGCTAAAAAATTTGGTTGGGATGCTAAGAGTACGGCTCGTGGCGGTTTGTTACATGACCTATTTTATTATGATTGGCGAGATACTAAATTCAATAAAGGTCATGCCTGGGTTCATCCAAGAATTGCTGTAAAAAATGCTCGTAAGGTAACCAAGCTTAATCAAAAAGAAGAAGACATCATTTTAAAACACATGTGGGGAGCAACCATAGCTCCACCGCGTTACAAAGAGGGTTATATCGTAACTATGGTTGATAAATATTGGGCTGTAAAAGAGGCGATAACCCCTTTAAGAATGAAATGGCAAAAACGCCGTATCTTTCGTCGTAAGTTTTTAGGCAGTCACAATCATTAGAAAAATTTAGGAGAATAAAATGAATAATAACACAATTTACACACAAAGTGATAGCAGGCTTAGCAGTTTTTTTGCTAAGATTTATGGTTTAGTTGGCATGGGAATTGGGCTATCAGCAGTCGTTTCTTATCTTATGCTCTATGTTTTTCGCAATAACATGATAGCTATTATGGTTAATGCGCCTTGGGTTTACTATGTTGCTATCTTCGCAGAACTGGCGCTTGTTTTAATAGCAAGCAACGCAGCACGTAAGAATAGTCCTACAGCTTTACCATTGTTTTTGGTTTATTCAGCTTTAAATGGCTTTACTTTGAGCTTTATTATTGCTCTTTATACCCAAACAACGGTTTTACAAGCTTTTGTTTCATCAGCAGCTGTTTTCTTTGTTATGGCACTTATTGGAGTGACCATTAAAAAAGATTTATCTGGAATGGGTAAAGCTTTGCTTGCTGCTTTAATTGGTATCATTATTGCCAGCCTTATTAATATGTTTATCGGCAGCGGAACAATGAGCTATGTCATTAGTATTATTTCAGTCTTGATTTTTTCTGGATTGATTGCTTATGATAATCAATTGATTAAGCGTGTATATGACTATAATAGTGGAAATGTCAGTGATGGTTGGGCAGTATCAATGGCTCTCAATCTTTACTTAGACTTTATCAATCTGTTTCTTAGTTTACTTCGTATCTTTGGAAGAAATGATTAAAAATATAGGAGTATAGGAAGAACTCAGAGCCTAATATTAATAATGGCTTGCTGAGTGCTTCCTATTTTTTGTATCGGTTAGTTATAAAAGACAATGAATACTATCCTTTTAATGTAGGGATTTTCTAGAGTGATGGTTTCACTCTTTTTTATGGTATAATAAATCAATAATATAATTTTGGAGATCCTATGAAAACACCATTTGTATCAAAAGAACAGCTAGATAAGATCACAGCACAGTTTCCAACTCCTTTTCACCTTTATGATGAAAAAGGCATACGAGAAACAGCTCGTGCTGTCAATAAAGCCTTTGCTTGGAATTCCGGTTTCAAGGAATTTTTTGCGGTTAAAGCAACACCTAATCCAACTATTTTAAAGATATTGCAAGAAGAAGGCTGTGGGGTAGATTGTGCGACTGATGTTGAGTTGAAGATGGCTGATAAACTTGGTTTCGATCGCTCTGCTATTAGTTTTACATCAAATGATACTCAAGCTTCAGAGTTTGTTTTTGCGCGCAGTATCAATGCAACGATTAATTTGGATGCCTATGAACATATTGCTTTCTTAGAAGAAGCAGCAGGACTTCCTGAAACGGTTTCTCTGCGTTTTAACCCCGGCGGTGTGTTTTCGCTTGGGACAGATATTATGGATCATCCTGAAGAGTCTAAATTTGGAATGACTAAGGAACAACTTTTCCAAGGCTATCAAGATTTGAAAGACAAAGGTGTTAAATCTTTTGGCCTACATGCTTTTTTGGCATCTAATACTGTTACTAATGATTATTATCCAACTTTAGCAGCTCAACTATTTGAATTAGCTGTTGAAATAAAAAATGAATTGGGTATCAGCCTTGATTTTATCAATTTGTCAGGCGGTATTGGTATTGATTACTCGGCAGCTGATGAACAAAATGATATTGCTGTTATTGGAGAGGGTGTTCATCAAAAATTTGATGATATTTTAGTTCCTAATGGGCTCAGTCAGATCAAAATTTATACAGAACTTGGACGCTATATGTTGGCTTCACATGGGCATCTGATTACTAAAGTGCTTCATTTAAAAGATACTTATCGTCATTATGTTGGTGTTGATGCCAGTGCTGTTAATCTTTTGCGTCCTGCCATGTATGATGCTTATCATCACATTACCAATATCAGCAACCCACAGGGAACTGTTCAAGTTGTTGATATTGTAGGCAGTTTGTGTGAGAATAATGATAAGTTTGCCAAACGGCGTGAATTGCCAGAAGCGCGTGTGGGTGATACACTTGTTATTCATGATACAGGTGCTCATGGCTTTTCAATGGGTTACAATTACAATGGTCGTTTACGCTCTGCGGAAATTTTACTCCGAGAAGACGGTCAAGCTCAAATGATTCGTCGAGCAGAAACTCCAGAAGATTATTTTGCAACACTTTATGGCTTTAATTTTGATAGATAAAAGAGAGTGAAAAAGGAAATGGTTTTTCTTAACAGTCTTCAACAATTGATTAGGAATATGAAAAGCTGTCAGCTATCAATCGATACTTACCCAATCAACTGATTTTTTCATTTTCAAAATTATAAATAAAAACGATAATGCTTTGGCTAATTTGTAAATAGCTATAAAGCTTAAAAGGGCAGAAAAAGCAAGGAAGCTATTTTTATTGTTTTGATTTTAAAAATGGGTTTCGATATCAACTGCTAGGTTTTGTCTATAATGAGAATCTTGTTTAGTGGCTTTTCTGCCTAAGGCTCTTTTTATGCTATTTTATTTGTGAAAGGGTTTCAAATCTGATATAATATTGATGTAAAAAATTTAGGAGAATAAAAATGAATACTTTTCTTTGGATTCTATTAGTTATTATTGCCTTACTTGCAGGACTTGTGGGAGGCACTTTTATTGCTCGTAAGCAGATGGAAAAATATTTAGAAGAAAACCCACCACTTAACGAAGATGTTATTCGTAATATGATGAGTCAGATGGGTCAAAAACCAAGTGAAGCTAAAGTGCAACAAGTTGTTCGTCAGATGAATAAACAACAAAAAGCAGCTAAAGCAAAGGCTAAAAAGAAGAAATAATCTTTTAGATGAGACTGGGTTTTCCTAGTCTTATTTTAGAAAGAAGATAAGCATGGATAATAGACCTATTGGCTTTTTAGACTCCGGAGTGGGCGGTTTAACGGTCGTACGTGAATTAATGCGTCAGCTTCCACATGAAGAGGTTATCTATATTGGGGATTCAGCGCGTGCACCTTATGGACCGCGTCCAGCTAAACAGATAAAGACATATACTTGGGAATTGGTCAACTTTCTCCTTACTAAAAAGGTCAAAATGATTGTTTTTGCTTGTAATACAGCAACGGCTGTTGTTTGGGAAGAAGTCAAAGAAAAACTTGATATTCCTGTTTTAGGTGTTATTTTACCAGGTTCTAGCGCTGCTATTAAATCAACTATTTCTGGTCAAATTGGCATTATTGGGACACCGATGACCATCAAATCTAATATTTATGAGCAAAAAATACTAGACCTCTCACCACAAATGAAAGTAAGAAGCCTAGCTTGCCCCAAATTTGTTCCTATTGTTGAATCAAATAAAATGAACTCAAGTGTAGCGAAAAAGATTGTTTATGAAAGTCTATCTCCTCTGGTGGGGAAAATTGATACTCTTGTTTTAGGCTGTACCCATTATCCACTTTTACGGCCCATTATTCAAAATGTAATGGGACCAGATGTTGAGTTAATTGATAGTGGTGCAGAATGTGTACGTGATATTTCTGTTCTCCTGAATTACTTTGATCTTAATCGCAGCAGAACTTCAAAAGTGCTGCATCATCGTTTCTATACAACAGCTAGTGTGGCCAGTTTTAAAGAAATAGCTAGCGACTGGTTACCTTTAGCTATTGAAGTGGAGCATGTAACATTATGAAAGAAAAAATTTATGAATATAAAGATGATCATAACTGGTTCATTAGCCAATGGTCTAAAGTAGGCTCCTCAACTTACTATGAGGAAGAGGCAGAAGAAACTTACAGTTCTATTGAACAAAGTCTTAGAGGTTTACTTGATGAAGGCAATTCGTTTATACTGACAGTTATTAAAATCAACTCCAGCATAGCTCTTGTACGTTTTATCTTAAAAATGCTTAATGAAGAGCAACAAGATAATTTTAAAGTCAGCAGTCATAAAGGAGCTATTTTAGTGACACAGGGACAACAGTTGCTTTTAGTTTGTTTGCCAAAAAAAGGCATAACTATAACCGATTTTTTTGAAAAGAAAAAAAAGGTTTCTGAATTAGGAGATACTATTTTAATTGCCACACGCAACGAAGGTAAAACCAAGGAATTCAGTCAAATGTTCGCTCAATTAGGAATAAAAGTTGAAAATCTTAATCAATATCCTGATTTGCCCGAGGTAGAAGAAACCGGTCTAACCTTTGAAGAAAACGCTCGTTTGAAAGCAGAGACCATTTCTCATTTGACAGGGCAGATGGTTTTGGCAGATGATTCAGGGTTGAAGGTAGATGTTTTAGGTGGTTTACCGGGAATCTGGTCAGCTCGTTTTTCGGGACCTGATGCAACAGATCAAAGTAATAATGCTAAATTACTACATGAACTCGCTATGGTTTTTGATATCAAGGATCGTTCCGCTCAGTTTCATACAACTTTGGTTGTAGCTGCTCCAGATAAGGAAAGCCTTGTGGTTGAAGCAGATTGGTCTGGATACATTGATTTTGCTCCTAAAGGGAATAATGGTTTTGGCTATGATCCTTTGTTTTTAGTGGGAGAAACAGGGAAGACCGCAGCAGAACTTTCAAATCACGAAAAAAATATTATTTCTCACAGAGGACAAGCTGTTAAGAAGCTTATGGAGGTATTTCCAGCATGGCAGAACGCACATTAATTATCATGAGTGATTCTCATGGTGATCAACAAATTGTTCAGGAGATAAAAAATCGTTACTTAGGTAAAGTGGATGCTATTTTTCATAATGGAGATTCAGAGTTATCTGTTAATGATCCTATTTGGGAAGGGATTCATGTTGTTTGTGGGAATTGCGACTTTGGCGATTATCCCGATTGTTTGGTAACAAATTTTCCTGAATTGCTAGTAGCACAGACACATGGTCACCTATTTAATATTAATTTTGGCTTTGAACGTCTGGATTTGTGGGCTCAAGAGGAAGATGCTGATATCTGTACTTATGGACATCTTCATAGACCAGCTGTTTGGAAGAATGGGAAAACAGTTTTTATCAATCCAGGAAGCATTTCCCAGCCGCGTGGTGAGATTAATGAATGTCTTTATGCTAAAGTACGTGTCAATGCTGATACTATTTTTGTTGACTATTTGACGCGAGACCACAAGCTCTATACAGCACTTTCACAGGAAATAAAAAGATGATTGCACAAGAATTTAAAGATTTTCTAAAACCACTTTTGAAAGATGCCCTCACTCCGGCTGAGGAATTAGCTATTTTTATTGATACTCATAAGACTGATCATGTTATGCTGCTGTTAGCTAATAATGGTTTTTCACGTGTCCCTGTTCTGACTAAGGATAAAAAATATGTAGGCACTATTAGTATGTCTGATATTGTTAAATATCAAAAAGAAGAGGGGGTAGATAATGAAAAGTTAGCAGCCCTAGACATTTCTTATATGACTAACGGTAGTTATGCTACTGTGAGTCCTAATGCCGATCTAACAGAAGTCATGCATAAATTAGTTGATGCTAATTTTCTTCCTGTTGTTGAAGCAGATGGTACTTTTTTAGGTATTATTACACGAAAAACAATTTTAAAAGCCTTAAATAACTTGCTTCATGAATTTACAAATGACTATACATTGACTAAAAAATGATAACTTTTATTTCTAAATTTCTTGCTAGTAAATCCTTAACATTGAATTCGCAAAAATCTTATCTTTATGATCTGCAACAATTTGCCGAAATTATTGGAGAGGAAGTGACTCCCAATAAGCTTAAATTGTATGAGCAATCTTTGGCTGACTTAAAGGTTTCTGCTAAAAAACGTAAGATTTCGGCAGTCAATCAATTTCTGTTTTTTCTTTATGAAAATGAAGTATTGGATCGTTTTTATAAAATTAAAAATAAAGAAAAACTGCCGCTTTTGACGCCCGCTTATCAGGAAGTGGATTTATCCGTTCTCTACCGGGAAACAGAGGATTCTAAGGGGCAGTTGATTGCTCTTTTAATTGTAGAATTAGGCTTATCACCAAGTGAGATTATTCAATTAAAATGGGAAAATATTGCATTAGAATTCCAAGTCTTAACAGTAGTCAATGAAAAAGTTATGAGAGTTTTAGAAATTCCCCAACTGTTACTACCTTATCTTGAGGGAGAGCACAAGGCTGTTTATTTATTTGATAATAAAGGTGAAGCCTACTCACGTCAATGGCTTTTTCAAAAACTGAATTATTATTTGGCTTCTGTTGATTTGTCCCAAATGACAGCTCAAAAATTACGTGAACAATATATTATAAAAGAAAAAAATAAAGGGACTGCTATTTTGGATTTAACCAGAAAGCTTGGTCTTAAAAGCCCAGTAACATTGGAAAAATATTTTAAAAACTAATGGATATTAAATTAAAAGATTTTGAGGGACCGTTAGATTTACTTTTGCATTTGGTCTCTAAGTACGAAGTAGATATTTATGACGTTCCGATTGTAGATATTATTGAGCAATATCTAGCCTATATTGCAACGCTGCAAGCCATGAAGCTTGAAGTTGCTGGAGAATACATGGTTATGGCCAGTCAGTTAATGCTGATTAAAAGCCGTAAATTGCTTCCTAAAGTTGTTGAAACTGTTGAAGCAGAAGAAGATCCAGAACTGCAACTCTTGCATCAAATTGAGGAATATCGAACTTACAAACTTTTAGGAGAGGAACTGGCCCTTAAACATAATGAAAGAGCACAGCGTTTTTCAAAACCCAAATTAGAACTCATTTATGACGATATAACACTTAAACAGGATAAAACTGTCCTTGATGTCTTTTTGGCTTTTTCAAAGGTAATGGCTGAAAAACAGGAAGAAATCAAAAACAGTCATACAACAATTAAAAGTGATGACTACCGAATTGAAGATATGATGACTGTAGTTGAAGAACAGGTAATTCGTCAAAAAGAAACCAATTTGTCTTGGTTTTTTAAAAGGGCCGGTTCGCTTAATGAGATAATTACTATCTTTTTAGCAGTTCTAGAGTTAATTAAAGTTCATCGTGTTTATGTTAAACAGGAACACAATTTTGATGACATCATTTTAAGGAAGGGGAGTGCATGACACCGCTATCAAAGATAGAAGCCTTGCTATTTGTAGCTGGTGAAGATGGGTTAAGTCTGCGCCAGTTGGCAACTTTATTAGATATACCTGTAACAGCATTGCTTCAGCAATTGGAAAAGATGGCTCAGAAATATGAAGGGGATGATAATTCTGCCTTATCTTTATTGGAGTCTTCCAAAACTTATAAATTAGTCACTAAAAAAGATTATGCGGATCTTTTACGGCAGTATTCTAAAACGCCGATTAATCAGAGCTTATCAAGAGCCAGTTTGGAAGTTCTCTCTATCATAGCTTATAAACAACCCATTACAAGAATTGAAGTTGATAATATTCGTGGGGTGAATTCTAGCAGTGCTATTTCAAAACTGCAAGCTTTTGATTTGATTCAAGAGGCTGGAAAAAAAGAGGTGCTTGGACGTCCTAATCTCTATGTTACTTCAGATTATTTTCTGGATTATATGGGAATCAATAGTTTAGAAGAATTGCCAGATGCTTCCAGTATTGAATTAAAAGATGAAGAGTTTACACTTTTTGATAATAAGGAAAACGAAGAACAAATAAGTGAAAATGTAAAGGAAGAAAATGAGAATTAATAAATACATTGCACACGCAGGAGTAGCCAGTCGTCGAAAAGCAGAAGAACTCATCAAGCAGGGGCTGGTCACTCTTAATGGTCAAATGGTGACTGAATTGGCTACTACTGTTAAATCAGGCGATCGTGTCGAAGTTGAGGGACAACCTATCTATAATGAAGAAAAAGTTTACTATCTTCTCAATAAACCACGCGGAGTGATTTCTAGTGTTAGAGATGATAAGGGTCGTCAAACGGTTGTTGATTTATTACCTGAGGTTAAGGAGCGTATCTATCCTGTTGGTCGTTTAGATTGGGATACGTCTGGGCTTCTTATTTTAACCAATGATGGTGATTTTACAGATAAGATGCTTCATCCACGGCATGAAATTGATAAGGTCTACGTGGCGCGTGTTAAAGGACTTGCCAGTAAGGATAATCTGCGCCCTTTGACAAAAGGAATCGTTATTGATGGCAAAAAAACACAACCTGCCCGCTATCGTATTGTCAAGACGGATAGAGAAAAAAATAGATCTGTTGTGGAACTGACTATTCACGAAGGACGCAACCATCAAGTTAAAAAGATGTTTGAAGCAGTTGGTTTAATGGTTGATAAATTATCGCGTACTCGTTTTGGAACACTTGATTTATCGGGTCTTAATTCGGGAGAGGCTAGGCGCCTTAATAAAAAAGAAATCAGCCAGCTTTACAATGCTGCTGTTAATGAAAACTAATGAAAAAAGTATTGATTGCTCCGATTAAATTTTATCAAAAATTTATTTCTCCCATCTTTCCAGCTTCCTGTCGTTATCGGCCAACTTGTTCAGCCTATATGATAGAGGCAATTGAAAAACATGGTTTAAAAGGTTTTTTAATGGGGATTGCCCGTATTTTACGCTGTCATCCTTTTGTTGAGGGAGGTGAAGATCCTGTACCAAATCATTTTACCTTGCGAAGAAATAAAAAAGAAAAGCCGTCTAAATCATAAAAGCCTCCAAAAGTTAATTTCTTAATAACTTTGGAGGCTTTTTTTATGTTAATTGATAAAAAGGACTTAAGTTTTAGACCAAGTTTTTGGAATAAATAGCAACAACATGGGGTAAATTTCTAAACGTCCCGCAATCATAGCAAATGATAGAACTAATTTTGAAAATGGGCTAAAGATAGCAAAGGTTTTATCAGTACCAAGTATAGGTCCAATATTGTTAAAAGCACTGGCAGCAGCGCTGGTTACAATCATAAGGTTGTTATTATCAAGTGTTAAAATCAAAACCAGACTAATAAAAATCAGAAGATAGATAGCTAAATATTTCAACACACTGTGTTGTGTTCTTTTATCCAGTGATTGCTGATTGATATGCAGTGATATCACACGGTTAGGATAGAGACTGGAAAGAACTTGATTTTTAGCGATTTTTGATAAAATCAATACCCGCATAACCTTGAATCCACCTGCTGTTGATCCAGCAGAACCACCAAGAAACATCAGTAGAAGCAAGATAAACTGAGAAAAGAGCGGCCAAGTTGTGAGATTAGTAATACCAAAACCAGTTGTAGTCATGGTAGTGGAGACTTGAAAGAAAGAAATTTCCAAGCCCTCTTTTGCTGTTGCAAACTGTCCACCGACGTTTAACCAAATTAATAGGGTTGCTAGCAGAGCAATACCAATATAAGTACGCAGTTCTTCATCACCAAAGAAAGTTTTAAATTTACGAATCAAGAGAAGATAGTAGAGATTAAAATTAACTCCAAAGAGCAACATTCCGATGGAAACCAGATTTGTAATGAGCGAACTGTGATAATGAGCAATCCCATCATTAAAAACTGTAAATCCACCAGTACCAGCTGTACCCATTGCTGTTACGAGGCTATCATATAGAGGCATACCAACACCCCACAGTATAATAGCGAAAACAGCAAACATAATGAGGTAAATAATATAGAGGATCTGAGCAGTGTTTTTGAGCTTTGAGACCACTTTACCAAAAACAGGACCAGGTACTTCTGCGCGCATAACTTCTAAGTGGCTGTTTTTACTGTTTTCCATAATGGCAAGAGCAAAAACAAGTACTCCCATCCCACCGATTAAGTGGGTAAAACTCCGCCAAAAAAGCAGTGAATGTGATAAAACAGAAACATCTGGTAAAATAGTGGCACCCGTTGTTGTGAAGCCTGAACTAACTTCAAAAAAAGCATCAATAATATTAGGTATTTGACCAGTAAAGATAAAAGGAAGAGCTCCAAAAAAGGACCAAAGTACCCAGCAAAGAGCTACAATAAGTAAGCCTTCTTTGGTATAGATGTGATAATTTTTAGGTTTAAATATGATGCCAATACTGCCAAGCAAGATTAAAATAGCCATAGTGGCCAAAATGCTAAAGATGATTGTAAAACTTTCTTGATAAATGAAAGCAACAATCAAGGGGACAAGAAGAAGTGCAGCTTCAATTAACAATAATTTTGATAAGAGAAAGCGTACCATACTTTTATTCATAATAGCTTACCTCTTTAATAAATCATAAATATGAGTGATGTTTGTAAGAAGTGTAATGACAACAATCTTGTCACCTACTTCAAGAATATCATCACCAGTAGGGAAAATTGTTTTACCATTGCGAATGATGGCTGCAATTAAAACATTGGTCTTAAAATGAAGTTCAGACAATGTTTTACCAGCCATTTTGTTGGTTTGGCGAATTTCAAATTGCAAAGTTTCAATACGACCATTTGCTACATGGTGCATAGCATCTAGATTAGAATCTTGAGCATTAACACGACCGCGAATAAAATGCATCATGGAATCAACCGCAATGCTCTTAGGAGTGATAATGCTTGAAAACTGTTCAGGGTTAATAATTTCTAAAATACTAGTACGATTGACTTTAGTAATGTTTTTTTGCACGCCTAATGTTTCTAAAAACATGGAAGCAATAATATTTTCTTCATCAACACCAGTTAAGGTCGCAATAGCATCGTAGTTTGCAGCACTCTCTTCTAAGAGGATATCTTTAGCAGTTCCATCTCCTTGAACGACATGGATATGGGGGAATTCTTGACTAAATAGTTCAGCCTTTTTAGGATTAAGTTCAATGACTTTGACTTGAAGATGACGTTTGGTAGTCTTGAGAATATTAAGCAAATAGTAGGAAATTCTTCCTGCACCAATAATCATTAGATGTTTGATAACTTTATTTTTAACAAAATTATGGAAATGAATCATTTCCATACGCTTGCCTGTTACGAAAATTTTATCCCCTGACTGAATGACAGCATCACCATCAGGAATAATGAGCTCATTTCCACGCTCAATAGCGCAGATGACAATATTATTGAATCTTTTACGGAATTGATTCAAGGACATTTGACAGAGATTGTTACCGTCAACAATTTTAAATTCCATTAACATGACACGACCATTGACAAAATGTTCAACTGATCGTGCATTAGGGAAATCAACTATATTGGCGATATAACGTGCTGTCAAAAGTTCAGGATTAACTACTAAAGAAAAACCAAGAAAGTTCTTGTCTTTAAAGTAGGTGTTGGAATATTCAGGATTACGAACACGGACAATGGTTTCTTTAGCCCCCATTCTTTTAGCTAGAACAGCAGCTACCATATTCACTTCATCTTTATCAGTAATAGCAATAAAAATATCACAATGTTGCACATCAGCCTGTTCTAAAATTCTAAAGTTAGCACCATTACCGACTATTCCCATGATATCAAGACGTTTGGTGACATGATTGAGGACGGATTCATTTTCTTCAATCAAAATAACATCATGTTCTTCTTCCACCAGTGAGCGACAGAGAGCCTTACCGACCTTGCCGCCACCAACGACAATAATTTTCATGATTTACCTCCGAATTATAATAACTATCATACCTCTTTTTAAGGGAAATTGCATTAGTTTTTAATGAAAATTATTTATTTTAGTAGTTAGTGTTGTTTTTTGCTGTTTTGGTATCAGTTTTAAACCACTTCATTTACCTTTTCCATAAGAAGAAGCTTTAAAAAGCTGAAATGTGGGGGTAAAGTATATGATTTCAAAGAATCATAACAGCTACTTTATATTTCTTTGGGTTTTAGAATACGGTTAAGCTCGAAAACTTTTTTTCTGAAAAAATCCTTAAAATATTGCTTACATTATCTTGACAACTTTTACAAAAGTGATATACTAAGTAATAAGCTAATCATTGTTTTAAATCAAACCTGTTATGATTTAAGATAATGAAAGCACCGCACACCACGTTACCTGCTGAGCTGGACTCCGGGTTCCGTGGTTCTTTTTTTGTAAAGTAAAAAACTAGGGATTAAAATGAATATTGAACAACTCGAAAGAGAAAATAAACAGTTAACTTTGGGTAGAAATCATGTGGTTTTATTTCAACCACAAATTCCTGCAAATACAGGAAACATTGCTCGTACCTGTGCGGCTACTAACACCTCTCTTCATATCATTCGTCCAATGGGATTTCCCATTGATGATAAAAAGATGAAGCGGGCGGGTCTTGATTATTGGGATAAATTAGATGTGTATTTTTATGACAGTCTTAATGATTTCATGAATATTTGTTCAGGTAAACTGCATCTAATTACTAAATTTGCAGATAAAACGTATTCTGATGAAAATTATGGTGACAGTGAGCATCATTATTTTCTGTTTGGACGTGAAGATAAAGGACTCCCAGAAGAATTTATGCGCCAGCATTCTGAAAAAGCTTTACGCATTCCCATGAATGATCAGCATGTTAGAAGTCTAAACTTGTCAAATACGGTTTGTATGATTGTTTATGAAGCTTTACGTCAACAAGATTTTATAGGATTAGAACTTAGTCATACTTATGCTGTGGATAAATTAAAGTAATGGATATGCGTTAAAAGTATTACAAAAAAGACAACATCGTTTATGGTGTTCAAAAGCTGACTATCAGAAAAAACGTTTGAGACACTCTTTTTGAATAGTGTCTCAAACGTTTTTTATATACCAAATGTGCGTTTATTTCTAAATTAGAGAACAGTGTATAACTCTCTATATCAATTTTTTACTTAATTTGGATATTTCCTGTGTCTCCTTTGACAGCTAAACGATTTTTGCCAGAATAACCTTGGAGTAGTTGATGACTAATATCCGTATGGCCAACATCGGTTTTTGCGGAGACAATAGTTGCTTGTGCACTTTGAGGCGAAAGTGAGACATTAGTGTTACCTGTATTATTAGTCATTCTAACCAGATTTAAAACAGTAAGGTTTTTAGCAGAAATGTCGCCTGTATGGTCAACAACATCTATATCTGATAAGGAACTATTTTGAATAGCGATGTTGCCAACATCTGAAGAAACTTTTCCTTTAGCAATTTGGCTATTATAGATGTTTAGATTTCCCGTGTTCTGCTGAACAGTAATTTTGCTGGCTTGTTGATTTTTGATTGTAATATCACCAACATTATTTTTTATAGAAACATCTTTTAGCTGAACATTCTTAGGAATAGCTAGAGTGACATTATTGGTATCATCTTGATGGAACCAATTGAAAAAGTCACTTAGTACAAAAAAGTGAATTCTAAATTTTTCTTTTTGCTTTAGGTTTAGATTTTGATGCTGTACTTTGTGAGAAATTTCTTCATCTAACTTTTTGTAGTAAGTCAGTTTAAAGTGTTGATCCTGAGAAGATTCAATTTTGATATTTCTTACGGATAAATCCAAATCAAGCGATTGAATATTGTCAAATTGGACTTCTTTCTTGAGTGCTTGATCGTCTTTAACTTGCAATTTATCAATTCCACCTGATGATAGTCCAATACCAACAAGAATAAGACCAAAGCAACTTAAGATTAGTCCGATACCTATAGTCATTTTCAGTGATTTTCTCATACTCTGTACCCCCTTTTATAGCCTTGTTTAACAATCCATTGACTCCATTTAATAAAAGCAAATTTAAACCATTGCGCTAATAAAAGAGTAAAAACGAAAAAGATTAAAGATAATCCAAGTGAAAGCAGGCCAGCACCCAACCCAAGACTAAAGGTTGAAAAAGAACCAGAAAGTTTAAAAATGGCTTCCCAAATAAGCACAAAAGCTGAAGTAAAAGCGCTAAACCCAATACTAACTGTAACAACAATACTGGATAAAGCTAAAATAATAATAGCTAAGGCAAGTGCCAAGGCAGCAATAGTCAAAGGCAACGCTATTGGTGCGGCTAGAATGGCTAAAATTGTTATCCAAACAATGTGTTTAGATTTAGTTGAAGGTCCACATTCTTCTTCAACTTTTTTGTCTAACAGCTGACTTAAAATTTCATAAGCCGCTTCCTTAGGATTACCCAAATCTTGGATAACCTGAGCCTCATTTTCTGGACCAGCTTCCTCAAAATATTCCTTAAAGTAATCCATTGCTTCTTCATAATCAGTATGTGGTAATCTCTTTAAATAATGTTTTAACTGATTGAGGTATTCAGTTCTTGTCATGGCGAATTCTCCCTTCTACAATGCCATCAATGGTCATTTTATAAACTGACCATTCCTTAGTCAGATAAACGAGATGTTTTTCTCCCGAATCGGTTAAATGATAATACTTTCGTCGTCGACCTTGATGTTCTTGAGTGTAAGTACTTAAATATCCTGCTTTTTCAAGTTTTTTTAAGATAGGATATAAGGTGGATTCTTTGATACTGGCAATTAGTTTAATAGTTTGACTGATATCGTAACCGTAGGAGTCATGTTTACTGACGATAGCCAAAATTAAGTATTCTATTAGCAGGGCTGAAACAGGATAATACATTCAGTTACCTCCTATATATAAATATTTTATATATAAAATATATACTTATATGCAAATTTTGTCAAGTGATATAAATGAAACTTTTTAGGTAAGAAAACTTGTTATTAACTTTATTTTTTGATATGCTATAAGTGTCTTCAGGGCAGGGTGAGATTCCCGACCGGCGGTGACAAAGGCGATGATTTTTCAACGAGATTAGATAGTAAGTCGAAGATGATATTAGACTATATCAAGATGAGCTAATGATGCGTCAGAGAAAAGATTCCTTTTGAAGTCCGCGAGCGCAAGCTGATGTGGTGAAATTCCACAACCGACAGTAAAGTCTGGATGGGAGAAGACTGAGAGTTTTTGTATTGTCATCTAATCATTTGGTTTATCTTTTATGATTTCGTTAGTACTTCAGTGTTTGCTGTCTACAGTTTTCTACTTAGTACCACTAAAAGCAAACCAAAGATTATATGTTACACTCTTTGGGCCTTCTTTCGATTTGTAAAAATTGGAGGAATTTTTTTATGAAAAAAACACAGACAATGACTATCATTGCAATTCTATCAGCGCTCTCTTTTGTGCTTATGATCCCTAACTTTCCAATTATTCCAGGCGTGGATTTTTTGAAACTTGACTTTAGTATTCTTCCTATTTTATTGGGTTTAATCCTACTTGATTTAAAAAGTGCCTATGTCATCCTTTTTTTGAGAAGTCTACTTAAACTTTTGCTGGATAATGGTGGACCTGGTAGTATGGTTGGTTTGCCAATGAACATGGTGGCTTTTGGAATTTTTATTCTTTCTTTTGCGCTTATTTGGAAAGTTAGAGATAGTAAGGTGAAATATGTCTTGGCTAGTATTGTTGGGACATTAGCAATGACAGTGACCATGGTCTTTCTCAACTATGTTTATGCCATTCCCCTTTATGCTAAGTTTGCTAATTTTGATATTTCAAAATTCATCGGTGTTGGGAAGTATTTAATGAGCATGGTCATCCCTTTTAACTTACTTGAAGGGGTGATCTTTGCGGTTAGTTTTGCTGTGGTTTATGCAGCCACTCAACCTATTTTAAAGAATTATATAAGTAATGAAAATTAAACAAACTTATCTTTTAAGAGCTTCCTTTGCTTTTTTACTTTTAATGTTTCTAGGATACTTGGTCAAATTTTACCCTGATAATTTGACTGGTATTGATACCAATATTCAGAGCGCTATGCGAGGGGATTTTCCTTCAGTAGAAACTTGTTTTTTTACTACTATTACTAATTTTGGAAATGAATTATTTTTATTCATCTTTTGTATTTTTTTATCTTTTCTATTTTATATCAAAAATTGGAAAGCTGAAGCTGGATTTATTTTGGCGAATTTCGCAACTATAGGTTTGCTGTCAACAGCTTTAAAGTACCTGTATCAAAGACCACGTCCTAAGATTAAGTGGCTGATTCAGACAACGGGCCCTTCTTTTCCTAGCTGGCATGCCGCTTCAACCTTACTGATAGCGGCAGCCATAGTTGTGATTATTCAGCAACGTATGAAAAGCAGCGTTTTAAAACTGCTCTTACAAATACTTCTTATTGTAATAGCTATTTTGGTAGGCATTTCTAGAATTTATATCGGTGTCCACCATCCAACGGATGTTTTAGGAGGCTGGCTGTTGGCCTTAGGTTTAAGTCAAATGATTTATCCTTATTATGATGAGTGGCGTTTTAAATGGCGCTTTTCAGGCAAGCAGAAGTAAGAAGGAGTCATACCAATTCAATAATTTGAATGGTAAATTTTGCTGTTAATCTATTTGGCATCTAATTTGGAAATCTATATGATTTCCATTTTTGTTTTAAAAAAGAAAAGGTATTGAAAACTTTCTGAAAAGTAGTAAACTAAAAGATGAAAAGGATGTGTTTTTTTGAAATATTATGTGCAGTTGATGATTATTCTCCTCTTTTCTTTAGTGGGCGAATTTGCTTCCAATAGTTTACATTTACCTGTTCCAGGAAGCATTATTGGACTTTTTTGTCTCTTTTTAGCTTTGCAGTTTAATTGGATCCGTTTGCGTCATATCAATGCGGTTGGTCAATTTTTACTAGCTAATATGACTATTCTGTTTTTGCCAGCAGCAGTGGGGATTATGGATAAGTTTAATGTGATTGCCCCTTATCTGCTACCAATTTGTCTGATTTTATTATTTGCTGTTATTCTCAATATTGCAGTGATTGCTTTAGTTGTCCAATTTATCAAGAGACATTATGAAGGAGACTTTCCAGAATGAATTTTATTTTTTCAAATCCTCTTTTTGGTCTTTGGCTGTCTATATTTGCCTATTTGATAGGTATTTTGATTTTTAGGCGTTTTCCACATCCACTAACAACCCCACTTTTACTAGCGACGATTATTGTTATTATTTTTTTAAAAGTAACGCATATTTCTTATCAAGACTATTATAAGGGAGGAGCGTATTTAAATACCCTTATTGTACCTTCGACAGTTGCTTTGGGAATTCCTTTGTATCAGACTTTCCATTTAATGAGGCATCATGCCAGAAGTATTATTTTGGGTAGCTTTTTAGCAGCAGTTGTCAATACGAGTTTTACTGCCTTTGTGGCAAAAGTTTTTGGCATGGATTTCTTTTTAGCCATTTCCTTATTTCCTAAATCTGTTACAACCGCAATGGCAGTCGGAATTGTTGATAAGATGCAGGGAATTACGACCGTAACACTGGTTGTTGTTGTAGCAACTGGTATTTTAACTAGTGTTTTGGGGCCAACTCTTTTAAAATTATTGAAAATCGAAGATCCTGTGGCCATTGGTTTGGCTCTTGGTGGAACTGGACATGCTGTTGGTACTGGAACGGCTCTTAAATACGGTAGAATATCGGGAGCTATGGCTGGTCTAGCTATTGGCATTACGGGTTTGATGTATGTCTTTGTATCGCCCATTGTGGCAGCCATTATTTTAAAATGACTTTTAATCAACCAGTGTGTTAAACTGGAATCACTATACAATAAAAAGGTTGGGAACACTTTTGTCTCATCTTTTTTAGAGAGATTTATGTTAAAATAACTCTTATGAATAAACGTTATAATACATTAAATGACTATTACCGTCGTATTTTTGGCGAAAAGACTTTTAAGGTTCCCATTGATGCTGGCTTTGACTGCCCAAACCGTGATGGAACTGTGGCTCATGGTGGCTGTACTTTTTGTACGGTTTCAGGTTCTGGTGATGCTATTGTGGCACCAGAAGCTCCTATTCGGGACCAATTTTACAAGGAAGTTGATTTCATGCATCGCAAATGGCCGGATGTCAAGAAGTACCTCGTTTATTTTCAAAATTTTACCAATACCCATGACAAGGTTGAGGTCATTCGGGAGCGCTATGAGCAGGCTATCAATGAACCTGGTGTTATTGGTATCAATATTGGAACAAGACCGGACTGTTTGCCTGATGTGACTATCCTTTACCTAGCGGAGCTATCCCAACGTTTGCATGTGACCTTGGAGTTAGGCTTACAGACAACCTATGAAAAAACGTCCAAGTTAATTAATCGTGCTCATTCTTATCAACTTTATGTAGAAACTGTTAAACGCGTAAGAGATTTGGCGCCAAAAGTTGAAATTGTTTCCCATCTCATCAATGGTTTACCAGGTGAAAGCCATGAGATGATGCTGGAAAATGTTCGCCGTTGTGTGACAGATAATGACATTGATGGCATTAAACTCCATCTTCTACATCTCATGACCAATACGCGTATGCAACGTGATTATCATGAGGGACGCTTACATCTGCTGAGTATGGAAGAATATGTCAACATTATCTGTGACCAATTAGAAATTATTCCTAAAAACATTGTCATTCATCGTCTGACAGGTGATGCACCGCGTGATATGTTGATTGGACCGATGTGGAGCCTTAACAAGTGGGAAGTTTTAAATAGCATTGATAGGGAAATGGAAAGGCGTAATGCTTATCAAGGCTGTAAGCTGGAGGTGAATATATGATCAAACGTCCCATTGAACTCTCTCATGATTTTTTGTCCCAAGTTTTGGATAAAAACAGTATAGCCATTGATGCGACTATGGGCAACGGAAATGATACCGTTTTTTTGTCCCATCTTGCTAAGAAAGTCTACGCTTTTGATGTACAGGAACAGGCCTTAATCAAGACGAGAGAAAAACTGGAACAATTAAATATTAAAAATGTCCAACTCATTTTAGATGGACATCAAACTATTAATAAATATGTGACTGAACCTATCCGTGCAGCTATTTTTAATTTAGGTTATCTGCCTTCGGCAGACAAGTCAGTCATTACTCAGCCTGCTACAACCCTGACAGCTATTAAAAAGATTTTAGAGAGATTAGAAATTGGCGGTCGTTTGGCAATTATGGTATATTATGGTCATGAGGGTGGCGATAAGGAAAAAGATGCGGTTCTGAACTTTGTTAAAGAGCTAGATCAACAGCATTTTACAGTCATGCTTTATCAACCCTTAAATCAAATAAATACCCCACCCTTTTTGGTGATGATAGAGAAATTATAAAAATTTTCATTAAAAAGCGATATAAAAAAGCTTAAAATTAACGTTTCTGACAACTTAGTTTTAAGCTTTTTTAGATATCACAATATTCTTATTTTGGATTAGAAATTGAAATTTTGCCCAGACTCTTTTTTGTTCATACTTGCGGTTTGATAAAGAAACGTTTGTCATCAATGGAAATGATATTGACGGGACTTTCATAAAAATTTTCAAGGACTTGAGGTGTAATAATATCTTTTTTAGGACCTTGAGCCACTATTTTACCTCTACGAAGGAGGAGGATATGACTCATTTTATCAGTGATTTCTTCAGCATGGTGGGTAACATAAAGGATAGTTGGAGCATGTGGTAACTCAGTAATCTTTTCAACTTGTGTTAGCAATTTTTCACGGGCAAAAAGATCCAGTCCGCTGGTTGCTTCATCCAAAATAATGATTTCAGGATCTTCCATAAGGCTGCGCGCAATAAGGAGGAGTTGTTTTTCACCTTGTGAGAGGCTGCTATAGATGCGACCAAGCAAGTGTTTTCCGCCGATGACAGTAAGCATTTGGCGTGCTTCATTAAGTTCTGTTTCGTCGTATTCCTTGTAGAGAATGCTTGATTTGTATTTACCAGTTAGCACGATCTTTTCAGCCAACATATTTGCAGGGAGTCGCTCAGCAATAAAAGAGCCCACGACACCGATTTTAGTCCGCATATTGGGAATATCACCCTGACCAAACCTAGTATTGAGAACTTCAACCTGTCCTTGTGTTGACCAATACTCCGCCATAATAAGTTTTAAAAGAGTGGTTTTTCCAGAACCGTTAAGACCTAGAATAACCCAATTTTCTCCCTTTTTGACTTTCCAATTAAGATTGTTGAGCAAGATTTTGCCCTGTTTTTTTAAGGTCACATTTTTCATGGAAATGAGTGCCATTTTTTACCTCTTTGTTGCTTACTTGTTATTTATTATAACATAAAAATATGTTAAAATAAGCGCAAAAGGAGGGATTATGTTTAAGAGTAGTAAATTGTTTTTCTGGACAGTAGAAATTTTACTGGTCACTTTGATTCTCTTTATCTGGCGGCAAATGGGAAGTATCTTTAATCCTTTTTTCAGTGTTGCTAAAACGTTTTTTCTTCCTTTTTTATTGGGAGGTTTTCTTTATTATATTACTAATCCTATTGTCACTTTTTTAGAAAACCGTTTTAAAATTAAACGTATTTGGGGGATCACTCTTATTTTTGCTGTATTGCTTTCCTTGCTGGTTTTTTCTATTACCAGTCTGATTCCCAATTTGATTAATCAGCTAACAGATCTTATTTCAGCCAGCCAAAATATTTATGTGGGTTTGCAGGATTTATTCAATGAATGGAAAAGCAATCCTGCCTTTAAAAATATTGATATCCCTGTTCTTTTAAAACAGTTCAATTTATCTTATGTTGATATTTTGACAAATGTTTTGGATAGCGTGACAGTTAGTGTCTCAAGTATTGTTTATATGATTACAAATACGGTGATGATTCTGGTTCTTACACCCGTTATTCTTTTTTATCTCCTCAAGGACAAAGATGGTTTAATGCCCATGTTAGATCGTACTATATTGAAAAATGATAGGCATAATATCAGTCAATTACTGAATCAAATGAACAAAACCATTTCTCGTTATATTAGTGGTGTAGCTATTGATGCTGCCTTCATATTTGTTTTTGCTTTAATTGGTTATCAGATTATGGGCGTCCAGTATGCTTTCTTATTTGCTTTAGTTGCTGGGATTACTAATGTTATTCCTTATGTTGGCCCTTACTTAGGTTTGACACCAGTTGTTTTAGCTTATGTGGTCAGCGATCCTAAGAAGATGATTATTGCTATTATTTATATTATGACCTTGCAGCAAATTGATGGGAATATTGTCTACCCACGTGTTGTAGGAAGTACCATGAAAATTCATCCTTTAACGATAATGGTTCTCTTGGTGTTAGGTGGCAATATTGCTGGTTTGGTTGGTATGTTAGTTGCTGTACCAGCTTATGCTATCATTAAAGAAATTGTAAAATTCCTTGTAGGTGTTTATGATTACCACAAGAAAAATAAAATTGTGTTATAATAGACTAACTATATTAATTTTAGGAGAGATAACTAATGGAAGACCCCGGTAGCCAGTCCTTGATCTTACAATTTTTATTATTACTGATTTTAACGCTTTGCAATGCTTTTTTCTCAGCTACTGAAATGGCTCTTGTATCTCTTAATCGTGCACGCGTTGAACAAAAGGCTGAAGAGGGCGAAAAAAAGTATATCCGTCTGCTAAAAGTTTTGGAAAATCCTAATAATTTTCTATCAACCATTCAGGTTGGTATTACTCTTATTACCCTTTTATCCGGAGCGAGTTTGGCAGATTCTTTAGGGCGTGAAATTGCTGTTTGGTTTGGCAATTCAGCTACTGCCAGAACGGCAGGAAGTCTTATTTCTTTAGCTTTTTTGACCTATATTTCTATTGTTTTGGGTGAATTGTATCCTAAACGTATTGCTATGAATCTCAAGGAAAATTTAGCTGTGCTGTCAGCACCTGTTATTATTTTTCTTGGCAAAGTGGTTAGCCCTTTTGTTTGGCTGCTTTCGGTCTCAACAAATCTATTAAGTCGCCTCACTCCTATGACCTTTGATGATGCCGATGAGAAAATGACCCGTGATGAAATTGAATACATGTTGACAAACAGTGAAGAGACTCTAGATGCTGATGAAATTGAAATGCTGCAAGGTGTCTTTTCACTAGATGAATTGATGGCACGTGAAGTGATGGTTCCTCGTACAGATGCTTTTATGGTGGATATTAATGATGATTCTAGTGATATTATCCAAACCATTCTCAATGAAAGATTTTCGCGGATTCCTGTTTACGATGATGATAAAGATAAGATTATTGGAATCATTCATACTAAAAATTTATTGAATGCTGGTTTCAAGGAAGGTTTTGATCACATCAATCTTCGCCGTATTTTGCAAGAGCCGCTTTTTGTACCAGAAACTATTGTTGTAAATGACCTTTTGACCGCTTTAAAAAATACCCAAAATCAGATGGCTATCCTACTTGATGAGTATGGCGGTGTGGCAGGTCTTGTCACCTTAGAAGACTTATTAGAAGAAATTGTTGGTGAAATTGATGATGAGACAGACAAAACAGCCATTTCTGTTCGTGAAATTGCAGATAATACCTATATTGTTTTGGGAACAATGACACTTAATGATTTTAATGAGTACTTTGAAACTGACCTTGAAAGTGATAATGTTGATACGATTGCTGGTTTTTATCTGACTGGTGTCGGAACAATTCCAAGTCAAGAAGAAAAAGAACACTTTGAAGTAGAGAGTAATGGCAAACACCTTGAACTGATTAATGATAAAGTTAAGGATGGTCGGGTTACCAAACTGAAGATTCTCGTTTCAGAGGTTGAAGAAAAGGAAGATGAAAAAGACTAAACATAATGTTAGTCTTTTTTACTTTTAAAGTGTTATAATAGTAATCAGAAAAACGTTTACAGGAAAGAAAAATCATGATAGAAAAAGTTGACTACGAAAAAGTAACAGGACTTGTTAATTCTACAGAATCTTTTGGGTCTGTAGACGGACCTGGTATACGCTTTGTTGTTTTTATGCAAGGGTGCCAAATGCGTTGTCAATATTGCCACAATCCTGATACTTGGGCAATGAAGAATGATAGAGCAACAGAAAGGACTGCAGGAGATGTCTTTAAAGAAGCTTTACGTTTTAAAGATTTTTGGGGAGATACAGGAGGTATTACTGTTTCTGGTGGTGAAGCAACGCTCCAGATGGATTTTTTAATTGCCCTCTTTTCTTTAGCAAAAGAAAAGGGAATTCATACGACCTTGGATACCTGTGCTCTGACTTTTAGAAACACACCAAAATATCTTGAAAAATATGAAAAGTTAATGGCTGTCACTGATTTAGTATTGTTAGATATTAAAGAGATTAATCCTGACCAACATAAAATTGTCACTGGTCATAGCAATAAAACTATTTTAGCTTGTGCGCGTTATTTATCTGATATTGGAAAACCTGTTTGGATTCGCCATGTCTTAGTCCCTGGTCTGACTGATCGGGATGAAGATTTAATAAAGTTGGGTGAGTATGTCAAAACATTGAAGAATGTTCAACGGTTTGAAATTCTTCCTTATCATACAATGGGTGAATTCAAATGGCGTGAATTAGGGATTCCTTATCCTTTGGAAGGTGTTAAACCGCCAACACCAGATCGTGTGCGCAATGCTAAAAAGTTAATGCATACGGAAACATATGAAGAATATAAAAAGAGGATTAATCATTAAAAGAAAAGGATAAAAGAAAGTGAAAGTTTATTTTGTTATGCTACTTTTTCAAGTTTGGTGAAGTTAATAAGTCAGTCAGCTTATCCAATTAAATAATAGTCTTGTTTGGAAACAAATTAATCTTTTTATGGCTTTTTTTAAGTAGGAAGAGCGCTAAGCTCATTTAGGTGACGTTGTCATCTTAGTAGACCTATCCGTCTACAAAATAAAAGCGATGGGAATACTGACCAGTTGCTGCTGTGTCACAGTATCAATACCTTTGGTAACAATACTGGCAAATTAGAGATTACAAGTTTCGATTTTAGCAATAAAATGACGGAGTCGGTTGCTCGCGTGCTGATCCTCTAAAGCTAACTGGCAAAAAAAGTCAATCAATAGATGCAATAGGCTTCTAAACAAATCTAAGAAAAAGCTTGAAAGTTGCTTTTAGAAAGAGCTATTTCAAGCTTTTTCTTTTTAAATTGTGATTAGAAAAAATAAAAGAATAGACAGTGTATTGAGAGATAATTATTAGAGCAGAGCGAACTGCTATTTAACAATTTTTTGTCAAAAAAACAATAAATTTCCTATCTTTATAGCATATTTTTGATATAATGGACTTTGTTATTGAATTATTTTAAGGTATATTTAAATAAAGTATGGCAATCTGAATGAGGAGGCTGTTTGATAAATTAAGATGAAAAAACGAAGAACAATCTATAAATTTTTATTACAAACTTTATTTTATTCCGTTATATTTTTGATTTTGCTCTATTTCTTTAGTTACCTTGGTCAAGGTCAGGGAGAATTTATCTACAACGAATTTTAGGAAGTAACAATGGCTAATAAAAAAATAAAAGATATGATTGCAACAATTGAAAATTTTGCTCAAGAACAGGCAGAATTTCCGGTTTATAATATTTTAGGAGAAATCCATACCTATGGAGAATTAAAAGCTGATTCTGATTCGCTTGCAGCTCATCTTGATCAGTTAGATTTAACAGCAAAATCACCAGTAGTTGTCTTTGGAGGACAGGAATATGCCATGCTGGCTAGTTTTGTTGCTCTGACAAAATCAGGGCATGCCTATATTCCTATTGATCATCATTCAGCCTTAGAACGTATTGAGGCTATTTTAGAGGTAGCAGAGCCAAGTTTAGTTATTGCTGTTGATGATTTCCCAATTGACAATCTTCAAGTCCCAGTAATTCAGTATAGTCAATTAGAAGAAATTTTTAAACAAAAGCTATCTTATCAAATCAATCATGCGGTTAAGGGGGATGATACCTACTATATCATCTTTACTTCAGGGACAACTGGTAAACCTAAAGGAGTACAGATTTCACATGACAATCTGCTTAGTTTTACTAATTGGATGATTAATGCAGAAGCTTTTGCAACACCTCATAGGCCGCAAATGCTGGCACAACCGCCTTACTCTTTTGATTTGTCAGTGATGTATTGGGCGCCAACATTGGCTTTAGGTGGGACCCTTTTTGCTCTTCCTAAAGAAATAACCGCAGATTTCAAACAATTATTTACAACTATTAACCAATTACCCATTGGTGTGTGGACATCAACACCTTCCTTTGTTGATATGGCTATGCTGTCAGATGACTTTAATGCACAGCAATTGCCTCATTTAACTCATTTCTATTTTGACGGAGAAGAGTTGACGGTTAAGACGGCTAAAAAATTGCGTCAGCGTTTTCCGCAAGCAAGAATTGTCAACGCTTATGGGCCAACAGAAGCAACTGTTGCTTTATCAGCTTTGGCTGTCACTGATAAAATGCTTGAAACATGCAAGCGTCTGCCAATTGGCTATACAAAACCAGATTCGCCAACCTTTATTATTGATGAGTCAGGTCATAAACTGGCAAATGGTCAGCAAGGAGAGATTATTGTTTCCGGTCCGGCAGTCTCTAAGGGGTATCTCAATAATCCTGAACGAACAGCAGCAGCTTTCTTTGAATTTGAAGGTTTGCCAGCTTATCATACTGGTGATTTGGGAAGTATGACAGATGAAGGTCTCTTGCTCTATGGCGGTCGTATGGATTTTCAGATTAAATTCAATGGCTATCGTATTGAGTTGGAAGAAGTCTCTCAAAATCTTAACAAATCGCAATATATCGCATCTGCTGTAGCTGTTCCCCGTTATAATAAAGACCATAAGGTGCAAAATCTTTTAGCTTATGTTGTCTTAAAAGATGGTGTAGAAGAGCAATTTGAGAGAGCACTTGACATTACCAAGGCTATTAAGGCTGATTTGCAAGATGTTATGATGGATTACATGATGCCTTCTAAGTTTTTGTACCGTAAAGATTTACCTTTAACACCTAATGGTAAAATTGATATTAAAGGTTTGATGAGTGAGGTAAACAAAAAATGATTGATTTTTTCAAGAATCTTCCTCACTTAGAAGCTTATGGAAATCCTCAATATTTTTTCTATATTATTTTGGCTGTCTTACCAATTTTTATAGGCCTCTTTTTTAAGAAACGCTTTCCTCTTTATGAGGCTTTTGTTAGTCTGATTTTTATTGTTTTAATGTTGACAGGTGAAAAGTCGCATCAAATCTTTGCCTTGTTTTTCTATATCATTTGGCAAATTTTCTGTGTCTATAGTTATAAATTTTATAGAAAATCACGGGATAATAAGTGGATTTTTTATCTTCATGTCTTCATGTCTATCTTACCTTTATCTTTGGTAAAGATTACTCCTGCGATTTGGACAAATCAACAATCTTTATTTGGTTTTTTGGGTATATCCTATCTTACCTTTCGTTCAGTAGGTATGATTATGGAAATGCGAGACGGTGTTCTCACGTCATTTACATTTTGGGAATTTATCCGTTTTATGCTGTTTATGCCTACTTTTTCAAGTGGGCCCATTGATCGTTTCAGAAGATTTAATGATGATTATGAGAAGATTCCTGATAAAGATGAATTGCTAGATATGTTGGAACAATCTGTTCACTATATCATGCTTGGTTTTTTCTATAAGTTTGTTTTAGCGCAAATATTGGGAACAATGATTTTACCGGGGTTGAAAGAAATGGCCCTGCAAAAAGGTGGTTGGTTCAATTGGCCGACTTTAGGAGTCATGTATATTTATGGACTAGACTTATTTTTTGACTTTGCTGGTTATTCAATGTTTGCCATAGCTATCTCTAACTTTATGGGAATCAAGAGTCCAACTAATTTTAACCAACCGTTTAAATCACAAGATTTGAAGGAATTTTGGAATCGCTGGCATATGAGTTTGTCTTTTTGGTTTAGAGACTTTGTTTTTATGCGTCTTGTCAAAGTTTTAGTCAAAAATAAGGTCTTCAAAAATCGCAATGTTACATCAAGTGTTGCTTATATTGTGAATATGCTGATTATGGGATTTTGGCATGGCGTAACTTGGTACTATATTACCTATGGTCTATTTCACGGTGTCGGTTTAGTACTCAACGACGCTTGGCTTCGTAAAAAGAAAAGACTGAACAAAGAGAGAAAAGCAAAGAATTTATCACCTTTGCCAGAAAATGGCTGGACAAGAGCGTTAGGTATTGTCATTACCTTTAATGTTGTCATGTTATCATTTCTGATTTTCTCAGGATTCTTAAATGACTTGTGGTTTGCAGATCAATTATCAAAGAAATAAAAGGAGTATTTACAATGGATATAAAATCAGAGGTTTTAAAAATTATTGATGAGCTTTTTATGGAAGATGTATCAGATATGATGGATGAAGATCTATTCGATGCAGGTGTTTTAGATAGCATGGGAACTGTTGAATTAATTGTTGAATTGGAAAATCATTTTGATATCACTGTTCCTGTTTCTGAATTTGGTCGTGATGATTGGAATACAGCCAATAAAATTATTGAGGGTATAACGGAGTTACGAAATGCTTAAACGGTTATGGTTGATTTTGGGGCCAGTTTTCTGTGCCCTAGTTTTGGTTTTTTCTTTAATTATGTTCTATCCAGCTAAACATTTAAGTCATAATTATAATGAAGAAAAAAACGATGCTGTAGCTTTATCACCTAGTAGTTTTAAAAGTACCAATAAAAAAATGCGTGCATTGTCAGACAAAAGGCACCTCTTTGTCCCCTTTTTTGGTTCTAGTGAGTGGCAACGTATTGATAATATGCATCCATCTGTTCTAGCAGAGCGTTATAATCGTTCTTATCGTCCCTATTTACTGGGACAAAAAGGGTCAACCTCTTTGTCACATTATTTTGGCATGCAGCAAATTGGTAATCAGATTAAAAATAAAAAGGCTGTCTATGTTATTTCTCCTCAGTGGTTCGTTCCAAAGGGGACAAGTCCTATCGCTTTTCAGCAGTATTTTAGTTCTGAACAATTAGCTGATTTTCTCTTAAATCAAACAGGAAGTACAGCGGATCGTTATGCAGCTAAACGTTTATTAGACATTAAACCGAGTTCGAATTTGCAAGGTATGATAAAAAAAATTGCGGCTGGTAAAACCTTAAATAGCTTTGATAGGGCAAGCCTGCGCCTTATTAAGAGTTTCTTGAAAAAAGAAGACGCTTTATTTGGAAGTCTGACCTTTAGTGATAATTATGAACGTCGTGTATTGCCGCATGTCAAAAAATTGCCCAAGCACTTTTCTTATGGAACCTTAAGTCAAATTGCTAGCAAAGATGGTCAAAGGTTAACAAAAACAAATCAATTTGAAATTAATGATCATTTTTATAATAAACGTATTAAAGGACAATTGAAAAGACTCAAAGGCTTCCAAAAGCAACTGTCTTATTTACAGTCTCCAGAATACAATGATTTACAGCTGGCGTTAACTCAATTAGCAAAGTCAAAGACCAAAGTCATATTTGTTATTCCGCCGGTTAATGCCAAATGGGTTGAATATACAGGTCTAAGCCAAGATATGTATCAAAAGACGGTTGAAAAAATAAAATATCAGTTACAGAGCCAAGGTTTTGATAACATTGCTGATTTATCAAAAAATGGTGATCAGCCTTATTTCATGCAGGATACCATTCATCTTGGTTGGAATGGTTGGCTGGCTTTTGATAAAGAGGTCAATCCCTTCTTATCCAAGAAACAGCTCCAACCAGCTTATAAGATTAATAATCACTTTTTAAGTAAAAAGTGGGCCACTTATACTGGTAATCCTTTTCAGTTTAAGTGAGACCTTTTTGCCTAATGAAATCAAATTTGGTAAAATGAGAGGAAGAAAAGAGGTAATTGTTATGTCTAAAATTTTAGTTTTTGGTCATCAAAATCCCGATTCAGATGCAATCGGTTCATCAATGGCTTATGCATATTTAAAACGTCAACTCGGCGTAGATGCTCAAGCAGTAGCTTTAGGAAATCCAAATGAGGAGACAGCTTTTGTACTTGATTATTTTGGTATTCAAGCACCGCCTGTTGTTAAGTCAGCTCAAGCAGAAGGTGCCAAACAAGTCATCTTAACAGACCATAATGAATTTCAGCAATCTATCGCAGATATCCGCGAAGTTGAAGTCGTTGAAGTTGTAGATCATCATCGTGTCGCTAATTTTGAAACAGCAAATCCTCTTTATATGCGTTTAGAACCAGTTGGATCTGCTTCATCAATCGTTTATCGGCTTTACAAGGAAAATGGTGTTGCTATTCCTAAGGAAATTGCAGGAGTGATGCTGTCAGGTTTGATTTCAGATACACTTCTTTTGAAATCACCAACGACTCATGCCTCTGATCCAGCTGTTGCAGAAGATTTAGCCAAAATTGCAGGTGTTGACTTGCAGGAATATGGTTTGGCTATGCTTAAGGCTGGTACCAATTTAGCAAGTAAAACGGCTGCGCAACTTGTTGATATTGATGCTAAAACATTTGAACTCAATGGTAGTCAAGTACGTGTAGCTCAAGTCAATACGGTTGATATCAATGAAGTTTTGGAACGTCAAAATGAAATTGAAGAAGCCATTAAAGCATCACAAGCAGCTAATGGATACTCTGATTTTGTCTTGATGATTACTGATATTTTAAATTCAAATTCGGAAATCTTAGCATTGGGCAACAATACTGATAAAGTAGAAGCAGCTTTTAATTTCACACTTAAAAATAACCATGCCTTCTTAGCAGGTGCTGTATCACGTAAGAAACAAGTTGTACCTCAATTAACGGAAAGTTTTAATGGGTAAAAAATTTAAATGAAAGACGGTGAGAGCTGTCTTTTTTCTTTGTAAACTTTTTTGGAGTACATTATAGATGAATCAATGCAACTATTGTTCTAATCCTCATTTTTTATAAAAAAATTGAAGATACTATCTGTTGTTTTCGTATCTTAATTGGCCATACTTTTATGGAAAATTAGTCTAGAAGACCGAATTTTTGCTATAATATTTTCATGATTAAAATTTATAATGGCGATAAATTAACGCGTCAGCCATTTTTCATAAAACTTATCAACTATTTGCAAATACATGATGATGTCACTTTGCGGCAGATTAAGAGGAATTTTGCTGATACTGAGCATCTAGAACGATCTATTGAGGACTATGTGCAAGCGGGTTATGTTTTACGTGAAAATAAACATTATTACAATGCTTTTGAGCTGTTAGAGAACCTTGATGGTTTGACACTGGATAGTCAGATTTTTGTAGATGACCAGTCATCTATTTATCAAGATCTGTTAGCCTTAACTTTTGAGACCTATTTGTCTAACCAGACAAATACAGCTCTTATCATTGAAAAGACGGATATTAGCAGAGATGCCTTAACCTTATCTAACTACTTTTTTAAACTTAATGAAAATTTTCTTCTATCAAGAAAACAAAAACCCTTGTATCATTTATTGGGTGATGTCAATCCGAATTATGCTCTCAAATACATGACTACCTTTCTTTTGAAATTTTGGGGTAAGGATGTGGTCAAGCAGAAACGTCCTGATATTTTTGTCCAAGCCTTAGTGCTCTTAGGTTATTTGGAGCAAGTAGATAAACAGAGTTATTGTTTGAAAATGACTTTTGATAAGGAAAAATTGATTTTCGCATCATAAATTTGTTTTTAATCATTCTTATTATTCTTAAAAGCAACAGGGAAGTGATAGGGGAAAATGAAATTAGAAAGATTACTGGCTATTTTATCCCTACTTTCAGATAGAAATAGGATAACAGCTAAAGAACTAGCAGAAAAATTTGAGGTGTCCAAACGGACTATTTATCGAGATTTAGAAAGCCTTAATCAAGCAGGAATTCCCATTGTTTCCTATGCTGGTCGCGACGGTGGACTTTCGCTGATGAAAAACTATCAGATAGACAAACGCATCCTATCAAAAGCAGATACTAAAAATCTTTACTCTGCTTTAAAGGGCTTACAAAGCATTAAGCAGCAGCCAGAATTGATTGCCTTGATAGCGAAACTTCTGCCTGAGGAAAAGAGTAATCCTTTAGCAGATTATGATATTAATTTTTCTTCTTGGTATGCTGACAGCCTTATTCAAAAGAAAATTGAAATACTGCAAAAGACTATTGAAGAAAGAATTTGTGTTTTATTGGATTATATTTCAAGTTCTGGCAGAAGGAAGCGCAAAATTGAGCCCTATCAATTAGTTTTTAAAGATTCAGCCTGGTATCTGCATGCCTTTTGTCATAAACGACAGGCTTTTCGTCTTTTTAAACTGCGGTGTATGGCATCTTTAACCTTATTAGAAGAAAAATTCACCGGACGTCCTTATCCAGCTTTAACATTAAAAAGCACAGCTTATTCTGATTTTTCTTTGGAACCTGTTGAAGGTTATGACAAGGTTGTTTTGACTTATCATCCTGAGGATGCCTTTGCTATAACCAAAGTGATGGATGCTTCTATACTAGCTGCTTCTGAAAAAGAAGGCATGGTTACTTTTTATACGTCAAATTTAGCTATGGCTTGTGATTTGGTTTTTCAATTACTAACAAAGGTCAGTGTTCTTGCACCAATTGAATTGCAGCAGCTAGTTGAGAAAAAGTTGGACAAAATTAAATCATTCTATAAAAGGTGACATAAAGTTGTCATCTTTTTTAGGTTATACTAATAGGCGATAAAAGAGAAAGTAGGTAGGATAATGAAAAATGACGTTCTTGTTTATGTATTTGATGGTTATGCAGACTGGGAGCCATCTCATGTCTGCTCGGAATTAAATAGACAGGACAGTCCCTTTCAAGTTAAAACCATTAGTTTAGATAAACAGCCTAAAACATCCATGGGCGGATTTCGCGTGATGCCTGACTATGATATGACGGATTACCCTAAGGAATTTAAACTGCTGATTATTTCTGGCGGAGATAGTTGGCTGGCAGGGGAAAATACTGACATTCTGCCTGTAGTAGACTATGCTGCTCGCCAGCAAATACCGATTGCTGCCATTTGTGCTGCAACCAGTTTTTTAGCTGAAAATGCTTATTTAGATCATGTCAAGCACACTGGCAATAGCCTTGAATTTATGAAAAAGCAGGCTCCTCATTATCGTGGAGAAGACTTTTATGTAGAAGAACAGGCAGTCAGTGATGGTGGTATTGTGACAGCAAATGGGACAGCAGCCTTAGAATTTGCTAGAGAAATTTTCTTTTTACTACATGTTAAAAATCCCCAAGAAATAGAGGATTGGTACCATTTTAACAAAGTGGGCTTTTATCATTAAACAGCTTTTAATATCATCTTATTTTGAAAAAATGTATAATAAAGGGGAGGAGGCATTACTATGATTGATCATTTCGGCATTACCGTACAAGATTTAGAAAAGAGCAAAGCCTTTTATCAGGCAACCTTAGCACCTTTAGGCTATGAACTAAGGGTTGACAATTCTTTCGCTGCTAGTTTTGCAGAAGTCCGCAGTGCAGATCCTGCAGGAGATTTTTGGCTTGGATCAGGAGAAAAGTTCCCGCCAATGCATTTTGCTTTCAATGCCCAAACACGAGAAGAAGTGAGAAAGTTTTATCAGGCTGGTTTGAAGGCAGGGGCTCTTGATAATGGTGCTCCAGGCATCAGAGAAAATTACCATCCCAATTATTACGCGGCTTTCTTGATTGACCCAGATGGCAATAACATTGAAGCTGTTTGTCATAAAAAGGAGTAGATTGTGGTTAAGCGTCCTGATTTTTTCCAGATTAAAACCTATGAAGAGTTTTGCAAGTATTATTGGTATCAGAAAGAATTGTTGCATATTTGTCAGCAACTGGACTGTGCACATTGGGGAACAAAGCAGGAATTAAACGATAGGATAAAGGCTTATTTTGCAGGAGAACCAATGAAAGCAGTTGAAAGGAAGACTAAGCCTTTTAAACCAAAAGCGACACAAGAGCTCAGCTTATCCAGTTCTTTGCTGCTATGCGGCTTTGCCTTTAACCAAAAATTTAGGGAATATTTTGCCCGGCAAACCGGAGTTGAACCCTTTAAATTTACTGCAGATATGGCAACAGCATGGAGGAAAGTCAAGGCAGAAAATGATCTTAGCTTTACTATCCAAGATCTTTTAGATGTTTATGCTGGAAAATCTGATTACGCAAGATATGATAATCGTTCCTGCCAATGGAATCAATTTTACAAGGATTTTTGTGCAGATAAAAAGACTAAAGGGATTAAAAATAAAATGAAAGTCGCTTCCATTCTTTGGCAAGCTGTCAAAAAATCTGATCAGGCCAAGGTTTACTCATCACAATTATGGGATAAATATTCAAATTTGTTAGATAATGAATAAAGAAAGTAGAGAGGAGGTGTTTGTCATGATAGAAAGATTAGACTTTGTTTGCCCAACAATTCCTGAAGGCGGTGAATTTCCACTTGAACATACGGGCAAGGGAGAAGACAGATCACCTGAATTTTTTATCAAAAATCTTTCTCCTCATGCAAAAACACTTGCTATTACTTTAGAAGATTTGACACATCCTCTCAAAAGGGAATTCACGCATTGGTTGATTTGGAATCTTCCTGCTTCTAGTTATATCAAGGCTAATATTTCTTACGGATTTGAAGTAGCAGATCCTCAAGAAGCTAGACAGGGAATAGCTTATGGTTGGCATCGTTATGCTGGTCCAAAACCACCGCTAGGTCAAAATCATAAGTATCGCTTTACCATTTACAGTCTGGATTGTTCCTTGAATTTAAATCGCTGGACAAGAAAAAGCAAACTTTTAAAAGCAGTGGAAGGTCATGTCCTGCAAAAGGGACAACTAACGGCTTCTTTTGGCAATAAAAAGATCTGGAATCAAAATTCCAGACCAATGATGGTATGATAAGATTTTAAGACTTAACTTTTTAGAGTAACCTCATAAGGATATGAGACTGGAACTGCAAAATCAATTTCTATCATGATTTGTGTTTCACTCTCTAAGTAAGTTAAATATCATTGCTTGACACTTATAGAATTATTCAGTTATTGTTTAAATAATTTTTATTAAGCGAAAATTACATTAGCTATGCCAAATGCTTAACTGTTTTTTGAGTCTTTGGTCACTGTCCTTTTTAGCAGTCTCATTAGCTGCTTTATTTCCACCAACCGACAGGTATATGCCGCGGCTGTCAACAATTCCGTCTCCGGCAAAAAGATGGCCAGCTTCTTTGTAGATAGTCACTTGCGTATGATTTGGCTGATACTTTTCGATCAGTCTTGCAGATTCAGCACTTGGCCACATCCTGTCATTTTCTCCGGCAAAAATGAGAATATTTGCTTTTGTCTTTTCAACTTTAATACGTTTGTCTTCACTGTTTTTATCCTTATCTAAAGCCTGTTTGTAGGTATGATAATAAGAAATAGGTGTTTTTATCAAAAAATTATAGAAGAGTTTTAGAGAATTTTCTGAACGGACATCCAAGTAAGGCAGTGCTTTACCATTTTGTGACCAAGAAGAGGAGTAGTTTCTAAAATCCAAGCCAGCATAAATGTGGCTAGAAGGAGCATATAGAACAACATTATCAATAGAATCATAGAGACTGGCAAGCAGTAGGGCATATTCTGCACCTTTAGATGTTCCAATTACAGTAATCATATCAGGTTGACTAAAGTGTTGTGAAATATAGCTTTCAATTTCTTGATAATATTCTACTGGCACTTCAGCAAGTGTTGGATGTTGATTGGGCATACCAAAGAAGAATAGGGCTAAAACCTGATAACCTTCTTGAGCTAATTGAATAGCTTGTTCATAAGCAGGCGTGCCATCGGAGCCCCCAAAAGTTACAATAACACCTTTATACTTAATGTTATCTGGAATTATCCTGAATCCATTGAGATAATCTCCTGTTACGTGTTCAATAGTAAGACCAGCAATATCAGTTTTATAAAGAGAAAGTTTACTAGGATTGGCATAATAGTCAGGAGTGTTAGGGATTCCTTGTGAGCTGTACTTAAAATTGTGAAAAGATCTCATGGTAAAAATGAAAAGAACCCCTAAAATGATAACAAAAAGAATTCCTAAACAGACTGCTATGATCATGCTTGTATCCTTCTTTCTAAATTGTTTTCTGCTTTTAATGTAAAATGTTAATTAGTCATTTGTTATGAGTAAAGCGATAAAAATTATAACAAGTTTATTTTAAAGTAAAAATTAGCCAACTTGGTGTAAAAGTAAACGAATAAGGATTAGTATGCTATGCCTAACCTTAACGACTGTTGGCGAACAATATAGCGAAAACTTTAAATAGTCTGATCCACTTTTTTAATTTTTAGCTAAAGGTATTTTCTAGCCACTTCAATATCACCAGCATATGCTGTGCGCTTTCCCTTAACAATTTGAAAAGCATCAGCTCCTTTACCAGCTATAATGACAGCATCGTTTTCAGACTGCGTCAATGACATAGCTTTTTGAATAGCTTGCTTACGATCAACAATAATGTTTACTGGACGTTTGATATGATGAGCAATCTCTTGAGAGATAAGCTGTGGGTCTTCATTGTTAGGATCATCTGCAGTTAAAATAACTTGCAACTCTGGATGAGCATTGATAACATAACCAAAATCAGCTCGGCGGCTTTCTCCTTTATTTCCAGGAGCGCCAAGAATAAGAATTAAAGTTCCTTTTTGATGTTCTTCAACAACTGACAATAGTTTTTCTAAACTATCTCCGTTGTGAGCATAATCAATAAAGACCTTAGCACCATTCTTTTGAATGAGAACTTCCATGCGCCCCGGCACCGTTGTTTGAACGATGCCTTTTTGAATATCAGTCTGGCTAGCTCCTAGCTGTAAGCAGGCCAAGGCAGCAGCAACTGCATTTTCTTGATTGAACGAGCCTGTCAGCTGAATGTCATAATGGCCTGCTAATTTGCCCGTCAGATCAAATGAAAAAGCCTTGCTGTTTATAATTTGATTGTCAGAATATTTCCCATAGAAATCATGTGGCTGGTCGGCAACCTGTTCTTTGATGAGTGCAAAATGATTCATCTGACTATTGACGATAACATAACGACTATGTTTCAGTAAAAGACGCTTATGGTAAAAATAATCTTCAAAAGTAGGATGTTCAATCGGTCCAATATGATCAGGACTAATATTGAGAAAAACACCAACATCAAAAGTCAGTCCGTAAACACGGCCAACTAGGTAAGCTTGACTTGAGACTTCCATAATGAGATGAGTCATGCCATTAGCAACTGCCTGTGCCATCATTTTAAAAAGATCTAAGCTCTCGGGGGTTGTTAGTTTTGATTTGAAGAAAGTTTTTCCATCTAGGGTTGTGTTCATGGTAGAAATCATGGCCGGACGGTAGCCTTGCTTTAAGATATGATAAGCAAAATAAGCAGCTGTTGTTTTGCCTTTAGTTCCTGTAAAAGCCAAAGTTTTCAACTTATCTTGAGGGTTGTCATAAAATTCCTTAGCAATCAGACACATGGCATTTTTGATATTATTAACAAGAATAAGCGGAATACCCACTTGATAATCTTTTTCTGCTACATAAAAGGTTAATCCGCTTTCGATAGCTTTTTCTAGAAATTCTTTTTTGAAAGTTGCTCCCTTAACAAAAAAGAGGGTTGAGGCTTTAATGTCACGACTATCATAAGAAATGTGATGAAAAGCCACTTCTGGATTTGAGTATTTGTATTGATAATGCTCACCATCAATTATTTCGCGAAAATTAGCATTATTTTTAAGAATCGTTAATACTGTTTCAATTGTAATCATACCTTTTATTTTAGACTTAAAGTTAGTGTTTTACAAGTATCAATCAAAAGTTTATAATAAATTTATCAAAATGCTAGAAAGAATTTAAATGTCTGATAAAGAAACAAAGATGACACAGCAAGAGCAAATGGTTCGAGGAACTGCCTGGCTGACTGCTGGTAATTTCATTAGCCGTCTCCTCGGAGCTGTTTATATTATTCCTTGGTATGCATGGATGGGAAAATATGCAGCAGAAGCTAATGCTCTTTTTGGAATGGGTTATGAAATCTATGCCCTTTTTTTACTGATTTCAACTGTCGGTATTCCTGTTGCTGTTGCTAAACAGGTTTCAAAGTATAACACACTGGGAGACCCTAAAAAAAGTACCTATCTTGTGCGGAAGATTTTGCATTTTATGCTTGGTTTAGGTGCCATCTTTGCTGTTATTATGTATATAGGATCACCTGTTTTTGCCAGTATGAGCCGTGGCGGTCAAGACTTAGTACCTGTTCTTAGAAGTTTAACTTTGGCAGTTCTTGTTTTTCCGTCCATGAGCGTTTTAAGAGGCTTTTTTCAAGGGTTTAATAATCTCAAACCTTATGCCATAAGTCAAATAGCTGAACAAGTTGTTCGGGTTATTTGGATGCTTTTAACAGCTTTCTTTATCATGAAGATGAGCTCAGGAGACTATGTTGACGCAGTAACACAGTCTACTTTTGCTGCCTTTGTCGGAATGTTTGCAGGGATTGCCGTTCTTATTTATTTCCTATGGGAAAACGATTTATTAGATGCCTTATTTGGCAAAAAGTCTGAAAAGGTTGATATTGATACTAAGGATCTCCTTATTGAAACAGTTAAGGAGGCTATTCCTTTTATCGTTACAGGTTCGGCTATTCAGGTTTTTAAACTGATTGATCAATTCACTTTTGGCAATAGTATGGCTCTTTTCACACATTATAGTGATAGAGAATTAAAAGTTATGTTTGCCTATTTTTCGACAAATCCAGGCAAGGTTACGATGATTTTGATTGCTGTTGCGACAGCGATTGCAGGTGTCGGTATTCCCTTGTTAACAGAGAATTTTGTCAAAAAAGATAAAAAAGCTGCGGCACGCTTAGTTGTTAATAATTTACAAATGCTGATGATTTTTATCATTCCTGCCATTATAGGAGCTGTTATTTTAGCTAAGCCGCTCTATACTATTTTTTACGGTCTGCCTCAGGGACAAGCGTTGGGGCTGTTCATCGTTTCTTTACTGCAGACAATTATTTTAGCTATCTATACGGTTTTAGCTCCGATGCTGCAGGCTTTATTTGAAAATCGTAAGGCTATTCGTTACTTTATTTATGGTGTTATTGCTAAATTTGTTTTACAAGTTCCTCTCATTTATTTCTTGCAGGCCTATGGTCCAATATTAGCAACAACGTTTGCCCTATTCATTCCAATTATTCTGATGTACCTTCAAATACAAAAAATTACAGGCTTTAATCGCACTGCCATTAGAAGAACAAGCCTTTTAGTGTTGATTTTGACAGCAATCATGACTATTGTTGTCGTTTTGGCAACTTGGCTGCTGGGGCTAATTCTATCAGATAATAGTCGAATCGCTAGTCTTATTTACATTACAGTGATTGGTTTTATTGGTATAGTTGTTTATGGTATCTTGGCTTTAGCTACTCATCTTCTTGATAAAATGTTGGGTACTAAGGCGGTCAGCCTTCGTCGGAAGCTGCATATGAATTAATGAGCTGTCCCAATGGTTTTTCATTGGGATTTTTGGATCCTCGCAAATCACTAACTATATTAGTAGTGCCGTAGAGCTTCTAGCATGGTAATAAAAAAACTAAGATGGTAAGTTTGCTTATAGTTTCTTTTTATAGCTAACTATCAAGAAATAGAATAGGGTAAAAGTCCGTCATTTTTGGGAATACGTGGTAAAATAATTGCATTAGATTCGAAAGGTAAAAACGATGACTGAAGACTATAAATTAGATACTATTCTGGCACATGCAGGAATTAATACGGACAAGACAACAGGAGCTCTGACGGCTCCTATTCATTTGTCAACAACTTATCAGCATCCTCAATTTGGTCAATCAACAGGTTTTGATTACACACGGACAAAAAATCCTACCCGCACTGTTCTTGAAGAAACGCTGGCTAAAATTGAAAAGGCTAAATACGCTTTAGTAACATCGTCGGGTATGGCGGCGCTTGTTTTGCTTTTTACTGGCTTTCCTATTGGGAGTAAGGTAGTTGCGGCGCGTGATTTATATGGTGGTTCTTTTCGTTGGTTTAACGAACAGGAAAAAGCAGGAAGATTTTCTTTTGTTTACACCAATACAGAAACTGATATGATTGCTGCCATTTCAGATGAGACCGATTATGTTTTTATCGAAACGCCAACCAATCCGCTCATGATTGAATTTGACATTAGTAAAGTTGCTCAAGCAGCTCATAAGCATGGTGCCAAGGTCATTGTTGATAACACTTTTTACAGCCCTATTTATCAAAATCCGCTCGTTTTAGGTGCTGATGTGGTTTTGCATTCAGCAACCAAGTATCTATCAGGTCATAATGATGTTCTTGCCGGTGTTTTAATGACCAGCGATCAAGAAATTTACGATAAGCTTTTTTATGACCAAAATACAACAGGTCCAACACTCTCGCCCTTAGATGCTTATTTGCTGATGCGCGGTCTGAAAACACTTAAATTGCGTATGGAAAAAGCAACACAAAATGCTAAGACAGTTGTTGCTTATTTAGAAAAATCACCTGCTGTTAAAGAGGTACTTTATACAGGAAAAGGCGGAATGATTTCTTTTAAAGTTGTGGATGAAAAAAAAATTCCGCAAATTCTCAATCATTTACAGCTGTTCACCTTTGCAGAAAGTTTAGGTGGCGTTGAAAGTTTAATTACTTATCCAGCGACACAGACACACTTGGATATACCGGAGGAAGTGCGTCATTCCTATGGTTTGACAGATGACTTACTGCGTCTGTCCATTGGAATTGAAGATGCGGAAGACTTGATTGATGATTTAAAAGTTGCTTTAGAAGCTTAAAGGAGATAAAAGAGATGGGACGATATGATTTTACAACAAGACCTGACCGTCTTAACCAATTTACCTATAAGTGGAAAACTTCTGAAAATAATCCAGAACTTCTCCAGATGTGGGTGGCTGATATGGACTTTTTGCCTGTACCAGAAATTAAAGAAGCTATTATTAATTATGGACGAGAACATATTTTTGGTTATAACTATTTTAACGATGACCTCTATCAAGCGGTTATTGATTGGGAAAAAAAGGAGCATGACTATGCTGTTGTAAAAGAAGATATTCTTTTCATTGATGGCGTTGTTCCAGCCATTTCAATAGCTCTGCAGGCTTTTAGTGAAAAAGGAGATGCTGTTTTAATTAACTCACCCGTCTATTATCCTTTCGCACGTACAATCAGACTAAATGACCGTCGGTTGGTAGAAAATTCTCTTCAAATTATTAATGGACGTTTCGAGATTGATTTTGAACAGCTGGAGAAAGATATTATTGACAATAATGTCAAAATTTATCTTCTTTGCAGTCCTCATAATCCTGGTGGGCGTGTTTGGGATAATGATGATTTGATCAAAATAGCTGAGCTTTGCAAGAAGCATGGTGTGATTTTAGTTTCTGATGAAATTCATCAGGATTTGGCTCTTTTTGGAAATACACATCATTCCCTCAACACTTTAGATGCTTCATACAAGGATTTTACGATTATTCTAAGTTCAGCAACTAAAACATTTAATATTGCAGGAACTAAAAGCAGCTTTGCTATTATTCAAAATGAGAGTTTGCGTCGAAAATTTCAATATAGGCAGTTGGCTAACAATCAGCATGAAGTGCCAACCGTTGGGATGATAGCAACTCAAGCGGCCTTCCAATATGGAAAACCTTGGTTGGAAGAGCTCAAAACAGTTATTGAGGGAAATATTAAACTGGTCATAAAGGAATTAGAAACAAAAACGAAAATCAAAGTGATGGAACCTGAAGGTACTTATTTGGTTTGGCTGGATTTTTCTGCTTATGCTATTGCTCAGTCTCAACTGAGTGAAAAACTGCAAAATGAAGCAAAAGTTGTCCTCAATGATGGCGCACACTTCGGTAAGGAAGGCAAGTACTTTGCTCGTCTTAATGTTGCGACACCTAAAAATACAGTTCAAGAAGCACTAAGTCGCATTATCAGTGTCTTTGGAAAATAAAAAATATTTTTAAAACATTCTTGAAATTGGCAAATCCTGTCCGATTTTTGGAATGTTTTTATATACAGTTACTTTTATCAAAAATATCTTTTTGATGACTTGATTTTTTGCTATCTCTGCTTATTTGTACATTATGGTAGCTATAGTTCTTGCCTTGTTGAGGTTTTATATCTAATGTGCTATCTGTTACTTCTTAAAAAGAGGAACAAATTAGGTAATGGCTTCCTCTCAAATTTAAGATTTGATTGGAATTTATCGGCTTTTTTATGCTATAATGGTCACAGAAAATACAAAATAGAAAAAGGATACATTATGGGGAAATTTCAAATCATTTCGCATCCGCTCATTCAGCACAAACTCTCTATTTTACGTCGTAAAGATACTTCAACAAAGCATTTTCGTGAATTAGTCAATGAAATTGCTATGCTTATGGGGTATGAAGTCTCCCGTGAATTGCCGCTAGAAGAGGTTGAGATTGAAACGCCGATTACTAAGACTGTACAAAAACAGTTGACAGGAAAGAAATTGGCCATTGTTCCAATTTTGCGTGCTGGTATTGGTATGGTTGACGGACTCTTGAGTTTGGTACCAGCAGCTAAAGTTGGTCATATTGGTATGTATCGTGATGAAGAAACATTGGAGCCGGTAGAATATCTGGTTAAATTACCTGAAGATATTGACCAACGTCAGATTTTTGTGGTTGATCCCATGTTAGCAACTGGAGGTTCGGCTGTCTTGGCTATTGATTCTCTTAAAAAAAGAGGAGCAGCCAATATCAAATTTGTTTGTCTTGTTTCGGCTCCTGAAGGCCTTAAGAAATTACAGGAAGCACATCCCGATATTGATATTTATACAGCGGCTCTTGATGAAAAACTAAATGAAAAGGGCTATATTGTTCCAGGTCTTGGGGATGCAGGCGATCGCTTGTTTGGCACAAAATAACAGTCCAGTGGACTGTTATTTCCCGAGCCTGAAAATGAGATAGCGAGGCTAAGTCCAGTGGACTGTTATTTCCCGAGCCTGAAATGAGATAGCGAGGCTAAGTCCAGTGGACTGTTATTTCCCGAGCTTAAAATGGGATAACGAGGTTAAGTCTGATAAATTTTGCTTTTAAGGATTTTAAAAGGGAATTGTCACAAGAACAGCTCAGGGGTTAAGAGTTACTTGATAGATCCTCACTTTAAAAAAGTTGTCAAAAATCAATGTAAATATTTGACCTTTTTTGACCAATAGGATATAATAACTCCAAGATTGAATTAAAGGAGAAATACAGTATGATTCCTGTAGTTATTGAACAAACGAGCCGTGGTGAACGCTCTTATGATATTTATTCACGTCTATTAAAAGATCGTATTATTATGTTAACTGGTCCTGTTGAAGACAATATGGCAAATTCCATTATTGCTCAGTTACTGTTTCTTGATGCACAAGATAATACCAAAGACATTTATCTTTATATTAACTCACCGGGTGGTTCTGTTTCAGCTGGTCTTGCTATTGTTGATACGATGAACTTTATTAAGTCTGATGTTCAAACGATTGTTATGGGTATTGCTGCTTCCATGGGAACAATCATCGCTTCTAGCGGTGCCAAAGGAAAACGTTTTATGTTACCAAATGCAGAATATCTTATCCATCAGCCAATGGGCGGTACAGGCGGTGGCACACAGCAGTCTGATATGGCTATTGCTGCCGAACAATTGCTTAAAACACGCAAAAAATTAGAAAAGATTCTATCGGATAATTCTGGAAAAACAGTAAAACAAATTCATAAGGATGCTGAACGTGATTATTGGATGGATGCTAAGGAAACATTAAAGTATGGCTTCATCGATGAAATCATGGAAAATAATGAATTAAAATAAGTAGAAAAGCTGAGTTATAATGACTTAGCTTTTTGAGTTGAGTAGAAAAACTATGATTTTCTGAAAAGAGGTAATAAACAAAGCGGAAAATCATTTTTTTGTTATAATAGAAATATGTTAAAAATTAACAGTCAATTATTTGCAATTGAAGATACTCTTGATGATCTTGTGGCTGCTTTTTTAAATTTGGAGGTGGTCAGGACATACAAGGCAGCTCAAAAAGCATTTTTAGCTGATAAAAATTTGCAAAAAGAAATTAGTAATTTTCAACATTATAATGAAGATTACAATGATCAAAAAACTTTTATTAAATACCGTCCGGAAGTAAAGCAATTGAGGCGAAAGATGTTTGAAAAAAAACGTCAGCTTGATTTGAACGAAAAAGTTATTGCACTTCGCAGAGCCGAAGTGGATTTACAGGAAGTTCTAGCTAAGATTGCTCAAAAAATAGCAGAATCTGTTTCATCTGATGTTTTTGTAGATACGGGTTTACCGCTGGCACCGCATAAACCACCTCACAAAAAAGGATATGGCAATAATATTAAGGAAAGATAAGAGAAAATGTTTGAAAAGAAAAAAAGACTAGGTCTTATTGTTTATCTTTATTATAATCGTGATGCCAGAAAGCTTAATAAGTATGGCAACGTCGTTTACCATTCTCGGCGAATGCGTTATTCAGTACTCTATATTGCTCAAGACGAAACTGATAAAATCATTGAAGAGATTGGTGCTCTTAAATTTGTCAAAAAGGTTCTTCCATCCTATATTGATACGATTGATCAAAATTTTGTAGGCAGTTTAATGCGCTAAGAGGGCACCTATAAAAAATGAGGAAATATGCTTGACAATATTCAGATAATTCAGTATTCTTATTGATGACTAATATTTAAGATAAATTTAAGGAGAAAACATATGAAGAAAAAAATAGCTCTAGCAGCTCTTTCTTTTGTCAGTGCAGCTGTTCTTGCAGCTTGCAGCTCAGCATCTGGTGGTTCATCAGATGCAGCTGGTAATAAAATTGGAGATACTGTAAAAATTGGTTACAATCTTGAATTATCAGGAGATGTAGCCGCTTATGGACAAGCTGAAAAAAACGGTGCTAACCTTGCTGTTGAAGAGATTAATAAGGCAGGCGGTATTGATGGCAAAAAGATTAAAGTTATCTCAAAAGATAATAAATCTGATAACGGTGAAGCATCAACAATCTCAACTAATCTTGCTACCCAAAGTAAAGTAAATGCTATCTTGGGACCAGCAACATCTGGTGCTACAGCGGCTGCTGCTCCCAATGCCAACGATGCTGCAGTACCACTCGTAACGCCTTCTGGAACACAAGATAATTTGACCTATTCAAAAGGCAAAGTTCAAGATTACATCTTCCGTACAACTTTTCAAGATAGCTTCCAAGGAAAGATCATTGCCAAATATGCAACAGATAATTTGAAAGCTAAAAAAGTAGCGCTTTACTATGATAAGTCAAGTGATTATGCCCAAGGTATTGCTGATGCATTCAAAAAAGCATATAAAGGGAAGATTACTGTTGAAGATACCTTTCAAGCTAAAGACCAAGATTTCCAAGCAGCTCTGACCAAGTTTAAAAATAAAGACTTTGATGCCATTGTGATACCAGGTTATTATACTGAAACTGGTTTGATTACAAAGCAAGCACGTGATCTGGGGCTTACCCAGCCTATCTTAGGACCTGATGGTTTTAATGATGAAAAATATGTTGAAGGTGCTGGTGCAGCCAATACCAATAATGTTCATTATGTATCTGGTTACTCAACAAAAGTTGCTTTAACAAATAAGGCTGAAAAATTCCTGAAAGATTATAAGGCTAAGTATGGTGAAGAGCCAAATATGTTTGCCGCTCTTGCTTATGATTCCGTTTATATGATTGCTGATGCTGCAAAAGATGCCAAAACATCTAAGAATATTGCAACAAACCTAGCTAAATTGAAAAACTTTAAAGGTGTGACAGGTAAAATGACAATTGATAAGAAACATAACCCTGTTAAATCTGCTGTTATGGTTGGTCTTAAAGATGGTAAAGAAGACACAGCTACTGCTGTTGAAGCAAAATAAAGACAGAATAGGTCTGAAACAATGAACATCTGGGGAACGTATCCCCAGATATTATTTATTTATAGAAAGTTTGGTAGAATAATATGCTCCAACAACTTATTAATGGTCTTATCCTAGGGAGTGTCTATGCGCTGTTAGCCCTTGGTTATACCATGGTTTATGGAATTATTAAGTTAATTAACTTTGCCCATGGAGATATTTATATGATGGGAGCCTTTATTGGTTATTTTCTTATTACAAAATATCATATGAATTTCTTTGTGGCTCTTGTGCTGACGATGGTTTTAACAGCTATCTTAGGGGTTGTGATTGAATTTCTGGCTTATCGTCCTTTGCGGAATTCGACACGTATTGCTGCTTTGATTACTGCCATTGGTGTTTCTTTTTTTCTCGAATACAGTATGGTTCGTTTAGTTGGTGCCAATAAACATGCTTTTCCCCAAACCCTTGCTACAGTGAAATATAATTTAGGTCCTGTTAGTGTAACCAATGTACAACTCATCATTTTAGGAGTCTCTATCTTCTTGATGTTGGCTTTGCAGTTTATTGTCCAAAAAACTAAAATGGGTAAAGCCATGCGTGCCGTTTCAGTTGACAGTGATGCTGCGCAGTTAATGGGAATCAATGTTAATAGTACTATCAGTTTTACCTTTGCTTTAGGTTCTGCACTTGCTGGTGCTGGTGGTGTCTTGATTGGACTTTATTATAATTCTGTTGATCCACTGATGGGAATGGTTCCCGGTATTAAAGCCTTTGTCGCCGCTGTTTTAGGCGGTATTGGTATTATCCCAGGTGCAGCTGTCGGAGGCTTTATGATTGGTCTTTTAGAGACGTTTTCTGTTTCTATCGGTCTTGCAAGTTACAAGGATGCAGTTGTCTATGCAGTGCTTATCATTATCCTTTTAGTAAGACCAGCTGGTATTTTAGGAAAAAATGTGAAAGAGAAGGTGTAAGCAATGAAAAAAAATTTAAAAGCAAATATAACTTGGCTTGCCCTAGTCCTTATCATCTTTTTTCTTCTTTTTGGACTTATTAGTGCTGGTATCATAGATATTTACTATACTCAAATTCTCATGGGAATTGGGATTAGTATTATCATGGCACTCGGAACCAACTTAGTTCTTGGCTTTTCTGGACAGCTCTCTCTTGGACAAGCTGGTTTTATGGCCATTGGTGCTTATGCAACTGCTATTTTAACAACTCAAAATCCTACTTATGCAGGTTTCTATTTATCCATTATTGTCGGTATGATAGTGACTGCAACGGTTGCCTTGGTTGTTGGGATTCCAACACTTCGTTTGAAGGGTGATTACTTAGCTATTGCAACTCTTGGTGTAGCTGAAATTATCCGTAAACTGATTGAAAATGGTGGTGATTTGACTAATGGTTCTAGGGGAATTATGGGAATTCTCAAATACACCACTTGGCCAGTCGTCTTTGTTTTCGTTGTTTTGATTACCATTTTTGTGTTAAATTATCTGAGGAGTCCTATGGGAAGAGAAGTACTTGCAGTTCGTGAAGATGAAATTGCAGCAGAAGCTATGGGGGTGAATACGACAAAAATTAAGGTACTTACTTTTATGATTGCTGCAGTAATTTCCAGCATTGCAGGTTCCCTTTATGTCGGTTATATTGGTACAGTCGCTCCTAAAGATTTTACCATTATGAAATCAATTGATTTTCTTATCGTGGCTGTTCTTGGTGGACTTGGCTCAGTAACAGGAACTATTGTGGCTGCTGTTGTTTTGGGTATCCTCAATATGTTCTTGCAAAATGTATCAGATATTCGTATGATTATCTATTCGTTAGCTTTAATTTTGGTTATGGTCTTTAGACCAGGCGGTCTTTTAGGAACATGGGAATTCAGTTTTTCAAGACTTTTCGCTAAAAAAGCTAAGGAGGGCGACAAATAATGGCACTTCTTGATGTAAAAAATTTAACAAAAAATTTCGGTGGTCTGACAGCTGTTGGGGATGTTACTCTGGAGCTTAATGAGGGAGAATTGGTCGGTCTGATTGGTCCTAATGGGGCAGGTAAGACTACACTTTTTAATTTATTGACTGGTGTCTATGAACCAAGTGAAGGAAGTGTGGAACTTGACGGTACTCTTTTAAATGGGAAGACACCTTATAAGATTGCTTCTTTAGGACTATCTCGTACTTTCCAAAATATTCGCCTCTTTAAGAATATGACCGTTATCGAAAATGTTTTAGTCGGTATGGAAAATACGCGCAATCCTCATCTCTTTTCGAGTTTTCTGCGCTTACCAAGTTTTTATTCAAATGAAACGGACTTACAGGAAAAAGCCATTGAACTTCTAAAAATTTTCAACTTAGATGACAAGGCTGATACTTTAGCGAAAAATCTTCCTTATGGACAGCAGCGGCGCTTGGAAATTGTGCGTGCACTGGCTACTAAGCCCAAAATCCTCTTTTTAGATGAACCAGCTGCGGGGATGAACCCTCAAGAAACGGCTGAATTAACTGAATTAATTCGTCAAATCAAAGAAGAGTTTAGTATTACTATTATGTTAATTGAACACGACATGAGTCTGGTTATGGATGTTACTGAACGTATTTATGTTTTGGAATACGGACGTCTCATTGCTCAGGGAACACCAGAAGAAATTAAGCACAACAAACGCGTAATTGAAGCTTATCTAGGAGGTGAAGCCTGATGGCGATGTTAAAAGTTGAGAATTTATCTGTTCATTATGGTGTTATTCAAGCAGTCAAAGATGTGTCTTTTGACGTCAATGAAGGGGAAGTCGTTTCTCTTATTGGTGCCAATGGTGCTGGCAAGACCTCTATTTTACGAACTATTTCGGGTTTGGTGCGTCCAAGTTCAGGGGAAATTAATTTTTTAGGAAATGATATTCAAAAAGCTGCAACTCGAAAAATTGTAGCTTCTGGTCTGTCTCAGGTTCCAGAAGGGCGACATGTTTTTCCTGGTTTAACAGTTTTAGAAAACTTAGAAATGGGAGCTTTTTTGAGCAATAATCGTGAGGAAAATCTAGCACGCTTAAAAAGAGTGTTTGAACGTTTCCCGCGCTTGGAAGAGCGTAAAAATCAAGATGCAGCAACCCTTTCTGGCGGTGAGCAGCAAATGCTTGCCATGGGGCGTGCTCTCATGAGTCAGCCTAAGCTGCTTTTGCTTGATGAGCCATCTATGGGATTGGCACCAATTTTTATACAAGAAATTTTTGACATCATTCAAGATATTCAAAAGCAGGGGACAACAGTGCTTTTGATTGAGCAAAATGCTAAGAAGGCCCTGTCAATTGCAGATCGTGGCTATGTTTTGGAAACTGGAAAGATTGTTCTTTCAGGTACAGGCAAAGAATTATTGGCTTCTGATGAAGTTCAAAAAGCTTATTTAGGTGGATAAAAAGAAAGAGTGGCAGAATAAGAATTGGCACATTCGTTTTTTGCTACTTTTTTATCAATTAAAGTGTTAATGACTTGAATATGCTATAATGAAAGAAAAAGAGTGAGGTTTTATTATGCCAGTAAAGGATTTTATGACAAGGAGAGTTGTTTATATTTCTCCAGATACAACTGTAGCCAAGGCGACAGATATCATGCGTGAGAAAAATTTGCGCCGTCTTCCGGTTATTGAAAATGATGTTTTAGTTGGTTTGCTGACTGAGGGAACTATCGCTGATGCTAATCCATCTAAAGCAACAAGTCTTTCTATTTATGAAATGAACTATCTTTTAAATAAGACCAAAGCCCGCGATGTTATGATTAAAGATGTTATTACGGTTTCAAAAGATGCTCGTTTAGAAGATGCGATTTATATTATGATGAAGCATAAAATTGGTGTCTTGCCTGTTGTTGATGGCAATCAGATGTCAGGTATCATCACTGATAAAGATGTTTTTCGTGCCTTTTTGGAAGTTTCTGGTTATGGTAAAGAGGGGATCCGGATAAGACTTTTAGCTGACGATAAAGTTGGTATTTTAGAACAGATTGTAAAAGATATTTCTGATGAAAAGCTCAATATTAAGCGGATTGTTGTTGCTGGACGTCGGGAAGATAAGGTTATCATTGAGATTCAGATTGATGGTAGATTTACCAGTGAATCTCTAAAACAAAAACTGCTTAATCAAGGCTTTACAATTGAGTCTATTGAACAGACTGAAAGAAAGACTGATTTTTAATTGGTTCTGCCATTTGGCAGTGCCTTTTTTTCATATTTTTGGTAAAATAGAATAATCATAATAAAAGGAAATCTAATGACAAAGGGAATTTTTATTTCATTTGAAGGACCAGATGGAGCCGGAAAGACGACAGTTTTAGAGGCTATTTTACCTCAATTAAAAAAACTTGTTGCAAAAGAGGTTATCACAACACGCGAACCCGGTGGTGTTGCTATTGCAGAAAGTATTCGGGATCTTATTCTTGATGTTAATCATACTAATATGGACGATAAGACAGAATTACTTCTTTATATTGCGGCTCGTCGTCAGCATTTGGTTGAGAGGATTTTACCTGAGTTGAAAAAAGGCAATCTTGTTCTTGTGGATCGTTTTATTGACAGTTCTGTTGCTTATCAAGGCTATGGCAGAGGACTTGATGCTGATGCAGTTACGTGGCTGAATAACTTTGCAACAGATGGTTTGCAACCAGATCTAACACTTTATTTTGACGTTGATTCACAGATTGGTCTTACTCGAATCGAGAAGAATAAAGAGCGTGAAGTCAATCGACTTGATTTAGAACAATTAGATATGCATTGCCGTGTACGTTCAGGTTATTTGAAATTGGCTCAGGAAAATCCTGATCGGATTGTTACCATTGATGCGGCTCGTCCTTTGGAAGAAGTTATTACTGATGCCTTATTTATAATCAAACAAAGATGTTTAGAAAAGTAAGAAATAATTAATATGGAATTAGAAAAACTACAGCCTAAAATTTTTCAAGAATTTCAGCGAATTTTACAATCTGGCAAGCTGAGCCATGCTTATTTGTTTTCGGGGGATTTTGCTAGTTTTGAAATGGCTGTTTTGTTGGCTCAGAGCCGTTTTTGTGACAGTCCTATTGATGCTCTTCCTTGTGGGCAGTGCCGTTCCTGCCGGTTAATTGCTGAAAAAGATTTTTCGGATGTTAAAGTCATTGAACCTGAAGGGCAAATGATTAAAACAGCAACGATCCGTGATTTGCTGCGTGAATTTTCCAGTTCAGGATTTGAAGGACAGTCACAGGTTTTTATTATTCGTGATGCTGATAAAATGCATACTAATGCCGCTAATAGCTTGCTAAAGTTTATTGAAGAGCCACAAAGTGATACTTATATGATTTTATTAACTCAAGATGAAAGTAGGATATTGCCTACGATTAAAAGTCGAACTCAAATTTTCTATTTTCCTAAGAATAGGGCTTATTTAATCCAACAGTTAGAACAGGAAGGACTACTCAAAAGCCAAGCAGAAATACTAGCGGATCTATCTAAAGATCCGACACAAGCAAAAGAATTTGCACAAAATAATAAATTGCTGGACTTGTTAAAAGCCTGTGAACGTTTTACCGCTATCTTATTTGACAGTAAAAATCTTGCTTATTTAGAAGTGTCACGGTTGGCTCAGCTAGCTAGCGAAAAATCCGAACAGGAATGGGTCTTTCAATTGTTAACTTTCTTTTTATCAAAAAATTATGATAAAAGGGAAACTTTAAGTTACTTAGAAGCTATTTATCAAGCCAAAAAAATGTGGTTTAGTAATGTAAGTTTTCAAAATGCACTGGAATATATGGTGATAACATGATAGAAGTAATTGGTATCAAATACGAAGAAACGGATAGCATTAGTTATGTACTGCCTGATCGGACCTATCAAAAGGATGATTTCCTTGTCGTTCAGAATCGTAAGGGAAGCCGTTTAGCACAAGTTGTTCAGGAAAATTTTGCTATGTCAGCCGACAAGCTTCCAGACATAGAGCAAATAGATAAAGTTTTGAGAAAGGCAGAGCAAGCAGATATTGAGACTTATCAGAACAATTTAATTTTAGCAGAAGAAAGTTTTGCTAAAGTTAATGCACTTATCCAAAAAAATCAATTAGAAATGAAATTGATTGATATTGTTTTTCCTTTGGAACGTCGGCAAGTCTTGATTACCTTTGTTGCAGAGCATCGTGTTGATTTTCGTCAGCTCTTAAAAGATTTGGCCAATTTTTTTAAAGCAAGGATTGAATTACACCAAATCAATAGTCGTGAAGAAAGTAAAATTTATGGCGGTCTGGGTCCGTGCGGCCGTGCTCTTTGTTGCTCAAGCTTTCTTGGCGAGTTTCCGCCGGTTTCTATCAAAATGGCAAAGAATCAAAACTTATCTCTGAATTCTGGGAAAACAACAGGAGTCTGTGGCCGTCTTATGTGCTGTTTAAGTTTTGAAGATGATTTTTATCGTGAATCCAAAGAAAAATTTCCTGATTTAGGTACTAAGGTCAATACTCAAAATGGCCAAGGTATTATTGCTGGTATTGATGTTATTTCTGAAACTGTTAAGGTTCGTTTTGAAGAAACTCCTGGTCTTTTGACCTATGCATTAGAGGAGGTCAAGATCAATGGATAAAAAAGACTTATTTGATGTTTTTGATGATTTTTCACAAAATTTGATGGAAACGTTGGCTGAAGCGGAAGCCTTAAAGAAACAAGTGCAGGATTTAGTAGAGCAAAATGCGTCTTTACGTTTGGAAAATGATAAGCTAAGAGACCGTCTTAGCCATTTTAGCCAGATGGAAGAAAGTGATCCTAGCAGTAAGGCAATTAGTTCTAGAAAAGAAAACCTTGAAAACATTTATGAAGATGGTTTCCATATTTGCACTTTCTTTTATGGGCAAAGACGAGAAAATAATGAGGATTGTGCTTTCTGTATGGAATTGTTGTATCGAGAGTAGGTCTTATGCAAGTACAAAAAAGTTTTAAAGAACAAACAGCTTATGGGAAGCTTTATCTCGTGCCAACTCCTATTGGTAATCTTCAAGATATGACTTTTAGAAGTATTGCTATTTTAAAAAAGGTTGATTATATTGCGGCAGAAGATACCCGCAACACAGGACTCTTGCTGAAACACTTTGATATTTCAACACGTCAGCTTAGTTTTCATGAGCATAATGCTTTTGAAAAAATTCCTGATCTTCTGAAGCTCTTGAAATCTGGAAACTCTTTAGCTCAAGTATCTGATGCGGGTTTGCCAAGTATTTCTGACCCTGGATATGATTTGGTGCGAGCAGCTATTCAAGAAGATATAGCAGTTATAGCACTTCCGGGAGCTTCGGCTGGCATTACTGCTCTTATTGCTAGCGGTTTGGCTCCTCAACCTCATATTTTTTATGGTTTTTTACCACGCAAATCTGGTCAACAAAAGTCTTTTTTTGAGGAAAAAAAGTATTACCCAGAAACTCAAATTTTTTATGAATCGCCTTATCGGGTTCAGGAAACTTTAGAAAATATGCTGGCTGTCTATGGTGATAGACAGATAGTATTGACCAGAGAATTGACCAAACTTTATGAGGAATATCAAAGAGGAAATATTTCAGAAATCTTAACTTATATTGCAGAAAATCCTCTTAAGGGAGAATGCCTCTTACTGGTATCTGGCTATGATCATCAAGAAAAAGAGCAGCAGGTAAGTGAAGTTGAACTGAAACATTTGGTTGAAGCTTTAGTTAAAGAAGGTATGAAACCTAATCAAGCTATCAAAAAAGTAGCTAAAGAGAATGATTTCAATCGTCAAGAACTATATCAACTCTATCATGAATTACAGTAGACAGTTTCGACTGTCTTTTTTCTTTGAGTATTAGTTCGTCTCGCTCTATGATCTTCGTAATTCATAAACTATCGATTGATAAGAGTCATGATTAGATAGAAATGTTAAAAAACATAATATATAACGAAAAAGATAAATGGTCACTGGAAATAGTTGAAATAAGCTTTAGAGCCCTAGTACTATAATATTTTCAAATAATATAAGATGTTATATTCTCTGAATTTTTAGAAAATTTCGCCAAAAAATCTTTTATTTTCCTGAAAATATGTTATATTATATAACATAAAGGGAGGTGCTGATAGATATGGATTCAGGATCTATAGCATTTATTATCATTTGTTCTGCGCTTGTTTTTTTAATGACACCGGGTTTAGCCTTTTTCTATGGAGGCTTGGGACGCCGCAAGAATGTCATCAATACAATGATGATGGCAGTTGTGCCACTTGCTTTGGCCTCGCTTTTGTGGGTAGTTGTAGGTTATTCCTTATCTTTTAGTGGTGTTGGAAAAGTATTTGGTGATTTTTCACATGTCTTTTTGAATGGTGTGAAGGAAGGAGCAAGTAGTAGAGGGTTAACAATACCAGATACCTTATTTTCTGGTTTTCAAATGATGTTTTCTATCATTACAGTAGCTATTTTGACAGGTGCTGTTGCAGGAAGGATGCGTTTCACTCCTTTAGTTATTTTTATTATCTTTTGGTTACTTTTAGTCTATTATCCTTTTGCACACATGGTTTGGGATGATGGTCTATTAGCGAAATGGGGGACGCTTGATTTTGCCGGTGGTGATGTTGTCCACATTACATCAGGCGTTTCGGGGCTGGTATTAGCCTTGGTAGTCGGTAAACGTCGCGATTATGACCGTCTGGATTATCGTCCACATAATATTCCCTTTGTTCTTTTGGGAGCAGGTCTACTCTGGTTTGGTTGGTTTGGGTTTAATGCAGGTTCCGCTTTAGCTGCTAATGGTTTGGCTGTTCATGCTTTGTTGACAACTCATATTTCAGCTGCCGCTGCTATGTTCTCATGGCTGCTACTTGAAAAATATTTAAATGGTAAACCTTCCTTAGTAGGCGGTTCAACTGGTTTAGTCGCAGGCTTAGTTGCCATTACATCAGGTGCAGGCTTTGTACCCTTATGGAGCTCTTTGTTGATAGGACTCATGGTTAGTCCTCTATGTTATTTTGCTATCGCTGTGTTGAAAAGTAAATTTGGTTATGATGATGCCTTGGATGCTTTTGGCTGTCATGGTATAGGTGGTATTTTCGGAGGGATTGTAACAGGACTTTTTACAACACCTCATCTGGCTTTAGATAAATCCAATATTGGTCTTATTTATGGTAATGCAAGATTATTTTTAGTTATTCTGGCAGCTATTCTTTTTACGATTATTTGGTCAGCTCTGATTAGTTTTTTAATTATAAAAGTTATTTCCCTTTTCATGCCAATTCGTGTCAGTGATAGAGAAGAAGCTACTGGACTTGACGACAAAGAGCATGGAGAAACTGCGTATCCAACCTTTATGGGACTTGATTCTTAGGAGAAAGGAAGTATCATGAAAAAAATAGAAGCTATTATTCGCTCTGATAAATTAGAAGATTTAAAAGCAGCCTTGGTTCAGTCAGGTTTTACCAAAGGAATGACTATTAGCCAAGTTCTAGGATTTGGGAATCAACGAGGTTATACAGAATATGTCCGTGGTCAAAAGATCACTCCAACGCTCTTAGCCAAAGTGAAAGTTGAAATTGTTGCTCATGATGCAGCAGTCGAAGAAATGATTACGACCATCAGCCAAGCAGTAAAGACAGGAGAAGTTGGTGATGGTAAGATATTTGTCAGTCCAGTTGATGAAATTGTTAGAATTCGTACAGGAGAACGTGATGGTGATGCCATTTAAGTTGCCTGTCTTTGCTATTAATATTGCTGCTCAAAGAAAGATTTAAGCTTTTTGATAAGTACGTCCTAAAGATAAGTTAAGCTTTTCGTTTTTAGGATGTGCTTTTTTTGAAAAACAAATTTTTGAGGTATGAATTTTAAAAATTTGTCTTTAAATGAAATTAGTTTACAAAATTCTGAAAATTTGTGATATAATTTACTTACTTTAAGGAGGTATCAGATGACAATTTATAATTTTTCTGCAGGTCCTGCAGTCTTGCCAAAACCAGTTCTTGAAAAAGCTCAGACTGAATTTCTAGATTACAATCATTCTGGCATGAGTGTTATGGAATTATCCCATCGTTCCAAAGATTTTGATGACATCATTAAAGATGCCGAAAAATTACTTCGTGACTTGATGGCTATTCCTGATAATTACAAGGTCATGTTCTTGCAAGGCGGAGCTTCGACACAATTTTCTATGTTACCACTTAATCTTGCACAGGGACGTAAAGCTTATTATGTGGTTGCAGGATCCTGGGGGAAAAAAGCATATGCAGAAGCTGTAAAATTGTCCAAAACGATTCCTTTTGAACCAATCCTTCTGGCTTCATCAGAAGAGACAACTTATGATCATATCCCAGAAATTGATTCTGCGAAGATTGATAAAGATGCTGCTTATGTGCATATTACGACTAATAATACCATTGAAGGAACTTCTATCTATGATCTTCCTGAAACGCATGGTGTGCCAATTGTAGCTGATATGTCTTCCAATATTTTAGCAGTTCGTTATAATGTCGCTGACTTTGGCTTGATTTATGCAGGAGCACAAAAGAATATTGGACCTGCTGGGGTTACGATTGTTATTGTTCGTGAAGATCTACTCAATGACGAGCCCGTTCTTTCTAGTATGTTAGATTATCGTATTCAAGCTGAAGCTGGTTCGCTTTATAATACACCACCAACTTACGGTATTTATATTGCTAAACTTGTCTTCGAATGGCTTAAAGAACTTGGTGGCGTTGATGAAATGGAAAAAATCAATCGTGAAAAATCAGGCCTTCTTTATGATTTCATTGAACAGTCAGATTTTTATACTAGTCCTGTCAAGAGTCCTAAAGATCGCTCAGTAGCCAATATCCCATTTGTGACACCATCTAAGGATTTGGATGCTAAATTTGTCAAGGAAGCTGATGCGCTTGGTTTCAAGAATATCAAAGGTCACCGAAGTGTTGGCGGTATGCGTGCCAGTCTTTACAATGCCTTTCCACGTCAAGGTGTTTTAGATTTGATTGACTTCATGAAGAAATTTGAAGCAGAAAACAAATAATATCGTAGAACTTCCGTAGGAATATTGCTGGTCAATCCCTTTAGGAGGACACCGTTGGTTATTCTCGTCTTGTCATTATTGGTGATTCGATTGAGGTCACCGGAACAATAGCTATTAATGATGAAAACCTTGTGCTGTTGGCATGCCTATGAACAAACGCGTTTCGTTTTGCAGTCTATTATGGATTTGTTTACTAAAGAGGAACTTCCTTTTGAAAATCTCTATCGGACACGTCTGTTTGTCACTGATATTTCATGATGGGAAGAAGTCGGACGTGCGTATGGTGAATTTTTCAAAGAGGTAAAATCTGTGGCTACTATGGTAGAGGTGCCTTCGTTGATTGACAAGGACTTACTAGTCGAAATTGAAGTTTTTGCTAAACTAGAAAAATAGGAGTAACAGATAAGAATGGAAATTAGACAAGCTTTCCCCAATGAAGTCGATGTCGTAATGGCAGTCCTCAGTTCTGCCAAGCAATTTTTAGCAGAATCAGGATCTAGTCAGTGGCAGGGTGAAAATGGTTACCCCAACGAAGACGATGTCTTTGATGACATTTTGCAGGGGCAGGCTTATGTGGCGGTTGTTGGTGGACAAATTGTGGCTTATGCTGCAGTCATTGATGGCAAAGATGAGGCTTATGACAAAATTTATGATGGCAAATGGCAGCACAACAACTATCGTTATGTCACCATCCATCGTCTAGCTGTCTTGCGAGATTTTGCGGGTCAAGGGATTGCTCAGACTTTCTTGCAGGGTCTGATTGAAGGTCAGGCTGGTTCAGATTTCCGTATTGATACGCATAAAAAGAACAAAGCTATGCGGCATATCGTTGAAAAATTAGGCTTTGTCTATTGCGGTAAAGTACCAATTGATGGTGAGCGTTTAGCTTATCAAAAAATCAAACAGAATAATGAGAATGCTCTCTATCAAGAAATTGATGAAGCAGATTATCATGGCTTTTAAATTTCAATTGTCAGCTGCTAGTAGAGCACTTAAATAGGGTAGAAAGAGAGACCTGAGCTAATCAGGTTCTATTGGTGAATGAAAAATGGTCTATAGTGTTAAAACCTTTAATAATATTAACCAAGTCGGTTTAAAAGAACTTGGCAATAAGTTTCAAGTAGATGGAGATTTAGCAGAAAATCCAGATGCTTATATTATTCGCAGTCAGAATTTACATGGGGCTGATTTTCCTAAAAATCTGAAAGCCATTGCACGCGCAGGTGCTGGAACAAATAATATTCCAATTACTGAAGCGACAGAAGCAGGTATTGTTGTTTTCAACACTCCTGGTGCTAATGCCAATGCTGTCAAAGAAGCAGTAATTGCTTCTCTTCTCTTTTCAGCGCGTGATTATATTTCAGCGAATGGCTGGGTTAATACTTTAACTGGTGATGATGTTCCTAAACAAGTTGAAGCTGGGAAAAAACAATTTGCAGGCAGTGAAATCGCTGGAAAAACCTTAGGAATTATTGGTCTAGGTGCGATTGGTGCTCGTATTGCTAATGATGCCCGCCGTTTAGGAATGAATGTTCTTGGTTATGATCCTTATGTTTCCATTGAAACTGCTTGGAATATCTCCAGTCATGTTAAGCGTGTCAATGATTTAAAAGATATTTTTGAGAATAGTGATTATATTACCATCCATGTTCCTTTAAATGATGAAACTAAAAATACCTTTAATGCTGATAGTTTTGCTCTTATGAATAAAGGGACAACTATTATCAATTTTGCCCGTGGTGAATTGGTTGACAATGAAGCGCTGTTTGAAGCGCTTGAAACAGGCACTGTTAAACGCTATATCACAGACTTTGGTACTGAAGAATTATTAAATAAGAAGGGGATTACTGTCTTTCCACACGTGGGAGGGTCAACTGAAGAAGCTGAACTCAACTGTGCTATTATGGCTGGTAAGACGATTCGTCGGTTTATAGAGACAGGAGAAATTACTAACTCTGTCAATTTTCCAAATATGCACCAAACTTTAACCGGACCTTATCGAATTACCTTAATTAATAAAAATGTTCCTAATATTGTAGCTCGTTTGTCAACTGCAGTTTCTAATTTAGATATCAATATCGCCAATATCTTGAACCGTTCAAAAGGAGATTATGCCTATACCATTTTGGATCTTGATGAAACAGATAAGGCAAAAATTGATGACCTAGTTGCTAATTTTGAAGCGAGTGACAATATTGTTCGTGTACGCTTAATCAGGGGCAAAAAATAAGATGATATATATACTAGGATTAGGGTGGTGAGCAGTTTTAACCATTGACTGTTTTTGCCCTTTTTATGGCTGAAAAGGAGGGAAAATGATGGTCCTTTACAAGCAGATTTATCATTCTCCTTTGGGAGATTTATCTCTTGTTGCAAATAATCAGGGTCTAATTGGCGTTTGGTTCCTTAATCAAAAATACTTTGAACAAGGATTGGAGGGAGAAACAGTCATAGAGCAAGCAAATACTATCTTAGATCAAGCCAAACAGTGGCTAGATACTTATTTTGCTGGGGAAAACCCTAATATGGTAAAGTTTCCTTTGAATCCACGGGGGACTGCTTTTCAAAAGCGCGTCTGGCAGGCCTTGTCTGAAATTCCTTGGGGACAGACTAGAGCTTATGGAGATATTGCTCAAAAAATAAACTGCCCATCCGCCCGAGCAATTGGTGGATCAGTTAGTCGCAATCCGTTAAGTATCATTATCCCTTGTCACCGTGTTCTTGGTGCTGCCGGTCAAATGACAGGCTATGCTGCTGGTATTGATAAAAAGATGTGGTTATTAGAGCATGAAGGCTTTAAAGTTGACAAGTAATTTATCTTTGCTAAGATAAATTTGAAAGGAGAACATATGCTGACATTTTACGAATATCCTAAATGCAGTACCTGTCGCCGTGCCAAAGCAGAATTAGACGATTTGGCTTGGGATTATGACGCAATTGATATCAAAAAGAATCCACCTGCAGCTAGTCTAATAAGGAATTGGCTAGAGAACAGCGGTCTAGAACTTAAGAAATTTTTCAACACATCAGGACAATCTTATCGTGCTCTGGGATTAAAAGATAAACTTCATCAACTAAGTCTTGATGAAGCAGCGAATTTATTAGCTAGCGATGGTATGCTCATCAAACGCCCGCTTTTAGTAAAAGAGGGTAAAATAGTACAAATAGGCTATCGAACAGCCTACAAAGATCTTGACTTTTAAAGTCGAGATTTTTTCTTTCCTTTCTTTTTCATGCTATAATGAGCTCAAGGAGAATTTGACAATTATGGTTTTATCAAAAAAACGTGCTCGTAAAGTATTAGAAGAAATTATTGCGCTTTATCCAGATGCTGTTCCTAGCTTAAATTTTAAAAATCATTTTGAGTTGTTAATTGCTGTTATTTTATCAGCTCAGACAACAGATGCAGCAGTTAATAAAGTGACTCCTGCCTTATTTGCAGCTTATCCGAGACCAAAAGATCTAGCTAAGGCTGACTTGAAAGATCTTGAATCTTATATTTCTCAGATTGGACTCTATCGGAATAAGGCGAAATTCTTAAAAGAATGTTCGCAACAGTTAGTCGAGCATTATAATGGTCAAGTACCTCAAACGAGAAAAGAACTAGAAAGCTTGTCTGGTGTCGGTCGCAAGACAGCTAATGTTGTCATGAGTGTCGGCTTTGGTCTTCCTGCCTTTGCGGTAGACACCCATGTCAGCCGTATTTGTAAGCATCACAATATTGTGAAACAAACAGCAACTCCTTTAGAAGTGGAAAAGCGTGTGACAGAAGTACTCCCGCCAGAAGAATGGCTGCCAGCCCACCAAGCACTCATTTATTTTGGGCGGGAAGTTTGCCATCCAAAAAATCCTGAATGTCAAAAGTATCCGCAATTGTATGAATTCGATTGAGCATTCGGTACCAATAAAAATAACCTCTGCAGTGAGTTAATTTTCACTTGCAGAGGACTTTTGTTTATAAATCAATTTTCAGCAGAATAGGGGTATGGTCTTGACGAGTTCCTGAATCAATCATTTCAGATTTAAGAATTTTATCGCTTAATCGATTGCTGATTAGCCAGTAGTCAATTCTCCAGCCTGAATTGTTAATCTTGCTGGTCTTGCTGCGCTGAGCCCACCAGCTGTAAACATTAGGCACATCCCCATGAATATAGCGGAAAGTGTCAGTAAAGCCTTGTTCCAATAAATGAGTAAAGCCAGCCCGTTCTTCATCTGTAAAGCCTGGTGAACGGCGATTGGAAGAAGGATGAGCGAGGTCAATTTCCTTGTGGGCAACATTATAGTCGCCTGTTGCCAGAACAGGTTTTTGCTTATCTAATTGAGCTAGATAAATGGCATACTTTTCATCCCAAATTTGACGATCATCAAGGCGTTTAAGGCCATCACCAGCATTTGGTGTATAAACCTGAGTAACAAAGAAATCATCAAATTCTAAGGTAATGATACGCCCTTCGTCATCCATGGTTGCAGGAGCGCCGATTTCTGGATAGGTGATAGTAGGTTGCAAGTTTGATTTGTAGAGAAACATGGTTCCAGCGTAACCTTTACGCGCAGGTTCCACTGAAGAACGCCAAACAACATCATAGTCGGGGAAATAATCCTTGAGAATACGCAAATGTTTTTTCGTGGGACCTTTGGCAGATAGCTTTGTCTCCTGAATAGCCAAGATATCGGCATCTTGTTCCATAAGTGTATCCAGAACAGCACGTGAAAGTAAAGCACGCGCAGAATCGCTGGTCAGGGCAGCGTTGAGGGAATCAATGTTCCATGAGATAAGTTTCATTATTAAGATATTAAGTCCATCCAGTAAGTGATCAGCATAAGGTTATGTGCCTGCACACCAACTGCTCTATCTAAATACTCAGACTGTAGGACGGGCTTTCTTCCTTTCTAGTCTTGCCTTTTATTTATCATTCTTTTATTTTATCAAAAAATGGCTGAACAAGCGAGTTTGGGGTTTGTAAAAAGACAGTCAAGATGTATAATACTAACAAAAGGAGAGAAAAATGGTGAGACTTCTATTGCATATCATTTTATTAGTTTTCTTTATTTGGTACCTCATCAGAATTCTTCGTCTTTGGGGCAAGCAGTCGGCAGATGAACCTTTGTGGGTACCTAAAAAAATTGGTGTGGGAATTAGTTTAAATCCAAGGAATACGCTTGGTTTTTGGATAAGTCTGCTTGTGACACTATCTGTGCTTATTATCCTTATTGTCTTGATAATATTTTACTTTCTGGCAGAAGGTGAGTGAGAGCATTAGTTTTTCTTTTTTGGGAACTATTTAGAAAAAAGTCTAAATAATTGTTGCAATTTATAGCAAAAGTGTTATAATCTATTTAGAAATAATTCTAAATACTGAAGGAGTCATCATGGGATTTGCTGAAACGTTTAAGGCTTTGTCAAATCCAATTCGACGCGATATTCTAGATTTACTAAAGTTGGGGCAATTATCAGCTGGTGAAATTTCTAGTCATTTTGAACTAGCGGGAGCTACTATTTCGCACCATCTTAGTGTCTTGAAAAAAGCAGATTTGGTACGAGAAACACGAGAGAAGAATTTTATTTACTATGAACTCAATACCTCGGTTTTGGAGGATATGATGGTCTGGTTGGCTGATTTGAAAGGAAATACGCATGATGAAGATTGATAAAAAATTATTAGTGTTGACAAGTTTGATTATTCTGCTGCCTGTCTTGTTAGGTTGTTTCTTTTGGTCACAGCTGCCAAAAACGATAGCGACGCATTTTGATCTATCAGGTCAAGCTAATGGCTTTAGTAGTCGTTTGTTTGTTGTTTTTGGACTTCCGTTTTTTCTCTTGTTGCTTCATTGGTTTTGTCTCTTTATGACCAGCAAGGATCCAAAAGCCAATAATGTTAGCTCTAAAATGCATCGTCTGATTTATTGGATTATTCCTTTGGTATCTTGTTTTGTGATGATTTCGATTTATGGACAGGCTTTTGGCTATTTGAGTAATCATGTTCTGATAGCTAATCTTCTTATAGGAATCCTGTTGATTACTATTGGTAATTATATGCCAAAAACCCGTCGTAATTACACCATAGGCATTCGTCTGCCATGGACTTTGGATAATGATGAAAATTGGAACAAAACTCATCGATTGGCTGGTAAACTTTGGGTTAGCGGGGGTGTCCTTATTTTCATCAATGCTTTTGTTCAAATCGTCGTTTTGCAGGTGTTTGTCATAGTTTTGGCAGTTATGATTGTACTGCCCATTCTTTATTCATTTATTCTAAATCAGAAGAAAAAAGTATAGGAAATTGATTTTACAACCGCTGTGTTAAACTGAAATCACTGCACAATAAAAAAGCAGAACATTTTGAACATACTTTTTTTATCCATTTGGGAAAGAGCAGTTCACTTTTGTTCTAGCTTTTTTTGTTATTTCACCTTTTTGGCCAACAAGGTAGCAAATTGCATTTGCAGGCGATTGCCATTGGCATCGGTTTTATGAAGCTGCCCCAAATCTTCATTATATTTAATCAGATACCATTCTTTATAATAATCTTTAAGTTCCCCCTTCTTAAAGGTAAAAGGAATGGGACAAGGATAGGATTTGGTATCCATAGCGCAAACGATAAGATTATAGCCGCCAATAGCAGTATGTTTTTGCATATCTTTGATAATATCTGGTACAACTGGTCTATTTAAGAACATAAAAACCACTGTTGATAGAATAAAATCATAGGTCTCTTGCAAATTTGCTGTATTGATATCATACCAGTTAATCTTGCTTGGTAGATTTTCTTCATTGGCTATATTTTTCAGATGAATAAGACTTTGTTCATTGGTATCAACAGAAGTGACATCATGTCCTAACATGGTCAAATAGAGGGAATTACGTCCTTGACCGGATCCAAGGTCTAGTATTTTACTGTTTTCTTTTAAATAAGGTGCCGAGAAAAGGACTTCTGAATGTGTCTTGGTCATCCCATATTTTTTGTTAAAATAATCTCCCTTTTGACAGTAAAGGGTAAGGTGACATTCCAAATCATTAGAAGCAGGTTCAATTTTATAGCAAACTTGAGGTTGAATAAAAGGCATTTGGGAATCCTTATCAAAAGTCAGCTTTTCTAAAACATGATCATCTTTATCAAAAAAATAAACATCAAGCTTTCCAGAAAGGACAGTTAACTGTTCCCAAGTTCCGACTTTAGTGTTGTGCGGGTTTAAAAGTGTTTCTGGGATGCTATTGGCAGTCCAATTAGGAAGACGTTTATAAGCCAGCAGCATATTTGTATTTCTGTTAGGCATCATAGTTATTCTGTTTTTCATTTGAATTTTATTATAGCACAAGTTTTTGAAGTATGCCTAGTCTAACGTTTTTAAATTAAAGTCAAAAACGCCTTAAATTATGGTAGAATAGATTATGTAATAAAAAGTATTGAGGAGATTAACATGAATCAAAACGAGTGGTTAAATCAATTTCGTTCTGTAAATGGTCGTGAACCAAGTCAAGAAGAGCTTCAGGCAGCTTTTCAAAGAGGAGAATTCAGCCAAACAGTTCCGGCAGCAAAGAGAAAAATGAAGACCTCTACCATTGTTATCATTAGTGTAATAAGTATTCTTGCTGCTTTATTGTTGATTGCAGGCGGAGGCACTGTTTACTACTATGTTTCTGGGAATGCAGATGGTGTTTGGGAAAATACGTACTCTTACTATTATAGTTCTAAGAAACATCGTTGGGTTAGTGCAACTAGAGAAAATAAGCAAAATAATTTTGAAGATGAGACATTCTTAGATATTAAAAAGAATTCGGTAAAAACTTATAGTTACTATGTTGCCAAAAATTCTGAAGACTTTACTTCAACTAGCAGTTATAGCCATATCCGATCAATGTATAAGACAAATATTTGGCAAAGAAAATTTGATCTGAGTATTACACAAGCTGAATATATGAAAGACATCAGGAAATACATCAATAACTTTTTCAAAACACAGTACACCTCTGACCAAGATTTGAAAGAGCTGCAAGATAATTATAAAAAGACCTATAAAGAAATTAAAAAAGGAAAAGTAACTTATCAAAGAAAGGGGAAGCAACTAATCGTTAAAACTTACAATAAAAAAGGTAGATTAATAGAACAAGATGTTTATATTAAACGAACAGGAAAAGCAGTGACGAAGTTATATCACAATTATCGTAAAGCAGAAAAAGCTGAACGTGCACGGTTAGATAAATTAAATGCAATGTCTTACTAAAGAACAAAAAACAATTTTTAATGATATTGCCGTTTTAAACTTTAATTGATAAAGAAAGACTAGGGATCAATGGTCAAACAGTTCAAAAAGTTGGATAACCAGCTTCTTGCGGCCTATACAAATGTCCTGGTCTTTTTATAACCAGTTTATTCTACCGTATTTACAATAAATGAATAATTTAGAGAATTATAGAATCAATGGTTGTGGTCACAAAGATTAGTTAGATTTTAAAGATAGGTAATCCTTTACCAGAAAAGGACGGAATTGAACAAAATTTAGATCAGAGCACATGCCTTCTTGATGGCAGCTGGCATAATGGACAAAGGAAACTTGAGAGATATTGCAATTTTTCTATAATAGATAGAGGAAATAGGATGACATTTTATTCATATAATTATGTTTTAAGTCGAATTAATCAACAAAACTGGATAACTGTAACGATTTCAGCTTTACTGCTTCTCGTAACAGGCTTTTTTGCCTTTAAAGCTTATCGTAACAAACGGGATACAAAATTCCGTGAATTGGTAATTATCTCTATACTGTCGTTGTTTGCGGTAATTTTAATAGGCATTAGTACCTTTCAAACCAATCAAGCTTCCAACAATCAATTTCAAACTTCTCTTCATTTTATCGAAGTGATTTCGAAAGATCTGGGAGTTGACAAATCAGAGGTCTATGTTAATACTTCGGCAGCAACGGACGGGACGATCGTAAAGGTCGGGAAGAATTTTTACCGAGCTATGAGTGGCAGTAATCCTGACAAATATTTGCTTGAAAAAATCGAATTGCATAAGACGACAGATATCGAATTGGTGGAGGCTGAAAAATGATGTTGAATTATCTGGAAATCCTTATTAAACTAGTACTTGGTTTATTTCACTCGTTTTTGTCATTAATGTGACAGGAAAAGGTAATCTGGCGCCAAATTCAGCAACCGACCAGATTCAAAACTATGTTCTCGGTGGGATTATTGGTGGAGTGATTTATAATTCAGCTATTACCATTCTTCAATATTGTGTGATTTTATTGATTTGGACGATCTTGGTTTTGAGTTTAAAATGGTTGAAAACGAATAATCACTTTGTCAAACGTGTGATTGATGGGAAACCGATTGTTTTAATTAAACGTGGTCAATTGGATGTGGAAGCCTGTCGTTCTGCAGGGTTAGCCGCCTCAGATGTAGCACTCAAACTTCGTGGACAAGGAATTTATCAAATCAAACAAGTTAAACGAGCTATTTTGGAACAAAATGGTAAACTCATTGTCGTGCAGGCTGGTGAAGAAAATCCAAAATATCCGGTCATTACCGATGGAGTGATACAACTGGAAGTTTTAGAATCCATTGACAAAACAGAAGAGTGGTTAGTGGAAAGATTAGCTAAAGACGGCTATAACAATGTTTCGGAGATTTTCATTGCAGAATATGAAAATGGGAATTTGAGCATTGTAACCTATTAAATTAAGGGTCACATTACTTGACATAATAAATAAAAATGGTATACTAAAAGCAACAGACAAGGAGGTTTTATTATGGGTCTGGAAGAAAAGTTAAATCAAGCTAAAGGTGCTATTAAACAAGGTGCTGGTAAGCTCACTTCAGATAAAAAGGTCGAGACTGAAGGTGCTATTGAAAAAACAGTTGCTAAAGCAAAAGACAGCATCAAAGATATCAAGGACGGTGTAGAAGGTGCTGCTGAAGGTATTAAAAGTACCTTTTCTAACAAAGAATAATCTAAATATAAAAGAGCAGAAATCCTATCTAATTAGTAGTAGAATTAGTTAGAACTTCTGTCTTTGGTGCTCAATATTAACTGTAGTGGATGACTGCTAACTAAGCATGAGAGAGAATCAGATTGGTTCTCTCTTTTGTGATGTTCAAAACAATGAGAATTTTCGTTTTGAAGCCCTTGAAATTACGAAAGTCGAAAACTTAACGTTTGATATCCTTGATGAGCTTATTGATTTCCTCTAAGTTGGCATTGGAATAAGGGCATTGGTGATATAAGATTTGTATTTCAGAAGGGTTCTGGAGACTATTTTTTCATCATGCGTTTGTCGTGAGAAATGATACGTTCTTTTTCAAAGCTTGTGAAATATGCTATAATAAAGTGTTATCAATTTAGAGGTCTCATTTGCCTCAAAGGAGAAAGGAATTAAAACCGAACGGAAAAGCAAGGAGTTTCAGGTAACTTATCGTTTATTGAAACTTCAATAAAATAAAGCTTAAAGCAGCTTGTCTAGGGGAAAAACTCTTTAGGATTTCTTCATTCTGCCCGCTTTTTCCACGTTTTTGGTAATTAGTATGACTGAAAAACAACCATTTTACATTACGACACCGATTTATTACCCATCTGGGAAACTCCATATTGGCTCTGCCTATACAACCATTGCTTGTGATGTCTTGGCTCGCTATAAGCGTATGATGAATCATGACGTTTTTTATTTGACTGGACTTGATGAGCACGGTCAAAAGATTCAGCAAAAGTCTGAAGAAGCTGGTATCACACCGCAGGCGTATGTGGACGGTATGGCGGTTGGTGTTAAGGAATTGTGGAAGCTCCTTGACATCTCTTATGATAAGTTTATCCGCACGACAGATGATTACCATGAAAAAGTTGTGGCTGATGTTTTTGAAAAATTGCTAGCGCAGGGAGATATTTACTTGGGTGAATACTCAGGTTGGTATTCTGTTTCTGACGAGGAATTTTTCACTGAAAGCCAATTAGAGGAAATCTTCCGTGATGAAGACGGTAAAGTTATCGGTGGGATTGCACCATCAGGTCACGAAGTGGAATGGGTTTCAGAAGAATCCTATTTCCTCCGTCTCAGTAACTATGCTGATCGTCTAGTAGATTTTTTCCATGCTCATCCTGATTTTATCCAGCCAGATGGTCGTATGAATGAAATCATCAAGAACTTTATTGAGCCCGGTTTAGAAGATTTAGCAGTTTCGCGTACCTCATTTACTTGGGGCGTTAAAGTACCTTCAAATCCTAAGCACGTGGTTTACGTATGGATTGATGCCCTTCTCAACTATGCAACAGCTCTTGGTTACGGTCAAGATGCCCATGCCAACTTTGATAAATTCTGGAATGGTACAGTCTTCCACATGGTTGGCAAAGACATTCTGCGCTTCCACTCTATTTATTGGCCAATCCTGCTCATGATGCTTGATTTAAAGATGCCAGAACGTCTGATTGCTCATGGTTGGTTTGTCATGAAAGATGGTAAGATGTCCAAGTCTAAAGGAAATGTCGTTTACCCAGAAATGTTGGTTGAACGCTACGGACTTGATCCGCTTCGCTATTATCTCATGCGTAGTCTTCCAGTCGGTTCTGATGGCACTTTTACGCCAGAAGATTATGTTGGTCGTATCAACTATGAACTTGCCAATGACCTTGGTAATCTCCTCAACCGTACCGTTGCCATGATTAACAAGTATTTTGGTGGTGAGATTCCTGCTTATGTGGAAAATGTGACGGACTTCGATGCTGATTTGGCAGCAGTAGTTGCTGATAATTTGGCACAATACCATAAACAAATGAATGCTGTGGATTATCCACGCGCCCTTGAAACGGTTTGGAACATCATTTCGCGTACCAACAAGTACATTGACGAAACTACTCCTTGGGTATTGGCTAAGGATAAAGCTAAACGTGATGATTTAGCAGCGGTTATGGCACATTTGGCAGCCAGCCTGCGCGTGGTAGCTCACCTCATTCAGCCATTTATGATGACCACATCAAATGCCATCATGGAACAGCTTGGTTTGGCCGGTCAATTTGATTTAGAAGGCCTTGAACTTGCAGGACTTCCGACAGGTATCAAAGTGATTGCCAAAGGCACGCCAATCTTCCCGCGTCTTGATATGGATGAAGAAATTGCTTACATCAAAGAACAAATGGGTGACAACTCTGCGATTGCCCAAGAGGAAGAAAAAGAATGGAACCCAACAACAGTTGAGCTCAAAAACGAGAAGAAGGCTATTAAATTTGACGATTTTGACAAGTTGGAAATCCGTGTGGCTGAGGTCAAGGAAGTGTCTAAAGTGAAGGGTTCTGACAAGCTTCTTAAGTTCCGCTTGGACGCAGGGGATGGCGAAGATCGCCAAATTCTGTCTGGCATCGCCAAATATTATCCAAATGAGCTAGACTTGGTTGGTAAAAAACTCCAAATTGTTGCCAACCTTAAACCACGTAAGATGATGGGCTTGGTCAGTCAAGGTATGATTCTTTCAGCTGAACATGCTGATGGGAAACTTACCGTATTGACAGTAGATTCTTCAGTACCGAATGGTAGTCGGATTGGGTAATGTGGTGTCTCTCTTGTTTTTGTAATAATAGCAGATGCTATTATTCGGAAGTTTAATAGATATTAAAAATAAAAAGGTTTCAAAAATCTTTTTTTGAGCCTAAGGTTTCAAATCTTCCAAGTGGTAGAAATAGGTCTTGCTTCGAAGTTATGATTAGGATAACAAGCGGGAAAAAAGGAAGCGCAGAAAATCATCTGTGAAATTAGAGAAATCAATTTTAAAGAAAAGGAAAGCTTGGGGATACTTTTGCCTTATGGCTCCTCATCTTGTTTTTTGAAATTGATGTTCTTATCCCTATTTTGATTCATTTTTATCATCATAAATTGTTACAGAGCCTTGCCTTATGGATGCTTTGAATCATTTAGTGATGACTAACCTGCTGACCAATTTGTTGTTTTTAATTGTGGGTTTAGGCTATGGTGTTACCTTTGTTTTGATGAAAGAAATTTTGGCTGGTCTGTCGTTCGGCCACAACGGCGCTTCTCTTTATGAATGGCAGTTGGTTGCTTCTAATCTTTACAGGAGTGATAGTTTACGAAGAAGTCTTTGAACAGTCATTTTCATGTTTGCGTGGTTAAAGAATCTCTACAGTCTACTGTTATCTGTTTGCCTTACCCTGAATAATTAGTTATTATATCGTATGGTTCAAAAATGTTTCCCGAGGAAGCAGAAACGAAGAGGTCAAAAAATAAACCAGAAGATACAGTCTGTCAAGCGGATAGTAACAAGAAGTCAGACAGAAAATTGATGATAGGAGATAAAAATGACCCCACAAGAACTATGGAATCAATACAAACGAGTCAACCCAAACATTGGTGATAGTATCGATGCCTGGCAATTTGGAGCAGAACCTGATCAACTGGCACAATTAGTCCTAAAAGGAGTTAAGACAGCGACTGCCTCTGCTTATGATCTGTATAAAGTTGACAATGAGCCGCTTCCGCAAAAAGACAGTTATGATGTGATTCTAGATAGTCAAAATCAAGCGATTTGTATTATTCAAATTATCAAGGTTTCTGTTGTACCTTTCAAAGAAGTTTCTGATGAACATGCTTTTAAGGAAGGAGAGGGCGATCGCTCCTTGACTTGGTGGCAGGATAGTCATCGAAAAATTTTTACCCAATGGTTTAAAGATGCTGCTTTAACATTCAAAGAAGATAGTCTGATTGTGCTTGAAGAGTTTCGCTGTGTCTATCCTCATTTAACAAATAAATCGAAAAATGCTATAATGGATTGAACATTTTGTTGTCCATTATTTTTATGAAGGAATTTTTATGACTAACTATGCTATTATCCTTGCTGCTGGTAAGGGTACTCGAATGAAATCGGATTTACCAAAAGTTTTGCACCAAGTGGCAGGACTTACTATGTTGGAACATGTTAAACGTGCTGTTGATACCATGAATCCAGCAAAAACAGTGACCGTTGTCGGTCATAAAGCAGAACTTGTTCAAAAGGTTCTAGAAGACCAATCAGAATTTGTCCTCCAATCGGAGCAATTGGGAACGGGGCATGCCGTTATGATGGCTGAGTCATCTTTGGCTGAGCTTGAAGGACAAACGCTTGTCATTGCTGGTGACACGCCTTTGATTAGAGGAGAAAGCCTGAAAAACTTGCTGCATTATCATAAAAGCCATAAAAATGTAGCGACAATCTTAACTGCTGAAGCAGATGATCCTTTCGGTTATGGTCGTATTATTCGCAATCAAAATGCCGAAGTAATCAAGATTGTTGAACAAAAGGATGCTTCTGATTATGAACAACAAGTCAAAGAAATTAACACGGGAACGTATGTTTTCGACAATAAGCGCCTTTTTGAAGCCTTAAAAGAAATCAATACCAATAATGCTCAGGGTGAATATTATTTGACAGATGTTATCAGTATTTTTAAAGAGGCAGATGAGAAGGTTGGTGCTTATAAACTAGCTGATTTTGACGAGAGTCTGGGAGTTAATGATCGTGTTGCTTTAGCAAAAGCAGAAAAAGTTATGCGTCGTCGCATTAATCATGCGCATACGGTCAACGGTGTGACTTTGACAAACCCAGCTAGTACCTATATTGACAGTGATGTTATCATTGCGCCAGATGTAGTTATTGAGGCTAATGTGACTCTTAAAGGTCAGACCAAAATTGAAACAGGAGCTGTTTTGACTAATGGTACCTATATTGTTGATTCAGTTATTGGTGAAAATACTGTAATTACCCATTCAATGATTGAAGCTTCTCGGATTGAAAAAAATGTTACAGTTGGGCCTTATGCACACTTACGACCAAATTCAGTCTTAGAAGAAGCGGTCCATGTGGGGAATTTTGTGGAAGTTAAGGCTTCGACACTTGGTAAAGAGACCAAAGCAGGGCATCTGACCTATATTGGCAATGCTGAGGTTGGTCATGATGTTAATTTTGGTGCTGGTACCATTACAGTCAATTATGATGGACAAAATAAATATAAGACAATTATAGGCAACCATGTTTTTGTTGGCAGCAATTCTACCATCATTGCTCCTTTAACTATTGGTGATAATGCTTTGACAGCAGCAGGTTCAACGATTCATAAAGATGTCCCAGTTGATAGTATTGCTATCGGTCGCGGCCGTCAAGTCAATAAAGAAGGCTATGCCAAGAAAAAACCGCATCATCCCAATAATAAATAGGAGGCTGTTATGGATTTTGAAGAAAAGACCATTAAGCGCCAACCGATTTTTAATGGACAGATTTTTAAGGTTGCTGTTGATAATGTTCAGTTACCCAATCAGTTGGGGACTGCCAAACGTGAATTGATTTTTCATCGTGGAGCTGTGGCAGTATTGGCTGTGACACCTGAGAATAAATTGGTAATCGTCAAGCAATATCGCAAAGCAATAGAAAAAATATCTTATGAAATTCCAGCAGGCAAATTGGAAATTGGTGAGAATGGAACAGAAAAAGAAGCAGCTCTGCGTGAATTAGAAGAAGAAACTGCTTATACAGGCGACCTCAAATTGATTTACGAATTTTATACAGCCATTGGTTTTTGTAATGAAAAAATTAAGCTTTATTTGGCTACTAATTTAGAAAAGGTTGACAATCCTCGTCCACAAGATGATGACGAGGTCATTGAACTTTTTGAATTAACTTATGATGAATGTATGGAATTGGTCAGATCAGGAGATATTGAAGATGCAAAAACGTTAATTGCTCTTCAATACTTTGCTCTGCATTTTAAGGATAAATAAGGAGAAATGTTATGGGAAAGCCCCTGTTAACAGATGAAATGATTGCTCGAGCCAATCGTGGCGATAAGTCCTATGATAAGGGTCATTTTGACTCAGAAGAGACCATTGTCATTTCAACAGATAATCAGATACCTCAATCAAGTTATGATAAAACGCGTGATTTGAATGAAAACTATGACGATTATGATTATGAAGACTATGATGAAGAACCTATTATCAAAAGTCGCCGCATTGAAAATGCGAAACGTGGTAAATTTCAGTCTAAATTAAATTGGATTTTAATAGGAGTCGTTCTTCTTTTAGCCTTTTTAGCTTATGCAATCTTTAAACTATAAAGGAAGAAAAATGAAAATTGGAATTATTGCAGCTATGGAGGAAGAATTGAAACTCCTCTTAGCGGAATTAAATCATAAAAGAGAAGAAATCTGTTTAGAACGACCTTACTACAGCGGTAAACTAGGTAAACATCAGGTCGTTCTGGTGCAAAGCGGTGTTGGCAAAGTCATGTCTGCTATGAGTGTGGCTGTTTTAGTAGATCATTTTAAAGTTGATGCTTTGATTAATACAGGTTCAGCAGGAGCTTTAGCGCCAGATTTGGCTATTGGTGATGTTGTAGTGGCAGATAGACTCGCTTATCATGATGTAGATTTAACTGCCTTTGGTTATGAATTTGGACGTATGTCAGGGCAGCCTCTTTTCTTTAAATCAGATCAAACCTTTGTGAGCGCTTTTGAAGAGGTGTTGGCTAAGCACCATATTCATAGTAAAATCGGTCTCATTACAACCAGTGATTCCTTTATGGCTGGTAAGGAAAAAACGATTTTTGTTAAGGAACATTTTCCAGAAGTGCAGGCAGTTGAGATGGAAGGCGCAGCGATTGCTCAAGCAGCTTATGCAGCCAAACGCCCTTTTGTCGTTATTCGATCAATCAGTGATACAGCAGCTCATGATGCCAATATTACTTTTGAAGAATTTGTTGTTAAGGCTGGAAAACAATCGGCTCAAGTCCTCTTAAAATTTTTGGAAATCTTAGACTAATGACAACAAACTTTATAAAAAAACGAAATTGACATCACAATCAACTTCGTTTTTTAATTTTATTTTTTCTTATCAAACTTATAATCTTTGATAATTTTAATAGCTTTTATGGTAACTTTTTCTTGTGGTTTACCACTTTGATTTGTTTTAATAGCGGCAATTTTATCAACAATTTTCATGCCTTTTATCACTTGTCCAAAGACTGTGTAATTGCCATCAAGTTTTGGTGTTCCGCCATCTTTATAGCCATTAATGATTTTTTGCGGATAGCGCGTGGTTGTTAATTGCTTGGATTGATTATCTTTGTTTTGAACAATGAAAAATTGACTGGCATTAGTATTGGGGCCAGCATTAGCCATAGATAAGGCGCCTCTGAGATGATAAAGGTATTTTGACGTTTCATTGGCAAATCCCTTACCAGAATCTTTAGACCTGTCTTTGCCCTTCCAAATGGATTCACCACCACTGCCATCACCTTTAGGATCGCCGCCTTGAATCACAAAATCTGAGATAATACGATGGAAAGTCAAATTATTATAGTAGCCATTCTTAGCATGGGTTAAGAAATTTTCAACTGCTAAAGGTGCATATTTAGGGAAAAGTTTAACAGTGATATCTCCTTTTGAAGTAGCAATAGTAACCTCAGCTTCATTTTTAGCAACTTTCTTAGATAATTGAGGAAAGTCTGCCTTGTTTAACTGTTTTAACTTATTTTTGGCTTTTTGTTTAGCAATATGATGATTAACATATTTATCTCCTTTAATAGCACGATCTATATTTTCACAGCCTACCAGCAAGACAAAAGATACTAAAACCAAACTTAAAATTCTTTTCATAATTACTCCTTGGTTATAAAAGATAAATTTATTTTATCATAAAATGATGATAGTATCTGCTTTTCTCAAATAATATAAAAATGGTATAATGATAACATGGCTAAAACAAAGAATAAAAGAAAAGGACGGAAAACACGCCGTCCAACAAAGGCGGAATTAGAGAAACAAAGAGCCATAAAGCGCATGGTATTTGCTTTGTTTATGGCTTTTGTCCTCTTTTTTGCAATTTTTAAACTAGGACGAGTAGGCGTCACTGTTTATAATATCATTCGCTTGATGGTGGGAAGTCTGGCTTACCCTTTCATTTTTGCTGCTCTGATTTATCTTTTTGCTACCAAATGGTTGAAAAAACATGATGGCTTGGTTGGTGGTTTTGTCATCACTATGCTTGGGATGCTTTTAGAATGGCAAGCCTATCTTTTCTCCTTAGCAACGATGAAAGATCAAAGTGTCATCAAAGGCACTTTGGTGATTGTTTTTAGTGATCTCAGTAAATTTCGTGTTGCTAATTTTGCTGGCGGTGGTTTTTTAGGAGCCCTCCTCTATATGCCGGTTGCCTTTCTTTTTTCAAATATTGGTTCTTTTTTAATCGGTGGACTTTTCCTTCTTTTAGGCCTTTTTCTAATGAGTCCTTGGGATGTTTATGATGTCATGAATTTCTTCAAGGACAGTTACGCTAAATGGCAGGTTAAACGGCAGGAAAATCGTGAAAAACGCTTTGCGCAAAAAGAAGAGGCGCGCCTTTTGGCACAGCAGGCTGTCCAAGAAGCACAGGAGTCAGCAATGTTTGATCATGGGCTCAATGCAGCTATTGATTTAGAAACAGGCGAGGTTTTAGATCAGGCACAGACCATTGATTTAGATGATTTTGATGGACAAGTCCATAAAGAACCAGAAATTATTGGTTATCAGCCGGATCCTGAGGGAGAAGCATTAGAAGCAGAAGTTCCAGCTGCTGAACAAACCAGTCAGTTACCAAAAGAAGAGGATATGTCAGATGAATCCTTAGAGGTTGATTTTACACCTAAGACAACTCTTCATTATAAATTGCCGGGTATCGATCTGTTTGCTAAGGACAAACCCAAAAATCAAAGTAAAGAGAAGAGATTGGTTCGTGATAATATCAAGATTTTAGAAGAAACTTTTACTAGTTTTGGAATTAAGGCCAATGTTGAACGAGCTGAAATCGGTCCATCTGTTACCAAATATGAGGTTAAACCGGCAGTTGGTGTGCGGGTCAATCGTATTTCTAATCTAGCAGATGATTTAGCGTTAGCTTTGGCTGCTCAAGATGTTCGTATTGAAGCACCTATTCCTGGGAAATCTCTTGTGGGAATTGAAGTTCCAAATTCTGAAGTAGCTACGGTGACTTTCCGTGAACTTTGGGAACAGGCTAAAACGTCGCCTGATAAATTGCTTGAAGTTCCTTTAGGTAAAGCTGTTAATGGCTCGGTTCGTTCTTTTGACCTAGCTAAGATGCCTCATATTTTGGTGGCGGGTTCGACGGGTTCAGGAAAGTCTGTGGCGGTTAATGGTATTATTGCCAGTATTTTGATGAAGGCACGACCAGATCAGGTCAAATTCATGATGATTGATCCCAAGATGGTTGAACTGTCTGTTTATAATGATATTCCCCACCTGCTAATTCCTGTTGTGACTAATCCACGCAAGGCTAGCAAAGCCTTGCAAAAAGTTGTTGACGAGATGGAAAATCGCTATGAACTCTTTAGCCATTTTGGCGTTAGAAACATTGTCGGTTACAATGCTAAGGTAGAAGAATTCAATCGTCATTCAGAAACCAAGCATATACCTTTGCCGCTTTTGGTTGTTATTGTTGATGAATTGGCTGATTTGATGATGGTAGCTAGCAAAGAAGTTGAAGATGCCATTATCCGTTTAGGACAAAAGGCTCGTGCGGCAGGAATCCACATGATTCTCGCAACACAGAGACCATCTGTTGATGTTATCTCTGGTTTGATCAAAGCCAATGTACCAAGCCGAATCGCCTTTGCGGTTTCTTCTGGAACAGATAGTCGAACCATCCTTGATGAAAATGGAGCTGAAAAGCTTCTAGGGCGAGGAGATATGCTCTTTAAACCAATTGATGAAAACCATCCTGTTCGTTTGCAAGGTTCCTTTATTTCAGATGATGACGTTGAACGTATTGTGTCCTTTATCAAGGAACAAGCAGAAGCTGATTATGATGAAAGTTTTGATCCTGGTGAAGTTTCTGAAGATGATAATTCTAATGGTAATGGTGGAAATTCTAAAGGAGATCCTCTCTTTGAAGATGCCAAAGCTTTGGTTCTGGAAACACAAAAAGCTAGTGCTTCTATGTTGCAACGTCGACTTTCAGTTGGTTTTAACCGTGCAACGCGTTTAATGGAAGAATTAGAAGAAGCAGGTGTTATTGGACCTGCTGAGGGAACAAAGCCTCGAAAAGTTTTGCAAAGCAATTAAGCAAAACAAATGGTTTTAATTGTAGCAAAAATTGTTGAACGATCAACTTATCAACTTTTAGAATAAAAGAAAAACAGATAAGCATTTTAGTACTTATCTGCTTTTTAATATGAAGTGATAATCAGCTGGCAAGAAAGGCAGCAATGACAGTCGCCAAATAAAAGAAGAAAGTCAAAATGAAGCCTGACCTCCAAAAGAATTTAAAGAACCGTCTGAAAGAAAAGGTCTTTCTTTTTCTGATCTGACGGATAGCCAAGATTAGAGAAAGAATGGACATGGCCAGCAAATAATGCGGCAGAAAGCTGTGAGTATAAAACTTTGCTGATACTAAGACAATTTCTACTGCAAAAAGCGGCAAAGCAATGTCTGCTAGATTAATACCAAAGCGTCTCAAATGAAAAGTTGAAACGATAATATAAGAAAAGATTAACGTTAAAAAAATGAAGGCTATTGCCATTAATTTATACATAGTCATAATCTTATTTTATAACGATTTTATAAGAATGTAAACGCCTAAACAAAAATAAAAATAGAATAAATCAAGGAAAATCCTTGTTTTTTATAAAGAATAATGTATAATAAATAAGTATGCTGCAATGGTATATTTGTGGGAGGTAAAAATCTGTTAATTACCGAAAGAACCACAATAGGAGGATTTTATAATGGCTAAAAAAGTCGAAAATATCGTAAAACTTCAAATTCCTGCTGGTAAAGCAACACCAGCGCCACCAGTTGGACCAGCACTTGGTCAAGCAGGAATTAACATCATGGGATTCACAAAAGAATTCAATGCTCGTACAGCTGATCAAGCTGGTATGATTATCCCAGTTGTTATCTCAGTTTATGAAGATAAATCATTTGATTTCGTCACAAAAACACCGCCAGCTGCTGTTCTTTTGAAAAAAGCTGCAGGTGTTGACAAGGGTTCTGGTGAACCAAACAAAACTAAAGTTGCTTCAGTAACGCGTGCACAAGTACAAGAAATCGCTGAAACAAAAATGCCAGATTTGAACGCTGCAAACCTTGAGTCTGCAATGCGTATGATCGAAGGTACTGCTCGTTCTATGGGATTCACTGTTACTGACTAAGAGTAACCTGTCCTATTTACCCGCAATACTTGATCATATGTGACGAGTGACGTGGGAGATGAAAATCGATATGACCACATTACAAGGAGAAGATAAAATGGCTAAAAAAAGCAAACAATTACGTGCTGCTCTTGAAAAAATCGACAGTACAAAAGCGTACAGTGTAGAAGAAGCTGTAGCACTTGCAAAAGAAACTAATTTCGCAAAATTTGATGCAACTGTAGAAGTTGCTTACAACCTTAACATTGATGTTAAAAAAGCTGACCAACAAATCCGTGGTGCCATGGTATTGCCAAATGGTACTGGTAAAACGCAACGTGTTCTTGTTTTTGCCCGCGGCGCTAAAGCTGAAGAAGCTAAAGAAGCTGGCGCAGACTTCGTTGGTGAAGATGATCTTGTTCAAAAAATTAACGGCGGTTGGCTAGATTTTGATGTTGTTATTGCAACACCTGATATGATGGCAATCGTTGGTCGCCTTGGACGTGTTCTTGGTCCGCGTAACCTCATGCCAAATCCTAAAACGGGAACAGTAACTATGGATGTTGCCAAGGCAGTCGAAGAATCTAAAGGCGGTAAAATCACTTACCGTGCCGACAAAGCTGGTAATGTACAGGCTATCATCGGTAAAGTATCATTTGATGCAGATAAACTAGTTGAAAACTTCAAAGCTTTCAATGACGTTATTGCTAAAGCAAAACCTGCTACTGCAAAAGGTACTTACATAACAAACCTTGTACTGACAACTACTCAAGGTCCTGGTATCAAGGTTGATGCAAATTCATTTTAAATAAATAGTAGTGAAAAAGAACGGCATTTAGCTGTTCTTTTATTTTAGGTATAAAAAAATTATTTTTAACTTGAGTCGTTATGAACTAATACATTTTTTTAAAAAGAAAAAGAGACTATAAATTTTAATGGAAGTATGATAAAATATTAGGGATAAAGTAAGGAGTATAGATAATGGTAAAACCTAAATATAGTCGTGTATTGATTAAGCTCTCTGGTGAGGCTTTAGCTGGCGAAAAAGGAGTTGGTATTGACATTCCAACTGTTCAAACTATTGCTCAGGAGATCAAGGAAGTTCATGACTCAGGCATTGAAATTGCTCTTGTTATCGGTGGCGGCAATCTTTGGAGAGGCGAGCCTGCTTCTAAGGCAGGTATGGATCGTGTTCAGGCTGATTATACTGGGATGCTGGGAACAGTTATGAATGCTCTTGTTATGGCAGACGCTCTCCAGCATGCAGGAGTAGACACGCGTGTTCAGACAGCAATTGCTATGCAGCAAGTTGCAGAGCCATATATTCGCGGACGGGCACTGCGTCACCTTCAAAAGGGTCGTATTGTTATCTTTGCTGCAGGTGTTGGTTCCCCTTACTTCTCAACCGATACAACATCTGCTCTTCGCGCAGCGGAAATTGAAGCAGATGCTATTTTGATGGCCAAAAATGGCGTTGACGGCGTTTATAACGATGATCCTCGTAAAAATGCCGATGCTATCAAATTTAATGAGTTGACCCATATGGAAGTTCTCAAACGCGGACTGAAGATTATGGATTCAACGGCCAGCTCACTGTCAATGGACAATGACATTGACTTAGTTGTTTTCAATCTGAATGAATCAGGAAACATTAGACGTGTTATTTTAGGCGAACAAATTGGGACAACTGTAACCAGCAGAATTTCTGATTCAGAATAATTGAACACAGGCTAAAAGCGTCGAGAAAAAGATAGACTGCCTTGTGCGCCAGCGCACAGCGTTAGTCTCCTATTTTCTTCTCGCTTTCTTAAAGCTCTTAGTATCTTAATAATTGAACACGGCTACGACATTGTGCAAAAAGATAGCTTCTGCTAGAGTCCTGAGACTCTTCATTGAACCTCTATTTTGCTTTGTGTCGCTTACACCTTAGTATCTTAATAATTGAACACGGCTACGACACTGTGCAAAAAGATAGCTTCTCCTAGAGTTCTGAGACTCTTCGTTGAACATCCTATTTTGCTTTGTGTCGCTTACGCCTTAGTATCTTAATATAAGGAGAATATTAAAAATGGCAAATGCTATTGTAGAAAAAGCAAAAGAAAGATTTGAACAATCACACCAGTCCCTCGCGCGTGAATTCGGCAGTATTCGTGCTGGCCGTGCCAATGCAAGTCTTTTAGACCGGATTGAAGTAGAATATTATGGCGTACCAACTCCTCTCAATCAACTAGCTTCAATCACTGTTCCAGAAGCACGCGTTCTTTTGGTTTCACCATTTGATAAATCATCATTAAAAGATATTGAACATGCTATCAATGCTTCTGATATTGGGATTAATCCGGCTAATGACGGTTCTGTTATTCGTTTGGTTATTCCAGCCTTGACTGAAGAAACACGCAAAGAGCTGGCTAAGGAAGTAAAAAAAGTTGGTGAAAATGCGAAGGTTGCTATCCGTAATATTCGTCGTGATGCCATGGATGAAGCTAAAAAGCAGGAAAAGATTAAAGAAATCACAGAAGATGAATTGAAATCTCTTGAGAAAGATATTCAAAAAGTTACAGATGAAGCTGTTAAGCATATTGATAGCATGACGGCAAATAAAGAAAAGGAACTTCTTGAAGTTTAAGATTTAAGCTTAGAAGTTTTTGCCAGTCGCATTAGGATAAGATATTTATAGATAGATCTTGTCGTCTCATTAAAATAAAGGGCAGAAGAGAAGGGTGTGGCAGATCCACTCCCTTTTTGTAAATGTAAAGGAAAGGAATTAAACAGGGGTTAAAAATTGAAAAATGATTTGAAACAAGAAAGTCATATCTCGTTTTGCAGACATGCAAATCATCTCTTTTTCATTTTTAAAACTTGAATCTTATTATGAATTCATTGCTTGCAACAGTCATCACTGGGATGGTGACAGATGAAAATGCTAATTCCTATTTTATCCAGAAGGATGGTCTAACCTTTGCTTTGGATAAAAAAGAAGGTCAGCACAAGATTGGTGATATGATCAAGGGCTTTGTCTATACAGACATGCATCAAAAAGCACGCTTGACAACTGCTAATATAGAAACAACACGTACCACATATGGTTGGGGTACAGTAGCTGGGGTGCGACGGGATCTGGGTGTTTTTCTTGATGTTGGCTTGCCAGATAAGCAGTTTGTTGTTTCTTTGGATGTTTTGCCAGAATTAAAAGAATTGTGGCCTAAAAAAGGGGATAAACTTTATGTTCATCTAGAAATTGATAAGAAAGATCGTATTTGGGCTATTCCAGCTGAACCAGACGTTTTTCAAAAATTAGCTGGACCAGCCTATGATAATATGCAAAATCAGACTTGGCCTGCTATTGTTTACCGTCTTAAGTTGACAGGAACTTTTGTTTATCTACCAGAAAATAATATGCTGGGCTTCATTCATCCAAGTGAACGCTATGCCGAACCACGTTTGGGACAAGTTGTTGATGCGCGTGTTATTGGTTTTCGTAAAGTAGATCGGACACTCAATTTATCCTTAAAACCGCGTTCCTTTGAAATGCTGGAAAATGATGCACAGATGATTTTGACCTATTTAGAAAACAATGGTGGGTTTATGACACTCAATGATAAGTCAACCCCTGCTGATATCAAAGCAACTTTTGGGATTTCTAAAGGTCAATTTAAAAAAGCCTTGGGAGGCTTAATGAAAGCTAGGAAAGTGAAACAAGATATTAACGGAACAGAATTGATTGACAACTAAGAAAAAATCTCAGATTTTCTGGGATTTTTTGGTACAATAAAACTATTATTTCTGATGTGAGGTATCTTATGGAACGTGCGATTTTTGCAGGGGGCTGTTTTTGGTGTATGGTACAGCCTTTTGAAGAACAAGATGGTATTTTGTCTGTCCGATCAGGCTATACAGGAGGACATGTGGTTAATCCGACTTATGAACAAGTTTGCTCAAAAATGACTGGACATACGGAAGCTGTCGAAATTATCTTTGATGAAAGCAAAATTTCTTATGCAGACCTTGTTGAAATCTATTGGCGGCAGACCGATCCAACCGATGCTTTTGGACAATTTGAAGATCGTGGGGATAACTATCGTCCTGTTATCTTTTATTTTGATGAGCAACAGCGGAAAATAGCGGAGCAGTCCAAGGCTAATTTGCAGGCTTCAGGTCATTTTAACAGACCGATCGTGACTACGATTGAAGCAGCGCAGCCATTTTACGAAGCAGAAAATGACCATCAGGCTTTCTATCGGAAAAATCCTGAACGCTATGCGAGAAGCTCTGCTATTCGCCATCACTTTTTAAAGGAGAACTGGTCATGAGAAAATCATTTTATACTTGGCTAATGACACAAAGGCACCCTAAGAGTCACGATCCTGTAGCTATTTTGGCGGATTTGGTCTTTGAAGATACGACTTTTCCGAAACACACGGATAGTTTTGAAAGGGTCAGTCGCTATTTAGAAGATGAAGCTAGTTTTTCTTTTAATCTTAGCGAATTTGACAGGATTTGGGAAGATTATTTGGCACATTAAAGTCACGCGTTTAGCGTGATTTTTTGGTATAATGAAAAGCATACAAAGGTGAAAAAGGAGTAAAATTTGCAAGAGTATTCTGTTGAAGTGGCCTTGGTTCATCCAGATGATATGGTCAATTTATTTGGTTCTAATGAGCGGCATTTAAAATTAATTGAGGAGAATCTTGGTGTTGTCATTCATGCCAGGACAGAGCGCGTCCAGATTTTAGGTGAGACTGAGGAAGCCATTGAATTAGCTCGCCTGACCATCAAAGCGTTGTTAGTTCTGGTCGGACGGGGAATGATTGTCAATACTTCTGATGTTGTGACAGCACTTTCGATGGCGCAAAATGGCAATATTGATAAATTTGTGGCACTTTACGAAGAAGAAATTATCAAGGATTCTTATGGTAAACCCATTCGCGTTAAAACGCTAGGTCAAAAGGTCTATGTTGATAGCGTCAAAAGCCATGATATCGTTTTTGGTATTGGTCCTGCAGGAACGGGGAAAACATTTTTAGCAGTTACCCTAGCTATCACTGCCCTTAAACGTGGACAAGTCAAACGCATTATTCTAACACGTCCTGCAGTGGAGGCGGGTGAAAGTCTTGGTTTCTTACCAGGAGATCTTAAGGAAAAAGTTGATCCCTATCTGCGTCCTGTTTATGATGCTCTCTATCAGATTCTGGGGAAAGAGCAAACCAGTCGTCTCATGGAGCGTGAGATTATTGAAATTGCACCTTTGGCTTATATGCGCGGTCGAACTTTGGACGATGCTTTTGTCATTCTGGATGAAGCGCAGAATACTACCATCATGCAGATGAAGATGTTTTTGACTCGTCTTGGCTTTAATTCCAAGATGATTGTCAATGGTGATATTAGTCAGATTGATTTGCCTAAAAATGTCAAATCAGGCTTGGTTGATGCTTCAGAAAAACTAAAGGATATTAAACAGATCGATTTCGTCTATCTTTCTGCTAAAGACGTTGTCCGACATCCAGTGGTTGCTGAAATCATCAATGCTTATGAGGAGTCAACTGATGTCCGTTAGAAATCAAACGGATACATCGAATATATTCTTTGCTATCGGGGCAAAATTGTCAGTGGTATCTATGATAGTCGTTTTCTTATCAACTCTGTATCAGAAGTAGTGGATGAAATAAGCAGCCTTGTTATTTCCCTATGAAAGAGCTAAAGAGATGATTTTAGTGGAGGAGCTGGGAGAATAAAGATTTACTGACAGATCCAGTAATCGCTATGTACGACTAACTATCAACGCTAGAATTGAGAAAGAAAAATAAAGTGACTTCGAATGATGTTAAAGACAGGGAACGTTTCCTTGTCTTTTTATAATATCGCTGATATGAGAAGTGTTGGTTGTAACTTCTCTTTTCTTTAGAAAGCAACTGCTTTTATGGTATAATTAAGTTATTAATAGTCGAAAGAAGATGACCATGTATATTGAAATGATTGATGAGACGAATCAGGTTTCTGAGGAAATAAAAAACCAAACTTTGGATATTTTGGAATTCGCAGCACAAAAAACAGGGAAAGAAGACAAAGAAATGGCGGTTACTTTTGTGACCAATGAGCGCAGCCATGAACTGAATCTCAAGTATCGTGATACTAATCGTCCTACTGATGTTATCAGTCTAGAATACAAACCAGAAAGCTCCCTTTCTTTTGATGAGGAAGAGTTGGCCGACGATCCAGATTTAGCCGAGGTATTAACTGAATTTGATGCTTATATTGGTGAATTATTTATTTCTGTCGATAAAGCTCGCGAGCAGGCGCAAGAATATGGTCACTCATTTGAGCGTGAGATGGGTTTTTTGGCAGTACATGGCTTTTTACATATCAATGGTTATGACCACTACACTCCCCAAGAAGAAAAAGAGATGTTTAGCTTACAGGAAGAGATATTAGATGCCTATGGACTTAAGAGATAATAAGCAAAGCCAAAAGAAATGGAAAAATAGAACTTTAACTTCCAGCCTTGAATTCGCTTTAACGGGGATTTTTACGGCTTTTAAAGAAGAGCGTAATATGAAAAAACATGCAGTGTCAGCTCTTTTAGCTATTATTGCTGGTTTGGTTTTTAAAGTATCAGTCATTGAGTGGCTTTTTCTTTTATTAAGTATTTTTTTGGTTATTACCTTTGAAATTGTCAATTCGGCTATTGAAAATGTGGTTGATTTGGCCAGTGACTATCATTTTTCCATGTTGGCTAAAAATGCTAAGGATATGGCTGCAGGAGCTGTTCTTGTCATTTCAGGTTTTGCTGCTTTGACGGGGTTGATTATTTTTGTACCAAAAATTTGGTTTCTGCTTTTTCATTAAAAATAGATAGAGGAGACATCATGTCATTTAAATCAGGATTTGTAGCTATTTTAGGTCGTCCCAATGTTGGGAAATCGACCTTTTTAAATCATGTCATGGGGCAAAAAATTGCTATCATGTCTGATAAGGCACAAACAACCCGTAATAAAATTATGGGAATTTATACCACAGATAAAGAGCAAATTGTTTTTATTGATACGCCTGGTATTCATAAACCGAAAACTGCCTTAGGTGATTTTATGGTTGAGTCTGCCTATTCAACCCTGCGTGAAGTGGACACAGTTCTTTTTATGGTACCTGCTGATGAAAAGCGGGGTAAAGGCGACAATATGATTATAGAGCGTCTTAAAGCGGCCAAGGTACCTGTTATTTTGGTTATCAATAAGATTGATAAGGTTCATCCGGATCAATTACTCGAACAGATTGATGATTTTAGAAATCAAATGGATTTTCAAGAAATTATCCCCATTTCTGCCTTGCAAGGCAATAATGTCAGTCATCTGGTAGATCTTTTGGTAGATCATCTAGAAGAAGGTTTTCAATATTTTCCAGCTGATCAAATCACGGATCATCCAGAGCGCTTTTTGGTATCTGAAATGATTCGGGAAAAAGTTTTGTTGCTGACGCGTGAAGAAATTCCTCATTCGGTAGCTGTGGTTATTGACTCAATGGCGCGTGATGAGGAAACGCATAAGATACATATTCGTGCGACCATTATGGTGGAGCGTGACAGTCAAAAGGGCATTATCATCGGTAAAAGGGGTGCTATGCTTAAAAAGATAGGCCAAATGGCTCGTCGTGACATCGAACTCATGCTAGGTGACAAAGTCTACCTCGAAACATGGGTCAAGGTCAAGAAAAACTGGCGCGATAAGAAACTAGACTTAGCCGATTTTGGGTATAATAAGAAGGAGTATTGAGATCAAGCTAATGTCTTTCCAGATAAATTGAAGGAATTTTAATTATGGACTATATTTCCTACATCCGCTCAAAAGTCGGTCATGACAAGGTTATCTTGACTTTTGCTGGCGGGATTTTAGCAGACAAAGACGGGCGTGTGCTTTTGCAACTGCGCGGAGATAAGAAGACTTGGGCTATTCCGGGCGGTGCAATGGAGCTGGGCGAATCTACGCTTGACACAGCTAAACGGGAATTTTTTGAAGAAACAGGTATCAAGGTGGAGGCTGTGCGCTTTCTTAATGTTTATAGCCATTTTGAGGAAGTCTATCCTAATGGTGATGAGGTGCAGACTATTGTCATGATTTATGAGTTTAAGGCGCTAAATGACTTTGATATTTCTGATTTTCACAATGAAGAAACCTTGCGCCTGCGTTTCTTTTCTGAGGAAGAAATAGCGGAGCTGGAATCGGTTAGTGACAAGCATCGCCTGATGTTGGCTGAGTATTTTGATGACAGCTTTGCATTGGGACATTAAAGCAAGAGTGAAAAACGAGGTCACGCCATTTCGAATCTTATTTTGAGTGTGCTGGTACCAATATAAATGAATAACGAAATGCTATAAGGAGGTCTTAAAATGGACTATTTAGATATGTTAATTGATAGTCTCAATCGGGTTAGAGAACGTTTTTGGCGTATGTTTAAAGGAGTGACAGTAGAGCAAGCTAATTGTTTCCCAGTTGCTGATACTGCACCGCAGATAAAATCACTGACTTGGCTAGCATGGCATACAGCGCGTGAATTGGATTTGCAGATTTCAGCTTTGGCAGGGCAGGAGTCCATCTGGGACAGTCAAGGTTTTAAAGAGTATTTTCCTTTTGAAGTGGCAGAAACAGAAGACGGTTGGGATCACAGCTTAGAGCAAGCTCAAAAAATTAAGGTCGATCACTTAGATGATGTTTTAGATTATCTCAATGATGCTACAGATTTTGCCATTCTTTACCTGAAATCACTTAATCCAGAATGTCTAGATGATATTGTAGATGATTCTTGGACACCAGCTGTGACGCGTGGTGTACGCTTGGTTTCCATCATTGATGATGCTGCTATGCACTCAGGACAAGCTATTTATGCTCGTCGTTTGCTTGGTTTAAAGGATTAGTTTTTTGAAAAATAGCAGAGCGGTAAGGACGTTTAGAAAAGGGAGCAATCATGCCAGAATTACCAGAGGTTGAAACAGTCAGGCGTGGCTTAGAGCATTTGATTGTTGGCAAAAAAATTGTATCGGTAGAGGTTCGTGTGCCCAAAATGGTCAAAACGGGTGTAGAAGATTTTCAGCTGGACATTTTAGGACAAACCTTTGAAAGTATTGGCCGTCGTGGCAAATATCTTCTTTTAAATCTCAACAGGCAGACCATTATTTCTCATCTGCGCATGGAAGGAAAGTATTTGCTTTTTGAAGATGAGGTACCGGACAATAAGCATTTTCATCTTTTCTTTGGTCTGGATGGTGGGTCAACCTTGGTCTATCAGGATGTCCGCAAATTTGGTACTTTTGAATTATTGCCTAAAAGTCAGGTTGAAGCTTATTTTGTTCAGAAAAAAATTGGTCCTGAGCCAAATGCCAAAGATTTTAAACTCAAGCCTTTTGAAGAAGGACTGGCCAAATCACACAAGGTCATCAAAACACTACTTTTGGATCAGCATTTAGTGGCTGGACTTGGCAATATTTATGTGGACGAAGTGCTCTGGGCAGCAAAAGTCGATCCAGAACGGCTAGCCAGTCAACTGAAAACATCAGAAATCAAACGGATTCATGATGAAACCATCCGTATTCTGCAACTGGCTATTGAAAAGGGAGGCTCGACTATTCGTAGCTATAAGAATAGCTTGGGTGAAGATGGCAGTATGCAGGATTGCTTACAAGTTTATGGAAAGACAGATCAGCCTTGTGCTCGCTGTGCCACGCCTATTGAGAAAATTAAAGTAGGAGGGAGAGGGACGCATTTTTGCCCGTCCTGCCAAAAACAATGACAAAAATTATTGGGATTACAGGCGGTATCGCTTCTGGTAAGTCAACGATTACAAATTATCTCAGGCAAAAGGGTTATCAAGTTATTGATGCTGACCAAGTCGTGCATGATTTACAGGCTAATGGTGGTAGGCTTTATCAGGCCTTGGTCAACTGGCTGGGCACAGCTATTCTCAATGAAGCAGGCGAACTCAATCGTCCGAAATTGTCCCAATTCATTTTTTCCAGTCCAGACAATTTAGCCAAATCTTCTCAGCTACAAAATGCTATTATCAGACAGGAGTTGGAGACTAGACGAGACCAGCTAGCTAAAACAGAGGCAATTTTCTTTATGGATATTCCGCTTTTGATTGAGCAGAACTATAGGGACTGGTTTGATGAGATCTGGTTAATAGCGGTAAGCCCAGAGACACAAATTAAGCGGTTGAAGCAGCGAAATGGTTATTCGCAAGAAGAAGCGCAGCAGCGCCTTGCCAGCCAAATGCCCTTGCAGTCCAAAAAAGTTTATGCCGATCAAATAATTGATAATAATAAAACAGTTGAAAATACTAAAATGCAAGTGGACAGTCAACTGAGGAGGTTGCAAAATGAATGACATTTACTTTGATGACAACCGTCATAACTGGAATGACCGCGCTCGTCTGCATGAGGAAGCAGGTTATGGTATTGAAGACATTTTAAAAGTTACTTATGCCATTTTTTATTTTGTCTCGTTAAACAGAAGATTAAAACATCAGGTTTCTTAAATTATGTTATAATGACATGTGGTATTTTAGAAGGAAGATGATCGTATTATAACAACAGTTAATTGGAAGAAAAACCTTTTGATAGCTTGGTTCGGTAGCTTTTTTACTGGAGCAAGCTTTTCACTTGTCATGCCTTTTATGGCTTTATTTGTTGAGGAATTAGGCGTAAAAGGTGACTTGGTCAAGCTTTATGCAGGCCTTGCAGTGTCAATTTCAGCCTTAGCTTCTGCTCTTTTTGCACCTGTTTGGGGACGTTTGGCAGACCGTTATGGACGCAAGCCCATGATGATTCGAGCTAGTCTTGTCATGACTTTTACCATGGGCGGTCTAGCTTTTGTGACGGATGTCTATGGGCTGCTTTTTTTACGTTTGCTTAATGGGATGTTTGCGGGTTATGTGCCAAATGCCAATGCACTTATTGCTTCTCAGGCTCCTAAAAATGAATCAGGTTCTGCTCTTGGAACTTTGGCTACTGGTGTTATTGCTGGCAGTCTAATTGGTCCTCTTATGGGCGGTATGCTTGCTGAATTTTTAGGTATTCGCAATGTCTTTCTCTTGGTTGGCACTTTGCTTTTATTGGTAATGCTGCTGACAACTTTTTTTATTCAGGAAGATTTCCGACCTGTATCTAAGAAAGATATCTTATCTACTAAAGAACTCTTTGCTCAAATTAAAGATCGGCAAATACTATTGGGGCTTTTTGTTACCAGTATGATTATTCAAATTTCAGCTCAGTCTGTTGCCCCTATTCTGGCACTTTATATTAGATATCTAGGGCAAAGGGACAATCTGATGTTAATTGCGGGCTTAATTGTGTCTGCTATGGGCTTTTCCAGCATTATTTCCAGTTCAAGATTTGGGAAATTAGGTGATAAAATTGGCAATCACCGTATGTTATTAGCAGGTCTTTTTTATTGTGGTATTATTTATTTGATTCTTGCTCAGTCAAAAACACCTCTGCAATTAGGAATTTGGCGCTTTCTTTTTGGTTTTGGTACTGGAGCCCTCATGCCAAGTGTTAATGCTCTATTAACAAAACTAACACCTAAGGAAGGTATCTCTAGAATCTTTAGCTACAATCAGATGTTTACCAACTTTGGTCAGGTATTGGGTCCTTTTGTAGGATCGACTGTAGCAGCAGGCTGGGGTTATCGCTGGGTCTTTTATGCTACAGGAGCAATTGTTCTTTTCAATTTTATATGGAGTCTTGTTAATTTTAGAAAATATTTGAAAGTTAGGGAAATTTAGTGCGTATCAAGATTAATCTGCAATGTTCACATTGTGGCAGTAAAAATTATTTGACTAGTAAAAATAAGAAAAATCATCCAGAAAAAATTCAGGTTCCTAAATATTGTCCTAAGGAAAGAAAGGTGACCTTGCATATTGAATCCTAAGCTGAAATATGTTAAAATGACTAAGATTATAGTGGAGGAAGTAAGGACATGTACAACTTTTTAGTAACAGCATTGCTAGTGTTATCCTTTATCTTGGTAATTGCTATTTTTATGCAGCCTCAAAAGAATCCTAGCAGCAATGTTTTTGATAATAGTGGATCAGAAGCTTTATTTGAGCGTACAAAGGCTCGAGGTTTTGAAGCTTTTATGCAGCGTTTTACAGCCATTTTAGTCTTCTTTTGGCTTGCGATTGCCTTAGCAATTGTTGTTTTATCAAGTAAATAAAAAGGGGTTGGGAAAGTAGTCTCAACTCCTAAGTTTTTGTTAGAGTTATTTAGTTTATCTTTTATGACCTTGTTAGCTCGTTTTGCCATATTTTAAATACTGACTAGTACTAAAGGCAATTGAAAAACTATAATGGAAAAAGACTGGATACAGATGTTTGAGTAATTTGAAGTAGGCTGTTCCGATTATGCTTGTTTTTTAGTCCACTGAACATTAAAGCGAACAAATTTGCAGAAGGTGGGAGTATACCAAGGTTACCACCTAAAATAAGAGAGTGATGGGAACCTTAATAATATTTTTAGGTTTTCTTCCTCTCTTTTTTTAAAATATTAAAGAAAGAATTGAAATGAAAGAAAAAATTATTACTTATTTAGAAGAGAAGGGAAAATCAAGTGTTGATGATTTAGCCAGCAGTTTAGATATGGCTGGTGCTCAAAAATTTCCTTCTCTTATCAAGGAGATTTCCAAGCTCGAAAGTAAGGGTAAATTGCGCTTTGAGCAAGATGGCACAATCTCACTTAGAAAGAAGAAAGAAAAGAAAGACCAAGTTACTGTTACAGGTATTTTTCGTGCTAATAAGGCCGGTTTTGGCTTTGTCAGTATCGACGAAGCAGAAGAAGATCTTTTTATCGGCCGTAATGATGTTGGTCATGCAGTTGATGGTGATACGGTAGAGGTAGCGATTAAAAAAGTTGCTAATCGCCTTAAAGGAACGGCAGCAGAGGCGCGTGTTGTTAAGATTGTTGAACACAGTTTAAAAACAGTTGTCGGCCGTTTTGTTTTGGATGATGAAAAGCCCCCTTATATTGGCTATATTAAGAGTAAAAATCAAAAAATTACACAAAAGATTTATATTAAAAAAGAACCCATTGTTTTAGATGGGACTGAGATTATTAAGGTAGCAATTGAAAAGTATCCAACACGGCGTTATGATTATTTTGTGGCCAGCGTTGAGGATGTGATTGGTCATCAGGACGATGTCGGAATAGATGTCTTGGAAGTTTTGGAATCCATGGATATCGTGTCTGAATTTCCTGACGCTGTTTTAAAAGAAGCCCAGTCCGTTCCGGATGCTCCCAGTGAGAAAGATCTGATCGGTCGAGTAGATTTACGCAAAGAGATTACTTTTACCATTGATGGGGCGGATGCTAAAGATTTGGATGATGCGGTTCATATCAAATTATTAGATAATGGCAATTTTGAACTCGGTGTTCATATTGCCGATGTTTCTTATTATGTTAAGGAAGGCTCAGCTTTGGATGGTGAAGCCCTAGCTAGAGGAACCAGTGTGTATGTGACTGACCGTGTGGTTCCTATGCTACCTGAACGTTTGTCTAATGGTATTTGTTCCCTCAATCCTAATCTTGACCGTCTGACGCAGTCTGCTATTATGGAAATTGATAAACACGGTCGTGTGCTCCATTATCAGATTACTCAAACTGTTATCAATACTAGTTTTCGTATGACTTACAGTGATGTCAATGCTATTATTGCAGGGGACAAAGAATTGACAGAGCAATACGATAAGATTGTACCGTCTATTCACTATATGGTGACCTTGCACAAGATTTTAGAAAAAATGCGTGAGAGACGTGGAGCCCTTAATTTTGATACCTCAGAAGCTAAAATTTTGGTTAATGATAAAGGCTTTCCTATGGACATCGTGCTACGCCAGCGTGGTTTAGCTGAGCGAATGATTGAGTCTTTCATGCTGGCAGCCAATGAATGCGTGGCTGAGCATTTTGCTAAGAAAAATCTTCCTTTTATCTACCGAATCCATGAAGAACCTAAGGCTGAAAAGTTACAGAAATTTATGGACTATGCGAGCATTTTTGGTGTCAGTATTCAGGGAACAGCCAGCAAAATCAGTCAGACAGCTCTGCAAGATTTTATGAAAAAAATTGAAGGGCAGCCGGGCAGTGAAGTTCTTTCCATGATGTTACTGCGCTCCATGCAGCAGGCGCGTTATTCTGAGTATAATCATGGTCATTATGGTTTGGCAGCGCAATACTATACGCATTTTACCAGTCCAATCCGCCGTTACCCAGACCTTTTGGTGCATCGCTTGGTGCGTGAATACGATAAAGCGAATTCTGAAAAAGTGGAGCATTTTGCACAAATTATTCCTGAAATTGCGAGTCAAACCAGCAGTTTGGAACGTCGTGCCATTGATGCTGAGCGTGTTGTTGAGGCCATGAAAAAAGCAGAATATATGGAAGAATATGTGGGGCAAGAATTCACTGGTGTTGTCTCCAGTGTTGTCAAATTTGGTCTTTTTGTAGAGATGCCTAATACCATTGAAGGTCTCATTCATATGACGACCCTACCAGAATTTTATCAGTTTAATGAACGCACTTTAAGTTTGCACGGTGAGAAATCTGGTAAGGTTTTCCGAGTTGGTCAATCCATCAAAGTAAAAGTGCTTAAGGCAGATAAGGAAACAGGGGATATTGATTTTGCCTATCTTTCAAGTGATTTTGATGTCATTGAAAAGCTCTCTCGATCGAAAAAAGAGAAGTCGCGCCGTTCACGTCGCAGTGGCGACAGCAAAACGAAGGCTAATAAGCGTAGCAAACAATCAGCTCTTTCACAAAAGAAGAAAAAGAAGCCTTTTTATAAGGAGGCAGTAAAGAAGGGAGGCAAGCATGGTAAAGGCCCAAGGAAACGTCGTCGCTCAAAATAAAAAAGCCAGACATGACTATGAGATTCTAGAAACTTATGAAGCAGGCATCGTGCTGACAGGAACTGAGATTAAGAGTGTTCGTGCGGCAAGAATTACTCTCAAAGATGGTTTCGCTCAGGTTAAAAATGGTGAGGTTTGGCTAAATAATGTCCATATTACACCTTATGAACAGGGTAATATCTGGAATCAGGATCCTGATCGTACCCGTAAGCTCCTCCTTAAAAAGAGAGAAATTGCAAAATTGGACAATGAACTCAAAGGGACAGGGATGACCTTAGTTCCTCTTAAGGTTTATCTCAAAAACGGCTTTGCTAAGGTTCTCATCGGGCTTGCCAAAGGAAAACATGATTACGACAAACGTGAAACCATAAAGCGCCGCGAACAAGATCGCGACATTAAACGGCAAATGAAGCAGTTTAATGGGAGATAAATATAAAAAAGAGCCAAACATTTTTGTCTGGCTCTTTCTATAGTTAAATGGCTTTATTTTTCCTGAAATTGTTTGAGACGGATAACTTCGATCTTATAGCCATCGGGGTCTGTGATGAAGTAGTACATCTTTGGCTTGCCGGGCAGACCTGAAAGGTCTGTCACAGTGTAGCCGGCTTTTTGATGCGCTTGATGAGTCGCTTCAAGGTCATCAACACCGACAGCGATATGACCATAGCCATTGCCAAGGTCATAAGCTTCGTGATCGTAATTGTAAGTTAATTCTAACTCATAGTCGGGGTCGTCTTCTAGTTGCAGATAAAGCAGAGTAAATTTGTATTCAGGAAAATCATTGCGGCGAACTTCTTTGAAGCCTAGTGCCTCTTGATAAAATTTAAGCGAAGCGTCTAAGTCCTTAACACGGATACAGGTATGTAAAAATTTCATTGGAATTTCCTTTCTTTTTTGTTAATAGCAGAGCTTTAATCTGACCAGGAGATAACTTCTTGGCGCGGTTTGCGGCTGCGAGGATGTTTGGGATCACGCAAGCGATAACCAAAAGAAATCATATTAGCGATTCCTTCTTTTTCAGGATCAATGAGCCCTGCCTGAGCTAAGATAAGATTGGCTTTAGCATAATGAAAGCCTTCAATTGGGCAAGAATCAATGTCAATCATGCTGGCAGCAGTCATCATATTGCCCATGGCAATGTAAGTTTGCTTGGCTGCCCAATCAAAAAGGGAACGTTCATTGGTTAGCGCCAAATCGTTTTCTTGGAAAGTTTGATAGAGTTTGAGGCGGGCTTCCAAGGTTTCTTTGTCCTTTAAACCGCGACGGATTAAACTCTGACGAATATTTTCAGAATCGTAGCGAACATCCTTTCTAGCAATGGCGAGCACAAAATGGCTAGCAGTTTCTAGCTGATATTGAGCTCCCCAGGCAATTTCTTTGAGCTGCTTTTTGACCGCTTCATTTTCCAAAACGATAAAACGCCAAGGTTCAAGTCCGACAGAAGAAGGACTGAGCCAAGCACAGTCAAGAATGAAGTCCATGTCTTCTTTGGGAATTTTTTGATCATTATAAACACGTACGGCCACACGATGATCAAAAGCCTGACGGACTTGTTTTTTAATATCTTCTTTAGTCATAGTCAATCACTCCTTATTTTGATAAATTTATCATACCATAATTTTTCAAAAAAGAGGAATAAGATGCCAATTCTAGCTTTTATAGAGGTTGATTTTGATTGTCCTTAAAGAGCTGCAGAAGCTTGGCAGGGAATGGAAAGAACCAAGTCTTTTAAAGGGCCTGCCAGTACCGTAGCTCGCAGCTGAGATTAAATTATTTACGGCTGGATTTCAATTGGTAAGATGCTCAGGCTGCCCTAAGATGAGAATTTCCTTAGTCTTTAAGGAAATTTTTTCTATTTTAATTTTGAAATTGTTTGCTAAAATGAAAATAGGAAAAAGGAGGTAGAAGTATGTCTAAATTACCTGAAAATTTTCTCTGGGGCGGTGCGGTTGCTGCCCATCAGCTAGAAGGCGGTTGGCAAGAAGGAGGCAAGGGAATTTCTGTTGCTGATGTCATGACTGCTGGTCGGCACGGTGTTGCGCGTGAAATCACAGCCGGTGTTCTAGAAGGTAAGTATTATCCTAACCATGAAGCCATTGACTTTTATCATCACTATAAAGAAGATGTCAAATTGTTTGCCGAAATGGGCTTCAAATGTTTTCGGACTTCCATCGCTTGGACACGGATTTTTCCTAAGGGAGATGAAGCAGAGCCTAATGAAGCAGGTCTGCAATTTTATGATGACCTTTTTGATGAATGTCTGAAATATGGTATTGAACCCGTTGTGACCCTATCGCATTTTGAATTGCCTTATCACCTTGTTACCGAATACGGTGGCTTTACTAACCGAAAAGTAATTGATTTCTTTGTTCGTTTTGCTGAAGTTTGCTTTCGTCGTTATAAGGATAAGGTTAAGTATTGGATGACTTTCAACGAAATCAATAACCAAGCCAATTACCAAGAAGATTTTGCACCTTTTACTAATTCGGGGATTGTTTACAAAGAGGGAGATGACCGCGAAGCGATTATGTACCAAGCTGCTCATTATGAACTGGTGGCTTCTGCGCGTGCCGTTAAAATTGGTCATGCGATTAATCCCAATCTCAATATTGGGTGCATGGTTGCCATGTGTCCAATTTATCCAGCAACCTGTAACCCTAAAGATATCCTCATGGCTCAAAAAGCTATGCAAAAGCGTTATTACTTTGCGGATGTTCATGTCCATGGTTTTTATCCAGAACATATTTTCAAGTATTGGGAACGCAAGGCTATTAAGGTTGATTTTACTGAGCAAGATAAGAAGGATTTGCTTGAAGGAACGGTAGATTACATCGGCTTTTCATATTACATGTCCTTTGTCATTGATGCTCACCGTGAAAATAATCCTTACTATGATTATCTAGAAACAGAAGATTTAGTTAAAAATCCTTATGTAAAGGCTTCTGACTGGGATTGGCAAATAGATCCTCAAGGTTTGCGTTATGCTCTCAATTGGTTTACTGACATGTATCATTTACCGCTTTTCATTGTTGAGAATGGCTTTGGAGCCATTGATCAAGTTGAAGCTGATGGCATGGTTCACGACGATTATCGGATTGATTATCTGGGTGCTCATATCAAGGAGATGATTAAGGCTGTTGATGAAGATGGCGTTGAGCTCATGGGCTATACACCTTGGGGATGTATTGATCTGGTTTCAGCAGGAACAGGTGAAATGCGCAAGCGCTACGGTTTTATTTATGTTGATAAGGACGATGAAGGCAAGGGAACCCTCAAACGTTCACCAAAATTATCATTCAATTGGTATAAAGAAGTCATTGCTTCAAATGGAGATGACATTTAAGATTAATAAAAGCAACTGAAACTAAAAAAGTTTATCAGCAAATGATAAGTCAAAAATAGCATAACTAAAGAGAAGTTGACATGTTTTCCAGCTTCTCTTTTATTGTTACAGCGGAAAATAAAGAGGCTGTGTAAGGACTTTCCGTTTTCAATACGGAAAAACTGTGCGTTTACATTTTGTAAGCGCTTTTTTATAATGGGTATATAAGAAAATAAAGGAGATTAGAATATTATGGCAAAACAAGCTTTAATTATTTGCGCAGGCGGCATGTCATCATCAATGATTGCTAAAAAGACGATGGCCCTTCTTCAAGAACAAGGTGAAGACATTGAAATGGATGCAGTGGGTGTTCCAGAAGGGCAAAAACGCATTGAAGCAGACAACTATGACCTCTACCTTGTTAGCCCTCAAACAAAAATGAATTTTAAACAGTTGGCTGATGCAGCTGCTAAGAAAGATAAACCTATTGTTCAAATTCCACCACAAGCCTACGTTCCAATCCCAATGGGTATTGAAAAAATGGCTAAGTTGGTTAAAGAAAATATCTAGAGATAAGGTCACGGTGTCCTAGATGTCAAAATGGAGGTTATGGGGTGTTACATAAAAAAGAGACGCAAATTATCCAACTTTTGATTAAGGATGAGGGACAATTTATCACCAGTAAGGCATTAGCAGAACAGTTAAATTGTTCAGACAGGACGATTAGGACTTACTGCAAATTGTTGTCTGAGAAATTAAAGGACTATTCTGGTGTTGATATCATTTCTAAACAAGGTCAAGGCTATCAGTTCAATATTAAGGACAGAGAAAAGTATCTTCATTTTCTTGAAGACAATCATATCAATGATCACTTATTAACCTATAAGAAGGTCATTGATATTAATGACCGTTACAATTATTTGCTAAATAAGCTGCTATTTGAGCAAAATGAAATCTATTTTGATGACTTGGCGGATGAACTCTTTGTCAGCCGTTCTACTTTATCAAATGATTTTAAAAAAATAAGGAAACGCTTTGTTCCTTATCATTTAAAGATTGAAAGCAAGGCCAATAAAGGTGTTTTTGTGACAGGAACTGAACGTGACAAAAGACGCTTTATCATGGACTATTTCATTCATTCTGGTTTTATTAATACGATGCAGACTTATATTGACAATGAGCTGCTAAATCAGAAAATTTCTTTTGAAGAATTAACCATTATTGTTCTTGATGAGTGCCGTGAAGGTCATCTAAAGCTTTCAGATTTTGTGATTCAAAATTTGGTTATTCACATTGCTTTAGCGATTAGAAGGATAACGGAAGGCTTTCATATTGCCAAAATTTCAGATAAAACGGAGTTGAGCAATATGCCCGAAAGAGAAGTGGCCAGAAAAATTCTTAAACGGGTGACGCTGGCAACGCAGATTGAATTTCCAATAGAAGAGGTTGATTATATCACCCTGCATCTCATTTCAAAAAGCTATAATAATGCTCATTACATTTCAAATGACAATTTTGAGCAGATCCGTAAAGAGCTCGTCATGGCTATTGAGCAGCTTGAGCCCTGTTTGAAAAATGATTTTCAATTTATTGAAGGCCTGCTGGCACATCTTTCAACCATGCTTATTCGTTTGGAAGGTCAGATTAATTTAGAAAATCCTTTAACAGCAGAAATTCAAAAGAATTATCAGGTGAAATATCAATTAGCCCAAAAGTTAATGCACAGCATGCCGATTTTCAGTCCTTTTTCTTTCTCTGCAGATGAAATTGCCTATATTGCTCTGCATTTTATGGCAGCTACAGAAAGGCTCAAAGAAAAGAATAAGCATAATATTTTGGTCATTTGTGCTACTGGCTATGGTAGTGCTCAAATGCTGAAAAACCGAATTGAAAATGAACTGGGAAATCTGGTTCATATCACGGATGTTATTGGTTACTATGATATCAATGATGATAAGCTGAAAGATATTGATTTCATTATTTCTTCTATTGACCTCTCTAATCTGATATTTAATATTCCTGTTTTCACAGTTTCGGTTTTCTTGACAGAAGAGGAATTAAGTCGAATTAGACATGGTATTGCCCATATAGAAGCTTCCCCAACGGAGTTAGCGCCTGTTGGAGTTTCTCCTGCTGATTTATCATCTGATTTTGATCATTATTTTTCAAAAGATGCTTTTTTGCAACTGTCAGATGTTAGTAAAGAAGAAGTGCTAAAAAAGATGATTCTTAGTATTTCAAAAGGGGAAAAGAGTCATTTTGCTGACAAGATGGAAGAATTAATTTATCAGCGTGAGGCAATGAGCTCGGTGGTTTTCAGCGATACTATTGCTGTACCGCATCCGATAAAAGCAGTAGGCAACAGACATCACATAGCAGTAGCCATGATAAAAGATGGTCTGTTTTGGAATCAGGATTATCCCAAAATGAAACTGGTCTTTTTAACATCAATGTCTATTTATGACAATGATGGTTTACCCGAATTAGCTTCTTGCATTGCAACTTTGGTTGATCGACCAGATATTCAGCAAAAGATGCTGACTTGTCAATCATTTGAACAATTTAAAAAGTTATTTTTAAAACTAGAAGAAAAGGAAAAAGGTTGATGAATACAGAAGAATTACAAGTTGCCGCATTTGAAATTATTTTAAATTCTGGCAATGCGCGCTCAATTGTCCATGAAGCATTTGATGCAATGCGTGAAAAAAATTACATTCTAGCTGAACAGAAGCTTCAGGAAGCGAATGATGAACTGCTCAAAGCTCATCAAGCACAGACTGATCTACTGCAAGAGTACGCTAGCGGAACGGAAATTAAAATTGAAATCATCATGGTTCATGCGCAAGATCATTTAATGACAACCATGACACTTCGCGAAGTAGCTATTGAAATGTTGGAATTGTATAAAAAAAGTTGATTAGAAAGGAATTTGGTAAATGTGTCATCAATTAAGTAAAAAAACAAAAAAGCTCTTGATCAAGAATTGAAACGAAAGACGACCTTAAAAAATAATTTATTTTCTCGTTATCTGCTTTTTAGATATAGTTTGGCTCTATTTTTCTTTGTCAATCTTTATTGGACATTTCCTCTCATTTATAAGCCAAGTGTCTATGTTATTTTGCCAGTGAGTTTGTTAATACTAATTGTTTTAGCTTGTGCTGAACAATTTAAACTATATAGCCTTCAAGAAGTTTATTTGAGAAATACTGAACGGGTTTTCAAGACTCAAATAGTTGTTCAAATTTTATTATTAATCATCAACATTTTTCCTCAACAATTATCAGTGGCTATTCCTTTCTTTTCAAATAATATGGCAGCACATGTATTTCTTGCTGTATTTCAATTTTTGGGTTTGTTTATTTGCTGGTATAATCTTAAACGTATCAAACAAATCAAGAATAATGAAGACAAATTTTATAATCGTTTTTACAACCATATTGAAAAGTATATTTAATGGAGGACAAATTTAATGGATGAACAAAAAGGATTATTTGGTTTCCTAGATAAATATTTGATGGGACCGATGAGCATTATTGCTCAATATAAAGTTGTACGCGCTATTACAGCAGCGGGTATGGCTGTTGTTCCTTTTACCATTGTTGGTTCAATGGTTTTGGTTTTTAGTGTTTTACCGATATCGTTTTCTTTCTTGCCTATTGTCAAAGATATTTTTGCAGCTTCCTTTGATAAGTTTACTGCCTTATATATGATTATTAATTATGCAACTATGGGTTCCTTGTCGCTTTACTTTGTTCTAACTATGGGTTATGAGTTAACCAAAATTTATGCAGAAGAAGAGGAACTAAATATGAATCCTCTAAACGGAGCTCTGCTGTCATTATTCGCTTTTATCATGACTGTTCCACAAATTGTTTTTAATAATGGTTCCATGTCATCTGTGACAACTCTTAAAAAAGGAGCAGTTACTGTAGATGGCTGGGCAATGAGTAATGGTGTTACTCGATTTGGCACAACAGGGATTTTTACTGCTATTATCATGGGAATATTAACAGTTCTTCTTTATCGTCTATGTATAAAACGCAATTGGGTAATAAAAATGCCAGAAGCGGTACCAGAAGGGGTCTCTCGAGGTTTTTCAGCTTTAATCCCTGGTTTTGTCATTGCATTTGTTGTTATATTTATTGATGGTATCTTTATTTTTCTAGGAACTGATATTTTTGAAGCCATCTCTATTCCATTTAGTTTTGTTAGAAACTTAACTGGAACATGGATTGGTATTATGATTATTTATCTTCTAACCCAAGCACTTTGGATTGTTGGGATTCATGGCGCTAATATTATCTTTGCTTTTGTTAATCCAATTGCTCTTGCTAATATGGCAGAAAATGCTAAGGGAGCTCATTATATTGTTGCAGGTGAATGGTCCAATATGTTTGTTATCGCTGGTGGATCTGGTGCAACTCTTGGACTTTGTATTTGGTTAGCAACTCGTTCTAAGTCTGAACAATTGAATGCTATTGGTAAGGCATCTGTTGTACCAGCTATTTTCAATATTAATGAACCTTTAATTTTTGGTATTCCAATTATCTATAACCCAGCACTTGCTATTCCATTTATTTTAGCACCAATGACTTCTGCAACCCTTTATTATTTAGCAATGAAACTAGATTTGATTAAGGCAGTTTTTGCCAATGTTCCATGGCCAACACCGGTTGGTATTGGTGCTTTTATTGGTACAGGAGATTGGAAATCTGTCATTTTAGCTCTAATTTGTGCTGTAGCTGCTTTTCTTGTCTATTATCCATTCATTAGAAATTATGATAGAAAACTAGTCAAAGAAGAACGGGAAGCTTCAGCAATTGCTTAAAGATTGCTATCTTATTTAATCATAAGAAACTTTCAAAGGCATCTCGTTGGATGGTAAAATCCCATCTTGAGGTGCTTTTTTTGCTTTAAAATAAGAGAAGATAAGTTAATCAAGCTAATTCAAGACAAAAAAATTCTGAATATTCTTGACATTGTATTGAAATAGGAGTAAAATACGGCAAGTTGGCATTAAGTCAACCTAAAAGCTAGCTGACTTTCTCTTAGGATAAGAAGGTCAGTCATTGGAAAATAGAAAAGGGGAAAAAATGAAAAAGAAATTTATTTATCTTACTGTCCTTGTGGTTGTAGCGGTATTTTGCATAAGCACATTCTTGACATTAAAAGGAGATTCGCAGGATCGCGAAGCACATTGGAGTTATTCAGGCAGCACATCACCTGAACATTGGGGAGATTTATCAGATGATTATAAGGCTGCTAAAGATGGTAAGGAACAGTCACCAATCAATATCACTGGTGCCAAAGATGTTGACCTACCTTCCCTACAATTAAACAGTAAAAATTCCAAGGCTGAAGTAGAAAATAATGGTCATACCATCGAAGTTAAGTTAAAAAATAAGAAAAATACGCTGAAATTTAATGGGAAAACTTATACACTTGAACAATTCCATTTTCATGCGCCAAGTGAAAATCAAATTGATGGGAAAACCTACCCTTTGGAAGGTCATTTTGTTTACACAACAAAAGATAAGAAAATCACTGTCATATCTATTCTCTATCAGTATGGAAAAGAAAATAAAACCTTAAAGCAAGTTTGGAAGAAAATGCCTCAAAAGGCAGAGACAAAAAAGAACCTATCTCAACCTGTTGCTATCAGTCAATTATTCCCTAAAGATTTGGATTACTATAATTTTGAGGGTTCTTTGACGACACCGCCTTGTACAGAAGGGGTTAATTGGATTGTCTTTAAAAAGCAAGAAAATATCAGCAAGGCTCAAGTGAAAAAATTCTCGAAAACGCTTGGATTCAACAACAATCGACCTATTCAAAAATTAAATGGGCGTGAGATTAAAGAATAGTCTTTTCAACCATTGGGGACAATGAGGAAGTCTTTGTCTAATTTCTTTGTTTTGTCAGTATCTCATCTTGTACTACTTCTAAAAGAATGTGCTATAATAAGCTTATATTAAAAGAGGAGAAGCCCTTTGAAGACTATTGTGATGATGTATGTGACTGTCATGCCTGTTTTTTTGGCTGGGGTTGCCAATCGTTTTTTCTGCAAATCTGATATTTTAGCTTGGACTTATCAGCCTATTGATGGTGGTTTTACAATGTCTGATGGGAAGCGTATTTTGGGAGCCAATAAAACTTGGAAGGGTTTTTGGGGCATGATTACCTTGACGACTTTTTGTCAGGTTATTTGGGGATTCATCTTAGGAATCATTCCGCATTTGCTCACTTTTTCATTAGTGAAAAGTTATCACAATGATATTTTTTTCAATCTGTTTATAGGATTTCTAATGGGAAGTGCTTATGTTTTATGTGAATTACCCAATAGTTTCATTAAACGACGCTTTAACGTTTCGCCAGGACAATTAGCGAGTGGAAATGCTAGGTGGGTCTTTTTGTTTGCAGATCAGATTGTCCCTTTCTTAGGAAGTATTGCTGTTGTCGCAATCTTTAGTCCCATGACGTTTTCTTATTATGTTGGTTATGTTCTTTTAGCTGCTATAACTCTTTTTGCGATTAACAGTCTGATTCTATTTGTTGAAATGAAAAGAAAATAATGGCACTCATTTCCATTTAATTTAATTATTTAAAAAAAGCCTATCCTCTCGGTGCTAAATAAAGCACTAAGAGGATAGGCTTTTTTTATCATTTTCTTTTTCTTTTGAGCATAACTTAGAAATAAAGTAGTTCTTTTGGCGTTTGGGTAAAGACTTCAAAACCATTTTTGGTGACATGACCGCAATCTTCAATACGAACACCAACTTTTTCAGGAATGTAAATGCCGGGCTCAACAGAGAAACACATGCCTTCTTCTAGGAGCATATCATTTCCCGCCATAATAGATGGGAATTCATGCAGTCCCATACCGATGCCGTGCCCGAGACGATGGTTGAAATAGTCACCATAGCCAGCCTTTTCGATAACAGAACGAGCTGCGGCATCCACTTGAGCAGCACTCACTCCCGGTTTGATGAAGTCAAGTGCTGTTAATTGGGCTTCTAAGCAAATATTATAAATATCCTTTTTAAACTGGTCAGGTTGGCCAACAGCAACAGTTCGTGTCATATCACTGACATAGCCTGTACTTTCAACACCTAAATCAAAGAGCAGCAAATGATTGTTTTCGATTTTGTGACTTGCTGGAAGGCCGTGAGGATTGGCAGCGTTACTGCCTGTTAATACCATCGTTTCAAAACTCATTTTATCAACGCCTAGTTTTTTCATTTCAAATTCAATCTGAGCGATAATATCTGTTTCTGTGGCATTAAGGGAAATACTATCAAAACCAATTTGAACAGCCTTGTCTGCAAGCTCTCCAGCGATTAATAATTTTTGAATTTCGTCAGCTGATTTAATCAGGCGCATACGATTGATTAAAGGAGTTAAGTTGGTGAATTGACCTGAAAAAATTGTTTCAAGTCCCTTAAATTTCGTTACATTTAAGTTGTCAAATTCCAAGGCAATTTTAGAATAATTCGTTTTAGGCAATAAGGTCTTAATTTTTTCCCAAGGATTTTCAAAATCAAGATAGCCAGTCACCGAAATATCTAATATACTTTTTGCTCTTAAAGCATCAAGTTCAGGTAAAAAAAGCAGAGGTTCTTGATCTGCAAAGAGGAAGAGGAACATAAGGCGTTCATGCGGATCACTATAAAAACCTGTTAAATAATTAATGGAGACAGGATCTGAAAGGACAGCAACTTCGATACCTTGCTTTTTGAGTTTTTGAACAATCTGTGCTAATTTTGACATATTAAAACCTTCTTTCCTTTCTATTTTTCCAAAAAAGATCAAAAAAATCAAGCTAATTCTAAGTTTTTCATAAAACTTGCACTCTTTTACTTGAAAGTGTTTTCAAATAGTGTTAGAATACCAATGGAAGCGTAATTTTCAAAACAGAAAGGATGATACAAGATGAACACAGATGACACAATCACTATTTATGATGTTGCCCGTGAAGCGGGAGTGTCCATGGCAACTGTCAGCCGTGTTGTGAATGGAAATAAAAATGTTAAAGAGAATACCCGCAAAAAAGTCCTAGAAGTCATTGACCGTCTTGATTATCGGCCAAATGCTGTGGCGCGTGGTTTGGCAAGTAAGAAAACGACTACGGTAGGTGTGGTTATCCCTAACATTGCTAATGCTTATTTTTCTATTTTAGCTAAGGGAATTGATGACATTGCAACCATGTATAAATATAATATTGTACTGGCTTCAAGTGATGAAGATGACGATAAGGAAGTCAATGTTATCAATACTTTATTTGCTAAACAGGTTGATGGTATTATTTTTATGGGACATCATTTAACTGAAAAAATTCGCGCTGAATTTTCACGAGCACGGACACCGGTTGTTTTATCAGGTACTGTAGATCTGGAGCATCAACTCCCCAGTGTTAATATTGATCATAGTAAGGCAGCACAAGATGCCGTAGCTTTATTGGCCAAACATCATGATAAGATTGCTTTTGTATCGGGTCCCCTTATTGATGATATCAATGGCAAGGTACGTCTGGCTGGTTATAAAGAAGGCCTGAAAAAGAAAGGATTGCCTTTCAAAGAAGGACTTGTTTTTGAAGCTCAATATAAGTATCAAGAAGGATATCAGTTAGCGCAGCGTGTCATTAATTCAGGCGCAACAGCTGCTTATGTTACTGAGGATGAGTTGGCTGCTGGGCTGTTAAATGGTTTGTTTGCTGCTGGTAAGAAAGTCCCAGAAGACTTTGAAATTATCACGAGTAATGATTCTACTATTGCGCTTTATACTCGTCCTAATATGACATCTATCAGTCAGCCGATTTATGATTTAGGAGCAGTTGCTATGCGCATGTTAACAAAGATTATGAACAAGGAAGAATTGGAAGAAAAAGAAATTGTTCTTAATCATGGTATCAGAGAAAGAGGAACAACTAAATAGGACAGAAGTTTCTTTAAAACCATTTTACTGATGAGCTAATCCAGTGAGATGGTTATGTTATAAATTATCAGATATAGTCTGTTTTACAGCACAGTCAAGGAGTCTAGAAGTTTATATTCTGGACTCTTTTCATAAAAGGGAGCAATCATGACAAATGAAACAATGATGCAGTATTTTGAATGGTATTTGCCAAACGATGGTAAGCATTGGCAGCATTTAGCTGAAGATGCCAGTCATCTTAAGAATATTGGGATTAGCAAAGTTTGGATGCCACCGGCTTTTAAAGGAACGGGTTCCAATGATGTTGGCTATGGCGTTTATGATCTTTATGATCTGGGTGAATTTAATCAAAATGGAACTGTCAGGACCAAGTATGGCAGCAGGGAAGATTATCTCAATGCTGTGAATGCTCTGAAGGAGCAGGAAATCATGCCTATTTCCGATATTGTCCTTAATCACAAGGCCAATGGTGATGCCAAAGAAAGATTTCAAGTGGTTAAAGTCAATCCCAGCAACCGTCAAGAAAAGATTTCTGAACCTTATGAGATTGAAGGTTGGACCCAGTTTAACTTTCCGGGCCGACAGGATAACTACAGCGATTTCAAATGGCATTGGTACCATTTCACTGGCGTTGATTATGACGCTCTTCATAATGAAAATGGTATCTACATGATCCTAGGTGATAACAAGGGTTGGGCCAGTCAGGAAAATATTGATCAGGAAAATGGTAATTATGATTACCTGATGTATGATGATATTGATTTTAAACATCCTGAAGTACAGGAGCACTTGCGAGATTGGGTTGCTTGGTTTTTGGAAACAAGTGGTGTCGGTGGTTTTCGTTTAGATGCTATTAAACATATTGATAAGACTTTTATGGCACAATTTATTCGTTATATTCGTGAGCATCTTAAAGCAGACCTTTATGTTTTTGGTGAGTACTGGAAAGACAGTCATTTCGATATTACCGATTATCTTCATAGTGTTGACTTGCAATTTGACCTGATTGATGTTATGCTGCACATGAGTCTCTTTGAGGCTGGTCAAAAAGGTTCTGATTTTGATTTGTCAACGATTTTAGACGATAGTCTGATGAAAAGCCATCCTGATTTTGCTGTTACTTTTGTTGATAATCATGATTCCCAAAGAGGGCAGGCTTTAGAGTCAACGGTTGCAGAGTGGTTTAAACCTTTAGCTTATGGTTTGATTTTGTTGCGTCAAGAGGGGATTCCTTGTGTCTTTTACGGTGATTACTATGGTATTTCGGGTGAATTTGCTCAGGAATCTTTCCAGACTGTTTTAGATAAACTGCTTTATATCAGGCAATACCATGTTTATGGACCGCAAGAAGATTATTTTGACTATGCCAATTGTATTGGCTGGACTTGTCTGGGAGATGAAGAGCACCCTGATGGTGTAGCTGTTATCATGTCTAATGGGGAAGCCAATTGCAAACGTATGAATATGGGAGAATTTAATCGGAATAAGGTTTTTGTTGATTATCTTAATAATTGTACAGAAGAAGTGATTTTAGATGATCAAGGCTGGGGTGATTTTCCAGTTCAAGAAGCTTCCTTGTCAGCTTGGGTTAATAAAGATGCTCATTGATAGGAAACTTGCTCAGGAGATTTAGGATGACTTATGGCATGTTTGAGTCTATTCTGCTCTTGACAGTACTAGGTGGCATCTCAAATGATTTAGTGATATAATTAAAAGCATGAAAGTTTTATTGTATTTGGAGGCGGAGCATTACTTGAGAAAATCAGGTATTGGTCGTGCCATCAAACATCAAGAACGCGCCTTGACTTTGGCAGGAATTGATTACACAACCAATCCTGAAGATGATTACGATTTGGTTCATATTAATACTTATGGTCTGAAAAGCTGGCGCTTAATGAAACGTGCTAAGAAGGCTGGGAAAAAAGTTATTATGCACGGTCATTCAACCGAAGAAGATTTTAGGAATTCTTTTGTTGGTTCTAATTGGATTGCTCCATTTTTTAAAAAATACCTTTGCCGCTTTTATAAAGAAGCTGATGCTATTATCACACCAACACCTTATTCAAAACGGCTCATTGCAGGATATGGGATTACCAACCCTATCTATGTTGTCTCAAATGGTATTGATTTAGCGCGCTATGTTCCTGATCAGGCTAAGGAAGCCGCTTTTCGTCAGCATTTTCAGTTAACTGGTGACGAGCAGGTTGTTGTATGTGCGGGTCTTTACTTTAAACGCAAGGGAATTGAAGATTTTATTAAAGTAGCCCAAAGAATGCCTCATGTGCGTTTTATTTGGTTTGGCGAAACGAATAAATGGGTTATTCCCCATGACGTCAGAGCTATTGTTGCTAAGAAGCATCCTGATAATGTTACTTTTGCAGGTTATATAAAAGGCGATGTTTTCGAAGGAGCAATGAGCGGTGCTGATGCTTTCTTCTTTCCAAGTCTTGAAGAAACTGAAGGCATTGTTGTTTTAGAAGCCTTAGCTAGTCATCAGCATGTTATTTTAAGAGACATTCCTGTTTATAAAGGCTGGATAACTGATGAAGCAGTTGAGTTTGCAACAACGGTTGAAGGATTTGAAGAAGCTATTCAAAAGGTTCTTGATGGTCACAGTCAAAAGACAGAGACAGGTTATTTAGTCGCCCAAAGTCGTAATATTGATAAGGTGGCTCATGACTTGGCTCAAGTCTACCAAAAAGTTATGGAGGGGTAGGATGCGTGTAGGTCTTTTTACAGACACCTATTTACCACAGATTTCAGGTGTTGCAACGAGTATCAAAACCCTAAAGGAAGAATTAGAAAAACAAGGACACGAGGTTTATATCTTTACAACGACTGATAAACATGTTAAACGTTATGAAGATCCAACCATTATTCGCTTACCCAGTGTTCCTTTTATTTCTTTTACCGATCGTCGAATTGTTTATCGGGGACTCTTTGAATCTTATAAAATTGCTAAAACTTATAAATTAGATATCATTCATACGCAGACAGAATTTAGTCTGGGACTATTGGGCAAAATGGTTGGCAAGGCCTTACGGATCCCTGTTATTCATACTTACCATACCCAGTATGAAGATTATGTTCGCTATATTGCTAATGGCAAGCTTATCCGTCCAAGTATGGTAAAATATATTGTTCGTGGTTTTCTCAATGATTTAGATGGGGTTATTTGTCCCAGCCGTATTGCCTTAAATTTATTAGATGGTTATTCTGTCAAGATTCCCAAGCGAATTATTCCAACAGGCATTGACTTGAGAGAATACGAGCGACCAGACATTAGTCAAGAAGATATTGCCAAACTTAGAGAAAAATGGGCTATTGCTAGTGATGAAACTGTCTTATTGAGTCTGTCAAGGGTTTCATATGAAAAAAATATTCAAGCTCTGCTTGCTAATATGCCAAAAATCTTATCTAACAATCCTAAAGTGAAGTTGCTTATTGTCGGAGATGGCCCCTATCTTGAAGAGTTGAAAGAACAGGCTCAAGATTTAGCCGTCATGGACAATGTTATTTTTACAGGAATGGTGAGTCATAATGAAACAGCTCTTTATTACAAGGCAGCTGACTTCTTTATTAGTGCGTCAACTAGTGAGACGCAAGGGCTGACCTATGCAGAAAGCTTAGCTAGTGGTAAGCCGATTATCGCTCAGTCCAATCCTTATTTAGATGATCTTATCACAGATAAGATGTTTGGAACGCTTTATCAAACAGAGTCAGATTTAGCCGATGCTGTTTTAAATGCTATCGTTTCAACTCCAGCTAAGCAGGAAAAGGTCTGGCAGAAAAAACTATATGAAATTTCAGCAGAAGCCTTTGGCAAATCAGTTTTTGCATTTTATCTGGATATGATTATTTCCAAAAAGGCTAAGAAAAAGGAAAAATGGTCCTTGGCAGTCGAAGGAAACCGAACAGATACTTCAATTAGAATTGTCAAGTCAACCATTAAACTGCCTGCAACAGCTCTTAAAAAGACCGCTAAAACTTCCGTTAAAGTGATTAAAGCGCCTGTGCGTATGGTTAATGCTATTAGAGATTTCCTTGATTAACAGACTTGAAAAATTCCCAAATCCTGCTATAATAATTTTTGGAGACAAGTTAGGTGTGTTCGGTCTTAAAGAGAGCACTTGGCAGCTGAGAAAGTGCAGGCCTATCATTTAATACTACTCCCTAATTTTTTATGTAAACATAAAACGGTGGCTACGTTAGAGCCGATTCGAGGTGTAAGTCTTTTGACTTGCATAAATGAAGGTGGAACCACGTTGCGACGTCCTTTTTGGATGTCGTTTTTCTTTTGTCAGAAAGAGGGAGAATGGTGATTTATATGATTGGCGGATCGCCTTGTAGTGGGAAGTCAACAATTGCTTCACTTCTTGCTAGACAGTATCAGCTGCTTCATATCAAGCTGGATGATTTGGTAGACGAGATGATGAGTCAAGCAAGTGCAGACTCACAGCCGATTTGCCTTCTTAGACAGGACAGAAATCCGGAACAAATCTGGATGAGAAATCCAGAAGAGATGGCAGATGAAGAATGGCGCTTTTATGAAGAGATTTTTCCTTATATAAAATCTTACTTGATAAAAAATCAAGATAGACCACTCTTGGTTGAGGGGGCAGGACTTTTGCCTCACTTGGTAAAGGAGCTTGAATGGCCAGCGTCTTCCTATCTATGCTTGACTCCGACAGCTGATTTTCAGAAAAAGCATTATAGGCAGAGAGAATGGGTTTCTTATGTCTTAGAGGGAACAACCAATCCTGAGCAAGCTTTTGAAAACTGGATGCAGCGAGACATTCTTTTTGCCCAAATGGTTCGTAAGGAAGCGATGAGATTAGGCTATTCTAGCCTCATGACAGATGGTAGTCAATCAGAAACGCAGACTGCGGAAGAGATTGCTCGGCTCTTAAAATTATCCAATATAAATGAAATAGATATTAAAGGAGAAAACACATGATTAAGATTACTTTCCCAGATGGCGCTGTGCGCGAATTTGAAGCTGGTGCAACAACGTTTGAAATTGCTGAGTCTATCAGCAAGTCTCTTGCAAAGAAAGCTTTGGCTGGTAAATTTAACGGTCAGCTTATTGATACAACACGCGCTATCACGCAAGATGGCAGCATTGAAATTGTGACACCTGACCACGAAGATGCTTTAGACATCTTGCGCCACTCGGCAGCTCACTTGTTTGCGCAAGCAGCTTGCCGTCTTTTCCCAGATATTCACTTGGGTGTCGGTCCAGCTATTCAAGATGGTTTCTACTACGATACGGACAATGAAGCAGGGCAAATTTCCAACGAAGATCTTCCTCGTATTGAAGAGGAAATGAAGAAAATCGTCAAAGAAAACTTCCCATCAGTCCGTGAAGAAGTCACTAAGGATGAGGCACGCGAAATTTTCAAAAATGACCCTTACAAACTCGAATTGATCGAAGAACACTCAGAAGATGAGGGCGGTTTGACCATCTACCGTCAGGGCGAATATGTGGATCTCTGCCGCGGACCGCACGTGCCGTCAACCGGCCGTATCCAAGTCTTTCATCTACTTAACGTGGCTGGTGCTTACTGGCGCGGTGACAGTAACAATGCTATGATGCAGCGTATTTATGGTACCGCTTGGTTTGATAAGAAAGATCTCAAAACTTACCTCAAACGCCTTGAAGAAGCTAAAGAACGCGATCATCGTAAATTAGGTAAAGAATTAGATCTTTTCATGATTTCTCAAGAAGTTGGTCAAGGTTTGCCGTTCTGGCTACCAGATGGTGCAACAATCCGTCGCATCATTGAGCGTTACATCACTGATAAGGAAGTCGCTTCGGGCTATCAACATGTCTACACACCACCAATTGCCTCTGTTGACCTTTACAAGACCTCAGGTCACTGGGATCATTACCGTGAAGATATGTTTCCAACTATGGACATGGGAGATGGTGAATCCTTTGTTTTGCGTCCGATGAACTGTCCTCATCACATTGAAGTTTATAAGAATCATGTGCATTCTTATCGTGAATTGCCAATTCGTATTGCGGAACTTGGGATGATGCACCGTTATGAAAAATCAGGTGCTTTATCGGGACTTCAGCGTGTGCGTGAAATGACACTAAATGATGGTCACACTTTTGTTGCTCTTGATCAAGTGGAAGATGAGTTTAAGCGTACCCTCCAATTAATTATTGATGTCTATGAAGACTTCAATTTAACAGATTATAGTTTCCGTTTATCTTATCGTGACCCTAATGATACCCATAAATATTTCGATGACGATGAAATGTGGGAAAAATCGCAGACCATGCTGAAAGCTGCTATGGATGATATGGGCTTAGATTATTACGAAGCAGAAGGCGAAGCAGCTTTTTACGGACCAAAATTGGATATCCAAGTCAAGACTGCTCTTGGCAATGATGAAACTTTGTCAACGATTCAATTGGACTTCTTGCTGCCAGAGCGCTTTGAATTAACCTATATTGGTGCTGATGGCGAAGAACATCGACCAGTCATGATTCACCGCGGTATCGTTTCAACCATGGAACGCTTCACAGCTTACCTTATTGAAACCTATAAAGGAGCTTTTCCAACTTGGTTAGCTCCGCATCAAGTAACTGTCATTCCAATCTCAAACGAAGCTCACATTGACTATGCTTGGGAAGTTGCTAAAGAACTGCGTGACCATGGTATTCGCGCTGACGTAGATGACCGTAATGAAAAAATGCAGTATAAGATTCGTCAAAGTCAGACTAAGAAAGTACCTTACCAACTCATTGTTGGTGATAAAGAAGTGGAAAGCGGTACCGTTAATGTCCGACGTTATGGCAGCAAGCAAACGCATACGGAAAGTATCGCAGAGTTTAGAGAGAACATTTTAGCTGATATCAAGCGTAAATCACGCCCAGACAACGCTAAATAAGATGGTCTAAGTTGTGACGGAATTTTCTGAATTTCGAATAAGTTCTTTAGCTAAGTTCCATAGGAGGGAGGAACTTGGTGTGCTGCGCATATGGATTAGGGAGTTGCAAAGAAGTCAGGAAGTTGAAATCGGCTGATGCTAAATAAGAGAGACTGAAGTTCCATTGGGCTTTCAGTCTTTTTTGTCTAGTAATTTGATATATTGATGTTTTTTGGTGAAATCAGAACAATCCGCTTGTCTACAATAAAATAACAGTCAGGTTTCAAGTGATTATGATACAATAAATGAAGAACTGGAGGTCTTATGAACAATTTAACAGAACAAGCTTTTGCTAGAGCTTTGAAAGAAATCATGGCAAAAAAATCTTTTGATAAGGTGACCGTAACCGAGCTCGTTCGATTTTTAAATGTTAACCGACAAACTTTCTATTATCACTTTAAAGATTTATATGATTTATTAGAATGGATCTATATCACAGATGGCGAAAAAATGATTGGTGATAAACGAACGACTGTTTCTTGGCAGGAGGGTCTATTAGCAATATTTCAGTATATTCAAGATAACGAAGCCTTTGTCCGTAACACTTATCATTCCATTAATCGCAATTATTTGGAACATTTTTTATATGATAGAGCCTACAGCCTTATTAGACCAGTTATTGAAGAAAATGAAGTTCAAACGCAGCTTAGTGAAGCCGATATTGATTTGCGCGCACATTTTTATAAATACGGTCTGGTTGGTTTTATCTTAGATTGGATCGATTCAGGACTGCGTGAAAATCCAGAAGATTTAACACAGCGTATTTATCATTTACTGGAAAGTTTATAGTTAGACAATTAAAAAGTTCTGTCAGATTTTTAGGCAGCCCTTTTTTATTGTCTATTTTTTTGGATCTGCAAAAGGTGTTAAATAAGATTATAAAATAATAGATGAGGAGTTAACAAGTATGTATTATTCAAATGGTAACTATGAAGCCTTTGCTCATCCACAAAAATCTGAAAATGTTGATGGGAAATCAGCTTATATTGTTGGAAGCGGCTTAGCGGCTCTTTCTACAGCAGTTTTTCTTATTCGTGACGGACAAATGGCTGGAGAACGCATTCATATTCTTGAAGAATTATCTCTTCCTGGTGGCAGTATGGATGGTATTCGTAATGAACGTTTAGGTTACATCATTCGCGGTGGTCGGGAAATGGAGCCTCACTTTGAAGTCTTATGGGATTTATTTCGCTCTATCCCTTCTCTGGAAAATCCCAAACACTCTATTTTAGATGAATTCTACTGGCTTAATAAAAAGGATCCAAGTTTTGCTAAAACACGTGCCATCTATGAGCGTGGAAAGGCAATACCAGATGACGGTCAGTTGACCTTATCTCAAAAAGCAGTTAAGGAAATTTTTGATCTTGTTCTAACACCGGAAAGTCATCTGCAAGATGTTCAGATTGATCAAGTCTTTAGTGAAGATTTCTTCAACTCTAACTTCTGGCTTTATTGGAGTACCATGTTTGCTTTTGAACCATGGGCCAGTGCTATGGAAATGCGCCGTTACCTCATGCGATTCATTCAGCATGTTGGGACTTTGAAAAATCTCTCATCCTTAAAATTCACACAATACAATCAATATGAATCATTGATCTTACCACTAGTAGCTTTTCTCAAAGACCATAATGTCAATTTTAGCTATCAGACTGTTGTCACTAATATTTTAGTCAATCGTTCTGGCAGTGATAAGCTTGCTACTAAAATTGAAATGACTGTTAATGGTCAAGAAAAAAGTATTGCTTTAAGTAGAGATGATCTTGTTTTTGTCACCAATGGCTCCATTACAGAAAGTAGTACTTACGGTAACAATAATCATCCAGCTCCATTAACGCACGATCTTGGTGCCAGTTGGCAGCTGTGGAAGAATTTAGCTGCACAAGATAGTGATTTTGGATGTCCCGAAAAATTCTGTGAAAATATCCCTGATGCTAATTGGACCATGTCTGCTACAATAACTTTTACAGATCAACGCATTGCTAAATACATTGAACAGATTAACCAAAAGGATCCTTATAGTGGCTCTATTGTAACCAGCGGACCTACCAGCATTAAAGATTCTAGTTGGTTGCTTGGCTATTCTATCAGTCGACAACCACATTTTAAAGAACAAAAGAAAAATGAGCTTGTTATCTGGCTCTATGCTCTCTATACTGATCGCAAAGGAGATTATGTCGCTAAACGGCCTGATGAATGTACAGGGATTGAAATGTGTGAAGAATGGCTTTATCATATAGGAGTTCCTGAAAATACTATTCATGAACTAGCCTGTTCGGCCTCGACGATCCCTTGCCATATGCCTTATATAACAACGTATTTCATGCCGCGAACAACTAACGATCGCCCACTTGTTGTGCCAAAAAATAGTAAGAATTTAGCTTTTATAGGAAACTATGCTGAAACACCGCGAGATACGGTTTTTACAACAGAATATTCTGTCAGAACTGCTATGGAAGCTGTTTACACTTTACTTGAAGTTGATCGTGGTGTCCCTGAAGTGTTTGCTTCAACTTTTGATATTCGCATGCTACTTAATGCGCTTTACTATCTCAATGGTCAAAAATCTTTAATAGAAATTGATTTTCCTTGGGTGGAAAAAGCAGCCCTTAAAGAAGCTCTCAAAAAGGTTAAAGGAACATACATAGAAGAATTATTGAAAGATTATCATCTGATTTAGAAAATTTTCTATCTGAAGATTCTAAAGGCAGACATCTATGATTACTGCGCAATCGCTCATAAGGGTTAAAAAAGCAGCAGTTCTCATTAGAAGATAAGTTCAATGAAGACTTTCTAGCTACAGCTTTTTAAAAATGAATTTGTTTGCAAGATGATGTTTTTTTGACTGAGATTGTATCTATTAATGAACAAGTAGTCATATTATCAACGTTCAATCTTTTATCAAAATTATCAAGTAATGCTGTTAAAAACATAATGAAGTCATTAAAGACTTTTTAATAGTCGCTCCTAAAGCTGTTTTTTGTTATAATAGTCTTATGAAAAATCAAGAAAAAATTTCGGCTTATCAAATTTTACTGGCTCAGGCACAATCGATGTTTGCCAATGAAACAAATGCTTTGGCCAATTTAGCCAATGCTACAGCCATGCTGAATAAGACTCTTCCTAATGCCATCTTTACAGGATTTTATCTTTTTGACGGTGAAGAACTTGTCTTAGGTCCTTTCCAAGGTGGTGTCTCTTGTGTACGTATTGCTCTTGGAAAGGGTGTCTGTGGTCAGGCTGCTGCCAAAAAACAAACACTTATCGTAGGAGATGTCACCAAGCATGATAATTATATTTCCTGCGATTCAGCCGCTATGAGTGAAATTGTTATTCCTATGGTAAAAGACGGTCAGCTTATTGGTGTGCTGGATTTAGATTCACACTTAGTCGGTGATTATGATGTTATCGATCAAGGCTATTTAGAACAATTTGTGACAATTCTTCTGGAAAAAACAAATTGGCATTTTGACATGTTTGGAGTGAAAGACTGATGTACCAAGCGCTTTATCGAAAATATCGAAGTCAGATTTTTGATGAAATGGTAGGGCAGGAAGTTGTGGCAAAGACCTTAAAACAGGCTGTCGCTTCAAAGAAGATTAGTCATGCCTATCTTTTTTCTGGACCAAGGGGAACAGGAAAAACCAGTGCTGCTAAGATTTTCGCCAAAGCCATGAACTGTCCTCATCAGGCAGACGGGGAACCTTGCAATAACTGTGATATTTGCCATGATATTACCAACGGAAGTCTGGAAGATGTGATAGAAATTGATGCTGCTTCTAACAATGGTGTTGATGAGATCCGTGAAATTCGTGATAAGTCAACCTATGCTCCTAGCCGTGCCACTTACAAGGTCTATATCATTGACGAAGTACACATGCTCTCAACAGGGGCTTTCAATGCCCTTTTGAAAACTTTGGAAGAACCAACAGAAAATGTTGTCTTTATTTTGGCAACAACTGAATTACATAAAATTCCAGCTACTATCCTTTCACGTGTTCAACGTTTTGAGTTCAAAGCTATCAAAACCAAGGCCATAAAAGAGCATTTGGCAGACATTCTCAAAAAAGAAGGCCTCAGCTTTGATGAAGAAGCTTTAAGTTTGATTGCCAGACGTGCTGAAGGGGGGATGCGTGATGCCCTGTCCATTTTGGATCAGGCTCTTAGCTTAACGAATGATAATGATGTTTCGCTAGAAATAGCTGAAGAAATCACTGGTAGTATCAGCTTAAGAGCACTAGATCAGTATGTGGCTGACCTTTTGGCACATGAAACTCAGCAGGCACTTAGTGATTTAGATACTATTTTTAACAATGGCAAGAGTATGAGCCGTTTTGCGACAGATCTTTTAAATTATCTGCGTGACCTTCTGGTTGTCCAAGCGGGCGGAGAAAACACGCATCATGGAGAAGCATTTGACAAAAATCTTACCTTATCACAAGAGACTATTTTTCAAATGATTGACGTTGTGACCAAAAGTCTACCGGAAATCAAAAACGGAACACATCCCAAGATTTATGCGGAAATGATGACCATTCGCCTATCTGAAAATAACCAGAAAGTTCATTCAGTTCAAGATTTACCGGATAATGTTGCTCAAGAAATTGAAGCGCTCAAATCGGAGATTAAAGAACTCAAAAAAAGCTTGCAATCTCTGGAAAAAGGCAAGCCTTTCAAAGTGACCAAGGTTCAAAAGACTTCCTTCCGCTATAAAGTGGATAAGGACAAGGTCATGACCATTATGCGAGAAACCGTGGCAGATAGTCAAAAATCGCGTGAGTATTTAGAAGCCCTCAAAGGTTCTTGGAATGAAATTTTAGACAGCATTTCACCTCAAGACCGAGCCCTTTTAATGGGGTCTGAGCCTGTTCTTGCTAACAGCGAAAATGCTATCTTGGCCTTTGATGCTGCCTTTAATGCCGAACAAGCTATGAAACGCTCAGATCTCAATGCTATGTTTGGCAATATCATGAGTCAGGCTTCTGGCTTTTCCCCAAAAATTATGGCTGTGCCAAGAGCTGAGTTTGATGCCATCCGTAGCGAATTTGCTCATAGCCTAAAGGCAGACAAAGATGATTCTCAAGAAGAAACAACAGAAGCAACAAAAGAGTTTATCCCCGAAGGCTTTGACTTCTTAGCGGATAAAATTGTCCTTGAAGAAGAGTCATAATCAAAAAAAGAAAATTCCGATAGGGATTTTCTTTTAGATTATGTGACTTTTTAAAAGAAAATTTTAACATGAATTTTCTTTTTTTGGTACAATAATAATATGTTAAAACAAGACTTCATTATCATGCTGATAACGACTGTGACTGAAACCATTTTTTTTAATAATGCGATTTTTGAAGGTCAATTCTTTTGGGCTGGTTTTTGGGGGATTTTGCTCTTTCGCAGTCTGCGTAAGACTTATGTTATCAGCAAGTTTACCAAAGCCATCTTGTCGGCTACCAAGAAGAAAGACTAATTTCGCCACTGTTAAGAATTTTTTCCTGCCCATTTTCTAATTGCACGATGAGCTGTCCCGTATCTGTAATATCTGTCGCAATCCCCTTATAAGTCACATCATTTTCCACAAAGGTCACTTGTCTATCTAGGACGAGTGATTTTTCTTTGTAGACTTTTATCAGTTCGGACTTAGGAATATTAAAGAAAATATTCCAAATTTCAGAGATGAGCTGATTCCGCGTGATAGTAGGCTTTTCAGAAAAAATGCTGCTTGCCTTGCTCTGCAATTCCTCAGGAAAATCAGTAACATGAAAATTAATGCCCATACCAATGATAACATCGGTAATCAAGCCTGTCTCGATAGAAGAAACAGCCTCGGTCAAAATACCAGCCACCTTTTTACCATGCAAATAAATATCATTGACCCACTTGATGTCTGTTTCAATCCCAGTCAAGCGAGAGATGGCCTTAACCACACTGGTAGCAGCCATCAAAGTATAAGAAGGTAACTGCTTAAAAGGCAATTCAGGGTGAAGATGTATAGACATATAAATGCCTCCAGTTTCAGGAGTAAAAAACTGCCGACTAAAACGCCCCTTAGCAGCTGTCTGACTAGGCGCAAGATAAAGAGCAGGAGCGGGATCCCCTTTTTCAATACCTGCCTTAGCATCCAGCTGTGTCGAAGAACTCTTCTCATTGAAAAAGACCTTGATCCCAGTCATTTGCTCAATCTCATCCGGTAAAAAAAGATCGCCCGAAAGCAAGCGATATCCACGATTCTTAACCGATTCAATGACAAGCCCCTTACTTTCTAAAGTCTGAATCGCCTTCCAAACAGCTGTCCGAGAAATGCCCAAATCCTTACCCAGAACCTCACCTGTCACAAAATCATCCGCCTGCGAAAGTACCTGATAAATTTTCTCATATGTTTTCATAATCCCAACCTCAACCACAAATGAATTTCTTATTGTTATTGTAGCATAAAAAAGCAAGAAAAAAATGGAAAGAGAAACGCAATAAGACAAATGAGAAGTTTTAGTGGAGAAAGTATCAAGGACGATGGAAGAAGTAGAGGTAAAAATTAAAAGAAGAACGCCTTGAGCGAATATGTAAAAATAGCTAGATTGTAATATTTTTGTAACTTTTGAAATAGTGGTATAATAATAGGTGTAGATTATACCAAGCTAAAAACTAATAGATAATTGGAAGATATAAATGATAGTTGAAAAAAATGATTATATTGAACATGAAGTAAAGATTCAATTAATGGATTGTATTTTAGAACACAATCAAGAATATCAATGGTTTGTTGATTATGTAGAAAACAATTTTAATTTAGATGATGTTAGTTCTTGGTTGGAGTTTAATGCTAAATTTTTGAAGCTTAGGGATGTTTACTCAATTTTTATTAAGATATTTAATTTAAAGCCAAACTTAATTTCTGCGAAGACAGATTTGCTAACGGATTTATTAAAATTGCACAGTTCTTTATTGGGAAATTGACTTGGAAGCATGTTCTAATTCAATGATTACAAATTTTGGTAAAATTCTAACGGTTGTTGTTTTTACAACAAAACTAGAAAATGCTGACAATGGTACGGATAATAAAATTAACTTTGATTTATATCATTTTTTAGAAATGAAAATTAGAGAATTGGCACAATATCATTGGTATTTAGTCTTTAAATTAAATGTTTCTGATTTTATGTCTTATAAAGATCCGAGTTTCATATTAAGATAAATGATTAAAGATGTTTATGAGGAAACTGGAAGTTTTGAAAATATACCAGATATGCTTTTTATCTATCATTTCATGTACAATAGCAATTCTTTAAATATACGAAATGAATGTATTCATGGTAGAGATTATTTGTCAGGTGCTAATTTACGACTAGCTTTTAGAGTTACCCTATTGTCTATACTTATGCTTAATAGACGAATAAAAAAAGTAGGTGAAAATAAAAATTTTGAAGCTTTTTCTTTATCAGTTAATGAAGTGAAAAATAAGAGGAGATAAAAATGGAAGATATCTTAAAATCATTAGTTACGTTGGGTGGATTTGGATTTTTTAATTATAAAGTTTTATTTTCAATTACAGATTTTGATAGTGGAAGTAGTGCAGATAAACACTATTTCATTGCGTTTATGTCATCAATTAATTATTTTATATATTTAATAATCAATAGTTTTTGTAGTAGTACTGTTTTATCAATAATGGTTACTATATTAATATCTTTAGTTGTAACGTTAATTCTACCTTTAATTTTTAAAGTCTATTATTTATTTGTAAATTTTATGCGAAAAAAAAAATAATTTACCAAAACTTAGTAATGAAAAAATCAGTGATATGGTTTTTAATGAGGATAATACCAATTGCTTTATTTTTAATTTTGAAGGTCATCTTATTTCTAAAGGAGTTTTTGGGGGAATGAGTGGTGAAAATGAAGAATTTTCTTATATAATTTTTCCTTTTATAAAAGATAATGACGAAAGCACAATAAAAACTGAGGCTGAACTATTTGAATATTTAAATGATAAAAAAATTCAGACTAAGATTTATTTGAACTTTGAAAAAAAATAAAAATTATTTTTTTTCATCAGTAGTTTTAGGATATTTTACCTTATCTGGAACAGATTTAAGCTTACTTGTTTGACTATTTTTTACATCAGCAATATCTTTAGTTTTCCAATTGTTTAATTTCTTCATTTTTAACCTCATTCTAAATAAGTAGGGTAATCAATTCTTTGAGTATTTTATTTATGGCTTGTACATTATTTTTGATAATTTAATTATAAGTTTATTGTAACATAGAGTCAAGATGTTATATTTGTACATTTAATTATATTGGTTTTCATAAAACCAATATAATTAAATGTGATAACTATTGATGAGTACTAAAAGTTTGTAAAGGAGTTTTAGCAGGTGATTAATTTTTCAGATTTAATGACAACAATCATAGGAGCATTTATTGGTGGTTTATTTTCTATTTGGGTTGTAAGACTTCAATTGAAGTCAAGAGAAAAAGAAAAAGAAGCTGATCAAGCTTCTCAAATTGCAGCTTGGTTAACAGATATATCAAATTCAGATTATCAATCTGAGAATTATTTTATTAGATACAATTTAATTATTAATAACAATTCTAATTTACCTATATATAATGTTTTAGTCTTAGCGTTAAGTAATAAGAAATATCTTCACTTTCAGGACATTGAATACTGGGATTATAATCTTATCAATTATTATTCATTTTTAGTACCAGGGGAAAAAATAGATTCAATAAATACTTATGGGAGTGGTTTTGGTGAATACCCTGCGGTATCAATATTATTTACTGATAGTAACACGAGACATTGGTATCGTAATCAAATGGGGAAATTAACTCAGTTAAATTCCCAAGAATACGATAAGCTGGTTAAAAATTTAGGTTACAGACCACCACTCTAAAAAATTTTCCCCTCTTAAGTTTCTTTTAAGAAACTTATTCTATACTATAGTCATCCTAGCAATAGGAATCCTAAAACTTTTCTTTTTCATAAATCTCCTAAGAATCTCAGTCCATTTGGACTGGGATTTTTTTGCGGGTAGACTCGCTGCTAAAACTTCTATTAAAAATAGTTATAACTAGCTGGTTGGAAAAAATATAGTGATTTATGATTGATGGTAATTAAGCTATAAAATAGCAGGATACTAGCAGTATTAGCTCTAGAAAATTGAGTTGAGCCACTTAAAAAAATAAATTTAATGACTCTATTTAATAAAAACGTGGTACAATGGTAGAGTTAATGAGTCCCGAAAAGGCGGCTTTTGTGTTTAAAATACTTTTATTCTTTCTTGGCTTGTTGTGGTAACCTTAAATGCTAACTGTAACATGGCTGCTAGACTAAAAATATTTGATCAACACAAGGGGCATCTTCTTAAATGCGGATTGCTCGGAAAGTTTTCAACTTTCAGTCGGTTCTTTGTAACTCGCTTCAAATGACTGCATCTAAAGTTGCTAGTCATTTGACGGTAGCCGCTATTGGCGGTCTGCCTCAGCGCCTTACTAGTTTAACACTTGAAAGGGAAAGATTTCTTGTGTTTAGCAGGTTAGTAGGTCGCAAATTTCTCTTTTTTAGAGAAACATCTATTTTTAAAGGGGGGACATTTTATGTCAGAACGTAAACTTTTTACATCTGAATCGGTATCAGAAGGACATCCTGATAAGATTGCCGATCAGATTTCAGATGCTATTTTAGATGCTGTTTTGGTACAGGATCCAGACGCCCATGTAGCTGCTGAGACAGCTGTTTATACAGGTTCAGTTCATGTTTTTGGAGAAATCTCTACGATAGCCTATGTGGATATTAATCGTGTGGTGCGTGATACCATTGCTGAGATCGGCTATACGGATACTGCTTATGGCTTTTCGGCAGAAACAGTTGGAGTGCATCCGTCATTGGTGGAGCAATCGCCTGATATTGCTCAAGGTGTTAATGAAGCTCTTGAGGTTCGTGGCCATCATGAGCAAGATGATTTGGATTTGATCGGTGCAGGAGATCAAGGTCTCATGTTTGGCTTTGCCGTTGATGAGACGCCTGAACTGATGCCTTTGCCGATTTCTTTAGCCCATCGTTTGGTTAGAAAATTGGCAGAGCTGAGAAAGTCTGGAGAAATTGCCTATCTTCGTCCTGATGCTAAGAGTCAGGTAACAGTTGAGTATGATGAAAATGATAAGCCCGTTCGTGTGGATACGGTTGTTATTTCAACACAGCATGATCCCGAAGCAACGAATGAGCAAATTCATCGGGATGTGATTGAAAAAGTCATTAAAGCTGTTATTCCAGCTGAGTATCTTGATGCTAAGACCAAGTATCTCATCAATCCGACAGGCCGTTTTGTTATCGGCGGTCCTCAGGGAGATTCTGGCTTAACAGGCCGTAAGATTATTGTCGATACTTATGGTGGTTATGCCCGCCATGGCGGCGGTGCTTTTTCTGGTAAGGATGCAACTAAGGTTGACCGTTCAGCTTCTTATGCGGCGCGTTATATTGCTAAAAATATTGTAGCTGCAGGTTTGGCTAAGAAAGCAGAAGTGCAATTAGCTTATGCTATTGGGGTTGCTCAGCCTGTTTCTGTTCGTGTGGATACCTTTGGAACAGCGCTTGTTGCAGAAAGTAAACTGGAACAAGCAGTGCGTCAGGTTTTTGATTTGCGTCCAGCAGGTATTATTAAGATGCTTGATCTGAAACGTCCTATCTATCGTCAAACAGCAGCTTACGGTCATGTTGGGCGTACGGATATCGACTTACCTTGGGAAAAATTAGATAAAGTTGAGGAGCTGAAAAAGGCTGTCCAAGCATAAAAGGCGGATTTTCCGCTTTTTTTGTGTTTATAAATTTCATTATTTTATAATGATTCAGTTAGTTTGAAATGTTGTGTAATATATGATAAAATAACTTGGTTAAGATTCTATCGTTTAAGAAAAGTTAAGAAAGTTTTGTTTGCATGAGAAAAATTGTCATTAATGGTGGTAAGCCCTTAAAGGGGGAGGTTGCGGTCTCAGGAGCTAAAAACAGTGTTGTCGCTCTGATTCCAGCTATTATTTTAGCAGATGATATTGTCACACTTGATGGTGTGCCAGCTATCAGTGATGTTGATAGTTTAATTGACATTATGACTTTAATGGGAGCAAGTGTTGAGTGTGATGGTGACAGTCTTAAAATTGATCCACGCGGTGTAAAGGATATTCCCATGCCTTATGGCAAGATTAATAGTTTAAGAGCTTCATATTATTTTTACAGTAGTTTGCTGGGACGTTTTGGTCAGGCGGTCGTTGGTTTGCCCGGTGGCTGCGATTTGGGACCTCGTCCGATTGATTTGCATCTCAAGGCCTTTAAAGCAATGGGAGCAACGGTTTCCTATGAAGGAGAGGCTATGCGCCTTTCAACCGAAGGCAAGCCGCTTAAGGGGGCTCATATTTATATGGATACTGTCAGTGTTGGAGCAACGATTAATACGATGATAGCTGCTAGTAAGGCACAAGGACGTACCGTTATTGAGAATGCTGCGCGTGAGCCAGAAATTATTGATATTGCAACGCTTTTAAATAATATGGGAGCCCATATCCGCGGGGCAGGAACGGATATGATTATCATAGAAGGTGTTGAAAAACTTCATGGAACGCGTCATCAAGTCATTCCTGACCGCATTGAAGCTGGTTCTTACATTGCTTTGGCAGCTGCTGTTGGTGAAGGAATCAAGGTTACCAATGTGCTTTATGAACATTTGGAGAGTTTCATTTCAAAGCTGGAAGAAATGGGCGTGCGTATGACTATTGAAGAAGACAGTGTTTTTGTTGAAAAGCAGGACAAATTAAAGGCAGTTTCCATTAAGACTTCGCCTTATCCCGGTTTTGCGACTGATCTGCAGCAGCCCATAACACCGCTATTATTAACAGCTGTAGGCCGCGGAAAGATTCGTGATACTATCTATGAAAAACGGGTTAATCATGTGGCTGAATTGGCACGTATGGGAGCTAAGATTTCTGTCTTAGGCGGTCAAATTATCTATGAAGGGCCCAATAAATTAAGTGGAGCTCCTGTTAAAGCAACCGATTTACGTGCGGGAGCAGCACTTGTTACGGCAGGATTAATGGCAAAAGGTCAAACGGTTATTACGAATATTGAATTTATCTTGCGCGGTTATTCTGACATTATTCAAAAATTGAATCGTCTAGGTGCGGATATCGAAATTGTTGAAGAATAAGATCAACGGAGTCGATTACAACTATAAAACAGCCTATCAAGCTGATTAAAAACATTCAGCTTGATAGGCTGTTTTTTTAGTCCATCTCAAAACGAGACAGCATTTGTAACAGACACATAGGATTGTTTTATTAATTGATTCGTTTTTCAGTCTCTAAATCAAAGAAGTGTCCCTTAGCAATATTAAAGGTTAATTGTACTTTTTCTCCGGGACTGTGAGAGTCACGAGCATTGACGCGAGCTGTAAATTCAGTACTGCCAAATTTGACATATAACATGCTTTCGCTGCCTAAAAGTTCTGATACTAGTATGTCAGCTGTAACACTGGCATTTGGGAAAGTCTCGTGGACAATTTGATCACTTGAGATGTCTTCTGGTCGAATACCTAAAGTAACTTTTTTACCAAGATAACCTTTCTCCTCGAGAATTTTTTCCTGTCCCTGAGGAAGCGCAAGGCTTAGACCATCTTGGTTAACCAAACGCTCTTTTTCAACGGTCACTTCAAAGAAATTCATAGCGGGGCTTCCGATGAAGCCAGCAACAAATTTATTAGCAGGTTCATTGTAGAGTTCCTGTGGTGTTCCAATCTGCTCAATACGACCGATAGAGCCGGTTTTATCTGGGTTTGGAGTAGCGCTCATGATAACAATACGATCTGCTAAGGTCATGGCTTCTGTTTGGTCATGGGTAACATAGATAGTCGTTGCCCCAATGCGGCGGTGAATTTTAGCGATTTCGGCTCGCATGGCAACTCGAAGTTTGGCATCTAAATTTGACAAAGGTTCGTCCATTAAGAAGACCTTAGCATCTCGGACAATAGCACGTCCCATAGCAACCCGCTGCCGCTGTCCGCCAGAGAGGTCCGCAGGCTTTCTTTCAAGAAATTCTGTCAGTCCAAGAATTTCAGCAGCTTCGTGTACACGTTTATTAATATCATCTTTTTTGTATTTACGAAGTTTTAGGCCAAAAGCCATATTTTCATAAACGCTCATATGAGGATAAAGAGCATAATTTTGAAAAACCATAGCAATATCGCGATCTTTAGGAGAGGCATCATTCATGAGTTTATCATCAATATAAAGGTTGCCTTCTGTAATATCTTCCAGCCCAGCAATCATGCGAAGAGTGGTTGACTTTCCGCATCCTGAAGGACCGACAAAGACAATAAATTCTTTATCATGAATGTCAAGATTAAAATTTTCAACGGAATAATGCTTTGCATTGGGATATCTTTTGTAGATGTTATCAAGTTTTAAAGTTGTCATAATATCGTTTCCTTACTTTCTTTTTTATTTAACAGATCCGCCAGTAATGCCTTCAACGTAATACTTTTGCATGAAGATAAAAAGTATCGTGATTGGAATGGCGATCAGTACAGAACCTGCTGCAAAGGCCATGAACCAATTATTAATGGTATCAGCTTGAAGCATAGAGAAGAGTCCAATCGCTACGGTATATTTGCTGGTGGCATCTCCAAGAATAACCTGAGCAAAAATAAAGTCAATCCAAGGGGCAATAAATGCCAACAGGGCCGTATAAACGATGATGGGCTTAGATAGCGGCAGAGTGATTTTTAAGAAAATATCTTTACGCGTGGCCCCATCAATCATAGCTGATTCATCCAATGAATAAGGAATCGTATCAAAAAAGCCTTTAGCGATATAGAAAGTTAAGGCAGCTCCTGAAGAATAGACCAAAACAAGAGATGTTAATGTTTGGGTGAGATTGAGTGCTTTTAGAATGTAGTAAACTGCAATCATACTCATAAATCCCGGAAACATATTCAGAACAAGAGCTAATTTTAAAAAGCCGTTACGGTGTTTAAATTTAATACGGCTAAGCGAATAAGCCATTGCCACTGTGATAGAAGTTGACAGAACACAAGTGGCTGTTGAAACGATTAAGGTATTTAAAAACCAGCGACCAAATGGGAAAGAAGAATTGGTAAATAATTTAATATAATTATCTAAAGTCCACGTTTTTGGAATAATATAAGGAACATAAGCTGTGCCTTCACCGCGAAAACTCGTCAGTATAACCCAAACGATCGGAAATAGCCAAATGAAGGATAAGAGAATCAGTAAAGCATAGGTAGAGCCGATCTGAAGTTGTTTTTTTCTTTTCATTATTTAACAGCTCCTTCCTTGTATGATGCTGTATGCGTATAAGCTAAAAGACTGAAGATAGCTGAAATGGCAAAGATAAAGATACCAATAACGGAAGCTAAATTATAGTCTGCAGCATTCATTGTTAGTTTATAAAGCCAAGTGACCAATAAGTCTGTGCTGCCTGCTTGATAGAATTGTGAATTAGTTGGTCCGCCACCGGTTAAAAGGTAGATGACATTGAAATTATTGATATTTCCAATAAATTGCTGGATTAAAGATGGCATCATAATTAAAAGAATCTGCGGGAAAGTGATGGATTTAAAAATTTGGAACTTACTAGCGCCGTCAATTTCTGCAGCCTCAATTTGCTCACTCGGAAGATTCATGATAATTCCTGTTGCGACTAACATGGTAAAAGGTATACCAACCCACATATTAACGAAGATAATTGAAAATTTTGCCCAAGTAGGATCTGATAGAAATGGCAGAGAATGAGAAATCAGGCCAATTTTTTCTAGGAAAGCATTGAGCGGACCTTGATCATTAAGAAAATTTCTCATCAGCAAAAGTGAAATGAACTGCGGCACAGCAATGGTAATAACAAAGATAGTCCGCCACATTTTTTTCAATTTTAATCCCTTGGCATTGATGATAAGTGCCAAGATGACTCCAAAAAGAAAGTTTGTCACAGTTGCGAAAACAGCCCAGATAAGTGTCCAAGAAAGGACAGGGAAGAAGGTTCCAGCCATGCGGCCATTCAAAACATTACCAAAATTAGCCAACCCTACCCAATCAAAAAGGGATTTAGGCGGAAGATGATTGTGATCATAATTGGTAAAGGCCAGGCAAATCATATAAACGAGTGGCAAAATGGTAAAAAGAAGAACACCAATCAAAGGAATAAACATCAAAGTCATATGGAATCGGCCGTTTGCCAAAGTCATAAAATCTTCTTTGAAAGATGGAATGTGACGTCCTTCTTTTTTTAACATATAGAGATTTCTGGCACTTTTAAGATTACACCAATAAATGTAGGCAAAAACCAAACAAAAGATTAGTGAGGCTAATCCAAAAATGAGCATCAGCATCGAATTATCGCCTTCAACTGCCACCTGTAATTTAACGCCATCCACAATTTTTTCTTGCATCCCTTGTGTTTTAGTACCGAGAGTGAGTAAGCCTGAAAAAGCTGGAATAACCTGTGTGACAAAAGCAATTAGAAAAGCTATCTCACTTAATAGAAAGAGGAGGCCTTTTATGAATTGCTTATTCATCAAATTGGCAAATCCCATGATGACAAACGATAATTTGATATCTATCCCGCCCTTTTTAAAAGTTTCAAGTACAGATAACTGATCATGAGAAGATGACTGAATCATATTTATCTCCTTTACTTTATTATTAATTCAGTTAAAAGAATAAGTGAGAAGATTTAATCCCCTCACTTATGATGTTTTATTTAGCAGCTGCTAAATCTTTATCAAATTGTTTTAATTTAGCAAGGTAATCACTTTCTTTAATTTTACCATTGTAAGTATCACTAAGAATAGCTGCGCTTTCCGTCCAGAATGTTGACATTTGGTTGAGTTTAGGCATAACAACAGTATAATCTGAAGAAGATCCCATTTGGATAACAGCCTGTGCGAGTTCATGATTTTTGACTGTATCAGAGTTTTGAACGGTCTTATTAGATGGGATGATGTTGCGTCCTTTTGTCTTAAATTGATTTTCTTGGCTTTCAGCACTTGTTAAGTAAGAAGCTAATTTATAACTAGCAGCAATACGTTTGGTATTTCCTTTAGAAGGAGCTTGATTAACAGCGTAGAGTTTAACACCTAAGAAAGCTTTCTGTTGAACTTCTTGACCATTAATATTTATTGTTGGATAAACCGCAACACCGAGGTTGTTTTTGCCAACTGCCTTTTGTGCGGCTTCATAATCCCAAGGACCTGATTCAAAAGAAGCTACAGAACCATCACCAAATTTAGACATGACATTGTTATCGTCAAGATTGACAAAGCCAGCGTTACCTTTTTGACTGGCAATCCATTTCAAAACAGATACACCAGCATCATTTCCCCAGTTAGTTCCTTTGGCATCTTCGCCATTTTTACCAAAGAGTGTATCACCTACTGAATAGAAAAGTGGTGCAGTCGCATAGGCATTAACTTGTTTGAATTTTGCTCCGAAAGTTGCCTTGCTGGTAATAGTCTCATATGATGTGACATCATCAGCTGAGAGTTTTGATTTATTATAGTAAAGTACTTGAGACTCGATTCCAAAAGGAAAAGCATAAATCTTACCTTTGTACATAGCTCCTGTTGCAGCCTGCTGTGTTTCATTTTTATTTATTTCTTTTGAATATTTTTGAGGAATCTCTTGGATAACACCAGAGTCAACTAACTGGCCCAGCTGATCATGCGGCAGCGAGAAAACATCTGCAGCAGTACTAGGATCTTTTTTGATCTTTTCCTGAGCTTTTGGGTCTTCAGATTCAATAATCTTTACTTTATAGTTAGAATCCTTTTCAAATTTGTGAACAATACTTTGATAAGATTTCTTGGCTCCTGTTGGAACCCAAAGTTTAATGGTTTTGGGATCGGATGCACTTGATTTTGAATCCTTTGATCCACAGGCAACAAGAATACTGCTTGCAAGCATAAGGCCTGCACCGCCAACGACAATTTTTTGCCATGTTTTCATAGCGATTTCCTCCTGAAATTTCTTTGTAATTTTTGTTACAATAATATTATGCAATCGTTTGCGAAAATTGTCAAGTTTTTTTAAAATTTCATCAAGATATTAAATTACTTTATAAGGAAAGTCTCAAAGAAAGACTTTTTCTTCAATCTGGTTAATATCTGATTCTTAGAAAATATAAAAGGTTAACAATCTTGCAAGCAGAGCAGAACTGTTGTAAAATAGATTCATTAAAATAAAGGAAAAGTATATGGTTACTATTAAGGATGTTGCAAAAGAGGCAGGTGTGAATCCTTCTACTGTCAGTCGGGTTTTAAAAAACAGTTCCTCCATTTCGCAAAAAACGAAAGATAGGGTTCAACAGGCTATGACAGATTTAGGTTATGTGCCTAATTTAGCTGCTCAAATGCTGGCTAGTGGCTTGACTCACTGTGTCGGTGTTGTTTTCCCGCCTTTAACAAGTCCAGATCGTTTAAGCGAACCCTTTTTCATGGAAATATTGGCAGCTATTAATAATGAAGCAAGCCGTAATAAATTCACAGTTTCGATTGCGACCAGTAATACTTTGACGGATCTAAAAGATCAGGTACAGCTCATGTATCGGCAAGGGCGAGTGGATGGTTTTATCGTGCTTTACTCAGAAAGAAGGGATCCTGTACGTCAATATCTGATCAAAAATAAAATTCCTTTTGTCATTGTCGGTGCTCCAGTTGATTATAAAGATGAAACGACCTATGTTGATAATGATAACCAATTAATGGCTGAGACTGCTGTGACTTACCTCAATCAAAAAGGGCATAAGCAGATTTTATTTGTCACAAATGATCAAGAAAGTGATGTTTATATTGAGCGTTTTATCGGCTATCAAAAGGGAATGCAAGTATTAGGTTTACAGTCATATGACAGTGCTCTTTTTGATTCTAAACAAGCTAGCACGCTAGAAGCCTTTGTTAAAACTGTTCAGAAAAAAAAAATAACGGCTCTCCTTATTATTGGGGATGTCGTTTCTCTTCGGATTATTCAATTTTTATCTTATTATGGTATAGCTGTACCAGAAGATATGTCTATTGTGTCTTTTAATAATTCCAGTTATGCCACTATTTTGCATCCTTATTTAACAACATTTGATATTAATGTTAATCGTTTAGGAAGAGCGAGTCTGAATTGTTTGTTGGAAAAAGTGCAAAAGCGTCAATCAAAAGATCAGAAAGTAATCGTTCCTTTTACTTTGAAAAAACGTGAGAGTGTCCGTAATCTTAAAAAAAGTTAGAGATTAGAAGCTTAATTTCTAAGCTTTTTTTATTTTTTGAAAAAATTCTTGACTTATGCAAACGATTGCGTTATACTTTTTCTATGAATGATAATAAAAAAGCGAGGAGACTATATGGAAAAACGCGCAAGTGGTATCCTGATGCATATCAGTTCTCTACCGGGAAAATTTGGAATTGGTACTTTTGGGCAGGAAGCTTATGATTTTGTTGATTTCCTAAAAAAAACAGGTCAAACATATTGGCAGCTCTTACCCTTAACGACAACGAGTTATGGTGATTCTCCTTACCAATCTTTTTCTGCCGTTGCTGGTAATGTGAATTTTATTGATTTTAAGAAATTACAAGAAGCTGGCTTATTGGACGAGGATGACTATAATTCTGTTTCTTTTGGAGAAGACGAAGAAATTGTTGATTATGCTCTATTATTTAAAGTACGTCGGCCAATTTTGGAAAAGGCTGTTATCAATTTTCTGGCAGACAAGACTAATCTGAAAAAATTAGCTTTGTTTGAAGAAAAAAATGAAACTTGGCTTGATGACTATGCTGAATTTATGGCCATCAAGGAGCATTTTGGCAATAAGTCTTTGCAAGAGTGGGGCGATAAAAAGGCTATTCGCCGTGATGAGGAGCGTTTGGTACGTTATCGTCATTTGTTGGCCGATGAAATTAGCTACCATAAGGTTACACAGTACTTCTTCTTCGAACAATGGCTGGCGCTGAAAGCTTATGCTAATAAAAATAATATCAAAATTATTGGCGATATGCCTATCTATGTAGCTAAAGACAGTGTTGAAGTCTGGACTATGCCTGAACTCTTTAAGATGGATGATGACTTGCAGCCTTTGTCGGTTGCTGGCTGTCCGCCCGATGAATTTAGTGATGAGGGTCAGTTGTGGGGAAATCCTATTTATGATTGGAAAAAGCATCGAGAAACAGGTTTTGCTTGGTGGATTTATCGTATTCAAGAAAGTTTTAAGATCTATGATATCTTACGGATAGATCACTTTAAAGGTTTCTCAGATTATTGGGAAATTAAAGGTAATTCCAAAACTGCAAAAAATGGCAGCTGGCATCCAGGACCTGGTATTGCTCTCTTTAGGGCTGTTCAAAATGTTTTGGGCGATATGCCAATTATTGCAGAGGATTTGGGTTACGTAGATGATAGAGCCAGACAGCTTCTAAAAGAAACAGGTTTTCCAGGCATGAAAATTTTAGAATTTGGTTTCTATGATTTAAGCGGCCGCAGTGTTGATATTCCCCACCATTATGTTCAAAATAGTGTTGCTTATATTGGGACGCATGATAATGATGTTGTCAATGGTTGGTATGATCGTCTTACTGTTGAGCAAGAAGAATTTGTGGATGCTTATACTAATCGTAAGCCAATTGAGCCGGTTAATCAGGCTATGCTTAGACTGCTCTTTTCAACTGTCAGCAATACAGCTATTTTAACCATGCAGGATTTGCTCAATAAGCCAGCCAGCTCTAGAATGAATACCCCATCAACAATCGGCGGTAACTGGCAATGGCGGATGAGAGCAAAAGATTTAACACAAGATAAAATAAACTTTTTAAGTAAATTAACGAAACTTTATCAAAGAGGAAATGAAGAAAATGACACAAAAAACAAAACAATTCAGTAAGTATGTCCAAGAAAAAACCGGTCAAAATTTGGAACAATTAAGCAATGAAGCTATTTATGTTCAGCTTTTGCACTTTGTCAAAGAGGCTGCCAAAGACATGCCTAAAAATACGTCTAAACGTAAAGTATATTATATCTCTGCTGAGTTCCTGATTGGGAAATTACTGTCAAATAATCTGATAAATTTAGGTCTTTATAAGACCGTTAAGGATGAATTAGCTGCTGCTGGTAAGTCCATCAGCCAAGTAGAAGATGTGGAATTAGAACCATCACTTGGTAACGGTGGTTTGGGACGCTTAGCTTCTTGTTTTATTGATTCGATGGCAACGCTGGGTATTAATGGTGAAGGTGTTGGACTTAATTACCACTGCGGACTTTTTAAGCAAGTTTTTCGTGATAATCAGCAGGAAGCTGAACCCAATTACTGGATTGAAGATGATTCTTGGCTAGTGCCAACGGCTATTTCATATGATGTGCCTTTCCGTGATTTTACGCTTAAGTCAAAATTAGATCGTATTGATATTTTGGGCTATCACAAGGATAGTAAGAATTACTTAAATCTCTTTGATATTGATGGTCTTGATTATGGCTTGATTAAGGATGGTATTACTTTTGATAAGACTGAAATTAAGAAAAACCTGACTCTTTTCCTTTATCCTGATGATTCTGATAAAAATGGGGAATTGCTGCGTATTTATCAACAATATTTCATGGTTTCAAATGCAGCTCAGCTCTTGATTGACGAAGCGCTTGAGCGCGGTTCAAATCTGCATGACTTGGCTGATTATGCCTATGTGCAAATCAACGATACCCATCCATCAATGGTTATTCCAGAGCTTATCCGTCTCTTGAATGAAAAACATGGTTTAGATTTCTATGAAGCTGTAGATATTGTGAAAAATATGATTGGTTATACCAACCATACGATTTTAGCAGAAGCTCTTGAAAAATGGCCTTTGGAATATTTAAATGAAGTTGTCCCACATTTGGTAACCATTATTGAACATCTAGACCGTATCGTTCGCAGTCAGTATAAGGATGATGCTGTTCAAATTATCGATAGAGATGATCGGGTTCACATGGCTCACATGGATATTCATTTTTCAACCAGTGTTAACGGAGTTGCTGCTCTCCATACTGATATTTTGAAAAACAGTGAATTGAAACCCTTCTATGATATTTATCCTGAAAAATTCAATAACAAGACTAATGGGATCACTTTCCGTCGGTGGTTGGAATTTGCCAATCAAGACTTGGCAGCCTATATTAAAGAATTAATTGGTGAAGGTTATCTTGAAGATGCGACTGAGCTTGAAAAATTATTGGCTTTTGCGGATGACAAGACTGTTCATGAGCAGCTGGCAAAAATCAAATTTAACAATAAATTAGCTCTTAAACGCTATCTCAAGGAAAATAAGGGAATCAACCTTGATGAAAATTCTATCATTGATACGCAAATCAAGCGTTTCCATGAATATAAACGTCAGCAAATGAATGCTCTTTATGTTATTCATAAGTATCTTGAAATCAAAAAAGGCAATCTTCCAAAACGTAAAATTACTGTGATCTTTGGTGGTAAAGCAGCACCGGCTTATACCATTGCCCAAGACATTATTCATTTGATTCTTTGCTTATCAGAGCTTATCAATAATGATCCGGATGTTAGTCCTTACCTTAATGTCTTCCTTGTTGAAAATTATAATGTCACTGTGGCAGAAAAATTAATCCCTGCTACTGATATTTCGGAACAAATTTCTTTGGCTTCAAAAGAGGCTTCTGGTACAGGTAACATGAAATTCATGCTTAACGGTGCTTTAACACTGGGTACGATGGATGGTGCCAATGTGGAGATTGCTGAACTTGTCGGTTCAGATAATATCTACATTTTTGGTAAGGATTCAGATACCATTATTGATTTGTATGACAAGGGAACTTATGTTTCTAAGGATTATTATACTAATAATGCAGTCATTAAAGAAGCCGTTGATTTCATCGTTAGTAAGGATGTCCTTGCGTTAGGTAAAAAAGAACGTTTAGAACGTCTTTACCATGAGCTTATCAATAAAGATTGGTTCATGACACTGATTGACTTGAAAGAATACATTGCTAAGAAAGAAGAAATGTTAGCTGATTATGAGGACCAAAATGTATGGAATAAAAAGGTTATTCAAAACATCGCTAAAGCTGGTTTCTTCTCATCAGACAGAACAATCCAACAATACGATAAGGACATTTGGCATAGTTTGTAAAAAGAAATTTATAGAAGCTAAATGTTAGCCTCATCTCACTTAAAAAAGAAAAGCGATTGAATCTATTTCAGTTAAAATTTGGAATAGAAATTCAATCGTTTTTTTATAGAGAGACTGTAGATTTATAAGAATTAGAATGAAACCACTGCTATCCATTTTATGAAATGAATGAAAAATTTTAGCCTTTTTGAGTTACAACTTTTATAAAAAAGCTTATAATATAGGCAAGAAAGACTTGATCTTACATGTGAGGTCAAATGAGGTATATGTTATGAGTAGCACAGAACAAGAAACGATGCAGGGAATAGAAAAACTTGTATCTGATGATGTTTATGAAGCTGCACAAACCAGTTCAAATGGACTTGAGGCTTCTCAAGTTCAAAAGCGGCAAGAGTTATATGGTCTCAATCGGTTGAATGAAGTCAAGGGAGAGCCTGTTTGGCTGAAATTTATTAAAAATTTTACCAGTATGATGGCACTCTTGCTCTGGGCAGGCGGTGCAGTTGCCTTCTTTAGCGGGACAATTGAATTGGGGATTGCCATTTGGCTTGTTAATGTTATTAATGGTCTTTTCTCATTTTTCCAAGAGTATCGGGCCAGTCAGGCTACTGAAGCCTTGAAAAAGATGCTCCCTTCATACGCCAGAGTCATCCGTGATGGTAAGGAGAGTAAGATTTTAGCAGAAGAACTGGTTCCCGGAGATGTCATGCTGATTGAGGAAGGAGATGCCATTTCGGCAGATGGGCGTATTATCTTTTCTACTGATTTGCAGGTCAATCAGTCTGCTTTGACGGGTGAGTCCAATCCTGTTCGGAAAAATAATTATCCTGTTCTTGATTCAGACACGGAAAATTTGGAATTTAAAAATATGGTTTTTGCCGGAACTAGTGTATCAAATGGCAGTGCCAAAGTTGTGGTAACGAAAATCGCAATGGCAACCGAATTTGGTAAAATTGCTGATTTGACCCAATCAATGGAAGATGAAAAAAGTCCGCTGCAAAAGGAATTGGACTTATTAACTAAGCAGATTTCTTTGATTGCGGTAACTATTGGTATCTTTTTCTTGCTGGCTTCTGTTTTCTTTGTTAAACAACCTTTAGCCCAAGCCTTTATCTTTTCTCTGGGAATGATTGTCGCTTTTATCCCAGAAGGACTTTTGCCAACAGTTACTTTGTCCCTTGCCATGGCCGTTCAGAGAATGGCCAAGGAGCATGCCTTGGTTAAGAAATTATCTTCAGTAGAAACCTTGGGTGCGACCTCAGTCATTTGTTCTGATAAGACGGGAACCTTGACCCAAAATGAAATGACAGTCAACCATGTTTGGACTTTAAATCATGAATACGAAGTGACAGGTCAAGGTTATGCTTCTGATGGACATTTAGAAAGAAATAATCAGGAAGTTACAGTTGCCAATGAAGAGGGTTTAGAGTTCTTGCTGAGAGCAGCAGCACTTTGTTCCAATGCACGTGTTCTAGCACCTAGTGATGAAAATCCTCGTTATACGGTTCTAGGAGATCCAACAGAAGCCTGCTTAAATGTTGTGGCTGAAAAAGCAGGGATTGACTTAACTGAAAATGAAACTTGGGCACAAAGAGTGAGAGAATTACCGTTTGATTCCAGCCGTAAGCGAATGACGACTGTGCATCGACTAAAACAACCTGTAAATGGTTCGTCCTTCATTTCAATTACTAAAGGAGCTCCTAAAGAGACCTCTGAGCTTTGTAACAAGGTTTATGAGAATGGTCAGCTGAGAGATTTGACTGATACAGATCGGGAAGCTATTTTAGCGGCTAATGATGATTATGCGCGTCAAGGTTTGCGTGTTTTAGCAGTTGCCTATCGTAATCTAGAAGAAGTAGCTGACCTTCCCAAAGCCTTGTCTGACTATAGTCCAGAAGTCATTGAAGAGGATATGGTTTTTCAAGGTTTAGTGGTTATGGCAGATCCTCCGCGTGAAGAAGTGGCAGCGGCTGTTGAGTTATGCCGTAAGGCAAGCATTCGTATTGTCATGGTTACAGGAGATTATGGTTTAACAGCTGTCAGCATTGCCAAACGGATTGGTATTGTCCAAGGGGAAAATCCTCGTGTGGTTACTGGCCTAGAATTAAAAGATATGTCAGATGATGACTTGAAACAGGCCTTATCAGATGAAGTTGTCTTTGCCCGTGTAGCGCCCGAACAAAAATATCGTGTTGTTACCAATCTGCAAGCTTTGGGACATGTTGTTGCTGTAACAGGTGATGGTGTCAATGATGCCCCAGCCTTGAAAAAAGCTGATATTGGAGTGGCAATGGGGATTACAGGGACAGATGTTGCTAAGGAATCTGCGGATATGATTTTGACAGATGACAATTTTGCTTCTATTGTACGCGCTGTTGAAGAGGGGCGTGCTGTCTATACCAACATTCGGAAATTCCTGACTTATATCTTTAATAGTAATACCTCGGAGGCCGTGCCTTCTGCAGCTTTTCTTTTTTCAAAAGGAGGTATTCCTTTACCTTTAACCGTTATGCAGATTTTAGCGATTGACCTAGGAACGGATATGATTCCTGCCCTTGGTTTAGGCGTCGAAGAAGCTGAAGATGGGATTATGGAACGTCCCCCTCGGCGTCCAACAGACCGTCTGCTCAACAAAGGTTTATTGATAAAGGCCTTTATTTGGTATGGCCTTTTAGAAGCAGCTATTGCTATGGGAGCTTTCTTCTTTACTTATGCTATTGGCGGCGGTTTAAGTGGGCATTTGGCGTCATCAGGTCAGCTCTACCAGCAGGCAACAACAATGACTCTTGGTGCTATTATCTTTTGCCAGTTGGGAATGGTGATGAATACACGTACTGAAAAGGCCTCTATCTTTAAAGTGAAACTCTTTTCAAATAAGGTCATTAATTTTGGTATGATGTTTGAAATTTTCTTATTCTGTCTTTTAGCTTACCTACCATTTTTACATGGTCTCTTCAACACGGCGGCAATAGGTGTGTGGCATTGGGTCTATTTGATTCTCTGTCCAATTCCAGTTTTGTTTATTGAGGAAGCTCGTAAGGCTTATATGAGAAGAAAACACTAATTCATTGGTCTCATTGTTATCAAAAGGAGGGTAGCTATGAAAATTATTATTGTCGGATGTGGTCGTTTAGGTTCTGGTTTGGCTAATCAATTAAGTCAAGAAGAAAATGATGTTACGGTTATTACGATTGATGAAGACTATTTGGAAGCTTTAGATGATCATTTTACAGGTCAATCTTTGGTAGGAGTTGGCTTTGATAGAGAAATTTTAGTGAAAGCAGGTATTGAGCATGCAGATAGTTTAATTTCCTGTACAGATAGTGATGATACGAATGCTTTGGTGGCCCGTATTGCTAAAAAAATCTACAAAGTTCCTAAGGTCATTGCCAGATTATATGATTCCAGTAAAGTTGATTTATACAATGCGCTAGGCATTCAAGTTATTGCAACAACACAATGGGGTATTGAACGAACCAAGAACCTGCTGACCTTTAAGCATTTTGATTCTGTTTTGAGTCTGGGGAATGGACATTCTACTGTAGAGATTGTACGTTTTAATATTCCTCCTTTGTTGGATAAGAAGAAAATAGAAGAGGTTCTCCCTATCCATGAAGTGCGAGTCATAGCCTTAAGTCGAAAAAATGAGACGTTCATTCCTAATAGAGAAACACTACTGCACTCTCGAGATGTTATCCATTTAGCTGCATCTTCTGATACGGCTAATCAGTTGAGAGAACGCTTTATTTTCTGAGGAGGAAGAAGCTATGAAAATTATTATTATCGGTTGTGGCAAGGTTGGAGCTTATGTGGCTAAGCAATTATTGGATTCGCATCATCAAGTAACAATTATTGAGCGAGATCAAAAACGTTTTGAGCAAGTCCTTCAAATATTTTCCCAAGCTGAGGTCTTACATGGAGATGGGACCAGTCCTATTTTACTTGAAAAATGTTCTGTTGAAACAGCGAATGCCGTTGCTTATTTGACGGGAAAAGATGAAATCAATCTTGTAGGGTCAACCGTTGCTAAATTCAACTACGCAGTAGATCGAGTTGTTGCCCGTGTCAATAATCCTAAAAATGAATGGCTTTTTAATGCAGATATGGGGGTGGATAGTCGTGTTAGTCAGGCCAGCCTGCTAGCTAGTGTGATTATCAATGAAGTTAATATTGAAAGTACAGCAACACTACTTAAATTAAATGACGATGAAAATGCGATTGTTGAATTTGTTTTATCAAAAGGCGCTTCTGTTCATGGTAAGACTGTCAAAACAATTAATTTCCCAAGTGATGTTGTTTTGATATCTGTTCATCGTCAAGGACAAAATATTATTCCTAAAGGAGAGACTGTGTTATTGGAAGGGGATCACATTCTAGCTTATACTAACAGTCAAAATCAGGAAAAGCTGGCGCAGCTGTTCCGTTAGTTTTGCACTTTATAGATATTATTATAAAGAGATGAAAACGAAGAAATTCCATTCAATATCATTGAATGGAATTTTTAATAGTATAACTTAACTAACTATCATCAAAGTTCCGCCGCCAATCAGTATACAGCCAATCAAAGATTTTATGCTAAAGTCTTCATGCAGAACAAGAAAAGCAAGAATGAGGGTAATCACAACGCTGAGTTTGTCAATAGGAACAACCTCTGATGCCTTACCCAGTTGAAGAGCTCGATAGTAGCACAGCCATGAGGCACCTGTTGCTAAACCAGAAAGAATTAGAAAAGTCCAGCTTTTCTTGCTAATGTCAGCTAAACCCGTCTGACCTTTTGTTAAAAAGACCATGCCCCAAGCCAAAAAGACAACTACAAGAGTTCGAATAGCAGTTGCCAAGTTTGAATTAACGTCCTCAATCCCAATTTTAGCAAGAATTGAGGTTAATGCTGCAAATAAGGCGGAAAGAAATGCAAATAATGCCCACATAAGTAAGCCTCCTTACTGAATCTATACAAGGAACCTTCCTATATTATCTAGGAAATTCAACGATTAAAAGTTTACGATAAGCCTATTATAAATCTTTCTATAACAAATAAAAAGCTATTTCATTTAGTGATTGTGATTGGCTTTTCTTGCCAATCAGACTTAGGAGGGGTGGTACGCATCTAAAATTGGAGATTGCAGGTTCCAATCAACCATTGCGTCAAACTATCACGGCTATTTTATATGACAATCTCAAACTTCTGTAACCACAGCGGCAATTGGCAGTTATTCTTTGTAGATGACGATGGTACTAGGGCGAAAAAGCACCCTAAATGAATGCTTTATGTTGTGAAAGTGATAGAACTGCTTATAGTTCTATCATGAAGGGTTGATGAAATCTAGACTCACCAAAAAGAATGGGACTTCCTTTTTATAGTTGCTTTTAAAAATTTTTCTTTGACTATTAGGCTAAAAAACTGTATTATAACAATATGGATATATGGACACAGTTAGGACGCTTTTCGGAATTTGAAACACAGCGTCTTTTGATGCGCTCTTTTGCTTTTAAGGATCATAAAGATTTTTATGAAATAGCAAGAGATGCGCAGAATTTGGCATTTATTTTTCCTTGTCAGGCAAATTTGGCAGAAAGTGACTTTTTGTTGGTTCATTATTTTATGAAAAATCCCTTAGGAATTTGGGCTTTAGAAAACAAACAGGATCATAAAATGATTGGTGCTATTAGATTGGACAAGCTAGATATAATAGCTAAGAGGGCTGAAATAGGTTACTTTTTGCATCGTCATTATTGGAAACAGGGGCTGGCAACCGAAGCACTTGAAAATCTTGTCTTTCTGGCATTCCAAGAACTCGATCTGAAAGACTTAGAAATTATTGTCCATAAAGAAAACAGAGCAAGTGCCAGAGTGGCAGAAAAGGCGGGATTTAGATTGGTTAGGCAATTTAAGGGAAGCGATAGATACACCCATAAAATGCGTGATTATTTGAAATATGATTTAAAAGCAGGTGATAAAAGTTATGAGTAAGCATCAAGATATTCTGGAATATTTAGAAAATCTAACAGTTGGGAAACGTGTCAGTGTTAGAAGTATTTCCAATCATTTAAAGGTTAGTGATGGAACGGCCTATCGTGCGATTAAAGAAGCTGAGAATCGCGGTATTGTTGAAACAAGACCACGCAGCGGTACCATTCGTGTAGAGAAAAAGGTAAGAGTACGTCTCAGTAAATTAACTTATAAGGAAATTGCTAATATCAGTGAGTCTGAAGTCGTTTCGGGCGAATCAGGTCTCGGTCATGAATTCAGCAAGTTTTCTATTGGCGCCATGACAATTGATAATGTTCATCGTTATCTGACAAATGATGGTCTTTTAATTGTTGGCGATCGTGAAGACATTCAACTTTTGGCCTTGGAAAATAAAAATGCTATTTTGGTGACGGGAGGTTTCTCAGTTTCTGAAAAAGTCCTTGATACTTCTAATCTATTAGGTATTCCAGTGATGGTCACCAATTATGACACCTTTACGGTTGCAACCATCATCAATCAAGCCCTGTCCAATGTTCGTATTAAGACAGATATTAAGACCGTAGATGAAGTTTATCAGGAAAAAGTTTATCATGGTTTCTTGCATGATACAGATACTGTTAGGGATTATAACAGTTTAATCAAAAAAACCAACCATGTCCGCTATCCTATTATCAATAGCCATGACATGGTTGTGGGCGTTATCAGTATGCGTGATGTGGCAGGTAAGGACCCTAATATGGTTCTCAATCAATTAATGACGAGAAATCCTGTTGTTGCTAAGTCCAATCTTAGTTTAGCTAACATTAGTCAGAAGATGATTTTTGAAGGTTTTGACATGCTGCCAGTTGTCAAGGAAGATTATAGCCTTTTGGGGGTTATTACGCGCCGTCAGGTTATGGAAAATCTGCAAAACTTTCAAAGAACCAGTTCTCATACCTATAGTGAACAAATCACAGCCAATTTACAGGAAGAAAGAACCGGCTTTCAATTTGTTGTTGAACCTGCTATGATTGACTCTGCAGGGAATCTAGCTCATGGCGTTTTGACAGAATTTATAAAAGACATTACCATGCGTGTTTTGACACAGAAGCATAAAAAGAATATCATTATTGAGCAAATGATGTTATACTTTTTACAAGCTGTTCAAATTGATGACCTTTTGAAAATACATCCTAAAATTATTACAGAAAATCGACGGAGCGCGACTCTTGACTTTGAAATTTACCATGGCAGTCAAGTGATTACAAAGGCTGTTGTGACAGCAAAATTGAATTAAAAACTAAGGAGTTAAAAATGATTACGTTAAAATCACAGCGTGAAATTGAAGCGATGGATGAGGCAGGTGATTTTCTGGCTAGCATTCATATCGGTTTACGTGATTTGATTAAACCCGGACTTGATATGTGGAAAATTGAAGAATATGTTCGCAGACGTTGTAAGGAAGAGAACTATCTTCCCTTACAAATTGGTGTTGATGGGCAGCTTATGGATTACCCCTACGCAACTTGCTGCGGACTCAATGATGAAGTTGCACACGCCTTTCCACGTCATTATATCTTGAAAGATGGCGATCTTCTTAAGGTTGATATGGTACTTGGCGGTCCCATTGCTAAAGAAGACCTAGATGTCTCAAAATTGAATTTTGACAATGTGGCTCAAGTCAAAAAATATACAGATAGTTTTCGTGGCGGTGTGGCTGATTCCTGCTGGGCCTATGCCGTTGGCAATGTTTCTCAAGAAGTAAAGAATCTAATGGCAGTGACCAAAGAGTGTCTCTATCGTGGAATTGAAAAGGCAGTAGTTGGCAATCGTATTGGTGACATTGGAGCAGCTATTCAAGAATATGCTGAGGCCAACGGTTATGGTGTCGTCCGTGATTTAGTTGGTCATGGTGTTGGCCCAACCATGCATGAAGAACCCAATGTACCGCATTATGGTAGAGCAGGACGTGGTCTGCGTTTGAAAGAGGGTATGGTCTTAACTATTGAACCCATGATTAATACCGGCACTTGGGAAATTGATACTGATATGAACACCGGCTGGGCACACAAAACGCTTGATGGCGGATTATCCTGTCAGTATGAGCATCAATTTGTCATTACAAAAGACGGTCCCCGTATTCTAACGAGTCAGGGTCAAGAAGGGACTTATTAATAGGAGCGACAGTGAAAAAGATTATCGAAAAATTACAGGCAAGCCAGTTTGTCCAGAATTTCTTAGAATATTATAAAAGTTCTGAAATGGATCTGTCCAGTATAGCAGTGGCTTACTATTTGATTTTGACCATCTTTCCTTTCTTGATTTTACTGGCTAATTTGTTTCCTTATCTTCATATTGATACTTCGGAACTTTTGTCTTTCATGAAAAATAATCTACCAGAACAACTTTATGAAAATACTTCTGGTATTGTCAGAGGGATTTTTAATAAGCCCTCTACCAGTCTCTTGTGGTTAGCCATTGTAACAGGGTTATGGACTATGTCAAAAAGTCTGACCTTTTTACAGAAATCCATGAATAAATCTTATGGTATCCAGAATCACCGTGATTTGATTTTAGGACATATTGTGGGTATTTTTTCTAGTTTGCTGGTTATTTTCTTTTTGGCTCTTGCTATTATGTTGTCCACCTTCGGTAAAACCGTATTAACCTTTCTTTATCATAATTCTTTTCTTAATCAAGATTTATATGATATTCTCATGAATTTGACTCAGCCCGTGACAGCAGCCATCTTTTTCGTTGCTTTAGGGGTTCTCTATTATATCTTGCCTAATGTCAGAATTAAAAAAATTCGCTACATTTTGCCGGGAACCATCTTTACCAGTTTTCTCTTTTTTACCATGACAAGTTTATTTGGTACTTATATTAACTATGCTACAGCTAGCATGGAAAATTTACGTGTTTTTGGTTCCGTTACTTTGTTTGTTTTGATGCTGTGGTTTATTGTCTTTGCTAGAATTCTGATTTTAGGGGCTGTTTTAAATGCCAGTTACCAAAAAAAATATGTCAAAGAATTCAAGCCTCGAAGAGGTAATATTATTACGATTATTCAATCCAGACATCATACTCTTAACAAAGATGAAAAAAAAGGAGACGATTAAAAGCTATTTCAAACCGAAGATAAACTTCTTGTTGAGGTTTGTCTTTTTCTTTTGTCTAAAACATGACAAAAGTCATATGATGTCATGACATTCTGGGCTGAAATGTCTTGCTGTTTTTCGATAAAATCATATCATAAAGAAAACGAAGAGGGACTATGAAAATTAAAATTTCTTATATTGTGTATGTTGTCATCGCAACTATTTTTGCAGGGTTGAGTATTTTTACAGATATTTTTGAAACCTTACACTTTGAGGCTATCTTTTCACACTTGGGACTGATGATTGGCTTGCTGATTGCTGCTTCTGCTTTAATTGGGATAACGAAATCGCTTATTAAAGAATTGACGGATTAGGGGGGATCATGAGATCATTGAAATTACTGCTCATTTTTATCGTGATTGTAGCTTTTGTTAGTATTTTGGCTTTGATGACTGATTATTTTGCGGGCATCTCACTATGGCATGTTTACGCACTCATGGGCATTTGTATGACACTGTTTTATGGAATTTTTCCCTATTTTAAAAAAATCGCAGGGAGGAAAGAAAATGACTTATGAAGAAATCAAACTCAGTTTTTTGAAAGGCGGCATTCGTTCTTACAAAGTCTTTCAAGGGCATAAACTCTACTCTCATACTGTCACATCTGAGAACAATCAGAGGCTGATTTCGAAAAGGGTTTACTTAACAAAAAAGAGGCATTACGTCTACTATGAGCGGACAGATATTAATTGGAATTACTGGGATAAAGGCAAAGAAGACTCAAGTTTTGATCCCAATCAGGTTGAGGAAAATAATGTTTTTGAAGTTGCGGATGATTTGAAAACTTTTGCGAAATACTTGGGCAAAGACATTGTTGAGAAACTAGCTGATAAAGTTCAGCATGGCGAGATTGTCGAGTATTTGGATATTTAAGATCAAACTGGAAAACATCATATGGAGGAGCATAATATGGCGAACACTGTTATAAGCGTTTCAAATTTATCCAAACAATTTAAGGCGAAAAAAGTTTTGAGGGACATTTCTTTTGAGGTTAATGAGGGCGACTGTATAGCGCTGATTGGACCAAATGGTGCAGGGAAGACAACCCTTATGTCTTGTATGTTAGGAGACATAAAGACTAGTTCAGGTCAAGTGCTTTTTAAAGGACAAAAAAATAAGCCCAAAGCTCAGGTAGCAGTTCTCCTACAGGAAAATACAATCCCTTCTGTCTTAAAAGTTAAGGAATTGATTGTATTCTTTAGGGAAATTGCAGATGATTCATTGACTGAAGAAGAAATTAGGCAATTATTGCAGTTTTCAGATCAGCAGTATGAGCAACTGGCTGGGAAATTATCTGGCGGTCAGCGTCGTCTCTTGGCTTTTATCCTTTGTCTGATTGGAAAACCTAAGGTTCTCTTTTTAGACGAGCCAACGGCAGGTATGGATACTTCCACACGGCAACGTTTCTGGGAGATTGTTCATGATTTGAAAGAAAATGGAACGACCATTCTCTATTCGTCTCATTATATTGAAGAAGTGGAGCATACAGCGGATCGCATTTTGGTCTTGCACCAAGGACAACTGATTCGGGATACGACCCCATTTGCCATGCGCAGTGAGGATAAAGAAAAACAAGTAACCTTATCTATTACTTATGCTCAGCTAGTTCATAGTCTTGATAAGGTCTACGACATAGAAGAAAAACAGGATACGGTAACCTTTATGACCAAGGATTTGGAACAAATATGGTCTATATTGCAGAAACAAGGTTGCAGTATTTCAGAGATTGAGATTCAAAATAAGACTCTATTAAATACCCTGTTTGATTCGACAAAAGGAGAAGAAGCATGAAAGCATTATTAAAAGTTGAGTGGATTAAGACCTGGAGGACTTGGCCCATGTTCATCATGGCGGTTGGGATGCCAGTTGGTTTCTTTCTTATTTATTCAGGAATGAAGATGTATGACACAACACAAGGGCAGACAGATTTTATCAGATCATTTATGATTACTATGACCGCCTTTTCTATGTCGAGTTTTGGAATCTTTTCTTTCCCTTATATGCTTAAGGAAGACCAAACTAATCATTGGTTAAGCTATCTCGAACATTCTAGGATTTCCATTTATAAATATTATCTGTCAAAAATTTTTCGAGTTTTGCTGAATTTTTTAGTTTCTATTATTGTGACTTTTATGATTGGTGCTTTTGTTAGGCATGTGGAAATGACACCGATTCGCTGGATAGGAACAAGTTTACTGTTATTAATGGCTAGCTTAGTCTTTCTAGCTTTAGGGCTTTTGATTGAACGGATTAAATCCGAACAAATCATGTCTATTGTAGGGAATATTGCTTTTTTGGGTTTAGCCATTCTAGGGGGCTCTTGGATGCCTATTACTATGTTTCCAGACTGGGTACAGTCTATCTCTAAAGTTTCTCCCATTTATCACGTTAACCAATTAGCGGTCAATTTTGCTCAAAAAGGTCAGCTGACATGGAATTCCTTGTTTATTACACTGGCTTATGCCATAATAGTAGCAGGGCTTGCCCTATTCATTAAACAAAAACAAGAGGTTGAAAGTGTTTAGACGACATCAAAAGAATGACTTGCCTTATTATATAGGGCTAGTCTTTCTCGCTTTTCCCATTTTAGGTACTGCGGCAAACTATTATCCTATGTGGACTTTAATTTTAACCGCTGGTTTTACAGCTGCCTATCTGCTTTTAGTTCGGCTGAAGGCCAGCTATCATAGGGTAATTGCGGTCTTATGGTTTTACACACTGGCTTACATTGCTTTTATGACTCTAGCTTATGAAGGGGCTATGATGTGGTTTCTTTTTTATCATGTCAATCTATTGGTTTGGCGGTTTGGAGACAGCTATCGGTCTTACCGCTTTTTATCCTTTTCTCTGGTCACTTTTTTTCTGGGGATTAATGGCATTATTTATGGGATTGTTCATAGGAACAGTATTGCTGTCTTTTTGATGTCCATCACACTTCCAATTTTTGTATTTGGCATGTACTATTTCCAAAATCATTTACGTTTGCAAGAAAAAATGGAAGCAGAGATTGTTGAGCAAAACCGCACCATCAATATCCTATCTGCTGAAAATGAGCGCAATCGGATCGGCCGTGATTTACATGACACATTGGGGCATACCTTTGCCATGATGAGTCTCAAGACGGAGCTGGCGCTTAAGCAAATGAAAAAGGGTCGGTACGAAGCCGTGCAAAAGCAACTAGAAGAGCTCAATCAAATCAGTCATGATTCCATGCATGAGGTGCGCGAACTTGTCAATCATCTCAAATATCGGACAGTGTCGGAGGAGCTGACTGAAATGGAGCGTCTCTTTGGTTTATCTGATATCAGTCTATCTGTTGACAATCAGTTGGACTTGGACAGCTTATCCCCTGTTACTCAGTCTACTATGACCATGGTTCTGCGGGAGCTGGCTAATAATGTCATCAAGCACAGTCAGGCTGATGACTGTCAGATTACGATCAAACGTGGGGAGGAGGGGATTGAAGTAACTGTTGAGGATAATGGTGTTGGATTTGATGAGCTGACAGGTCAGGAATTGCACTCTATTCGTGAACGGCTTGGTCTGGTCAATGGAGAAGTTGAAGTTACCTCTTCCAACAATCCGACAGTCGTCACTATTTACCTAAATGAAGGAGGACGTCAATGAAATTACTAGTTGCTGAAGATCAATCCATGCTGCGAGATGCGCTCTGCCAATTACTGCTTATGGAAGATGATGTTGAAGAGATTTATCAGGCAGCTGATGGTCAAGAGGCAATTGAGCTACTTGGTAAGCAAACAGTTGATGTTGCTATTTTAGATATTGAAATGCCAATCAAAACAGGTTTGGATGTTTTAGAGTGGATTCGTCAGCACCAAGATACTAAGGTCATTATTGTGACAACGTTCAAACGTTCTGGTTATTTCAAACGCGCTTTAGCAGCCCATGTTGATGCTTATGTACTTAAGGATCGCTCTGCCAGTGAATTAATGGCAACCATTTATACTGTCCTTTCAGGTCAGCGGGAGTACTCACCAGAGTTAGTTGAAGAGGTAACCTTTGACAGCAATCCGCTTAGTGAACGGGAACAAGAAGTTTTACAATTGGTTGCTAAAGGAGCCTCCAATCAAACAATAGCAGAGCAGCTCTTTTTGTCCAATGGAACTATCCGCAACTATATGACAGCTATTTTTAACAAGCTTAACGCCAACAATCGAACAGATGCAGTCCGTATTGCGCGTGAGAATGGTTGGTTCTAACTGCAGAAGAAAAAAATTCAGTACCTGTTTTGCAGAACTGAATTTTTTAACAAAAGGAATGATTGGTTGTAGGGAGCCCTGATTAGCTCTCTTTTTTATTTTTAAAAATAAAGAATTTACTGATGATATAATTGGTTGCCATAATCAAAAACTGTGAAATAATGGTTTCAATAAAATTAATCATATCATGATTGTTTCTGACAAAACGGCCGATAATACCCGGAAACTTGTCAACAAGTAAAAAGGCCAGCAGCAAATCAAGTGCTAAGGTTGATAGACGGGCGATGAAAAATTGAATAAAACGTTTCAGCCAGCCTTGACGTTTTTGGTTAAAAACAAAATAATCATTGGTAAAGAAGGCAAAGGTAATAGAAGTGACATTAGCAATGACTGCTGAAAGAGTAGCTTCTTTAGTAATGAAAAAGAGCGGCGTCCGTGTTAGAAAATAGACAAAGGTAGTCAGAATGCCGAAAAAAATATATTTGGAAGTTTCATGGGTAATAATCTTTTTTAGGGTTTCATTGCGTAGTAATCTTTTCATAAGATTACTATATCAAAAAAATTGAAAATATGCTATACTGGATAAGTTGTCTGACAACCCTTGGTGCTTATTTCCCTTTCACCAAGCATATTACAAACGGTAGATCCGTTAAAGGAGAAACAATGAAACAACTAACTGTTCGTGATTTAGCCCATATCGCCATTGTGGCGGCCTTATATGTCGCCTTGACTGCGACTCCGCCGTTAAATGCCATCTCTTATGGTGGTATACAATTTCGGCTTTCAGAAATGCTTAATTTTTTAGCTTTCTATAATCCTAAATACATCATTGCTGTTACTCTAGGCTGTATGATTGCCAATACTTTTGGGACTATTGGTCTTCTTGATGTCTTTGTCGGCGGTGGTTCAACCTTAGTTTTTGTAACATTAGGCCTGATCCTTTTTTCTAAGTATAAAAAGGAATACATTTTTAATGGCCTCTTTAATAAGGCCTTCTTTTACTTTTCTGTGTTTTACGCTATATTTATGGTAACGATAGCAGCGGAAATTTCTCTTGTTCTCCAAACGCCATTTTTACTGACTTGGATAACTGTAGCAGTAGGAGAATTGATTTCCTCTCTTTTTGGAGCTCTTGTGATTGATAAATTGGCCCAATATATAGATTTTACAAGATAATCTTCTTCGGAAGATTATTTTTTTATGAGACAATAAAGATTTTGCCTATAACCGATTTGAAAAAATCAGCTCTTAATAATCATTCTAATAAACGTGAAAGTTGCTTTTCTTTCTTTACACTGCTTTTAATTCTTTAAAATAAAGCTTTCCCTTTTCTTTTATAATTAAAAATTAGTTAAAGCTAGTGAAAATATGGTAAAATAAGAAATATGAAAGAACGTATGAATGAGCTGGTTCAGCTTCTTAATCAATATGCCAGAGAATATTATACAAAAGATAATCCCAGTGTTTCAGATGCTGAGTACGATAAACTCTATCGTGAACTTGTAGAACTTGAAAAAGAATTTCCAGAGGATATTCTTCCTAATAGTCCGACGCATCGTGTGGGTGACCTTGTTTTAGATGGTTTTGAAAAGTATAGACATGAGTATCCTTTATTTTCTTTACAAGATGCTTTTTCTCGTGAAGAATTAGATGCTTTTGATAGGCGTATTAAAGCAGAATTTCCGCAGGCTGACTATTTAGCAGAATTGAAAATTGATGGTCTTTCTATTTCTCTAACCTATGTCAATGGCCGTTTACGAGTTGGGGCTACCAGAGGAGACGGGACAGTTGGTGAAAATATCACGGAGAACCTTAAGCGTGTGCGAGATATTCCACTGCATTTACCTGAAAATATTGATTTGACAGTACGTGGGGAATGCTATTTGCCTAAAGCTTCCTTTAAAACTATCAATGCTGAGCGTAGGGAAAATGGTGAGACTGAATTTGCGAATCCGCGAAATGCAGCGGCAGGCACTTTGCGTCAATTGGATACTAAGGTTGTGGCTAAACGAAAATTGGCGACCTTTATCTATCAAGAGGCTGGTCCGACAGCTGCCAGCAGTCAGGAAGCAGTACTAGAAAGTTTTGCCAAGCTCGGTTTTACAGTCAATCCTCGTCATATTATTTCCTCCTCAATGGATGCTATTTGGCAGTTTATTGAAGATGTTGCTAAGGAAAGGGCTGAACTTGCCTATGATATTGATGGCGTTGTTATCAAAGTGAACAGTTTGGCCTTACAAGAGGCACTCGGTTTTACAGTTAAAGCACCCAGATGGGCCATTGCCTATAAATTTCCAGCTGAAGAAAAAACAGCAGAAATTTTATCGGTTGACTGGACAGTTGGTCGAACAGGGGTTGTGACACCAACAGCTAATTTAACACCTGTTCAGCTGGCAGGAACAACGGTCAGCCGAGCAACCTTACACAATGTTGACTATATTGCTGAAAAAGATATCCGAATTGGTGACATAGTTGTTGTTTATAAGGCTGGAGATATCATTCCGGCAGTTTTACATGTCGTTGAAAACAAACGTGACCAGCAAGTGCCGCTACCAATTCCAACAGTCTGTCCGTCCTGTCAGAGTGAACTGATCCATTTTGAGGATGAGGTGGCTCTTCGCTGTGTTAATCCACGCTGTCCAGCCCAATTAAAGGAGAAATTGATTCATTTTGCTAGTCGTGATGCTATGAATATTATAGGATTAGGTCCGGCTATTGTTGAAAAATTATTTACAGCAGAACTCATTTGCGATGTGGCTGATATCTATCAGTTGACTCCTGAGAACCTTATGCAGCTCGAAGGGATCAAGGAAAAATCAGCAACTAAGCTTTATAAGGCTATTCAGGCTTCCAAAGCCAATTCAGCCGAAAAACTTTTATTTGGATTGGGTATTCGTCATGTCGGCAGTAAGGCGAGCAGACTTCTTATGGAACGCTTTGAGAGTCTTGAGCAGTTAGCTGCTGCTGATTTTGATGATATTGCTGCTATTGATGGTTTGGGAATTGTTATTGCAGAGTCTTTAAAAACTTACTTTGCAACAGCAGGCGCACAGAAACTTTTGATAGAGTTAAAAACAGCAGGTTTGAACTTGACTTATCTCGGCAAAAAAACAGCAAGTGATGCTGCTTTAACTGGGATGACAATTGTTTTAACTGGTAAACTAGCAAACTTGACCCGCAGCCAAGCTAAAGAAAAACTACAAAGTCTTGGTGCTAATGTAGCTGGAAGTGTTTCTAAAAAAACCAGTCTGGTCATAGCGGGGAGTGATGCAGGTTCTAAATTAGAAAAGGCTAAAACTTTAGGAATTGAAATTAAGGATGAAGCTTGGCTAGAAAGTTTGTGATAGGAGAGAGAAATGGTAAGAAAACAAAAACGTGCACGTTTAATTTACAATCCAACTTCAGGTCAAGAAATCATGAAGAAAAATGTAGCAGAAGTTTTAGATATCTTAGAGAGCTTTGGCTACGAAACGAGTGCCTTTCAGACCACGCCCAGAGCAGATTCTGCTAAAAATGAAGCTGCACGTGCCAGTCAAGCAGGGTTTGATTTAGTCATTGCTGCCGGAGGTGATGGCACTATCAATGAGGTTGTCAGCGGGATTGCACCTCTGAAAAGACGTCCTAAAGTGGCTATTATTCCAACGGGGACGACCAATGATTTTGCTCGTGCTCTTAAAATCCCCCGTGGCAATCCTGTTGAAGCAACTAAGCTCATTGGTAAAAACCAGACCATTCATATGGATATTGGTAGGGCTTATAATGACAAATATTTCATTAATATTGCCGCAGCAGGCAGTTTGACAGAATTGACCTATAGTGTGCCTAGCCAGCTAAAGACAATGTTTGGTTATCTCGCCTACTTAGTCAAGGGGGCGGAGCTCTTACCACGTGTTCGAAATGTCCCTGTCAAGGTCTTTTATGATCATGGCGTTTTTGAAGGTGAAGCTTCCATGATTTTTGTAGCTTTAACCAATTCTGTTGGAGGCTTTGAAACGATTGCTCCAGATGCTAAGTTGGATGATGGTAAGTTTACGCTCATCTTAGTTAAAACGGCTAATCTTTTTGAATTAACAGATCTTATTCGTCTTGTTTTGACAGGTGGGCGGCATATTAATCACAAAAAGATCGAGTATATTAAAACCAGTTACCTTAAAATTATTCCTCAAGGGAATCCTCCTAAGCGGATGATGATTAACCTTGATGGAGAGTACGGCGGTGATGCACCGATTGAATTGCGCAATTTAAAAAATCATATTGAATTCTTTGCTAATACAGATGAAATTTCAGATGATGCGATTACTCTTGATACAGAAGAACTGGTGCTAGAAGCAATTGCCCAGAAATTTGCGAGAGAAGCAGAAAGTCTGGATGAGATGGATAAAACAAAAGAGCAAGATTAGTTAGGTAAAAAGACATGAAACATACCGTAGTCGTACATTACCATAGTAATACAGAAAATTATTTTGAGTTTAGCTTATGGCAATGGCAGAGCGGACAGATGGGAAGGGATGCCTCTTTCTCACGTTTTGATAATTTTGGAATTGTTGGAAATCTCGTGTATGAGTCTGACACTTTTCAAAGTCAAGTCTATCTGATTGTCAAAAATGCTGACTGGTCCGTTAGAACACCTGATTTTAGTATTAATTGCAATCCTGGTCTGTCTAAAAGCGAGGTTTGGATTGTTCAAGGGGATGATACGCTTTATTATTCATGGCAAGCAGCAGTTGCAAGCCATGCTTATAATCAACGTCAGCCGCATGCTTTTGATATGGCTGTCAATAGTAAGCGTTTTGATTATGAATGGGGTTTTCAAGGCTGGCTTGGTTTTTCTTATCAAGAAGATAAAACTGAATTTCGGCTTTGGGCACCAACTGCTAGACGGGTTGAATTAATTATTTACAGTTCAACTGGTGAGAAATCAAGTGTTCTCAAGGTTTTAAAAATGAAGCGCGGGGAAAACAGAACCCCTGATGATCATACAAAAAATACACATGGGGTCTGGAAGCGTACAGTCGAAGGTGACTTGAATTATCATGCTTATCGTTACCGTGTTTATTATCGCAGACGTATTTTTCGTGATACAAGAGATCCTTATTCTATTGCTGTAACGGCTGACGGGAAACGTTCAGTTGTTATTGCTGATACTGATTTAATACCGGAAGGTTTTAAAGTCAAACACAGGCAAGAGGCTAATTGGCGTCTTAGCAATCCTAACCAAGCGGTGATAGCAGAGATGCATATCCGAGATTTTTCTAAATCTGAAACTTCAGGTGTCAGGCATGAAAATCGCGGCAAATTCTTAGGTGCTTTTGAAACAGGAACCAAAAATTTATATGGCGATCAAACAAGTTTTGATTATCTCAAGAGTTTAGGTATTAATTACGTGCAGCTGCAGCCTGTTTTTGATCATCACCAGACCTTCAATGAAGATGGCTCTTACGCCTATAATTGGGGTTATGATCCTGAAAACTATAATGTTCCAGAAGCTAGCTTTGCGAGCAATCCTCATGCACCAACCACTCGCATTTTAGAATTAAAACAGCTCGTTCAGGCTTATCACGATGCAGGTATTGGTGTCATTATGGATGTGGTTTACAACCATACCTATTCTTCCACAGATTCTGCTTTTCAGCTGGCAGTGCCTGATTATTATTATCGTATGAATCATGATGGTTCCTTGCAAAATGGTTCGGGCTGTGGAAACGAGACCGCTAGTGAAAAAGAAATGTTTAGGAAATACATGATTGATTCCATTCTTTATTGGATTCAAGCCTATAATATTGATGGTTTTCGGTTTGATCTGATGGGGCTTCATGATGTTGAAACCATGAATGCTATTCGTCAGGCTGTTGATGCTATCGATCCAAATATCTTGCTTTATGGTGAAGGTTGGGATATGGGAATAGGGCTCATGCCAGAAGATAAGGCTAAAAAAGATAATGCTTATCAAATGCCGCGTATTGGTTTTTTCAATGACGATGTGAGAAATGCTATTAAGGGTGCTGAAGTTTACGGCGATTTCAAACGCGGTTTTGTATCAGGAGAGCCTACTGAGAATAAAATTGCCAAGGGCATGTTAGGCAGTGACGAATTAAGTTCTTATTTGGTACCGAACCAAGTACTCAATTATGTAGAGGCACATGACAATTATAACCTTAATGATCTGCTTATAGAATTACATCCTGAAGATGATAAAACAACTCATATTAAACGCGTTGAGCTGGCAAATAGTCTGGGGATTTTGATGCAGGGAATGGCCTTCATTGAATTAGGACAGGAATTTTTACGAACTAAGCTGTTTCCAACGGGTCCAGATGGGGAATTAACCCATGCTGATAAAGAACGCGCAATGAATAGTTATAATGCCCCCGATGAGGTTAATCAAATTGACTGGAATAATGTAACACTTTATAAGTCAACCGTTAATTTTGTTAAAGAATTAATTCGTTTAAAAACACAAGAAGAGGCTTTTTCTTATCAGACCTATGAGGACATCCGTAAGCATGTTTATGTTGAGTCAGCAGAATATGGATCTGGCTTAGTGATTGTCAGCATAAGTAGCCACGATAAAATTTTCAAATTAATTTTCAATGTTAGTGAAAAAAACGCTAAAATTGATATGACACAAGATGAAAAGTATGATATAATATTAACAAATATAAAACGCTTTCATAAATTGAGTGGACAACTTGAAAATTTGACAGCTACGGTCTTTGAATTAAAAAAATAATCCAAGTTTTCTTGGATTATTTTTGTTTTCTTATAGCAATTTGTTTTCTTTAAATGGTGGAATAGTCCAATGAATGCAGCACAGTCAAAAGTCTGGAAATACTCCTAGTTGGTATAAGATAAACGGAACGAATGCAGCAATAAAGGAAGATAAATTGCTAATTGAGCGTTTCTGTCAGAAGGATTTGGTAAGCGATATAAAAGAGGAGGTGATACAATGAATGAGAGAGAAGCACTCAGAACATTTGGAACTGGAGAAAACTTTCATGCACAACACTACTTTGGATTTCATGAAACTGAAAAAAATGGCGTAAAGGGTTATATTTTCAGGGTTTGGGCGCCAAATGCTGAGGATCTTCATCTTATTGGTGACTTTACTGGCTGGTTTGATAATCCCTTACAAATGGATAAAAATGAGGCAGGCGTTTGGGAAGTCTTTACGGATTTACCTAAGGAAGGCCATATATATAAATACCTTGTGAAGCGACAAGGTGGGCAAATTGTTGAAAAGATGGATCCATTTGCTATTTATTTGGAAGAGCGTCCGGGAACGGGTTCTCTCATCAGAACCATTCCTGAAAAGAAATGGAAAGATGGTCTTTGGTTGGGCCGCCGTAAACGCTGGGGATTCTTTAAAAGGCCAGTCAATATTTATGAAGTTCATGCGGGTTCTTGGAAGCAAAATGAAGATGGAAGTCCCTATAGCTTTGAACAATTAAAGGATGAATTGGTTCCTTACTTAGTAAAGATGAATTATACACATGTTGAATTCATGCCTTTGATGGCTCATCCTTTGGGCATGAGCTGGGGCTATCAATTGATGGGCTTCTTTGCCTTTGAGCACACCTATGGTACTCCAGAACAGTTTCAGGATTTTGTTGAAGCCTGTCATCTTAATAATATTGGTGTCATTGTTGACTGGGTGCCTGGTCACTTTACACAAAACGATGATGCTCTGGCTTATTTTGATGGGACACCGACCTTTGAGTATCAGGATCATGACCGTGCCCATAATTATCGTTGGGGAGCTCTTAATTTTGATTTGGGTAAAAATCAAGTTCAATCTTTCTTGATTTCTAGTGCTAAATTTTGGATAGATTTCTATCATATTGATGGTATTCGTGTTGATGCTGTCAGCAATATGCTCTATTTGGATTATGACGAAGGGCCTTGGCAGCCTAACATAGAAGGTAACAATCGCAATCTAGAAGGTTATTATTTTTTGCAGCGTTTAAATACAGTGCTCAAATTAGCTCATCCAGATGTAATGATGATTGCAGAAGAGTCAACAGCTACAACTAAGATTACGGGCAGGCGTGAAGAAGGTGGTCTGGGATTTGACTATAAATGGAATATGGGTTGGATGAATGATATTTTGAAATTCTATGAAGAAGATCCAATTTATCGCAAATACGATTTTAACCTTGTGACGTTTAGTTTTATGTATCTCTTTTCCGAAAATTTTATCTTACCATTTTCACATGATGAAGTTGTGCACGGCAAAAAGAGTCTGATGCATAAAATGTGGGGGGATCGTTATAATCAATTTGCTGGTCTGAGAAATTTATATACTTATCAAATCTGCCATCCTGGTAAAAAACTGCTCTTTATGGGAAGTGAATTTGGCCAATTCTTAGAATGGAAATATGACCATGCCCTTGAGTGGACTAATCTTGAGGAAGAGGATGGACTTAATCTTAAAATGCAAGATTTTACCAGCCAACTCAATCAATTTTATAAAGATCATAAGGTACTCTGGCAATTGGACACCAGTTATGATGGTTTAGAAATTATTGATGCTGATAATGTTGATGAAAGTGTCTTGTCTTTTATCAGAAAAAATGAGAAGGGAGATCTATTAGTCTGTGTCTTCAATATGGTTCCTGTGGAACGCAAAGGTTTTACAATAGGCGTTCCGGTTGCGGGTATATATGAAGAAGTATGGAATACTGAACTTGAGGAATTTGGTGGAGTTTGGAAAGAGCACAATATGACAGTCAAAACACAAAAAAATTTGTGGAAGGAATATGAAAATACGCTCAGCTTCACTTTGCCAGCCTTGGGTGCTAGTATTTGGAAAATAAAACGTCGTTTGAGAAAGTAAAAACTTATTTGGGAAGGAAATGCATATGAAGAATGAAATGTTAGCTCTTATTCTTGCTGGGGGACAAGGGACACGACTTGGAAAATTGACGCAAAGCATTGCAAAACCTGCTGTCCAGTTTGGCGGGCGTTATCGTATTATTGATTTTGCACTTTCAAATTGTGCCAATTCAGGCATCAATAATGTTGGTATTATTACACAGTACCAGCCACTGGCTCTTAATAGTCATATTGGAAATGGCTCAAGCTGGGGTTTGGATGGTATTAATTCTGGGGCAACAATTCTTCAACCTTATTCTGCAACAGAAGGCAATCGTTGGTTCCAAGGAACCAGCCATGCGATTTACCAAAATATTGATTATATTGATAGTATTAATCCTGAGTACGTTCTTATTTTGTCGGGTGATCATATTTATAAGATGGACTATGATGATATGCTTCAAACCCACAAAGATAATATGGCCAGCTTGACAGTTGCAGTTATCGATGTACCTCTTAAAGAGGCTAGTCGTTTTGGTATTATGAATACGGATTCCAATGACCGTATCGTTGAGTTCGAAGAGAAACCAGAACAGCCAAAATCAACCAAAGCTTCAATGGGAATTTATATTTTCAATTGGGATCGTTTACGGACCATGCTTGTTGATGCTGAAAAGAACAATATTGATATGTCTGACTTTGGTAAAAATGTCATTCCTGCTTATCTTGAGTCAGGTGAGCGTGTTTATACTTATAATTTTAACGGCTATTGGAAAGATGTTGGGACCATTGAATCACTCTGGGAAGCTAATATGGAGTATATTGGCGAAGACAATGACCTTCACAGCCGTGATCGTTCTTGGAAGATTTATTCAAAAAACTTAATCGCACCGCCAAACTTTATCACCGAAGAAGCTCATGTAAAAGATTCTTTAGTTGTAGATGGCTGTTTTGTTTCTGGTAAGGTTGAACATTCTATTTTGTCAACCAATGTTCAGGTCAAAGAAGGTGCCCAAATCAAGGATTCCTTTATTATGAGTGGTGCTGTTATTGGCGAAGGTGCTAAAATTACACGTGCCATTGTTGGCGAAGGAGCCAAGATTGGTGAAGACGTTGAGATTGATGGTACTGAAGAAGTCCAAGTTATTGGTTATAATGAAGTAGTGGGGGTTCCAAATGAAGATTGATAAATATTCTGCAATTCTAGGAAGTGCTATCGGATTCCCAGAAATGGAAGGATTAACAGATACGCGTCCCTTGGCAAATCTGCCTTTTGATGGTAAATATCGCTTAATTGACTTTCAATTATCAAATTTAGCAAATGCTGGTATTCGAAGTGTTTATGGTATTTTCCGTGGACAAAATATTCGTTCTATTTTTGATCATATCAGAAGCGGTCGTGAATGGGGTCTTAATACACTCTTAAGTCATTATTTCCTAGGTTTCTATAATACACCAGAAGATAGTATTTATGCCGATAAGGATTATTATGATCAAATCTTGACTTATTTAAAACGTTCAGGTTCTGATCAAACCATTTACATGTCTTGTGATATTCTGTGTAATATTGACTTGCAGCAAGTGATTCATCTGCATAATGCTAATAAACGCAATATAACAGTTGTTTATAAAAAATTGCCAATCAATGCTATTTCTGCAGCTAATGACATTTTAGAAATTGATGAAACGGATACTGTTACGGGACGCCGTGATAGTCAGTCTGGTAATGAAACAGAAAAAATGTCTGCTGGTATCTATATTGTGAATACCTCTTGGTTGATTGAGCAGATGGAAAAAGAAAATCAAAAAGAAGAACCGATTAATCTTCGTTTCTTATTGCGTGATTTGACAGTAGCTGAGAAAGCTCTTGCTTTTGAATACACTGGTTATTTGGCTAATATTTCTTCTATCCAGTCTTATTACAATGCCAATATGGATATGCTGGAATCTCAAAAATTTTATTCCTTGCTTTATTCTAACCAAAAAGTTTATACTAAGGTCAAAAATGAAGAAGCGACCTATTTTGCAGTGGATTCGACTGTAAAAAATGCTCAGTTTGCTTCAGGAAGCATCATCAAAGGAACTGTAGATCATTCCATTATTTCGCGCAACTGCCATATTGCTAATCATTCCCGTGTTGTTAACAGTGTTGTTTTCCCTAAAGTAAGCATTGGTGATGGTGCAGTAGTAGAGAATGCTATTCTTGATAAAAATGTTAAGATTGCTCCTGGAGTAACCATTCGCGGTACGGGAGATAAACCTATTGTTATCGCAAAAGCAAGTGAAGTTGTTGAGGATATTATTCAATGAAAATCTTATTTGTAGCAGCGGAAGGGGCTCCTTTTGCAAAGACAGGCGGTCTGGGCGATGTTATTGGTGCCTTGCCCAAATCCCTTGTGAAAAATAATAATGAAGTCAGTGTTATCCTTCCTTATTATGATGTTGTTGATGCTAAATTTGGTGACCAAATAGAAGATCTGTTCTACTTTTTCACCAATGTCGGCTGGCGTCGTGAATATGTTGGTATCAAACATATCTTCAGAGATGGCGTTGACTTTTACTTTATTGACAATAAGCATTATTTTTATCGTGGTCAAATCTATGGTGAATTTGATGATGGTGAACGCTTTGCTTACTTCCAATTAGCTGCTTTAGAAGCTATGGAAAAAATTCAATTTATTCCGGATATTCTTCATGTCCATGATTATCACACCGCCATGATTCCTTACTTGCTAAAGGAAAAATACCATTGGATTAATGCTTATCATGGGATTAAGACAGTATTTACCATTCATAATATCGAGTTTCAAGGTCAATTCAATCCTTCTATGTTAGGAGAGCTTTTTGGAGTTGGTGATGAGCGTTATCGTGATGGGACGCTGCGGTGGAATGATTGCCTCAACTGGATGAAGGCAGCGGTGCTCTATGCAGATCGTGTCACCACTGTTTCACCATCTTATGCTAAAGAAATTATGACTCCTGAATTTGGTAAAGGACTGGATCAAATTATGCGGATGGAATCAGGTAAGTTAAGTGGTGTTGTCAATGGTATTGACACGGACTTATTTGATCCGGAAACAGATCCACATCTGGCAGTGCATTTTTCAAAAGATGATCTGTCAGGTAAAGCTAAAAATAAAGCAGCCTTGCAGGAGCGTGTTGGTTTACCAGTACGTGAGGATGTTCCTTTGGTTGGTATTGTCTCTCGTCTGACAGATCAGAAGGGTTTTCAGTTGGTTGTTGATCAACTTAATACAATGATGCAACTGGATTTACAGATTGTTTTACTAGGAACAGGCTATGCTGATTTTGAAAATGCTTTTGCTTGGTTCGGTCATGCTTATCCAGACAAAATGTCAGCCAATATCACTTTTGATTTAGAATTAGCTCAGCAAATTTATGCTGCCAGCGATATTTTCTTAATGCCGAGTGCATTTGAGCCTTGTGGCTTGTCACAAATGATGGCTATGCGTTATGGTACCTTACCGCTTGTACATGAAGTAGGCGGACTTCGGGATACTGTTATTCCTTATAATGAGTTTGAAAAGACAGGAACAGGTTTTGGTTTCCAAGACTTCTCAGGTTATTGGCTGACCAAAACGCTTGAAGCTGCGCTAGATGTCTATTATAATAGAAAAGAAGACTGGAAAATTCTCCAAAAAAATGCGATGACAACTGACTTCTCTTGGGATACAGCCAGTCAATCTTATGAACATCTATATAAAGAACTAGCTTAGGCTAGTTCTGTCCCTTATGAAAGGAAAAAAATGCAACTAACAAAGGAAAAATTCATTCGTGACTTTAAAGACACTCTGCATGAAGAGCAATTAATTAAGATACCTGAAGCAACACCGACGGAACTTTTTGCTTCTTTGGCTAAAGTTGTTCGTAAATATTATACGCCGCTTTGGTTAGAAAGAAATCGCAAGATTTCCCAAAATCAGCAGAAGGTAGCTTATTATTTTTCAATTGAGTTTCTTCCCGGACGTATGCTGGAAACTAATTTACTTAATCTAGGTATCTTAGATACGGTTAAGGAAGGGTTTGCTGAACTTGGTGTCAATTTTGAGGACGTTAAAAATGCTGAACATGATATGGCACTTGGTAATGGCGGTCTCGGCCGTCTGGCAGCAGCCTTTATGGATTCATTAGCAACAACTGGTTATCCTGGTTTTGGGAATGGCCTTCGTTATAAATATGGTCTCTTTAAGCAACGTATCGTTGATGGTTATCAGGTGGAACTGCCAGACTCTTGGTTTGGCTCTGTCGGCAATGTTTGGGAGACACGTAAGGATCATGATGCTGTTGAAGTAAAACTTTTTGGCAATGTTTATTTGCAGGCTAATGAAAGAGGACGCATTGTTCCGGTTTATGATGGCGCACAAATCCTGCGTGCTATTCCTTATGATGTTCCGCAAATTGGTTTTGGTAATGATAACATTAATAATTTGCGTCTTTGGGATGTTGAGATTCCTGAAGAATGTGAATTGAATTACCCAACTCTGGAATCACGTCGTCGTGTTAAAAATATTACGGCTATTCTCTACCCGGATGATTCTAATTATGAAGGTAAAGAGTTACGCTTGATTCAAGAATACTTTATGACAAGTGCTGGTTTACAAACCATTATTAAATCTTATCTTAAACAAGGTTTACCGCTAGAAAGAATTCACGAAAAAATTTCTGTTCATATCAATGATACCCATCCAGCAGTAGCACCTGCTGAGTTTATGCGGTTGTTGATTGATGAATACGATCTTAAGTGGGATCAAGCATGGGAAACGACTGTGCAAACGATGAGTTATACTAACCATACTATTCTTTCAGAAGCTCTTGAAAAGTGGGATGCTGGGCTTTTCAAGAATGTCTTGCCTCGTGTTTATCAAATTATTCTGGAAATTGATAACCGTTTTGTTGCTGGTTTAGCCCAAAAAGGCATTGATCCTCAAATTATTGAAAATACTCGCATTGTTAAAGATAATCAAATTCATATGGCAAATTTGGCTATCATTGGCGGTCACTCTGTTAATGGTGTTGCGAAGCTTCATACAGAACTGCTCAAAGAAGATACCTTGCATGATTTCTATACCCTTTATCCTGGAAAATTCAACAATAAGACTAATGGTATCGTACAGCGTCGTTGGACACAAATTGCAGCACCAGAATTATCTGCAGCGCTTGATCAAATGATTGGTAATAGCTGGCGCACAGATATTCACGAATTGAGAAAGTTAAATGATTTTGCCAATGATTCTGCTGTACTTGATCATTTTTATCAGGTTAAACAAGATGCCAAGGCAAAATTAGCTGCTTATATAAAAGAATCAACAGGCGTGGAGGTCTCAACAGATGCTATCTTTGATGTACAAGTTAAGCGTCTGCATGCCTATAAACGTCAGCTACTAAATGTTCTTCATATTGTGAAATTGTATTGGGATCTAAAGGATAATCCAAATCTTGATATGGTTCCGCGTGTCTTTATCTTTGGAGCCAAAGCAGCACCGGGATATCATTTTGCCAAATCTGTGATTAAAATTATTAATGAATTAGCCAATCTTATTAATAGCGATGAAAGCCTTCAAGGAAAACTCAAAGTTGTCTTTCTTGAAAATTATAATGTTAGTCTAGCGGAACTTATCATTCCAGCAGCCAATGTTTCTGAACAGATCTCTCTAGCTTCCAAGGAAGCCTCCGGAACGTCTAACATGAAATTCATGATGACGGGTGCTGTTACTTTAGCAACGCTTGACGGTGCTAATATTGAGATCAAAGATGAAGTTGGTGATGAGAATATTGTCATCTTTGGTATGACCAAGGATGATGTCTACCGTCATTATGAAAATCATGATTATTACTCACGCGGTGTCTATGAATCTAATCCTGTTATCAAACGTGTTGTTGATACCTTTATCAATGGAACGATTCCTAATAGTCAAAGTGAAGGGACTGAAATTTATGAAGCCCTGATTACCCATAATGATGAATATTTCTTACTTGAAGATTTCATAGCCTATGTGCAGGCTCAAGAAAAGATTGATGCTCTTTATCGTGATAAAGAAACTTGGTCGCGTATGAGTTTGTGTAATATTGCTAACTCTGATAAATTTACTTCAGATGATACGATTACACAATATGCTAAAGAAATTTGGCATTTAGAAATTTAAGCCTTCCCAATAAGAGACTTAGACAAAAGCGTCTAAGTCTCTTTTTTGACCTAATATTTATAAGATAAGTAATCGAATTAAAAGCGTCTTCTATAATGTTGAGAAGTGCTATTGATAATTTAAAAGAATAGGTTAGGAAAAGTCTAAGAAAACGCAACCAAATTTCTTGTTTTCATTGACAAACCTGCAAAATAGGACTAAACTAAACAAGTAAAAAAATTTTGAAGGAGAATTCATTATGTTGAATTTAAAGATTTTAGCACTTGGGATTGCTGTTTTAGGCGTTAGCCTTGGTGAAGGAATTTTAGTTGCTAATATTGCAAAATCTGCAGCTCGTCAGCCTGAAATGTATGGTAAATTACAAACGCTCATGATTATGGGTGTTGCCTTTATTGAAGGTACCTTTTTCGTGCTTCTTGCTTCAACATTCTTTGTTGGCTGATTTCATAATAAGAAAAGGGGGAATTAGAGTTGGAAAAAACAATAAATCCAACGGTTAAATTCTTAGGTATTGAGTTTGACTTAACCATCTTGATGATGTCTCTCTTAGTTGTTCTTATTGCATTCTTATTTGTCTTTTGGACAAGCCGCCATCTGAAAATAAAGCCTACGGGCAGACAAAATGTTTTAGAATGGATCTATGATTTTGTCCTTGGAATTATCAAGCCTAATTTAGGTTCTTATACTAAAAATTACAGCCTATTTGCTTTTTGTCTCTTCCTTTTTGTTTTTGTTGCTAACAATATTGGTTTATTAACAAAGATTCAAGTTAAAGATTATAATTTATGGACTTCCCCAACAGCAAATTTTGCAGTTGATTTTGGTCTTTCTTTAATGGTGGCGGTAATCTGTCACTTTGAAGGTATTCGTAAGCATGGCTTGAAAACATACTTAAAGGATTATTTAGAACCGACAGCAGCTATGTTGCCTATGAATCTCTTAGAAGAACTAACGAATATTATTTCACTGTCTCTTCGTTTATATGGTAATATTTATGCTGGTGAAGTTGTTATGGCGCTTTTGGTACAGTTTGCTGATTTTAGCCCGTATGCGACACCAATAGCCTTTCTGCTTAACATGGCTTGGATTGGATTTTCTATTTTCATCTCAGGAATACAAGCCTATGTCTTTGTTCTTTTAACGACGACTTATATTGGTAAAAAGGTCAATATTGATACTAAAGGCAATTAAGAAAGGAGCAGTGATTTATGTCAACACTTATTAATGGAACAAGTCTAGGCAATTTGCTTATCGTGACAGGATCTTTTATCCTTTTATTACTTCTGGTTAAGAAATTTGCTTGGTCTCAGCTGGCAGCTATTTTCAAAACACGAGAAGAAAAAATTGCAAAGGATATTGATGATGCTGAAAATTCACGTCAAAATGCTCAGGTTTTAGAGAATAAACGTCAAGTTGAGCTTAACCAAGCTAAGGATGAAGCTGCCCAAATTATTGATAACGCTAAGGAAACTGGTAAAGCTCAAGAGTCTAAGATTATAACAGAAGCTCATGAGGAAGCCGGTCGTCTAAAAGATAAGGCCAATCAAGATATTGCTACAAGCAAGGCAGAAGCCCTATCAAGCGTTAAGGCAGATGTGGCAGATCTTAGTGTTCTTTTAGCCGAAAAAATTATGGCAAAAAATCTTGATAAGACAGCTCAAGGTGACTTAATTGATAGCTACTTAGACAAATTAGGAGATGCCTAATGGATAAAAAAACGCAGGCTGTGACTGAGATCTATGCCAAGAGTCTTGTTGAAGTCGCTCTTGAAAGAGATTCAGTCCCTATTATCTATGATGAAGTTAGAGCAATTTTGAGTGTTCTTGATGATCAGCAAGTACAAGATTTTTTAGCAAGCAAGGCAATTGATCTGTCTGCTAAATCTGAAGTTGTAAGACTGTTTCAAGAGTCTTGTTCGAACTATATGAAACAGTTTCTTGAGATTATCTTACAAAATGAACGTCAGCAGCTTCTTTATCTTATAATGAAAGAAGTTTTGAAAGAGCTCAGTCTTAAGACACATATCTTTGATATTGAGGTAACGACAGTTGTCGCTCTTTCAGATGATCAAAAAGAACGGTTGACAGCACTTGTTGAAAAGAAATTTGCCCTAACCAAACGAAATCTTATTGAAAAAATTGATGATGAAATCATTGGTGGTTTTATTATTAAAGCAAATAATAAGGTAATTGACACTAGTATTCGTAGCCAATTACAAGAATTAAAAATGAATTTGAAATAGAAAGTGGTGTGATTTTTGGCAATTAACGCACAAGAAATTAGCGCTTTAATTAAAAAGCAAATTGAAAACTTCCAGCCAAATTTTGATGTCACAGAGACTGGTGTTGTTACTTATATCGGTGATGGTATTGCTCGTGCTTGCGGACTTGATAATGCTATGAGCGGTGAATTGCTTGAGTTTGACAATGGAACTTTCGGAATGGCGCAAAACCTTGAGTCTAGTGATATCGGTATTATTATTCTTGGTGATTTTAATAGTATTCGTGAAGGTGACACGGTTAAGCGTACTGGTAAAATTATGGAAGTACCAGTCGGCCAGTCGCTTATTGGCCGAGTCGTTAATCCGCTTGGTCAGCCTGTTGATGGTCTGGGTGAAATTGAAACGACTGCGACACGTCCTGTCGAAGCGGCAGCTCCTGGTGTCATGCAGCGTCAATCTGTTTCTGAACCTTTGCAAACAGGAATAAAGGCCATTGATGCTTTGGTACCAATTGGCCGCGGACAGCGTGAATTGGTTATCGGAGACCGTCAAACCGGTAAGACTTCAATTGCCATTGATGCTATTATTAACCAAAAGGGACAAGATATGATTTGTATCTATGTTGCTATAGGTCAAAAGGAGTCTACTGTTCGCAGTCAAGTAGAGGTTCTTCGTAAATATGGCGCTCTTGATTATACTATTGTAGTGACAGCTTCGGCTTCGCAACCTTCACCTTTGCTTTACATTGCTCCTTATGCAGGTGTTGCAATGGCAGAAGAATTTATGTACAATGGCAAACATGCTTTGATTGTTTATGATGACTTATCAAAACAAGCAGTAGCTTATCGTGAACTTTCTTTGCTTTTGCGCCGTCCACCGGGACGTGAAGCCTATCCTGGGGATGTCTTCTATCTTCATAGCCGTCTTTTGGAACGTTCTGCTAAGCTTTCTGATGAGCTGGGCGGCGGCTCTATTACAGCCTTACCATTTATTGAAACGCAAGCAGGTGATATTTCAGCTTATATTGCAACCAACGTTATTTCCATCACTGACGGTCAAATTTTCCTTCAAGAAAATTTGTTTAACTCAGGAATCCGTCCAGCTATTGATGCCGGATCTTCTGTATCACGTGTTGGTGGTTCTGCCCAAATTAAGGCCATGAAAAAAGTTGCAGGAACTCTTCGTCTCGACTTGGCTTCTTATCGTGAACTTGAAGCCTTTACACAGTTTGGTTCTGATCTTGATTCAGCAACACAAGCTAAGCTTAATCGCGGACGTCGCACAGTAGAAGTTCTTAAACAAGGCCTTCACAAACCTTTGGCAGTTGAAAAACAAGTCTTGATTCTTTATGCTTTGACACATGGCTTTTTAGACAGTGTTCCTGTTGATGATATTTTGACTTTCCAAGATGATATGTTTGATTACATTGACTCACACGACGCTGGTATCTTTGAAACGATTCGCACAACGAAAGATCTTCCAGAAGAAGCAGTGCTGGACAAAGCCATTCAGACTTTCAAAGATCAGTCACAATTTAGTTAATAATGGGAGGGATCTAGTATGACAGGCTCTCTTAGTGAAATCAAGGTAAGAATTACTTCAACACAAAAGACAGGAAAAATTACCAGTGCCATGAAAATGGTGTCTTCTGCTAAATTGGTTAAATCTGAACAAGCTGCTAAAGATTTTCAAATCTATGCTTCAAAAATTCGTCAAATCACAACGGATCTTTTACATTCTGATTTGAGGAAGGGTTCCAGCAATCCGATGCTTATTTCACGTCCAATTAAGAAGACGGCTTATATTGTCATTACTTCTGATAAAGGCTTGGTTGGTGCCTACAATTCAACCATCCTAAAGGCCGTTATGGATACCATTAAAGATTATCATCCAAAGGGTGATGATTACACCATCATTTCTATTGGTGGAATGGGATCGGACTTTTTCAGAGCTCGTCATATTCCAGTAGCCTTTGAATTACGTGGGTTGGAAGATAATCCCAGTTTTGAAGAAGTTAACCGTATCATTTCCAAGTCTGTTGAAATGTACAAAAATGAGCTTTTTGATGAACTTTATGTCTGTTACAGCCATCATATTAATAGTTTAACCAGTCAGGTTCGTGTTGAAAAAATGCTTCCTATCTCTGATTTGGATGCAGATGAAGCTAGTGAAGATAATGTCGCTAACTTCGAATTAGAACCTAGTCGAGAAGCTATTTTGGAACAACTCTTACCTCAATATGCAGAAAGTTTGATTTATGGAGCGATTATTGATGCTAAAACAGCAGAGCATGCTGCAGGTATGACAGCTATGCAGACTGCAACAGATAATGCAGACAAGGTCATTGAAGATTTAACAAAACTATATAATCGTGTGCGTCAAGCTGCGATTACACAAGAAATTACAGAGATTGTTGCGGGTGCCAATGCCCTAGACTAATCTAATACTTTAAAAGGAGAAAAAAATGAGCACAGGCAAAATTGCTCAGGTAGTTGGTCCTGTTGTTGATGTTGCATTTGCGACAGATGATAAACTTCCTGAGATTAATAATGCATTGGTCGTTTATAAAGATGGCGACAAGTCTCAAAGAATTGTTCTTGAAGTTGCCCTTGAACTCGGTGATGGACTAGTTCGTACCATTGCTATGGAGTCAACTGATGGTTTAACACGTGGGCTTGAAGTCTTTGATACGGGCCGTGCTATCAGTGTTCCGGTTGGAAAAGAAACACTAGGTCGTGTCTTTAATGTTCTTGGAGATACGATTGACCTTGATAAACCTTTTGCAGAAGATGCTGAACGTCAGCCAATTCATAAAAAGGCACCATCATTTGATGATCTATCAACTTCAACTGAGATTTTAGAAACAGGAATTAAAGTTATTGACCTTCTTGCCCCTTATCTTAAAGGTGGTAAAGTCGGCCTTTTTGGTGGTGCCGGTGTCGGAAAGACCGTTTTGATTCAGGAGTTAATTCATAATATTGCTCAAGAGCATGGCGGGATTTCGGTATTTACTGGTGTTGGTGAACGGACACGTGAAGGAAATGACCTTTATTGGGAAATGAAAGAATCTGGTGTTATTGAAAAGACAGCTATGGTCTTTGGTCAGATGAATGAACCGCCTGGAGCACGGATGCGTGTTGCTCTTACTGGTCTTACCATCGCTGAATACTTCCGTGATGTAGAAGGTCAGGATGTGCTTCTTTTCATTGATAACATTTTCCGTTTTACCCAAGCAGGTTCTGAAGTTTCAGCTCTTCTTGGCCGTATGCCATCAGCCGTTGGTTATCAGCCAACCTTGGCAACTGAAATGGGGCAATTGCAAGAACGGATTACATCGACGAAAAAAGGTTCTGTTACCTCAATTCAGGCCATCTATGTGCCAGCCGATGACTATACTGACCCTGCGCCAGCTACAGCCTTTGCTCACTTAGATTCAACCACTAACCTTGAACGCCGTCTGACACAAATGGGGATTTACCCAGCGGTGGATCCTTTAGCTTCAAGTTCACGTGCTCTCTCGCCTGAAATAGTTGGTCAAGAGCACTACGATGTTGCTACAGAAGTACAGCATGTCTTGCAGCGTTATCGTGAGTTACAAGATATTATTGCTATTCTTGGTATGGATGAGTTATCTGATGAAGAAAAGACTCTGGTTGGCCGTGCGCGTCGGATTCAGTTCTTCCTTTCACAAAATTTCAATGTTGCAGAACAATTTACAGGACAGCCGGGTTCTTATGTTCCTGTTGCTGAAACTGTCCGTGGATTTAAAGAAATTCTCGAAGGAAAATATGATGAACTTCCAGAAGATGCTTTCCGAAGTGTTGGAGCTATTGAGGATGTTGTTGAAAAAGCCAAGAAGATGGGTGTTTAAATGAGGTGATCAAATGGCAGAAATGACTGTACAAATTGTAACGCCAGATGGTTTAAAATATGATCATCATGCCAAGTTCATTTTGGTCAAAACGCCAAATGGTGAATTGGGAGTTTTGGCTAATCACGAAAATTTAATTGCACCCCTTGAAGTTCACGAGATGAAAATTAAACGTATTGATGATGACAGTCATGTTGATTGGGTTGCAGTTAATGGTGGCATTATTGAAATTAAAGACAATCTTGTGACTATTGTTGCGGATTCGGCTGAGCGTGAACGTGATATCGATCTTTCTCGGGCAGAACGTGCTAAAAAACGTGCTGAAAAAGCAATTGAAGAAGCTAAAGAGCAACATCGTATTGATGAAGTTCAACGTGCTCAGGTTGCTTTGCGGCGTGCTCTTAACCGTATAAATGTAGGATCTAAATAAGAAACAAAAAGAGGCTGGCACAAAAAGTGCTCCAGCTTTTTTGTTGTACAGAGGTTTTAATTTAACACAATGGTTGATGGGAATTTTCGCATCTTAATTTTTAGGCTTAAACCTTTAACTGTTTAGGAATCATTGAATCTTATCTATCCCATGAACGCCAGACAATGTCGATACCTATCCACTTTGCGAAAACTAAGCGACAAAATCGACATCGCCATTTCATGACGCTCTATCGATTTTTATCCACTCTCTTTTTTGGTATAATAGACTTATGGAAATTTTACGAAATAGTATCATGTTGATGAGTCATTTTATATTCATTGCTATTTTTTACAATCTTCTGATTAATTTATTTGATTGGGGAAAAATTGTTAAACGAGCTTCTGAGAATATAGGACGTCTTAAATTGTTTTTGTTGTTTATTAGCATTGTCATTGGTTATATGGTTAGTACCTTTATCTGGTCTGTCATTTCGTTAAGTCAAGATATCTTTTTTGCGATTTAATTTATTCGAATAGTGTCTTTATTGTGGTATAATGCAAGAATAAAATATAATAATTGGAGAAATTCGTGGATAGAATAATTATTGAAGGCGGAAATACACAACTTAAAGGGGAAGTCGTTATTGAAGGGGCTAAAAATGCCGTTCTTCCGCTATTGGCAGCGGCTATTTTACCGACAGAAGGGCAAACGCTTCTGAAGAATGTACCTATTTTGTCTGATGTTTTTACCATGAACAATGTTGTACGTGGTTTAAATGTTGCAGTCGATTTTGATGAAGAAAGGAACCAGATACTGGTAGATGCAACAGGTGATATTTTAGATGTGGCTCCTTATGAATATGTCAGTCAAATGCGAGCATCTATCGTTGTTTTGGGACCTATTTTAGCACGAAATGGTCATGCTAAGGTTTCTATGCCCGGAGGCTGTACAATTGGCAGTCGCCCCATTGATTTGCATTTAAAAGGTTTAGAAGCTATGGGAGCAAAGATTCAACAGACAGGTGGTGATATTACAGCCACTGCCGATCGTTTAAAGGGTGCTAACATTTACATGGATTTTCCAAGTGTTGGCGCGACTCAGAATCTTATGATGGCTGCTACTTTAGCTGATGGAACAACGATTATCGAAAATGCAGCACGTGAACCAGAAATCGTTGACTTGGCTAATCTTCTAAATAAGATGGGTGCCAGAGTCATTGGTGCAGGAACTGAAACCTTGACCATTATAGGTGTTGATAAAATGCACGGTACTGACCACAGTGTTGTTCAAGATCGTATTGAAGCAGGAACCTTCATGGTTGCAGCGGCTATGACCAATGGAAATGTCTTGGTTAAGAATGCTGTGTGGGAACACAATCGTCCTCTTATTTCTAAATTAAGAGAAATGGGCGTCCAAGTCACTGAAGAAGAAAGAGGAATTCGAGTGATATCTGATGTGACCAAACTCAGACCTGTAACGGTTAAAACCATGCCCCATCCCGGTTTTCCAACGGATATGCAAGCGCAGTTTACAGCACTGATGGCAGTCGTTAAGGGTGAATCAACAATGATCGAGACAGTTTTTGAGAATCGTTTTCAACATTTAGAAGAAATGCGGCGGATGGGGCTCACTTCAGAAATTTTACGCGATACAGCCATGATTCATGGTGGCGAACAACTGCAAGGTGCCCAAGTTATGTCAACTGATTTGCGAGCTAGTGCTGCCCTTATCTTAACAGGTATGGTGGCTGATGGTAAAACAACTGTTGGTAAGTTAAATCATTTAGATCGTGGTTACTATCAATTTCACGAAAAGCTGACTAAGCTTGGTGCAACAATTAGCCGTGTTAATGGAGAATAGGAATGAATAGTGGTTGGAAATATGTTCGGAATCAATTAGCTTTTGTTGTCCTCATTGCTCTTTTATGTCTCATTTTTCTGGCAATCGGTCTAATGTTTGGTTATAGTTTTATTGGTGAAGGTAGAAATCCTTTATCTATCTTATCCTGGGATAAATGGCAGTCAATCATTGATAAATTTACTGGAAAGTAGGATTAGCCTACTTTTTTAATGGTATTTTTAGAGGAGTTTCTATGACTAGAAAAACGAACAAGTCTCAGCGAAAACAGCAAAAATTATGCTTATCTCTCCTTGCTGCTTTGAGCGTATTTGTTTGTACTTATATTGCAACCAGTGATCATATTGCTGATAGTAACCCTATAAAGCAGGCTGCCCAATTATTGACAGGTAAAAACAAGGATATACTTTCAAATGGTTCAATGAGCCATCAAGCGACTCCCAGTCAAGAATTAGCCAATACTGTTATGACGGATGCAGTAAAAAATGCCTTGGGTAGACAAATTGAATGGAGTGGTGCAGGTTCTTTCATTATTAATCATAATAAAACTGACCTTAACGCTGATGTTGCTAGCCAACCGTATGCTAGTAATCAGACCAAAATCGTTCAAGGACAGACAGTACCAACAGTAGCAAATGCTTTGTTAAGTAAGGCTACTCGTCAGTACCGAAACCGCCAAGAGACAGGAAATGGCAGGACAAATTGGCAGCCAGCAGGCTGGCATCAGCTTTATGATTTGCCGGGTGACTATGATCACGCGGTTGATCGTGGACACTTATTGGCTTATGCTTTGGTTGGTGGTTTGAAACGATTTGATGCTTCAACGAGTAATCCTCAAAATGTAGCAACACAAGCAGCTTGGGCTAATGAAGCCAATAGTTCAAACTCAAGGGGACAAAATTATTATGAAACACTGATTAGAAAAGCTTTGGATAGTCATAAGCGTGTTCGTTATCGTGTGACTCTTATCTATGATGACAACAATGATATCTTAGCCAGTGGCAGTCATCTAGAAGCCAAATCATCAGATGGCAGTCTAGAGTTCAATGTCTTTATTCCTAATGTTCAAAGCGGTTTGACCTTTGATTATGCAACAGGACAAGTTAAGGCAAATTAATGTTGCTGTACTTTTAAAAATAAAAGTAAAAAAATCAGTCTGGAATTTTGATATCCAGACTGATTTTTTAGTCCGTTGCTTGTTCCCACTTTTTAGCAAGACGGCGAGAAAAACTTGAAATGATAAAGTTAATGATAAAATAAGTTACTGCAACAATCCCATAAAGAGCAAAGACTTGATCAGCTTCAAAATATTTTCCCATCAAAATTTGACTTTTTCCGAATAATTCTTGAAGGGCAATAACAGAATAAAGAAAAGAAGTATCTTTAATAACAGTTACAAATTGGGAAATGATAGCTGGCAGCATTTTTCTGATAGCCTGAGGGAAAATGATATAAATAAAAATCTGAGAATTGGTTAATCCTTGAGCAAGTCCTGCCTCAGTTTGTCCATTATCAATAGCATTTAATCCGCCTCGGATAATTTCTGCTAGAGCTGCAGAGGTAAAAACAGTGAAAGCAGTAATCCCAGCAGGAGTGGATTTCATTTGAAAGACAAGAAAGACAATGAAAATCCATAAAAGATTAGGAACATTTCTGACGAACTCAATATAAATACTAGCAATCCATCTTAGCGGTTTATTTTTACCATTGCGCATAACAGCTAGAATCGTTCCTAAAATGGTAGATAGTACAATGGAAATAAAAGAGATATAAAGTGTTAGCCACAAACCTTGAAGTAAAAAATTGAAATTTGTGGGTGTTAATAATGCTTTCATTAGTCAGCCTCCCTTTATAAATGATAAGCTTCTTTGTTAGCTTCTTCTTTACGTCGAGCCCAAGTTGCAAGAGGAAAACACATGATGAAGTAAAGGAAGGCGGCACCAGCAAAAGCAGGGATGTAATTAGTTGTTTCGTAGGCCCAAGCTTTGGCCGTAAACATGATATCCGCGCCTGAAATAATAGCAACTGTTGATGTGTTTTTTATCAAGTTAACCACTTGGTTTGTCATTGGTGGCAAGATAGTTCTGATGGCCTGCGGCAAGATAATTAGACTCATGGTCTCTTGATAGGTAAATCCTTGAGAAAGAGCTGCTTCGGTTTGTCCTCTAGGCACAGCTTCAATACCAGAGCGAATGACTTCTGCAATGTAAGCACCGTGGTAAATACCAACACAAAGTACTGCAGTAAAGAAGGCTGAGATCATAACAGCACCGTTTGTCATAATAGCTAACCCGTAATAAACAAAGACGAATTGTACCAATAATGGTGTATTTTGAAAAATCTCAACATAAACACGGGCTATTCCTTTGAGAAGCCTAGTTTTAGAGGAACTCATGGCGCCAAAAATGACACCAAGAATTAAAGAAAGCAGTAAAGCGAAGACGGACATTTCAAGTGTATAAAAGAAGCCTTTTAAAAATTGATTGAAATTGGCAAAGAATGCAGACCAGCGGCTCAGAGCAAAAGGGCCGGAAGTAGCAGTAAATAGTAGCATAATATCTCCTTTACTCATTATTTATCTGGTTTGGCTGATTCAAGATTATGTTTATTATAAATGCTTTCAAGACTTTTATCAGCAGTCCATTTTTTTAATAAATAATTAACATATTTTGTTAAGCCAGTATTTGATTTTTTAGTGGCAATACCATATTCTTGCGTATTAAAGCCAGATTTTAGCAATTTAGATTGCTTGCTGACATAGCCAGTGAGGATGGACTTATCAACAGAAAAAGCGTCAATGCGTTTAGAATAGAGAGAAATAGCAAGTTCAGGGAAACTTCCCAATTGAACATAGTTAAATTTTAAGTGGTGTTTTTTAGCATAAGCTTCAAGATTAACCTTAGTTGTTGCCCCTTGAGAAACACCAATAGTAAGTCCGTCTAGATCAGAAATTTTTGAGATCTTGCTTGATTGACGAACCAAAAAACCAATTTGGTCATAATAATAAGGTTTAGAAATACTGTAAGAAGCTTGACGTTCTGGAGTAATGGTATAGGTAGCAATAACTAGGTCAACTTGGCCGTTGTCCATAAGAGGTTCACGAGTTTGAGTCGTAACGGGAACAAGTTCAAGTTTTACCCCAATAGATTTGGCGATTTTACGAGCAATATCAATTTCCATTCCCTCGTATTTACCCGTCTCAGCATTGTAATAACCGAAATTAGGAACATCTTGCTTGACACCGACCTTAAGCACTCCAGCCCTTTTAATTTTTTTAACTTGTGGAGAGGTTACATTATCAGCGTTTACTTTGGATAACCCTGAAAGGCTTGTTGCAATCATAATCAGAGCAGCCAAACTGATGAGAAATTTTTTGATGTTCATTCGCTTTCTCCTTTTTGGTTGATATTCACTTTTTCACTGGTATGATTGATAATTTTGCTTAAGAACTGTTGAGCTCGTGGATCTTTTGGATGTTTAAAGAAACCATCAACATCAGTTGTATCTTCTAGAATTTCTCCATCAGCCATAAAAATGATACGATCGGCAACTTCACGTGCAAATCCCATTTCGTGAGTGACGACGACCATGTTCATGCCTTCTAAGGCTAAATTTTTCATAACGGCTAAAACATCCCCAATGGTTTCAGGATCCAGTGCAGAAGTTGGCTCATCAAAAAGCAGTAACTTAGGATTCATAGCTAGTCCGCGTGCAATAGCGATACGCTGTTTTTGTCCGCCAGATAGCATACCCGGATAGGAATCTTTGCGATCCCACATGTTAACATAAGTGAGATATTTTTCAGCAATAGCATCGGCCTTTTTCTTATCCATTCCTAAAACTTTAATTGGGGCTAATGTCACGTTTTCTAGCACTGTTTTGTGAGGGTAGAGATTAAAATGTTGGAAAACCATACCAACTTCTTTTCGAAGTGTGACTAGGTCCTTAGTTGAAGCATTGGTAACTTCATGACCGTTAACAATGAGTTCACCAGAGTCAATGGATTCCAGAGCATTCATTGTGCGAATAAGTGTGGACTTCCCAGATCCTGAAGGACCAAGTAAAACAACAACCTGTCCTTTTTCAATTTCTAGATTTATATTACGAAGTGCATGGTAGTCCCCATAGTATTTTTCCACATTTTTAAAGGTAATGAGTGCCATAGTCTTCTCCTTATTTGACATAAATTTATTGTTAGCTTTTCTAACATTATATTGTTATACTATCATACCTTTTCTAAGATGTCAAATATTATCAGAAAATTCAGTAAGATAACTTTCTCTAATAGTTTGAAATAAACTTGTTGGTTTTCATTTGCCATTGATTTTGATATAATCGTAGAGGGTTACTTTAAGCAGTAAAGCTTTAAGTAAATAAAAATGGTTCTAACATAAAGTTTACTCTAAGTGGGCTTGATATAAAAATCAGATAAAAATTAATAAAATAGCATGATTTTTAATCTTTCTTACTTATTTCATAAACTTCTATTTTAAGACCATAAGCGAGGTATTCATAATGAAGAAAATTCTAATCGTTGACGATGAAAAACCAATTTCTGATATCATCAAGTTTAACTTGGCTAAGGAAGGTTATGACACGATTACAGCCTTTGATGGGCGTGAAGCATTAAGTAAATATGAAGAAGAAAATCCTGACTTGATTATATTGGACTTAATGTTACCAGAACTAGACGGTCTTGAAGTGGCTAAGGAAGTTAGAAAAAACAGCCATGTTCCAATTATTATGTTATCAGCTAAAGACAGTGAGTTTGATAAGGTTATTGGTCTTGAAATTGGTGCTGATGATTATGTGACTAAACCTTTTTCTAATCGTGAATTACTGGCGCGTGTAAAAGCGCATCTTCGCCGTACTGAAAATATTGAATCCGCAGTGGCTGAGGAAAATGCTTCAGGTATACCTGAAATTATTATTGGGGACTTGCAAATCTTACCAGATGCTTTTGTTGCTAAAAAACGTGGAACAGAGGTAGAGTTAACTCACCGTGAGTTTGAGTTGTTGCATCACTTAGCGACACACACAGGTCAGGTGATGACGCGTGAACATTTACTTGAAACGGTTTGGGGCTATGATTATTTTGGAGATGTCCGTACTGTTGATGTTACTGTTCGTCGTCTGCGTGAAAAAATTGAAGATACACCTAGTCGTCCAGAGTACATTTTGACGCGACGCGGTGTTGGTTATTACATGAAATCATATGACTAATGTGTTTGAATCAAGTCCCTTATTTTTACGAATTTTATTAGCAGTTTTAATCATTTTACTCTTTTTTTATTTTATTTTTCTCAATTACAGAGAGTATAAAAATAATAATCAAGTTAAACAGTTAAATGCTAAAGTACGTTCTTTGATTACTGGCCATTATACTGATAAATTAAAGGTTGAGGATAACTCTGACTTGTCAGAACTAGTGAATAACGTTAATGATTTATCAGAAGTTTTCCGTTTAACGCATGAAAATTTGGCACAGGAAAAAAACCGTCTGACTAGTATTTTATCTTATATGACAGATGGTGTTTTGGCAACAGATCGCCGCGGAAAGATTACCGTTATTAATGATATGGCGCAAAAGCAACTGAATGTAACGCGTGAGCAGGCATTGGAGTGCAATATTCTGGATATTTTGGATGATGATAGTTATACTTACAATGATTTGATTACAAAAACGCCGGAAATTGTTCTGACGCGGCGTGATGAATATGATGAATTTATCACTTTACGCATTCGTTTTGCCTTAAACCGCCGTGAAAGTGGCTTTATTTCAGGACTAATTGCTGTCTTGCATGATGCGACCGAACAGGAAAAAGAAGAACGTGAACGCCGTCTCTTTGTTTCTAATGTCAGTCATGAACTGCGGACACCATTAACCTCTGTAAAGTCCTATTTAGAAGCTTTGGACGATGGTGCCCTGACAGAATCAGTGGCTCCTAGTTTTATCAAGGTATCACTTGATGAGACTAATCGCATGATGCGTATGATTACTGATTTACTTAGCTTATCACGTATTGATAATCAGACCAGTCATTTAGATGTTGAATTGACGAATTTTACAGCTTTTATGAATTATATTCTGGATCGCTTTGATCAAATTCAAAGTCAGCAATCAACTAATAAGGTTTACGAAATTATTAGAGATTATCCTGACAAATCAGTTTGGATTGAAATTGATACCGATAAAATGACTCAGGTAATTGATAATATTTTAAATAATGCAATCAAATATTCACCTGATGGCGGTAAGGTGACTGTAACGATGCAGACAACAGATACACAACTCATCCTTTCTATATCCGACCAAGGCTTGGGTATTCCTAAGAAGGATCTCCCTCTTATTTTTGACCGTTTTTATCGTGTTGATAAGGCAAGAAGCCGTGCTCAAGGTGGGACTGGTTTAGGATTAGCAATCGCCAAAGAAATTGTCAAACAGCATAAAGGCTTTATTTGGGCCAATAGTGAGGAAGGCGAAGGGTCGACCTTTACCATCGTTTTACCTTATGAAAACGATAATGATGCAATTGATGAATGGGAAGAAGATGAAGACGAATCATGACAGAAACAGGTTTTAGATACAGCATTCTGGCTTCTGGTTCAAGTGGCAATAGTTTTTATTTGGAAACTCCTCAAAAGAGAATTTTAATTGACGCAGGCCTCTCAGGTAAGAAAATTAGTCAATTAATGGCAGAAATAGACCGAAAAGTAGATGATGTTGATGCCATTTTAGTAACACATGAACATAAAGATCATATTCACGGTGTTGGTGTACTAGCTCGGAAATATGGTTTGGATGTCTATGCGAATGCAGCAACATGGCAAGCTATGGATAGCATGATTGGTAAAATTGATGTCAGCCAAAAACATATCTTTGATCTGGGGAAAACCATCACTTTTGGGGATATTGATATTGAAAGTTTTGGTGTCAGCCATGATGCTGCTCAACCACAGTTTTACCGCCTGATGAAAGACGGCAAGAGTTTTGTCTTATTGACGGATACAGGTTATGTCAGTGATCGTATGGCAGATCTGATTGAAAATGCTGATGGTTATCTGATTGAGTCCAATCATGATATTGAAATTTTACGCTCAGGTATCTACCCTTGGAGTTTAAAACAGCGTATTTTATCCGATAAAGGACACCTATCAAATGATGATGGTGCAGAAACAATGGTTCGAACTTTGGGGAATAAAACAAAAAAGATTTATTTGGGACATCTCAGCAAAGAAAACAATGTCAAAGAATTAGCCCATATGACGATGAAGAATGCTCTCATGCAGGCAGATTTGGCTGTAGATCATGATTTTAAGATTTATGATACCTCGCCAGATACTGCTTTACCATTAGCAAAAATCTAGTGGACAGCTTAAAAGGAAGAATGAAAAACAAAGATTACTCGGAAATGGTTGTTCTGGGTGATTTTTGCTATAATAGAAAGGTCTAAGGATAAAAGAAAGGATTTATATGAAAACATTAGAAAAAAAACTGGCAGAAGACTTTAAGATCGTCTTTTCTGACAAGGAATTATTGGAAACTGCCTTTACTCATACTAGTTATGCTAATGAGCATCGCCTCCTAAACATTTCACATAACGAGCGCTTGGAATTTTTAGGAGACGCTGTTCTGCAGTTAACGATTTCACGTTATCTTTTTGACAAATACCCTCAAAAAGCTGAAGGTGATTTATCAAAAATGCGTTCGATGATTGTTCGTGAAGAAAGTTTGGCGGGTTTTTCTAGAAATTGTCACTTTGACCGCTATATTAAATTAGGTAAGGGTGAAGAAAAATCTGGCGGTCGTCAAAGAGATACTATTTTGGGCGATTTATTTGAAGCTTTTTTAGGTGCTCTTTTATTGGATGCAGGTCTTAAAGCTGTTGAGGCCTTTCTCAATCAAGTTGTGATTCCTAAGGTTGAAAATAATAATTATGAACGTGTTACCGATTATAAAACGGCACTTCAAGAATTATTGCAAGTTGACGGGGATGTTTTGATCGATTACGAGGTCTTAAAAGAATCAGGACCCGCCCATGCAAAATGCTTTGAAGTTGCTGTTTCTATGAATCATGAAAAACTTAGTAGCGGGACAGGCAAATCAAAAAAATTAGCAGAGCAAGAGGCTGCTAAAAATGCGCTTGAAAAACTTCAACGAGGTTCTTAATGTTTTTAAAAGAAATTGAAATGCAGGGATTTAAATCTTTTGCTGATAAGACCAAGGTTGAGTTCGACAGAGGAGTGACAGCCGTTGTTGGACCAAATGGTTCAGGAAAGAGTAATATTACGGAGAGTTTACGCTGGGCTTTGGGTGAGTCAAGTGCCAAGAGCCTGCGTGGCGGCAAGATGCCAGACGTGATTTTTGCAGGAACTGAAAATCGAAAGCCACTCAATTACGCTCAAGTAACGGTTATTTTAGATAATAGCGATGCCTTTATCAAAGACGCTCAAGAGGAGATTCGCATTGAACGCCATATTTATCGTAATGGGGACAGTGATTATCTTATTGATGGTAAAAAAGTACGCCTGCGCGATATTCACGATTTGTTTATGGATACTGGTTTGGGGCGTGATTCCTTTTCCATTATTTCTCAAGGACGTGTGGAAGAGATTTTTAATAGTAAACCAGAAGAGCGTCGTTCAATTTTTGAAGAAGCAGCCGGTGTCTTAAAATACAAAACACGTAAAAAAGAGACGCAGTCTAAGCTAACACAGACTCAGGATAATTTGGATCGGCTGGATGATATTATCTATGAACTGGAGACACAGATAAAGCCTTTAGAACGTCAGGCAAAAACAGCCAAAGAATTTTTGGTTTTGGAAACAGAACGCAAGGAGAAACAGTTAGACTTGCTGGTCTACCAAATTCTCCATCATAAGGAAGCCTTAGTGAAAAACCAAGCTGAGCTTGAAAAAGTTAAACAAAATTTAGCAGCCTATTATCAAGAACGTGATCTATTAGAAACTAAGAATCAGACTCTAAAAGAAAAAAGGCACCAGCTTTCTCGTCAAATGGATCAAAAGCAGGCTGATCTCCTTGAAATGACACGTCTCATTAGTGATTATGAGCGTCAGATTGAACGCATTCATTTAGAGGTTAGTCAAAAGACAGAAAAGAAGCAATCTACTCAAAAAAGCCTAGAACAATTGTCAGAGCAAAAGGCTTCTCTTAAAACAGAATTAGCTCAAAAAGAAGTTGACTTAGAACAATTAGAAGAGGATCTCAAACAAAAAAATCAAGAAATTAAAAATGTCGAAACGGAATTGTCACGTTTTGCAACAGATCCTGATCATATTATTGAAAGTTTACGAGAAGATTTTGTTAGACTCATGCAAAAAGAGGCTGATACTTCTAACCAATTGGCTGTTTTAAAAGCAGAAATGGATAGTCGAAAGCAAGAATCCGAAAGTAAAACAGCAGAAATTAAACAAGTACAAGCAGACTTAGAGAAAGCAAAAGATCGAGAACAAAGGGAATCCGCAAACTTTGAAACTGCTAAAACCAAAGTTCAAGAATTGCTAAAGGACTATCAAAAAACAGCACAGCTTGTTCAGAATTTAGAAGCTGCTTATGCTGAGCAGCAAGAGGCTATGTTTCAATTGTTGGATGATGTCAAAGACAAGAAAGCACGCCAAAGCAGTCTGAAGTCCATCTTAAAAAGCCATAGTAATTTCTATGCAGGTGTTAGGTCTGTTCTTCAGCAGGCTGATAAAATTAAAGGTATTGTTGGCGCGGTTAGTGAACATTTAACTTTTGATAAAAAATATCAAACCGCACTTGAGATTGCCTTAGGTGCCAGCAGTCAAAATATTATTGTTGAAGATGAAGCGGCGGCCAAACGATCTATTGATTTTTTAAAGAAGAACCGTCAAGGTCGAGCAACTTTTCTTCCTTTAACAACCATTAAACCCCGTCGTTTATCTGAGTCAAATCAAAGCCTATTAACTTCCAGCCAGGGCTTTCTCGGTTTAGCACGTGATTTGGTAAGTTTTGAGCCTCGTTTGCAAACAATTTTTGGCAATTTACTGGGTGTCACAGCGATTTTTGATACGGTTGGTCATGCCAATCAGGCAGCTCGCCAGTTACGTTATCAAGTGCGTCTTGTGACATTAGATGGAACAGAGATCCGTCCCGGAGGGTCCTTTTCAGGAGGGACTAGCCGTCAAAATAATACAACTTTTATCAAGCCAGAACTGGATCATTTGACACAAGAGCTAGCGCTTTTAGAAGAAAAACAAGTTGAGCAGGAAAGAACAGTTGAAAAGACCAAGCAGGACTTGGAAGTGAAAAAAGCAGATCTTTTAGAATTAAGGGAAAAAGGAAATCAAGCCCGATTGGCTGAGCAAAAGGCTGAGATGGAGTATCAACAATCAGAGTCTCATTTACAAGAGCTGGTCTTGCTTTATACCCAATTAAAACAAACAAATCAGGCGGATCTTAATCGAGACTTAGAAAAAGACCAAGCACTTTTACAAGAAAAGCTGTATAAAATTGCTGATGACAAGGAAAAGCTCAATCAAGAGATTGCTCAAATCAAGGAAGATAAGGATAGTATTCAGCAAAAGACAGCTGCTTTAAGTCAACAACTCTCTTCTTTGCAACTTTCTGAGCGTGATTTGTCTAATACACAGAAATTTGAAAGAACGAATTTAAAACGTTTGGCAGAAGAATTAGCTGAATTGGAGCAAAATGAAGTTGGTATGATGCAACTTTTAGATAGCCAAGAAGAGGATTTGGATGAAAAACGTTTACCATCGCTCAAACAGCAATTAGCAAACGCTCAGGCTAGAAAAATAGAGAGTGACCAAGAACTTGTCCGCTACCGTTTTGAACTGGAAGACTGTGAAGCACAGCTAGAAGAGGTTGAGACCAATCTCCTAAAAACTAATCAAAAGAATGAAGAGTTCATTCGTCAGCAAACGCAATTAGAAGCAAAAAGGGATCATGTATCCAATCAATTGCGCCGTTTTGCCAATAACTTGGCTGAAGATTATCAACTAAGCTTAGATGATGCTAAACAAGAGGCAGGACCGATTGAAAATCTAGAAGCTGCTCAAGCTCATTTAAGCCAATTGGAAAAGCAAATTAAGGGATTGGGACCGGTCAACCTTGACGCAATCGGTCAGTACGATGAAGTGTCTGAGCGTTTGCATTTCTTAAATAGTCAAAAAGATGACCTTGTTCACGCTAAGGAACTTCTCCTGAATACTATTCATGATATGGATGATGAGGTCAAGGCACGCTTTAAGACGACTTTTGAAGCTATTCGTGACAGTTTTAAGACGACCTTTACGCAGATGTTTGGCGGAGGAAGTGCTGACTTGCTTTTGACAGAAGGAGATCTCTTGATGACCGGTGTTGAAATTTCAGTGCAGCCGCCTGGCAAGAAGATTCAATCTCTCAATCTTATGTCTGGTGGTGAAAAGGCACTGTCTGCTTTGGCATTGTTATTTGCCATCATTCGTGTTAAAACCATTCCCTTTGTTATTTTGGATGAGGTTGAGGCTGCTCTTGACGAGGCCAATGTCAAGCGTTTTGGTGATTATCTGAATCGTTTTGATAAGTCCAGCCAGTTTATTGTGGTCACTCACCGTAAAGGCACCATGTCTGCTGCAGATAGTATATATGGGGTTACCATGCAGGAATCAGGTGTCTCTAAGATTATCTCTGTTAAGCTAAAAGAAGTCGAAAAGATATCTTAAAAAAGCTTGGAAGTGCTTAGTTTGAAAAAACTGTAAGGACACAATCAATCTTTGACGGCAATAGTACTTAAAGTAATTCTCAACAAGGAAACAAGGCGGGAACGACAAAATCATTTCTGTAAATTGCAATGGAATCTCGTTCCCCATAGAATCTTTGATTCAGCCTATTGAGAAATTTTGTGAAATCTGTTAAAATAGTAACAATTGAATAAAAGTCTATGAGATTAGTAGCTTTATGGAAGTTTGACAGGGAATGCGGGGCGTGACTGGAAACCCGCTGGATGAAAGTTTAGTGAATTCACTCAGAAAGAAAGGCTTAATAATTAAGGTCTAGTCATACTAGATAAAAACGGATGGTACCGCGTGTCAACGCTCCGCTTAAGGAGTTTTGGCACATTTTTTGTTTTTAACAAGGTCCTTAAATAGGAAAGGAAATCACATGGATTTACAAGCACAATTAGAAGAGCTGAGAAAATCAACTCAAGCAACATTAAAGGAAATGAGCGGCAATCACAGCAAAGAATTACAAGATTTGCGTGTTAAGGTTTTGGGTAAGAAAGGTTCCTTGACAGAACTTTTAAAAGGTCTAAAGGACTTACCAAATGAGTTGCGTCCTGTTGTTGGAAAACAAGTCAATGAAGTCCGTGATGTCTTAACAAAGGCTTTTGAAGAACAAGCTAAAATCGTTGAAGCCGCCAAAATTCAAGCGCAATTAGAATCAGAAACATTAGATGTCACTCTTCCGGGACGCCAAATACATCTAGGCAATCGCCATGTTCTCAGTCAGATAAGTGAAGAAATTGAAGATATATTCCTAGGAATGGGTTTTCAAGTGGTTGATGGCTATGAAGTTGAACAAGACTATTACAATTTCGAACGCATGAATTTGCCCAAAGATCACCCAGCACGTGATATGCAGGACACGTTTTATATTTCTGAAGACATTTTGCTTCGAACACATACCAGTCCTGTGCAGGCACGTACTTTAGATAAACATGATTTTTCTAAAGGGCCGCTTAAGATGATTTCACCCGGGCGTGTTTTTCGCCGCGATACAGATGATGCGACGCATTCCCATCAATTCCATCAAATTGAAGGCTTGGTCGTTGGTAAAAACATTTCTATGGGTGACCTCAAAGGAACACTGGAAATGATTAGTAAAAAAATGTTTGGTGAAGATCGTAAGATTCGTCTGCGTCCTTCTTATTTCCCATTTACAGAGCCTTCTGTTGAAGTGGATGTTTCGTGTTTTAAATGCGGCGGCAAAGGCTGTAATGTTTGTAAGAAAACAGGTTGGATTGAAATTCTTGGTGCCGGTATGGTTCATCCAAGTGTTCTTGAGATGTCCGGCGTTGACTCTGAAGAATATTCTGGTTTTGCCTTTGGCTTAGGCCAAGAACGTATGGCTATGCTGCGCTATGGAATCAATGATATTCGAGGTTTCTATCAAGGTGACAGCCGTTTTACAGAACAATTCAATTAAATCTATAAGGTTGTAGAGCTTTTGCAAGCTAATTGCTCTGGCTCAGCCATCCACAAGTTAAAGGAGTGAAAATGTCACAGGTTGAAATTAGAAAAGTCAATCAAGATGAGCTTTCTTTGCTTCAGAAAATTGCTATTCAGACTTTTCGTGAAACCTTTGCTTTTGATAATACAGCAGAGCAGCTGCAAAACTTTTTTGACGAAGCTTATACTTTGTCTGCTTTAAAATTAGAATTAGCTGATAAAGAATCAGAAACCTATTTTATTTTGATGTCCGATAAAGCAGCGGGATTTTTGAAAGTGAACTGGGGCATCTCTCAAACCGAGCAGGTATTAGAAGATGCATTTGAAATTCAACGTCTGTATATTTTGAAAGCTTATCAAGGTTTAGGTTTAGGAAAACAGCTTTTTGAATTTGCTTTAGAACGTGCGCAAATATCAGGCTTATCATGGGTTTGGCTGGGCGTTTGGGAAAAGAATGTTAAGGCCCAGTTATTGTATGCTAAATATGGATTTGAACAATTTTCTAAGCATTCTTTTTTTGTTGGTAACAAAGTGGATACGGATTGGTTGCTTAAAAAGTCTTTAAGTTAGGGAAAGGAAATACATGTTAGTAAGTTATAAATGGTTGAAAGAATTAGTTGATATTGATGTACCTAGTCACGAATTGGCTGAAAAAATGTCAACAACAGGTATTGAAGTTGAAGGGGTAGACGTTCCAGCAGAAGGACTGTCAAAATTAGTCGTCGGTCATGTCCTTTCTTGTGAAGATGTTCCAGAAACGCATCTTCATCTTTGTCAGGTGGATACTGGCGAGGAAGAATCTCGTCAAATCGTTTGTGGAGCACCAAATATTACAGCTGGCATTAAAGTAATTGTTGCTCTTCCGGGAGCTCGTATTGCAGATAATTATAAGATTAAAAAAGGGAAAATCCGCGGTATGGAATCTCTGGGTATGATTTGCTCTCTGCAGGAGCTTGGTTTGCCGGACAGCATTATTCCTAAGGAGTATTCAGATGGCATTCAAATTTTGCCTGAAGATGCTGTGCCGGGTGAAAGTATCTTCCCTTATTTGGACTTAGATGATGAAATCATTGAGCTGTCTATCACACCTAACCGTGCAGATGCTTTATCCATGCGCGGTGTGGCTCATGAAGTAGCAGCGATTTATGATAAATCTGTTCATTTTGAAGATAAAGTCTTGACTGAAAGTGATAAGAAAGCAGCTGACCTTATCAAGGTAGCCATCGCTTCTGACAAGGTTTTGACTTACAAAGCGCGTGTGGTTGAAAATGTAACCATTAAACCAAGTCCACAGTGGCTGCAAAATCTGCTTATGAATGCTGGCATTCGTCCGATTAATAATGTGGTTGACGTGACCAATTATGTTCTTCTTTACTTTGGACAGCCTATGCATGCTTTTGATTTAGATAAGTTTGAAGGCAAGGATATTCTTGCACGTCAGGCAAAAGCTGGTGAGAAATTAGTAACACTTGATGGTGAAGCGCGTGATTTGATTGAAGAGGATCTTGTCATTACTGTAGCAGATAAACCAGTGGCACTTGCAGGTGTTATGGGTGGTGCGACAACTGAAATTGATGCCTCTTCTAAAAATGTTGTCCTTGAAGCAGCCGTCTTTGATGGAAAATCAATTCGTAAAACAAGCAGCCGTCTTAATCTGCGTTCCGAAAGTTCTTCACGTTTTGAAAAGGGTGTTAATTACGCTGATGTTGTTAAGGCACTTGATTTTGCTGCAGCAATGCTGACGGAATTGGCAGATGGAACAGTTCTCGCTGGTCAGGTCAGTGCAGGAGCAGTTCCGACAGATGATATTCAAGTATCCACTAGTCTGGATTATGTCAATGTTCGCTTAGGTACAGACTTAGTTTTCTCAGATATTGAAAGTGTTTTTGCTCGCCTTGGTTTTGGTCTTTCTGGCAATGACGAAAAATTCACGGTTTCTGTACCGCGTCGCCGTTGGGATATTAGCATTCAGGCGGATTTGGTCGAAGAGATCGCCCGTATTTATGGTTATGATAAATTACCGACAACACTGCCTGAAGCAGCAGGAACAGTTGGTGAATTGACCAAGTCACAAAAATTACGTCGTAAGATAAGAAGTTTGGCTGAAGGTAGTGGTCTTTCAGAAATTATTTCCTATGCCTTGACCACGCCTGAAAAGGCAGTTGCTTTTACGCCAAATCCTAGCAAGGTGACAGAACTGATGTGGCCAATGACCGTTGAGCGTTCGGCACTGCGTCAAAATATTGTCTCTGGAATGCTAGATACCATTGCCTATAATGTAGCACGTAAGAGCAACAATCTAGCCCTATATGAAATTGGCAAAGTATTTGAGCAAACAGCGGATCCCCAAAAAGATTTGCCTAAGGAAATAGATACTTTTGCCTTTGCTCTGACAGGTTTAGTAACTGAAAAAGACTTTCAGACAGCAGCAACCCCAGTTGATTTCTTCTATGCTAAAGGTGTTCTGGAAGCTATTCTTGCTAAGCTTGAAATCACTGTTCAATTTGTTGCGACTAAAGAAATGGCTAATATGCATCCCGGACGTACAGCTTTGATTGAACGTGATGGTCAAGTTATCGGTTATCTTGGTCAAGTTCATCCGCAGACTGCTAAACTGTACGATATTCCAGAAACTTATGTAGCAGAAGTGAATCTTAATGCACTGGAAGCAGCTCTTAAATCGGATTTAGTCTTTGAAGATATCACTAAATTCCCAGCTGTTTCGCGCGATATTGCCCTGCTTCTTTCAGAAAAAGTGAGTCACCAAGATATTTTGGATGCTATTGCAGCCAGCGGTGTGAAACGTCTGATCAAGGTAAAACTCTTTGATGTTTATGCCGGTGAAAAACTAGGAGTAGGTAAGAAATCAATGGCCTACAGCCTGACTTTCCAAAATCCTAATGATAATCTCACAGATGAAGAAGTTGCCAAATACATGGAAAAAATCACTTCAGCCCTAACCGAAAAAGTTGGTGCTGAAGTGAGATAACGAAAAAATCTACCTTTAAAGGTAGATTTTTTTGGTATGTAAGCTAGTGAGCCTACCCACCGCCGATAATGATAATTGTTTCTAATACCACTATCAAAGTCATAAAAATTTTATTTCTCATGTTTTTCTCCTCACTCACTTTTCTTATATGTTATAATAAATTGCAATTAACTGAATATAAATCCCATATAGACAATTGAGGTACTATTGATGACTGAATATGGAAAAATATTTAAAAAATTTAGAGAATCACGCGGTCTAAAAATGAAGGAAGTAGCTGGTTCAAATTTATCAACTTCACATCTTTCAAGATTTGAAAATGGAGAATCTGAGCTGACAATAAGTAAACTTATGACAGCACTGTACAAAATAAATATGCCTATTGAAGAATTTATGTATGCTGCCAATGATTTCCATCAGGATGAATTAAATGAGCTCCTTAAAGATGTGAGGGAGTGTGTTAATAATAAAGATGTTGAACGATTAAAAGCGGTATTGATTAAGCAACAAGAGAATTTAAAAGAAGGTCGAATTTTTCACCATTTGAATGTTATTCTAGTAAAAATAAGGTTGCAAGATTTATCCGGTGAAACTTATTATAGTAAAGCAGACCTAGATTACTTAACAAATTACTTATTTAAAGTTGAATACTGGGGTTTCTATGAGCTGTTACTTTTTACGAATACTATTGATGTTTTTAAACATGAAACTTTTATGGTTCTCTCTAGAGAGATGATGAGACGGTCAGATTTTTATAAAGAAATACCTCGAAATCGACGTCTTATTTCACGTATGGCTCTGAATTCTTTTATAACTTGCATTGAAAGAGATAAACTGATTGATGCACTGTATTTTGAAAAACAATTAAGCATCTGTCATTTTGATGAAACAGAAATTTATGAACGCTTGGTCTTTCATTATGCTCAAAATCTATTTGCCTATAAAAAATATAAGACGACACTTGCTATTATTGAAATAAAGAAATCAGTAGCAGCAATGAAATTGGCAGGGAGTTTGCATATTGCTGAAACCTATGAAAACCATCTTCAAAAAATTTTAGAAGGATAATATGAAATTGTGTATATGGGATAAAAAATCTCTCTTTTTGGATTTGATTTATAATAATTCTATCAAATCAAGGAGGTAAATACTATGTTGACTAAAAAAGAGTTTAGTGTTCCTAAAACAACTAAGGTAAACTGTTGGGGTAAGCACTAGTAAAACAAGGTCTGTAGGCCATTGCATAGCTTACAGATTTTTTAGGAGGTATTTTAATGAGAGATTATTCACCATATCCGTTATTGGTTGATGTTTGTGTAACAAATCGTTGTAATTAAGTTGTTCATATTGTTCAGCAGAAGCAGGCCCTTTTGCCAGTAAAAAAGGAGAGATGTCTGTTGAGAAGCTGGATTCTATTTTCCGTGAATTAAATTTAATGGGAGTTCCGCGAGTAGGTGTTACTGGAGGTGAACCGTTTATTAGAGATGATATATTAGACATCTTAAAGGCTTTTGATAAATATCATTTTGCTAAAGTTTTAAATACTAATGGTAACCTCATTACAGATTCTGTAGCTAAGGAATTATCTAAACTGCATTTGGATAGAATTTGTGTGACCGTGGATGGAAGTTGCTCTAAAGTTCATGATAGCCAAAGAGGTAAAGGAAGCTTTAAAAAGGCAATAGAGGGTATTAAAAATTTACAAAGGTATAATCTTCCTGTTTCTACACTTTTTACATTAGGAAGGCACAATGTAGATGATTTGATTAACACTATTAGGTTAAACGATATGCTTAGAATTAAATATATGTCTGTAATGATTATTTGCCCAACAGGTAGAGCTAATGATGGAAGCATTCTAGCAGATAAGAAACATTGGTATCCTGTATTTTTAGATTTAACAGAGAGATTGTCTCGTGGAGAATTTAAAGTGAAGTTTAAAATAGTTCCTCCAAATGAAAGTGATGTCTTTTGGACACATTATTTCCCACTAGCTTTTTACAACCGATTAGATTTACTTGAAAGTGTATGGCATCAAAGTCTGAACTTTAATAGTAACAAGAAAAGAGAAATGTCTTGCCAAGCTGGAGTAAGAGCTTGTTCTATCAACCATAAAGGTGATGTTTATGGTTGTGATTTGATGAACGGCATTGATGAACTTGTAGCAGGTAATGTAAAAGAAAAATCTTTTTATGAAATTTGGCATAATTCTTCTATATTTCATAAATTGAGAAATATTACATTTGACGATATTTCGGGGAAATGTGCTGGTTGCCCCTTACCTTGGTGTGGTGGTGGATGCAGATGCAGTGCACTGGAGTTAGATGGAACTTTGCTTGGATCTGATTTAGCATGTTTTTATGATGAAGAGGAAAGCGTATTGGTATGAAAAATCATTTTACAATAAAAGGGAAGAGAGATTTTGTTGTTGATAAAATTGACGATGAGTTTATAGGATATGATAGATTAGATCTAGAGTATTATTCTTTTGATGATATAGGTGCTGAAATTTTATATTGTATTTCTAAAAACTTTTCTTTGGACAAAATCATTGAGGTCATTCAAGAAGAGTATGATGTGACTTATGACGATTGTAAGAAAGCTATTGTCCATTTTTTAGAGGAGACACCTATATTACATATTATTTATGCAAATCTTATTAAATCAGACATTTATTTATACCTAAAACCATTTCGGGAGGCATTATGAGTTATTCTAAAGAGGTGAACCGTTATGTTTTTCCTCTCGTTGCCACAAACCTTGTTCAAGTTTTGATTGGTCAAATTTCTCTTCATTTTGCTGTCGATAATTCTAATGCTGCCTTGTCTGGCATTTCTGTTATCCAGAATTTTCTTTTTGCATTTGGAGGTATTCTTGGAGCCTTTAGTTTGTCGTTTAATATTAGAGGTGCCAAGGCTTTTTATAATAAAGAATACCAACGATTTAAAAATCTTTTAAAATCATCCCTGCTAATTGATATTGGAATTGGACTGTCATTCATTCTTTTTTGTCTGGGATTGAGCAGACCTTTTTTGAAAGTTTTTTATGGTTTTGATGGTCAATTATTGGAACTATCGACTACCTATTTCAAGATCATGTCTCCTTATATTTTATTGACCTTATTAATCTTCCTTTTTTCAAATCTTTTGAAAATTGAGAAGAAAACAAAGCCCATTTTTTGGATTGGAACCCTAAGTTCCGTGCTAGATGTCTTGTTAAACTATTACTTAGTTCCTCTTTTGGGAATTCGTGGAGCTGCTATTTCGTCTATTTTATCGCTGCTAGTCATTGTTTTAGGGTATTTCATTTTTGTAAAATCTCTTGTTTTTCAAGCGCTTCAAGAGGCTTCGACAAGTAAGTTAGAGCTTATCCGTTTTGGAATTCCTTTATCCATACAAGAAATACTGGAGAGTGTTTTATTTATCATGGCTTTCGACGCTTTCATGGGAAGACAAGGGCTACGCATTTTGTCCATCTATGCGGTAGTCAGTCAATTATTTGCAATTGTGAGAACACCTGCCTTTATGTATGCGGGTTCAATAGCAATCTTTTTGCCTGAAGCTAGGAAAAAAGAAGACGAAAAAGCATTGATTGCTACTATTTTTAGAAATAGCTACGCTGTTATATTTATATTTGCTTGTTTAGTAACAGTATTTTCAAATCCTTTTGCTCATTTTTTGTCTGATGAAGTTATTGATAATGTGCTGCCTTTTACTTTGTACACGGTTGTGGTCATGGGAGCAACACCTCTATATGAAAGCTCTAAGATGCTTTTGCAAAGCAATGATGACGAACAATGGGTTTTAAAAATAACAAGCATTGTCAATATATTAAGTATCCTTATCTTATTAGTTCTCCAGTTAATGGGCAAGCAAACCTATCAATCTCTGTATGGCATTTATGGTTTGAGTTTAATAGTGCTTAGTATTCTTTTCATAAAAAGAAATAGTGAGAAGAGAGTATCATCACGTAAAATGACAATGTAAGACTTGTAGGGAGTAATACAAGTCTTTTTTAGAACTTTAATGAATAAAAGTTTTTTGACAGTTTACACTAGTTTCACCTAAAAAATATTATCGATTTTTCAAACGAAACGTCGCAGTAATCTTTGGTGGCTACATTAGGAGGTGATCTAAGGCCTTGAAAATCCCTTTGAAGATTGACAAATCAGTTAATCAATCTTCTTCTGCCTACGGTGGTACCTATAGTTCTTAGTGACCTTACGGTCGCTTTCGATAAGCTAATGCTTTAGGCAATAAGTAGGAAATCTATGAATATGGGTTCTTAATATCTCAAAGTAAAACTCTTTGACGTTTATGCTGGTGAAAAATTGGGACAAGGTAAGAAATCAATGGCCTACAGCCTGACTTTCCAAAATCCTAATGATAATCTCACAGATGAAGAAGTTGCCAAATACATGGAAAAAATCACCAAAGCCCTAACCGAAAAAATTGGTGCAGAAGTGAGGTAAAAATTGACAGCTGATAAGCTTATAGCCGTCTGTTTCTTATTTTTAAACAGATAACTTAGCAAGGACAGTGCCCATCAATGATGTTTGCTGTTAGTTCAATATGAAAAGAAAATTAATTTCTGTAAACGTCGTTTGTCAAGCCTATAAAAGACCTGTGTTTGTGAAAACAATTTCCCGTTTTAAAGGGATGATAGTCATTTAGTTTATCCTTTATGACTTTGTTAGCGCGTCTTACCGTACGTTTTTGTGACTAACTTTGTCAGTTTAATTATCACCCTTCAACCCTCCCAGTTGTTAAAACTGTCTGCGGCTTGCTGCCTTGTCTTACAATCAAACCAAAAGACTAGAATAAGGAGAAAGGTTATGACACATGTTGTATCTGAAATTTTTAAAGATGGCCCGGTAGACAGGTTTGGTTTACGAGGGGATCCTGTTTTTTGGAACTATTTAGAAAAGCATTTTCAAAAGGTAGCTATGCCATATTCCGAAAGAAAATTAGAAGAGGATATAAGAACGATCTATCAAGACTTAACTGGAAAAGAATTTAGAATGGGTGAGATGGCTCTTGTTAAAGACTTTATAAGTGAATCCGGCGGCATGTCATCAGGATGGCTTAGTGATGATTTTTGGCTTAAATCAGCTATACCGCTTCTGAAAAAACGATTGGCAAAATGGAATGAAACTTTATAAAGACTGCAGTTTATTGATTATGAAGAATGATAAATCAAGCAATGGTGTCATAAAAGACAAACGGGATGGCTTAACATTCTTTTGAAAACAATTTGACATTTTCAAAGAAAAGTTTAAAATGGAAAACAGTCTGAAGAATTGAGGTAATGAAGAACTTTGCGGAAAGAAAAAAATATGTTGATATTAGGTTGGGTAGCGACTTTTATGTCTATAATGATGTATGTGTCTTATATCCCTCAGATTATGAATAATTTAGCAGGAAATAAGGGGGATTTTATCCAACCGTCAGTGGCTGCACTTAACTGCACACTGTGGGTAATTTATGGTCTTTGTAAAGAAAAGCGAGACCTTCCTTTAGCTGCCGCCAATATGCCAGGCATTGTTTTTGGCTTGATTGCAGCGATTACGGCATTAGTTTAGCTTTATAAAAGCATTTATTTCATAAAGGTTGTGAATTGAGTCTGTGAAATAGAGATTTCTGTGGAACGGCTCTTTTTTTTCTGTCATTTATCAACCTTTTCCTGAGATGATACCTACTTAATCACAATCAAATAGACGAGGAAATGTGTCAAAGTTAATGAGGGCTAAGCAAGAAAAGCTGTTAGCGACGGTCTGTCTAGCCACCTTGCTAGCTTTCTTTCTCAGTGTTATTGATTGCTCGAACGTGTATCGCAAGGTTTCAAGAAAGTTCACTGACGCTGGATTTTCTACGAATTTTGGATAAAAGTGTTCTAACTTTTTATTGTGTAGTGGTTTTAGTTTAACGCAGTGATAAATTGGAATTTTCGCGTCTTGTTTTTTAGGCTCAACCCTTTAAAGTTCGGTGTTCTGCCGGAGCTTATCTAATCTATTTTAAGGAAAGCAAGACGACAAAATTGAATCGAGCTTTCATTACGATTGGCCGAACTTTTTATACGTAATTTTATATATTTACACTATTTTGTGAATAATTGCGTAGCAATCAGTTTTACCCGCACGAGCGGGGGTGATCCCAGTGACAACAACGAATCAGATACAGAAATCATGTTTTACCTACACATATAGACTTGTGATGTTAGACCGATTGAAATTGATTCTTTTGGATAGAAGGAAATCAAATATATATATTAAGTGGATGACAATAAAAGTAAAATATTAGATAATAGAGATTAAGAATTATAAAGAATTGGAAAATGTTTAGTCGTCAAACCTAAAATCATTATAATGATACGAATATTTTTTTGATCAATTTTGTGATAATATAAAGAAGCGACATGCTTACCAATTATTTCAATCTGATAGAGGTAATAATGAAACTTTTATATACCGACATTCCATACAACATAACAGAGATTTTGGCCGAGGAAGCACAAATAGCTGCTAAGGCTGGTAAGCGGGTCTTTTATATTGCTCCCAACTCCTTGTCTTTTGAGAAGGAGCGAGCTGTTTTGGAGACCCTGCCTGAGCGGGCTTCCTTTGCTATTACCATTACGCGTTTTGAGCAGATGGCACGCTATTTTGTTTTAAATGATATTCATCAGGGCGAAACCATTGATGATAATGGACTTGCCATGGTTTTTTATCGTGCTTTATCCAGTTTTTCAGACCAAGATTTGCGTGTTTTTGGGCGTCTTAAGCAAGATGCTCATTTTATCAATCAATTGGTGGATTTGTATAAGGAACTCAAGGCTTCTAATCTGACTGTCTTAGAATTAAATCAGCTAAATTCGGCTGAAAAGCAGGAAGATTTGATTAAGATTTTTACAGAGGTTGAAACCATTTTAAGTGCTGGCCATTTTGATAATCAAAGCAAGATTGCCTTCTTTGCACAACAGATCAAATTCGGTCATTTAGATACGGCTTTGCAGGATTTGACAATTGTTGTTGATGGTTTCACACGTTTTTCTGCTGAAGAAGAAAACCTGATAGGACTGTTATATGAAAAAGGTGTTGACATTATCATTGGGACTTATATTAGTCAAAAAGCTTATCGTTCAACTTTTTCGAATGAGAATGTCTATCAGGCTAGTCTTGATTTCATTCGTGGTTTGGCTGGTAAATTTCAAACCAAACCAGAATATGTGGTATCAAAGCAAGAAGCTTTGCCTGCCTTTACCAAACTTTCTCAGCTATTTGAAAGTTGTCATGATTTTTCGGACAGTCAGCTGGTCTTGACAGATAAGGACAAGGAACATGTAACTATCTGGGATGTCATTAATCAAAAAGAAGAAGTGGAACATGTTGCTAAGAGCATTCGCCGGAAACTCTATGAAGGTCATCGTTACAAGGATATTTTGGTCCTTCTTGGGGATGCGGATGCCTATAAACTGCAGATTGGCAAGATTTTTGATAAGTATGAAATTCCCTATTATTTTGGCAAAGCGGAGTCCATGAGTTCGCACCCGCTGGTTCATTTTGTGGATTCTTTGGAGCGGGTTAAACGTTATAATTTTCGTGCTGAGGATGTCATGAATCTGCTCAAATCAGGCCTATATGGCAAAATCAGGCAAAATCAGTTAGATAAATTGGAGCAGTATGTCATTTATGCTGATATTAAAGGAAAAACAAAGTTTTTTAAGGACTTTACGCTAGATAATCATGGGCAATTTGATCTAAAAGCCTTAAATAAACTGCGGGCAGAAGTCATGTCACCTTTACAAGAGCTGGTTAAAATACAGGCTCAAAAGGGAGACAGTATCCTGCAAAAATTGACCAGCTTTTTAGAAGCCATTTCTTTAACGAATAATTTTTCAAAATTAATCCAAGGTGTCAGTGACACTGAGCAGGAAAAGAACGAGCAAGTTTGGAAAACTTTTACGGTTATTTTAGAGCAATTTCATACGATTTTTGGACAAGAAAAAATGAAGTTGGCTGATTTTCTGGCACTCTTACGCAGCGGCATGCTGGCGGCTGATTATCGGACGGTTCCTGCTAGTGTTGATGTTGTGACAGTTAAGTCTTATGATTTGGTGGAGCCCCATAGCAATAAATTTGTTTTTGCTATGGGAATGACCCAGTCTCATTTTCCTAAAATTGTCCAAAATAAGAGTCTTATTTCGGATGAAGAACGTGCAAAAATCAATGAAGCAACTCCTGACAATCGTCGTTTTGATATTGTCACTAAGGAAAATCTCAAGAAAAATCATTTCACCGCCCTGTCACTCTTCAATGCGGCCACTCAGGAATTGGTCTTAACCTTGCCGCAGATTTTAAACGAGGCAGAGGACAACACCTCCTCCTATTTGCTTGAATTGCAAGATATGGGTGTGCCAGTTGTCGAAAAGGGGGGCAATCGTTTAGCTGCGGATCCAGAAGATATTGGCAATTACAAGGCGCTTTTGTCGCGTGTGATTGAACTTAACCGCTCTGCTATTGACCAAGAATTATCTAAAGAAGAGCAGACCTTTTGGTCAGTTGCTGTTCGCTATTTACGCCAAAAATTGGCAAAAGAAGGACTTACGATTCCTGAAGTGAACGATAAGATGCAGACCAAGCAGGTTGCTGCAGAGGTTATGGCAGCACGTTTTCCAATAGATCAACCTTTAAGTCTATCATCGTCTGCCCTGACAACTTTTTACAATAATCAGTATCTCTATTTCCTTCAATATATCCTTGGCTTGCAAGAGCTTGAAACGATTCATCCTGATGCTAGAAATCATGGGACTTATTTGCACCGCGTGTTTGAATTGGTTATACAAGATCAATCTATTGATGATTTTGACAGTAAATTAAATCGTGCCATTGATATAACCAACCATGAGGATAGCTTTCACTTGGTTTATAATGAAGATGAGGAAAGTCGCTATGCTTTGGGTATTTTAGAAGATATTGCTCGTAGTACGGCTACCATTTTAAAAGGGGATAATCCTGTTCAGGCAGAAAGTGAAGAAGAAGCCTTTGAGTTAATGCTGGATCAGACTGTTAAAATCAGAGGGGTTATTGATCGCATTGATCGCTTGTCAGATGGCAGTTTAGGAATTGTTGATTATAAATCAAGTAAAAATACCTTTGATCTGCAAAAATTTTACAATGGACTCAGTCCGCAGTTAGTGACTTATATAGAAGCTCTTCGGTCTTGTAAAAATTTGAATGAGACAGATAAGATTTTTGGAGCCATGTATCTTCATATGCAGGAACCTAAAATTGATTTAGCCAATATGAAATCCATCGAAAAAATTCCGGAAACGGTTCATAAGAATTTAAGTTATAAGGGACTCTTTTTAGAAGATGAAAAAGCACATCTGGCTAATGGGAAATACCATTTGCATGATGCTGTCTATAGTCAAAAAGAAGTTGATTTGCTGCTTGATTATAATAAAAGACTCTATCGCAGTGCCGCAAAGCAAATCAGAAAAGGAAACTTTCTCATTAACCCCTACAGTCAGGATGGCAAATCTGTTCAGGGAGAACAGCTGAAGGCTATTACACATTTTGAAGCAGATCGCCACATGCCTTATGCTCGTAAACTTTATCAGCTGCCACGCAAAGAAAAACGTCAGGGCTTCTTGGCGTTAATGCAGTCTAAAAAAGAGGAGGAAGGCAATGACCTTTAAATCATTTTTAACAGATCAAGAAATAGCTTCCTTACAAATTCAAGAAGCACAGTCTGATAAGAAACAAAAACGAACACCTGAGCAAATTGAGGCCATTTACACTTCAGGAACCAATATTTTGGTTTCTGCCTCTGCTGGTTCAGGAAAAACCTTTGTGATGATTGAGCGGATTATGGATAAAATTCTGCGTGGTGTAACGATTGATCAGCTTTTTATTTCCACCTTTACCGTTAAGGCTGCTGGTGAGCTTAAGGAGCGTTTAGAAAAGAAAATCACCGAGCAATTGCGTTTGACAAATGACACTGCCCTCAAACAATTTCTCAGCGAACAACTCTTGGGATTGCAGACTGCGGATATTGGAACCATGGATGCCTTTACCCAAAAATTAGTGACACAGTACGGCTATACCTTGGGAATTTCACCGAATTTTCGAATTTTACAAGATAAAAGCGAGCAGGATCTTCTTAAAAATGATGTCTTTGACGACCTTTTTACTGATTACAGAACTGGCGATCAAGCAGAGCTTTTCACTAAGCTTGTTAGGAATTTTGCTGGAAATCGAAAAGATTCGAGCAATTTTAGACAAATTATTTACAAAATTTATGATTTCAGTCAGGCAACCGATAATCCCCAAAGATGGCTTTTGGAGAATTTCTTAAAAGGAGCCAATACCTATAAGGATTTTTCAGCTATTCCTGAACAAGAAGTGAAAGACTTTTTGAATACTTTGCAGGAAACTGCTCTCGCTCTTCGTGATGTGACGGATTTAGAAGATTACAAGCAAGTAACGGCTAAAGGAACTCCAACAGCAGCTTATCAAAGGCACCTTAAAATGATTGAGCAGCTGCAGGATTGGGTCTTGCATTTTGACAGTCTATACGGGCGAGATGGTCTGGGGAAATTAGCAAATGACATTGCAACACTCATTCCATCTGGTAACGATGTGACAGTAGCAGGAGTTAAATATCCTGTCTTTCGCAGTTTGCACAGTCGCTTAAGAGGACTAAAACACTTGGAAACAATTTTCAAGTATCAGGATCAAAGTCTGCCTTTGTTGCAAGTACTGCAATCTTTTAACCTTGATTTTTCAAAACAATACCTGCAAGCAAAGATGCAGGAAAATGCCTTTGAGTTTTCAGACATTGCACATTTTGCTATCCAGATTTTAGAAGAAAATGATGCTATTCGTCAGCTTTATATAGATAAGTATCATGAAGTCATGGTAGATGAATATCAGGATAATAATCACACCCAAGAGCGCATGTTGGAACTTTTATCTAATGGGCGCAATCGCTTCATGGTAGGAGATATTAAGCAATCTATCTATCGGTTTCGTCAGGCAGATCCACAGATTTTTAATCAAAAATTTAAGGATTTTCAAGAACATCCAGAGCATGGAAAACTCATTCTCTTAAAAGAAAACTTTCGGAGTCAGTCAGAAGTCTTAGATGCTACCAATAGTGTTTTTACGCACCTTATGGATGAAACGGTTGGAGAAATTCTCTACGATGATACCCATCAGCTTGTGGCTGGCAGTTCAGCTCAGAAAATTCCTTATCCGCAAAATGAAACACAAGTCCTCATCTATGATACAAAGGATCAGCAAAATCAAGATCTTGCTGTAGAAGATGATAGTAATCAAATCAGTCTAGGTGAGGTCAAATTGGTTGCTAAGGAGATTATTCGCCTTCATAATGAAGAAAAGGTTCAGTTTGAAGATATTACCTTGCTTGTCTCATCGCGGACACGCAATGATGGTATCTTGCAAACCTTTGATGATTATGGCATTCCTTTGGTGACTGATGGTGGTGAACAAAACTATCTGAAATCAGTGGAAGTTATGGTCATGTTGGATACTCTGCGTTCTATTGATAATCCTCTCAATGATTATGCTCTAGTAGCTCTTTTGCGTTCACCTATGTTTGCTTTTGATGAGGATGACTTGGCTCGTCTAGCTCTGCAAAATCTACCAGATCAACACAAACAAAATCTTTATGAAAAGATGGAGAATGCCAGAAATGGCCAAGGCCAGCAAGTTCAGTTGATCACAGAAGCATTGTCTGCCAAATTGGATGCTTTCTTTGAAACTTTTCTCAGTTGGCGTGAGTTTAGTCTCTTAAATTCGCTCTATGATTTGATTTGGAAAATTTATAATGATAAGTTTTACTATGATTATGTGGGAAGTTTACCAAAATCTGAACAGCGCCAAGCCAATCTTTATGCTCTAGCCCTGCGTGCCGATAACTTTGAGAAAACAGGTTTTAAGGGGTTGTCGCGCTTCATTCGCATGATTGACAAAATTCTAGAAAATCAAAATGACTTGGCTGATGTTGAAGTCGCTTTACCTAAAAATGCAGTGACGCTGATGACGATTCATAAGAGTAAGGGATTGGAATTTAAATATGTCTTTGTTCTTAATATTGATAAAAAATTTAGCATTCAAGATATGACATCACCCTTAATCTTATCGCGGCAAAACGGTGTTGGTATCAAGTATATTGCTGATATGAAAGAAGAACTAGAGGAAAAATTATTGCCAACAGTTAAAGTCAGCATGGATACTCTTCCTTATCAACTGAATAAGCGTGAGCTTCGTCTGGCAACCCTATCTGAACAAATGCGATTGCTTTATGTTGCCATGACACGATCTGAAAAGAAACTTTACTTGGTCGGAAAAGGCAGTCAGGAAAAATTAGGGGATCAGTATGATGGCAAATCAGAAAACAATCATTTGCCAGTAGCTGATCGTGAACACTATTTGACTTTTCAGGATTGGCTTTTGGCGATTGAAGCTGCTTATGCTGCCGATGAACTTCATTTTAAAACAAGTTTTATAACGGATGAAGACTTAACAGAAGATAAAATGGGAAGTTTAGAAGCAGAGCAGGCTTATGATGCGGATAATCTTAAGGATAATCGGCAATCAGATAATATTGCGCGTGCTTTAGATATGTTAGAAGCAGTTGAAAAATTAAATCAGCACTATAAGGCTGCTATCCATTTACCAACTGTTCGTACGCCAAGTCAGATCAAAAAATTTTATGAGCCTGTTATGGAAACAGAAGGTGTAGAGGTGATGCAAACTTCCTATCAGACTAAACCAAAGTTTGAGCTGCCTCAATTTTCAAAAAAGGCGAACCAAGATCCAACAGCTCTTGGTTCAAGTGTTCATGAACTTATGCAGCGGCTTCATTTGAGTGAACAGGTTAGTCTTGAAGATATTTTAACTGCTCTGGCAGAACTATCTGTAGAAGAAAATGTTAAAAAAGCTATTCAGGTTGATAAGATTTTGCATTTCTTCCAGACCAGCCAACTGGGGAAACTCATTCAAGCAAATGCTGACAAGGTCTATCGTGAAGCACCCTTTGCTATGCTGCAAGCGGATCCTGCAAGCGGAGAAGACTATGTCGTGCGGGGGATTATTGACGGTTACATTCTTTTTGATAATCGGATTGTCCTCTTTGATTATAAAACAGATAAATTCACTAATAGTCAAGCTATTAAAGAGCGTTACCGAGGTCAGATGACACTTTATGCTCAAGCTTTGAGCCAATCCTATAATATCCAACAAGTAGACAGTTATTTAATTCTATTAGGCGGTGAAAAATTAGAAGTTGTGGAAATTTAATAGCAGACATATTCCAAAAAAGAGTAGTCTAATGAAAAGAACCACTTATAATGGACAGTATAAAAAAGTTATACACTGTTCTTATCAGGAGGTTCTTTTCATAAATACTCTTTTTTATTTATGAAAAGAACTGTTATTTAAACGTAATGTTTGTTTTATGTTTGAATATCGAAAAAAATTTAAAAATATTATATAATAGAAGAAAAGAAGGAAAAGAGGTATTTATGAAGAAGGAAGAACGATTAGAAGAAATCACAAAACTCATTAATAAGCGAGGAACCATTCGGGTTACTGAAGTTGTGGAACGATTAAAGGTATCAGACATGACTGTCCGTCGCGATTTAACTGAATTGGAAGGCTTGGGAGTATTAACACGTATTCACGGTGGGGCTAGAAGCAATAATATTTTTCAATATAAAGAAATGTCCCATGAAGAAAAACATTCTCGACAAATAGAAGAAAAGCACTATATTGCACAAAAGGCTGCCGAGTTAGTAGAAGAAGGAGATACGATCTTTTTAGGACCGGGAACAACTGTAGAACTGCTGGCTGAAGAGATTAATAAGACAACTTTGCAAGTCATCACCAATTGTCTTCCTGTTTTTCAGATCTTATCGCAAAAGCAATCAGAGACGTTTAGAGTCCATTTATTGGGCGGCGAAATGAGAAGTATCACTCAGTCTTTTATTGGAGAAATAACAAATATCGTTTTAGAAAAAATGCATTTTTCTAAAATGTTTTTCAGCGGCAATGGTGTCAAAGGAAATGAAGTGATGACATCAAGTTTCCAAGAAGCTTATACTCAGAAGATGGCTTTAGGAAGGGCAATTGAAAAATATTTACTGATTGACTCTTCAAAGATTGGAAAAGAAGATTTTACGTCATTTTATCAGCTATCACAATTGACAGCTCTGATTACAGATTGTCAAGATGACGATAAGCTTCAAAAACTGAGCAAATATACTGAGATTATTAACTAAATCGTTAGATAACAAAAAGTGATCAGAAAAATAAGATAATCAAAGAGAGCGAGAGAAGACCTTCAAGATTGTTTAGCAATCATAGCGGTCTGACTCGGACTCTTATTTTTTTGCGTAAAAACACTCAAACTTCAAACAAAAATTATATTTTATCAACAGAAAAAGGAAATATTTTTTAAATAATACCAAAAATGTTTAAAAAATAAACAAAAATGTGTTGATTTTTTAAACAAGTTATAGTATATTATAACTAAAGAAAAACGAAAACGCTTTTCTGACTAAAAAATCATTTCAAGGAGAATGACTATGGCAATTATTATTGGTTCAGATGCAGCTGGTAAAAGACTTAAAGATGTTATTAAAACATTTTTAAAAGACAACAATCATGAAGTTTTAGATGTTACTGAAAGGAAAGATTTGGATTTTGTAGATTCAACTTTAGCAGTTGTACATGAAGTACAAAAAAATGATAAAAATTTGGGGATTGCAATTGATGCCTATGGTGCGGGCAGCTTTATGGTAGCTACTAAAGTCAAAGGTATGATTGCAGCAGAAGTGTCTGATGAACGTTCAGCTTATATGACACGCGGCCATAATAATGCGCGTATCATTACTCTTGGTGCTGAAATTGTTGGAGATGAACTGGCCAAAAATATTGTTAAGGACTTTGTAGAGGCTAAATATGACGGCGGCCGTCATCAGATCCGTGTAGATATGCTAAATAAAATGTGCTAAAGACAAATAGAGTGAGGAAATGAAAATGAAAATTGCTATTGGTTGTGACCATATTGTTACTGATGTGAAAATGGAACTATCTAAACATCTAAAAGAAGAAGGTTATGAAGTTCTAGATGTAGGGACCTATGACTTTACACGTACGCACTATCCCATCTTTGGTAAAAAAGTGGGCGAAGCAGTTAGCAGTGGTGAAGCGGATTTAGGTGTATGTATGTGCGGTACTGGTGTGGGTATAAGTAATGCTGCCAATAAAGTACCGGGTGTTAGAACGGCATTAGTAAGAGATATGACTTCTGCACTGTATTCAAAAGAAGAACTTAATGCAAATGTCGTTAGCTTTGGCGGCGCTATTATAGGTAAGTTGTTATTATTTGATATTGTAGATGCTTTTATTAAAGCCCAGTATAAACCGACAGAAGAAAATAAGAAATTAATTGCTAAGATCAAACATTTAGAAGCACATAACGATAAACAAGCAGATCCGCATTTCTTTGATGAATTTCTAGAAAAGTGGAATCGCGGTGACTATCACGATTGAGTAAGGGGAGTTATCATTATGATGCTAACAGTTACGATGAATCCTTCCATTGATATTGCTTACCAGCTGGATGACTTAAAGGTTGATACTGTCAATCGTGTCATTGAAACGCATAAAACACCCGGAGGAAAAGGATTGAATGTGACACGTGTTCTGTCTCAGTTAGGAGACGATGTCCTTGCTAGCGGCCTTCTTGGTGGGAAACTTGGTGAATTTTTAGAAGCGGAACTTGATAAGTCTGCCATAAAGCATTCTTTTTATAAGATTTCTGCAGAGACAAGAAATTGTATTGCTATTTTACATGGTGGCTATCAAACAGAAATATTAGAACAAGGACCTTATGTTTCCGCTAAAGAATCTAAAGGGTTTCTTGAATTTTTTGAAAAATTACTTCCAAAATTAGAAGTTGTCGCAATTTCAGGAAGTCTTCCAAAAGGGGTTCCTGTAGACTATTATTCTCAAATGATTGCGATTTGCAAGCAACATCAGGTTCCTATTGTTTTGGATTGTTCAGGTCAGGCTTTGTTGGAAGTGTTAAACGGTGCAGCTAAACCAACTGTCATCAAGCCCAATACAGAAGAATTATCTCAAATTATGGAACGGGAGATTACAAATGATGTTGCTGTTTTAAAGTATGCTTTGGCTAGCCCCATCTTTTCAGGAATTGATTGGATTATTGTCTCACTTGGTTCTCAAGGTTCTTTTGCCAAGCATGGTCAAACATTTTATAAGGTCACTATTCCTAAAATAGCAGTCGTTAATCCAGTTGGTTCAGGGGATTCAACGGTAGCTGGAATTACATCGGCTCTTGCTGCAGGAGCAAGTGATGAGAAATTGCTCAAAAAAGCGAATACACTTGGTATGCTCAATGCTCAGGAAAAATTAACTGGACACGTTAACTTAGAAAATTATGATAATTTATACCAACAAATTGAGGTAGCGGAGGTTTAAAAAGATGACATTAACACAAGAAAAGCGCAGTTATATGGAAAAACTTAGTGATGAAAATGGAATTATTTCAGCTTTAGCTTTTGACCAGCGTGGTGCTTTAAAACGCTTGATGGCGCAGTATCAAACGCAAGAACCAACGATTGCTCAAATGGAAGAGCTGAAGGTCTTAGTAGCAGAAGAATTAACACCTTATGCTTCATCCATGCTGCTTGATCCAGAATATGGTCTTCCAGCAACAAAACATTTGGATAAAAATGCAGGTTTGCTCCTTGCTTATGAGAAGACTGGTTATGATACAACAAGCACTAAACGCTTGCCAGATTGTCTGGTTGAATGGTCAGCCAAACGTTTGAAAAAACAAGGTGCAGATGCTGTTAAATTCTTGCTCTACTATGATGTTGATGGTGATGAAGAAGTTAACCAGCAAAAACAGGCTTATATTGAACGAATTGGTTCTGAATGTAAGGCAGAAGATATTCCCTTTTTCCTTGAAATTTTAGCTTATGACGAAACCATTACTGATGCCGCAAGCGTTGAGTATGCTAAAGTAAAGCCTCATAAAGTGCTTGATGCTATGAAAGTCTTCTCAGACGAGCGTTTTGGCATTGATGTTCTGAAGGTTGAGGTTCCTGTTAACATGAAGTATGTCGAAGGTTTTGGTGATGGCCCAATTGTTCACACTCAAGATCAAGCAGCAAACTTCTTTAAACAACAAGATCAAGCAACACCGCTTCCCTATATTTATTTGAGTGCAGGTGTTTCTGCTAAGTTATTCCAAGATACGCTTGTTTTTGCAAAAGAGTCAGGGGCTAATTTTAACGGTGTCCTTTGCGGACGTGCCACATGGGCTGGTTCAGTTAAAGATTATATTGAAAAAGGCGAAGCAGCAGCCCGCCAGTGGCTTCGTACAGAAGGATTCAAGAATATTGATGAGCTGAATAAGGTTTTAAAAGCAACCGCAACGTCTTGGAAAGAAAGGGCTTAAAAAATGGTGAGCGGTTATGTCACAGTTATTTAGCGAAGATACAGTATTTATTTCAAAACAAAAAGAAAAAGAAGAAGTATTCAAAGAGATTGCTGGAAAATTGCTGGAAAGAAAATTAGTGACATCAGAGTATATCAACAACTTAATTGAAAGAGAAAAAAATTATCCAACTGCTCTGTCCCTATCTCCGATTGATACAAGTTTACCAAATATTGCTATTCCTCATACAGAAAGCGAATATGTAACAGAAACTCGTATTGTACCGGTAAAACTAAAATATCCTATTGTTTTTCATAATATGATTCTGCCGGATGAAGAAGTGACTGTTTCATTCTTATTTATGATTTTAAATCATAATGAGAGTGAACAAGCAGGATTGCTGGCTGGAATAATGGATTTTATTAATCGGCAAAGTATTAGTGATTTGAAAGTCTTTTTCAATTTAGAAGATAGCCATAAAATTTTTGATTATTTAAAACAGCATTATTAAAAAGGAGTAAAATTATGATTAAAATTTTAGCTGCCTGTGGTGCAGGTGTGAATTCAAGCCATCAAATTAAGAGTGCATTGGAATCAGAATTGACAAAACGTGGTTATCAAGTATCGTGTGATGCTGTGATGATTAAAGATATTAATGAAGATCTACTCTCTCATTATGATATTTTTGCTCAAATTTCTAAAACGGATCTAGGCTTTGATGTTACTATCCCTGTGGTGGATGCAGGACCAATTCTTTATCGTATTCCTGTAATGGCAGAACCTGTCTATCAAAAGATGGAAGAAATTATTAAAAGTTTACATACGTAAACTGTAATCAATAGGAGATAATCATATGAATGTGATAATTGAATTTGCCAATGCAGTCTTTAAGCCAATTATTGATCTTGGTGCGGCACCACTGATGACTGTCATTTTAACCATTATAGCTTTATGTTTTAGAGTGAAATTTACAAAAGCTTTGGAAGGCGGTATTAAATTAGGGATTGCCTTGACTGGTATTAGTGCCATCATCAACATTTTGTCTACTGCTTTTTCTGGAGCGATGACGGATTTTGTAGATCGTACTGGACTTCACTTAAATATTACTGATGTCGGTTGGGCACCACTAGCAACCATTACCTGGGGCTCTCCATATACATTATATTTTCTGTTAGTCATGCTTATTGTTAATATCATCATGTTGGTATTCCATCAAACAAATACCTTGGATGTTGATATCTTTGATATTTGGCACCTGTCTATTGTAGGTCTATTTGCTATTTTTAGTGGTGCAAATTTACTTGTTGCAACGGTTTTAGTCATCTTTATTGGAGTTTTAAAAATCATTAATTCTGATGTGATGAAACCGACTTTCAATGATTTATTGGGAACTGGCAATGAAAACCCCATGACAACAACTCACATGAATTACATGATGAACCCAATCATTATGGTATTTGATAAAATTTTTGATAAGCTGTTTCCTTGGTTGGATAAATATGATTTTGATGCTGCTAAATTAAATGCTAAAATTGGTTTTTGGGGTTCTAAATTTGCTATCGGTGTTTATTTGGGGATATTTGTTGGTTTGCTGGCTGGTCAAACTCCTACACAAGTGATTTCTCTAGCTTTTACAGCTGCAGTTTGTTTGGAGTTATTTTCACTGATTGGCTCTTGGTTTATCGCAGCTGTGGAACCGCTATCACAAGGAATTACAAATTTTGCTTCTTCCAAATTGAAAGGTCGCACATTAAATATTGGATTAGATTGGCCATTTCTTGCAGGTCGTGCAGAAATTTGGGCTGCTGCTAACATTTTAGCACCTATTATGCTATTTGAAGCCATTATTTTACCAGGGAACAAATTATTACCTCTTGCAGGAATTATTGCAATGGGTGTTACTCCAGCTTTATTGGTTGTAACACGCGGTAAGCTAATCAGAATGATTATTATTGGTACGATTGAATTGCCTCTGTTTTTGTGGTCAGGAAGTTTAATGGCACCGTTTATCACGGAAACTGCCAAAAAAGTTGGGGCATTTCCTAAGGGAATAAGCAGCTCGACATTAATCTCTCATACGACAATGGAAGGTCCTATTGAAAAATTTTTAGCTTATTTTGCAGGTAAGGGCACAGCTGGTGATGTGCAATACATGTTATATGCTGTGATTGCACTTGCTATTTATACTCTTTTATTTTTCTGGTATGTTGCTCAAATGAAAAAACGCAATCAAGCTTATGAAGAAGCGAAATAGAATGAACATGTCTATATTATATTTTTAGAAAGAAGGTATGAAAATGAACAGAGAAGAAGCGACTCTTTTGGGGTTTGAAATTGTAGCCTATGCAGGAGATGCACGTTCTAAATTACTTGAAGCTTTGAATGCGGCACAGGCCGGTGAGTACGATAGGGCAGAAGAGCTTGTAGCTGCGGCAGATGACTGTATTGTTGATGCCCATAAAGCTCAAACAAGCCTTTTGGCTAAGGAAGCACAAGGCGATGATATTGAACTTAGTGTTACTTTAATGCACGGACAAGATCACCTGATGACAACCATACTTCTAAAAGATTTGATGAAACATTTAATTGAATTGTACAAAAGAGGGAGCTAAAATAATATGAACACATTGATTGCTCAAATTGAAAAGGGAAAGCCTTTCTTTGAAAAAATTTCGCGTAATATTTATCTACGTGCTATTCGTGATGGGTTTATCTCGGCAATGCCGGTCATTCTATTTTCGAGTATTTTTCTGTTGATCGCTTATGTTCCTAATATCTTTGGTTTTACTTGGCCAAAAGGTATTGAAAACATGTTGATGACACCCTATAACTATACGATGGGGATTATTGGTTTCCTAGTGGCTGGTACAACTGCTAAATCACTAACGGATTCGATGAACCGCCAATTAGAAAAGACCAACCAGATTAATTTCATTTCAACAATGTTAGCTTCTATGGCCGGTTTCTTAATCATGGCAGCGGATCCAGCTAAAGAAGGTGGTTTCTTGAGTGCCTTTATGGGAACTAAGGGCTTGTTAACTGCTTTCATTGCAGCCTTTATTACTGTTAATGTCTACAAGGTTTGTGTTAAAAATAATGTCACCATTCGTATGCCTGAGGAGGTACCGCCAAATATCTCTCAAGTGTTTAAAGATATTTTTCCATTTGCCTTTTCCATTATTATTTTGTATGCTATCCAATTAGCTATTAAGGCAGTTATTGGAGTAAATGTGGCTCAGTCAATTGGAACCTTGCTTGCTCCTTTATTTTCAGCAGCCGATGGCTATCTTGGTATTACGATTATTTTTGGAGCTTACGCCTTGTTCTGGTTTGTCGGTATTCATGGTCCTTCTATTGTTGAGCCGGCTATTGCAGCCATTACATATTCAAATGTTGAATTGAATGCACATTTGATTCATGCTGGTCAACATGCTGATAAAGTGATTACCTCAGGCACTCAGATGTTTATTGTAACTATGGGTGGTACTGGTGCAACATTAGTTGTTCCCTTCATGTTCATGTGGTTATGTAAATCAAAACGCAATAAGGCTATTGGACGTGCTTCTGTTGTGCCAACTTTCTTTGGCGTCAATGAACCTATCTTGTTTGGAGCACCTATTGTTTTAAATCCAGTCTTTTTCATCCCTTTCATTCTTGCCCCAATTGTTAATGTTTGGATTTTTAAGTTTTTTGTTGATACCCTTGGAATGAACAGTTTCTTTGCTAATCTTCCATGGACAACACCCGGGCCAATAGGCATTGTCTTAGGAACTGGATTTGCTGTTTTATCTTTTGTTCTTGCAGCACTTTTAATCCTTGTAGATACTGTCATTTATTATCCTTTTGTTAAAGTTTATGATGAACAGATTTTGGCTGAAGAAGCTGAAGGTAAAAGTTCATCTGATGCTTTAAAAGAAAAAGTAGCAGCTAACTTTGATACGAAAAAAGCTGATGCTATTCTTGAAGGTACTGAATCTAAAGAAGAGCCAGCAACTCATGCTATCACTGAAGAAACAAATGTTCTCGTTTTATGTGCCGGCGGCGGTACCAGCGGTCTTTTAGCTAATGCTTTAAATAAAGCCGCAGAAGAATACGGAGCCCCTGTTAAGGCTGCAGCTGGAAGTTATGGCGCTCACCGCGAAATTTTAGACCAATACCAATTAGTCATCTTGGCTCCGCAAGTTGCTTCTAACTATGAGGATATGAAAGCAGAAACGGATAAACTTGGCATCAAATTAGCTAAGACCGAAGGTGCTCAATATATTGGTTTGACGCGTGATGGCAAGGGAGCGCTTGCCTTTGTGGAAGAACAATTTAAAGATTGAGAGGTCACATTATGAGCAAAACATTACCTAAAGATTTTATCTTTGGTGGTGCAACAGCAGCTTATCAGGCTGAAGGTGCCACTCATGCAGATGGGAAGGGTCCTGTTGCTTGGGATAAATATTTAGAAGATAACTATTGGTATACAGCTGAACCTGCCAGCGATTTCTATCATCAATATCCTGTTGATTTAAAGTTGGCAGAAGAATTTGGCATCAACGGTATTCGCATTTCCATTGCTTGGTCACGGATTTTTCCAAAAGGGTATGGAGCCGTTAACCCCAAAGGTCTTGCCTTTTATCATAATCTTTTTGCTGAATGCCATAAACGTCATGTGGAACCTTTTGTAACACTTCATCACTTTGATACCCCAGAGGCTTTGCATTCAAATGGTGACTTTCTCAATCGTGAAAATATAGAGCATTTTGTCAACTATGCTGAATTTTGCTTTAAAGAATTTCCAGAAGTGAATTATTGGACAACTTTCAATGAAATTGGCCCCATTGGTGATGGTCAGTATCTGGTTGGAAAATTTCCGCCGGGCATCCAATACGATCTTGCCAAGCTTTTCCAATCCCACCACAACATGATGGTTGCACATAGCAAGGCAGTCAAACTTTTCAAAGATGGTGGCTACTCTGGCGAAATTGGTGTGGTTCATGCTCTGCCAACCAAATATCCTTATGATCCAAACAACCCAGCAGATATTCGTGCGGCAGAATTAGAAGATATTATTCATAATAAATTCATCTTGGATGCGACTTATCTGGGTAAGTATTCTGAGAAAACTATGGAAGGGGTCAATCATATTTTGGCTGTCAATGGTGGTCAATTAGACCTTCGTGAGGAAGATTTTGCTGCTCTTGAAGCTGCTAAAGATCTCAATGATTTCTTGGGTATCAATTATTATATGAGTGATTGGATGCGTGCTTTTGATGGTGAAACCGAAATTACGCATAATGCTAAAGGCGAAAAAGGAAGTTCTAAGTACCAGATTAAGGGTGTCGGTCGCAGAGAAGCGCCAGTAAATGTTCCCAAAACAGATTGGGATTGGATCATTTATCCGCAAGGACTTTACGACCAAATCATGCGAGTTAAGCAGGACTATCCTAATTACAAGAAGATTTATATCACTGAAAATGGTCTTGGTTATAAGGATGAATTTGTGAATCATACTGTTTATGATGATGCCCGTATTGATTATGTTAAAAAACACTTAGAAGTTCTTTCAGATGCTATAGCAGACGGTGCCAATGTCAAAGGTTACTTTATCTGGTCTCTGATGGATGTCTTCTCATGGTCAAATGGTTATGAGAAGCGCTATGGTCTCTTTTATGTTGATTTTGATACGCAAGAGCGTTATCCCAAGAAAAGTGCCTACTGGTATAAAAAGTTAGCTGAGACCCAAATAATTGACTGATGCCGGTATTTTAATCGCATTTGGTAATCATTTGCGTTGTTTGGGAGGCTTGCTGTCTTGACTGAAATTAAATCAAAAAGCTTGTTACTTCAATATTTTCTCAATATATCCTATATTTAATGAATACTTCCAAAAAACAGCCTAAATTTTGGATAAAGACAGCAATAAAAACAAGAGTGACAGTCTTTGATTGCACTCTTGCTTTGTTTTAATGTTAAAAATATGAAGTAAGAATGAGGATAAGTAATGGTTATTGAACTAAAAAATGAAAAAGTAACTGTCCAGTTTAAAGAGTTTGGTGGTGCTTTGTCTTCTATCAAAGATCAAGATGGTATAGAATACCTATGGCAGGGAAATCCTTACTACTGGAGTTCTCAGGCACCGGTTCTTTTTCCTATTTGCGGCAGTTTAAGAAATGATAAGGGCATTTACACGTCTAAGAAACACTCACATCGTTATGGCAGCATCCCTAGACACGGCCTGGTGCGAAAGAAAAATTTTCGCTTTGAGCAACTGGGAAAAGACAGTGTTGTTTTTACCATTACTCCTGACAAAGAAATGCTGATGCAATATCCCTATCATTTTGAATTAAAGATTATCTACACTTTAAAGCATACAACTATTCGCACAGAGTATCAGGTTATTAACAAAGAAAAAGAAAGCATCATGCCTTATTTTATCGGAGGCCATCCCGGTTTGAACTGTCCCTTGTTTGCAGGAGATCGCTATGAAGACTACTATCTTGAATTTGAAAAGGAAGAAACCTGTACAGTACCAAAATCTTTTCCTGATACAGGGTTGCTTGATTTACAAGACAGAAAAATTTTCTTGAAAGGGCAGAAATACCTTGATTTGGATTATTCTTTGTTTACGCATGACGCCATTACTTTAGATAATCTACAATCAAGAAGTGTCAGTCTGCGTTCTAAAAATCACGGCGGAGGCCTGCGTTTGGATTTTGCAGATTTTCCTTACCTTATTCTTTGGTCAACAGCCAATAAGAGTCCTTTTATAGCCTTAGAACCTTGGAGCGGGTTGTCAACTGCGGTAGATGAATCAGATTATTTTGAAGAAAAACGCAATGTGAGCTTTGTAGAGCCCGGACAGTTTGATCGAAACTATTTTGACATCACTGTTTTATAAAATTGAAAGGAGGGAGTTAATGATGACTTCTCTTAAAAAAATAGCTAAAAACGCCATCTCATCAGCCTTTGAGATAGTCTATATACTGACCTTCACCAATCAAAAAGATGTTCCGAATATGACAGAAGAAATCAAGCGATTGGGTAAGTGGTATGTCAATACTGGTGATGAATGGATTTGTCATTCAAATCTACCTTTATCCGAATTTCAAGAGAAATTTTTGGAGCTGACACATCTGACTTCTGAGCAAGTGTTCTTGACTAAAGATCATCTGCCATTTTCAAAATAAAGCTAAAAGATGGACATCTAGCTTATTTTTAATATTGCAGGCTCACTTTGTTGTAAATCAGTACGGTCTGTAGCTTGCTGCCTCGTCCTAAAAGACTAAGTTAGAATAGCAATCTTCTTTTAGTATCAGGGAGGTTCTTTTAAAACAGTCTAAAAATCCATTTGGAGAAGATAATGCTCCAAATGGATTTTTACTTAACCCCAAAATTTCTTAGCGATTTCTTGGCCTTGTTTGATTTTAGCCCATTGCTGCGGGATAGCCAACTCATTGCCAGAATCACAAGAGGCAAAACCGCATTGATGTGACAGCAGCAAACGTTCCTTAGGCAAAATGGTGCTGGCTTGTTCTAATAACTTGAGAACACGTTCTTCATCATCAAGATCAGTTGTCTTACTGGAAAGGAGTCCAAGAACAACCTCAGCATCTTTATCTTTAAGAGAAGCAAGAGCCTTCAAATCACCTGAGACGTCACTGTCCCATTCTAAGAAGAAGCGGTCATAGTGTTGATCACGCAAGAATTTTTCCGCAATCGCTTCATAAGTTCCGCCTGAGGCAGAACGGCTTTCATAATTTCCGCGGCAGTTATGTGTCCAAACTTTGAGTCCTAATTGATGCCCGTAATCAGCTACCTCGTTATTGATCGCAATGAATTCATCAGCTAAATCAGCCAGCGCAGCATTGCCATCAGCAAAAAACGAAGCAGGATTTGATTCATCAAAAAGTTCCCAAAGGCAGTCATCAAACTGGATAATCTCACCGCCAGCTTCCTTGTATTCTGTCAAGAATTCCTTGTAGGCCTTGATAAGACCAGCTTTTAATTCGTCATTGGTTTTGTAAACTTGCCCTTCACCAGCAAGTTTATCAAAGATAGTCAGTTCAGTATAAGCATGCGCAGGTCCCCAAATCGTTAATTTTGTTTGCGTATCACCAGCTTCTTCCTTGAGCAGTTTGTAAATATCTAAAAAATGATGATTTTTACCTGAAAGTGGCTGGGTAATGCGAATACCGATGTCTTTACGTGTTTCGTACTGTCCGCCATCATGGTCTTTAAAAGTGTAGCCGTGGTCTGCAATGTAACGTTCAATACCTTTAAGTCCCCAAATAAAATCTAAATGCCACATGGACTTAGAATATTCACCATCTGTCAAAATATCAATACCATTTGCCTTTTCATCAGCAATGACCTTTTTAATCTCTGCTGTTTCTGTTTCACGATAACCCGGAAAACTATCATAAAAAGGATACTGAATGTTATCACGATGTTCAATTTTATTTTTATAGTCAAGCAGATCAGCTGGACGAAGAAGAGATCCAACTAGTTGGAATTTTGATTGTGTCATATACATGCCTCTTTCTAGATTTCTTGCTTTTTATTGTACAAAAGCTGAGTACTTTTGAAAAATAGTTAATTTAGAGAAAAGCATATAGTTTTAAACTATAACTAAAAAGACAGTTTTTGCCTAAACACAAACGCCTTCTCCTCGAAATGAAAAAGCAGTTTTCCCTATCTCCGCCTTTTTTGGTAAAATAGAAGAAAAAACAAGGAGCAACTTATAACCGATGCGCGATAACCATTTACACACCCATTTTTCCTATGATTCTGACGCTAGCTTTGAGGACTACCTGACTCACTATGATGGGGAAATTGTCACGACTGAGCACTACGACCTGTCCAACCCCTACACTCAGCAGGATGATGTACCTGATTATGAGGCTTATTCTAAGGAAATAGCCGAGCTTAATGCGAAATACGGTAACCGCATCAAGCGAGGCATTGAAATTGGCTATTACCAGCCCCGTGAAGCGGACATTATCAGCTTCCTAGCTGACAAGGACTATGATTTGAAATTACTCTCTGTCCATCATAACGGGGTCAATGATTATTTGGATGATGAAGTGGCAGATATGGACAAAGAAACCATTATCCAAGAATACTTAGACAAGCTGGAATACGCCATCGGACGCGTGGAAGCTGATGTACTGGCGCATTTCGACTATGGCTTTCGTTTGTTTGACCTGACGGTTGATGAATTAAAGACTCATGAAGCCCAGCTGTGCCGCATTTTCCACAAGATGATCGACCACAACCTAGCCTTTGAACTCAACAGCAAGTCCATGTACCTCTATCACCACGAGCACCTCTACCGCTATGCCTTAGGCCTAGTCAAAAACTTAGACTGCCACAAATACTCCATCGGCTCCGACGGTCACAAACTCGAACACTTCCGCCTAGCCTTTGACAAAATCCAAGACATCTTAGATGAGTATGGAATTGAAGAGGGGGAGATAATTTAAAAAGCAGCGGTTGGTTGCTGTAGCATTTCGTTTGTAAACAGTATTCCTATTGTCAGCCAGCTCATGTGGTTCGGCACGCCAGCAAACATACGGTTTCATGATTTCTTGAAAGTCAAAAGTCTTTCAAGAACCTGTATTGTTAGCATTGCTAACGATATCTTGACTACTATAGCGACTGGTTTTAAGAGCAACTTCATCGTTTTTATGGATGGATAAAAAGCTTTTATTATATAAATTAAATATTATGGTAGGTTGAGGATACTAAGCATACATGATGTCATTATGAAAAGAGGTTTTAATGAGTCAAATTAATAAAATTGAAAATGCTATTAAAGAGTTAGAAGGAGGAAAATTTCAGAATTTAGGAGATGCCTATCTGAGAAGAAAATACCATTTTGAAAATTTAGTTTCTTTGGGGTCTCAAGAAGGAACGGATAAGACAACTAAGGGAATCCCAGATTCTTACGCGGAGAAAGATGATAAATATATTTATATCATGTATGGCACCCATAAGTCTGTAATACCTAAGTTGAAAGAAGATATTCAGTCAGTTAAGGAAAAAATTTTAGATGAAAAAATTGACGAAGATAAAGTTGAACGAATTATTTGTTGTCATATTTCCTCAAATATAGAAATTAAACAAAAAGAAGAACTAGAAAAATTAGCTGAGCCTTATGAGCTTGAGTTAATTGGAATTAATAACATTGCTAATGACCTTACAAAATTAGATTTTCAATATTTGGCAAAAGACTATCTATCAATCAGCGAGTCTACGGAACAGGTATGGAATATTGATGACTTTATGAAAATTCATGATAGCAGTAAAACAAACGCTCCTATTTCAAATGACTATATCGGTGATATAAGTGACATTACTAATTTGATAATATCAAGTGAAAATCAAATTCTGTTAATATCAGCTAAACCCGGAACAGGAAAAACACGATTAGCAATTGAAATTTGTTCCTCACTTGATAGAAGTAAATATAACATTCTTTGTATCAAGAGCAATAATCAATCAATTTATCAAGATGTCAAGAGTCATTTAGACTCACAGAAAGAAAATATCATTTTCATTGATGACGTTAACATAACTCAAAATTATATTCCGACACTTGGTTTGCTAAACACAGACACTAATGTTAAGTTTATTCTTACTGTTCGTGATTATGCTGAAAATGAAGTAATTGCTAATATAAAAGAGTTTAAATATGAGAGTATTGAGCCAAATGTTTTAAAAGATAATAACTTTACACAATTACTTAATCAATTCTCTAAGCATGATTTTTCCCACGGAGAAATTAAGCATATCAATACTATCTCTAAAGGGAATCCACGAATTGCAGTCATTGCAGTTAAATTATCTAGTTCACAGGATTTGGCTAATTTCAATGACGAAGTTGATATTTTAAAAGATTACTATGAAGAGATTTTAACTAAAAATAATATTATCCACGAGGGACAAAAGGTTCTTTTCATTTTGTCATACCTTAAAAAAATTAGATTAGATAATTTAGCAGACAATCAAGAGTTTACTAAACTACTGCAAATAACTGATATAACAGAAAAGGAATTTAGGGATGGGGTTGAAAGACTTCATGAACGAGAGCTATGTAATATCTATAATAACAAAATTGTAAAGATAGCAGACCAATCATTAGATGACTATATTGTTATCAAGTTTTTAATTAATAAAAAAGTATCTGTTTTAGAGATTTTACGCGAGCTCTATCCATTAAATAATCAAAAAGTTGTTCAAATATTAAATCAATTCTCTAATTTTATAAAAAAAGAGAGTGATGTAGAAATAGTTTCCGATGCGGTTAAAAAACATTATAGTGAAAATAGCTTTAAAAATGGTCAAGATGAAGAAAAATTTCTAACACAATTTGGTGTTTTGCTTCCTTTAGAGGCAATTTCTTATATTAAAAATAAAATTGACAATATTGAGATTGAGGATTATACAAGAGATAGTTTTATTGATGAAAAGAATAAAAAAACAACCATTAAAGATTCAATTTTATTGATAGTCCATACAATTAGCCGAACGAATTATTATAAACATGCTCTTCAATTATTGATAAAATATTTTGCTAAAAAGCCTAATAGAATTTCTGAAGTTTATACCATTCTTGAAGAAAATTATGGTTTGGTAACAACTAGAGAATATATCTACTACAATATAGCGGGAGAAACAATAGTTGAATTAAATAAATTTGACTTGTATCAACGCTACAATCAAGAATTAGTTGTGACAATCTTAAAACAGTATTTTAAGATTGAAGTAGAGAAAGCAACTGCAAATGGAGATACAGGTATATTTAGACGTTACACAGTGCCAGACGGGGATAATTTGAAGAAATATCATAAAAATATCATGGAACTTCTAGCAAAACTATACGTTATAGGAAATTCAGAAGTTAGATGCTATATTGAAAAACTATTATATGATTACCAACTTATTATTTTAAAATATTCAGATAGTCATCCTAATACCATTGAAGAAGATTTAAAAAATATTAAAGAATTATTTTTTTCGAATTTAGCAAATTTGTCAATGGTGGAAGAAAAGATAGTTTATGCTTTGCACACGGTAGAAATTAAAGGGAATTTCTCAATTTTTAAAGATTATAAAATTTCTGACAGACAAAAGGTATATAATAGTTTAATAAAACACAATTATGCATATCCGTATGCAGATAATGATAAATTACAGTTACAAAAAATAGCAAATAACTATTCAAGCAATTGGGATGAAATTTTTAATTTTGCTAACCAATTCAAAAGTGATTCATTTATGAATGATAGAAATATTGAATTTGTTTTATTTAATATGTTTCAAAAAGTAAATAACGATAGTAAAATGAGTTTTCTTGATTCAATGTTTAGAGCAAATTATCATTTTGAAAATATTGTGCCTGATAGATTTTTAGAAGAAATAGAAAGAGAACAAATACAGGCTATTATTGCTTTCTCTCCAGAATCAGAGCGGTATAAGTGGCAATTTGCTTATCTAGTTAGACTTGAGGAAGTCAAGGAAGAAGATTTACAAATATTAGAGAGCCTTTTAAAAAATGAGTCATTACCAAAATATTTTACTATTTTAGATTTTTACAAGTATATTTTAGTGAAGCCAAGTTTTAAAGAAATACTAATTCAGAAGGCAGATGATATTAATTTTGTTATTCCTCATTTTATAAAAGAAGAGGAGGTACCAAGATTAATTAATCTACTTGGAGAAAATGTTTTAAAATCTTTGTATTTAAAAAATCTAGAGAAAGATATCGATCAGGGATGCTATCTTTTTCAAAAATTAGGAAATGATGATATAGACTTTGTAGTAGAAAGTTTGAAAAAGATTAATAAATTGAAAACGGGATATAGCAATGAGGCTTCTATGTTGCTACATAGCATTAAAAGTTTTAAAGATGCTGAAAAAATTTATTTAATTTTTTTGAATTATATAATATCAAAAGATTCTCTTTATTACTATAATAGTTTATTGGAAACCATCGTGGAAGAAAATAATAATATTTTATTAAAAGCATTGAAGGGAACCAATAGCGAGGAATTAGCAATAAAATTTGTGAACTTGGGCGTAAAAGTCATAGATGATAAAAGTAAGAAAATAGAATTATTTAAAATTATAAAAGATAAAAGTTTTGGGAAAAGTACTTTTAAAAAAATTCATTTTTCCTCTTGTTCAACTTTTTTGGCAGGTAGTTACGTTCCGGTATTAGAGCAGGAAAGAGACTTCTTGAAGAATGTAAAAGAGATTTTTGACAATGATATGGACTATATTGAATTGGTAATACATATTAATAAAATAATAGATAACAATACCAAGCATATTGAAGAGGAACTAGAAAGGGAGTTTTAATAATCCATTAGCTATCTCGCTATTTTCAAATCTAGGAATAGAAATACTAATAATATTATTGAGATTTTGGAAGAAAGGAAAATTTATGTCAACAACTATTGAAGTCAATAAACAAACTGTTAAACAACTTTTGGAGACAGGAAAAAAGAAAAATTTTGTTATTCCTGAATATCAGAGACCATATGCTTGGACAGCTGATCAGATTCAGACTTTATTTGATGATCTCGTGGAGTATACAGAAAGTTCCGAGAGCAGTGATAGCAGTGAAGAAAGCACCTACTTTTTAGGAACAATTGTTGCATATGAAAAAAATAATGAGCAAGAAATTATTGATGGTCAGCAACGCATTACTTCATTGTTTTTGTTATTGAGAGCGATATATTCTAAGTTGACTTCTATGAGTGAGACGCCTCAGTCTAAAAATTTTATCACGCAAATTGAATCAGCCTTATGGCAACAAGATGAATTAACTGCGAAAGTTGATTTTGAGAAAACACTAATTGTTTCTAGGGTAATGGGAGAAGAAGGGAATGAAATTTTTTCTAATATTCTGGTTACAGGCGAAGTGAAAAAAGAAGCAAAAGATAATTACTCTCTTAATTACAGTCTGTTTGTAAAATTAATTGAAGATTATGCTAGTAAAGAGCCAGAGTTGTTTTATTGGTTCATTTGGAATGTATTGAATAGAGCAATTTTACTTCCTATCACTGCGGATTCACAAAATACTGCTCTGACCATATTTTCAACACTAAATGATCGAGGGTTGGCCTTATCTGATGCTGATATTTTTAAAGCTAATATATATAATCACCTAAATGAAATGGATAAACAATCCTTCGTTGAAAATTGGAAGCAGCTTGATGAAAATGCCGCAAATGCAAATGAAAGTATACAAAAGCTATTCTATTATTATATGTTCTATTTAAGAGCAAAAGATAATGATAGAAATACAACAACTCCACGAATGCGGAAGTATTATTTACAAAATAAAGAAAAAAAACTTTATCAAAAAGAGCTGATAAATGAATTGAGTTTGCTTGCTAGCTTATGGACTATTATTAACAATAATACAATAATTGATGATGAAGCTTGGTCAGAAAATAGTGAGATTCTCAAAGTCTTAGATGCTTTGTCCTCATATCCGAATGAATTCTGGAAATATCCTGTTGTTATCTACTATTTAAGATATAAAGATTCTGTGGAATTTGAAAGTAACTTTCTAACTTTCCTCAGACGTTTGTTCGCAGTTCTGTCTGCTAGGTATATAGTGACTCCAACTATTAATGCTGTAAAGCGCAGCATATTGAATTTAAATGCAGAAGTTTACCGCTCTGAAAATCCAAAATTTGATTTTAAACCTATCGATGAAGAGGAATTAAAAGAAAAGATAAAGCATTCTCATAGAAACACAGTTCGAATGATTTTGAAAGTTCTTGCCTATCAAAAACAAGAAGATTTACTTCCTCCTAAGTGGGAAATTGAGCATATCTTGCCTCAAAAATGGCAAAGTAGCTACTTTCCAGATAGTACAGAACAAGAAGTAAAACTTCTTATCGAACATATTGGCAATAAACTTCCTTTCGAGAAGAAACTGAATATTATTGCGGGTAATGGTTATTTTCAAAAGAAACAAGATAGCTATAATAAATCAAAAATTACAATTGTTCAAGAATTGTCTCAAGAAAAATCTAAATGGGAACTAGACGACATTAGAGAACGGGATATACGAATTTCAGATGAATTACTGGATTTGCTTAAATCGTGGGGCTTAAACAAAATTGATGCAGAAAATGATAATAACAATGAGTCAAAATATAAAATTGAGATTCCTACTGATAGATTCGAAGATTATAGTCAATTTTTAACTATGTTTCATAAAGAAGATTCAGATGACAATAGAGAGCAGTTTCTGAATCTGTAAGATTGTACAACTATATTTTTGAATCCAATTCAAAAACTCCTAAACGAAAGCGAGTGCACATTATGACCGAAAACTTAATCCTAGTCCGCCCCAGTCTTGATTGGGAAGAGGAATTACTGGCTTATAAGGAAGCTTTTAAAAGTGAGCACATGTATGGCGGAGCTGGGCTTTATAAATTTGATAGATTGTCTGATTGGCTGGTTTACCTAGACAGGCTCTCAAAGGATAAGCCAGCAGAAGAAGGGTGGACAGCAACGGTTTTTCTCTGCATTCGTCAGTCCGATAAGCGAATGATTGGTATTTGCAATGTCAGACATCATCTAAATAGTTTAGGTTTGCTTAATGTTTCAGGCCACATTGGTTATTCTATTCGGCCTGATGAGCGTAAGAAAGGCTACGCTAAAGTGCAGCTGCGCCTAGCATTGTTAGAAGCCAAGAAATTAGGCATTGACAAGGTTTTGGTGACCTGCGCAGACTGGAATATTGGTTCTGAACGTACTATCCTCGCAAACGGAGGTGTCTATGAAGACAGCCGTTTGGATAAATCAACGGGGAACATGATGAAGCGGTACTGGATAAATGTGACTGAAAGGAACAGCATATGAAACTAGTCTTTTTGCATGGTTTGGGACAGGATAAGACGGCTTGGAATGACGTGATAGCTGCTCTGCCTCATTACGACTGTCTAGCCTTGGATTTATTTGATGAAGGAAAAATGCCTGAAAATTTTACGACTTTGGTGGAACAAGTTGCTGCTGAACTCAAAGGGATAGAAGAAGATTTTGTGTTAATTGGTCTATCCTTGGGCGCTATGCTGGTTTTGGCGCTGAGCGACCATACTTTACCGCATATAAAAGGCTTCATTGTTTCTGGCGCGCAGCATGATTTGAAGAGGAGTTTTCTTTATAAGTTGCAGCTTCTTGGCCTGCAGCTGCTTCCCAAGTCCTTTTTTAAAAAACAAGGAGTAGAGAAGGATTCTTTTCTAGCCTTTTCAAAGTCTCTGTCAACTCTTGATTTAAGAGAAACTATCCAGCAAATAGACATACCCGCTTTGATTCTTTGCGGTCAAAAGGATAAGCCCAATCTTTTGCCTGCTAGGAAAATAGCAGAGCTGATACCCAATGCTCGCCTTTCTGTCATCAAAAAAGGTGGATATCTGTTAAACACCAAAATGCCAATCGTTTTTGCCAAAGAAATCACTGATTTTTTAAAGTATGAGTCTTTTTAGAGTAATGGGTTTAGTGATATCAAGGTAAAATCTGATGAAGATGACAATAAAAACCAGCAGATTTTTATCTGGCTGGCTTCAATTGGGATGGCACTTTTTTGGAATAAATTGGCTGTTCATGCTCCATTAAAATCACTTTGAGGTGAAACCATTTGGCAAAGTATTTTTGCAGTTCTTTGTTAAGCCTTATTTGGATAAAAATGATGATAAAGATAGCAACAGCACCGCCTAGTCCATAAATGTAGACTGCTGCTTGTGTAGTGATCTTTGCATAAAGAAAGATTAGTTCTGCAAGAAAGCCATAAAAAGCTATCAGTCCAGCGTTTAACGCCATAAAAAAGAAATAAAAGAGACTTTGAAACCCAACATGTCTGGTCTGATAGATTGTTTTATAATTTTCAGTTATTTTTTCAAAAGTCGGCAGTGTTACGCCATCATAAGACACTGTCTGTCCATAATCTACCAACTTTGGTGAAGCATGGTAGCCAAATAATCGACAAATTTTGTAATTAATATTTCTCAAAAATAGATAGACGACAGTCATTAAAGCTATCGCAAAAGGGAACAAACGCACACGTAAAGAAGGAAAAGAAATAAATAAAGTTACTAAAGTGAGAAAGACAAGTATTAAATTGGCTATTTGTAGTGCGATATATAAGCATTTGATTGCAAAAGAGTAATGGTGCTGCGACTTATAATTTTCCATCAAAGTTCTCCTATGTTCTATTCTTAATGCGTCATGATATCTTAATAATATAAGTAGATAAGTAACTTGTCAATATTTTTGAAAAAACGATACGAATTAGTAAGATTGAATTTTTTATTGATTAAAAAATTCAGATGCTTAAATCGTATACTAATGGTTTTATTTAAGACCTTTTTCTTATGTTATAATAAAAAGAGCTTTTTGCTGTTTAAAGGAGATGAAAAAATGTCAAAAGACCGTTTAGTAGCTTTTACTGATGCTGTGATTGCCATTATCATAACCATTCTCATTTTAGAATTAGAAAAACCTAGTCAGATGACTTGGTCGGCTATATGGGATTTAAGGATGAATTTCTTTGCTTATACCATATCTTTCTTTTGGATTGGAACCATGTGGGTTAATATGCACCGCGCTTGGGATAGTATTGATAAAATTAACAATAATTTAGTTTGGATTTCCATGCTCCTGCTTTTCTTTTCTTCGTTTTTTCCTTATACCACAAGCATTGTTGCCAATCATTTTAATAGTTCTGTTGCGCAAACACTTTATGGCTTGGTTGTTTTGGCTGTTTCGTTTTGCAATGTCTGGATGTATAATGAGCTTGAGAAGGTAACCTCTCAAAATGATGTTCAGTTGATGGCTCGTAAGCACAACAGTCGGATGAAGGTAGATATTACGATTAAATTAATTGGACTACTATTAGCCTTAACGATTTTTCCAGCAGCTATGATGTGGGCAGTACTTATCACAGCAATTTTTATTATTTTACCGAGATCTATACAGACTCGTTAATCAAAAGAAATGAGTGATGATGCCGCAGTGGTTATTACCATGAGGGAGGAAAGGCATGGGCAGTTAAGTTCTCAAGAAAGAGCAAATAAAAGCTTTTCAAGTCAGTTTTACTTGAAAAGCTTTTATTGGTATTTTAGTAAATCAATTAACGTGTGACACGGCGGCGAGCAGCTTTTTTACGGTTTTCTTCAATGAAAGCTGCTTTTTTTTCTTCTGGATCAATGATTGTTTTTTTAACAGCAAAGACTGCCCCAGCAACTGTTGCAGCAGTGCCGATAATACCTGTTGCAAGACCTCTAGCAAATGCATGTTTCTTAGCCATAATTAAGTCTCCTTTTATATGTTATAATAATACTATTATCTTAAAAAATAATATATTTTTCAAGGAAAAAGTCTATGAAAACAAAATTAATTGTTGTTTTAGGTCCAACAGCAGTCGGAAAAACAGCACTGGGAATTAAATTAGCCCAGCAATTTCATGGTGAAATTATTAGCGGTGACAGTCAGCAGGTTTATCGAAAGCTGGATATTGGTACGGCTAAGGCCACGGCTGCCGAACAAGCAGCAGTTCCGCATCATTTGATTGATGTTAGAGAGGTAGATGAGAATTATTCTGCCTTTGATTTTGTTCAGGAAGCAACAAAAGAAATTGCCAGTATTTGCGCTCGAGGTTATCTTCCTATTATTGTCGGCGGAACTGGGCTTTATTTACAAAGTCTTCTGGAAGGTTATCATTTGGGAGGCCAAGTTGATCATGAAGCTGTTTTAGCCTATCGAAGAGAATTGGAAACCTTATCTGATACAGAACTTTCTCAGTTAGCTGAAACAAAACAAATTGTTATGACAGAACCGAATCGTCGACGTTTGATGCGTTCCTTGGAACTCCACAAATTTAGCCAAGGTGTCCAAAATCAAGGAAGTCCTTATGATGTTCTATTGATTGGCTTAAATGACAATCGGCAAGATCTTTATGAACGCATTAATGCTCGCGTTGATAAGATGATGACAGCAGGATTGTTAGACGAAGCCAAGTGGTTGTATGATAATTATCCTCATGCACAAGCAACTCGCGGAATTGGCTACAAGGAACTCTTTCCTTATTTTGCAGGTGATATTGGTTTGGAAGAGGCTATTGAAAAAATTAAACAAAACACAAGACGTTTTGCGAAACGGCAGTTGACTTGGTTTAAAAACCGTATGGCTGTTTCATTTTATTCGGTCAGTGATTCGGACTGCAAGGGAAAAATCAATCAGGCTGTTGCTGATTTTTTAAGAAATTAGAAATCACTATGAGGTGATTTTTTTCATAGTTTAAGTTGTTTTTACATTAATTAAATGCTGATGAAATTCTTCAAAAAATAGGAAAAATTGTCAGACTTTTCTAGCTGGCTGTGATATAATAAAAACCAAGTTGCTATTCATATTTGCTTGGCAAAAGAAGACATTTCTCTGAAAGTGAAGGAACAAGAATGATTGAAACAAGACAAAAACAAGAACGGGTCATTCTTATTGGTGTCGCTTTACCAAATAGTGAAAATTTCGATCTGTCTATGGAAGAATTAGCCAGTCTTGCGAAAACTGCAGGAGCTGAGGTCGTTCAGACACACACTCAAAAAAGAGACCACTATGACAGTAAGAGTTTCATTGGTTCAGGAAAATTACTTGAAATCAAGCAAATAATTGCAACGGACGCTATTGATAGCGTCATTGTTAATAATCGTTTGACACCTCGCCAGAATGCCTATTTGGAAGCAGAACTAGGAGTTAAAGTTATTGATCGCATGCAGCTTATTTTAGATATTTTTGCCATGCGGGCACGCAGTCACGAAGGCAAACTTCAGGTTCATTTAGCCCAACTTAAATACATGCTGCCGCGTCTTGTTGGGCAGGGTATCATGCTCAGCCGTCAGGCTGGGGGTATCGGCAGCCGTGGTCCCGGTGAAAGCCAATTAGAATTGAATCGCCGTTCTATTCGCAAGCAAATTGCAGATATTGAACGGCAACTGAAAAATGCTGAAAAAAATCGGGAAACAAACCGCGAAAAACGCTTGGATTCGCAAATTTTTAAAATTGGGCTGATTGGTTATACCAATGCGGGCAAGTCAACCATCATGAATGTTTTGACTGATAATAAGCAGTATGAGGCTGATGAACTGTTTGCTACACTTGATGCGACAACCAAGCAAATTTATTTGACAGATCATTTTCAAGCTACTTTGACGGATACCGTTGGCTTTATTCAGGATTTGCCAACCGAACTGGTTGCTGCTTTCAAGTCAACGCTTGAGGAAAGCCGACAAGTGGATTTGTTGCTTCATGTTATTGATGCCAGTGATCCTAATCATGAAGAGCATGAAAAAGTTGTTCATGAACTTTTAAAGGAACTTGGTATGACAGCCATTCCTCGATTGCTTGTTTACAATAAAATGGATAAGGCAGAAAATTTCATTGCCAGCCAATTTCCTCACATCAGCCTGTCTGCTAAGTCTGATGAGGCGGCAGCACTTTTACGTCAGTCTATTTTGGAAAAGATCAAGACTCTTTTTGTTCCTTTTACGATTACATGGCGTCAAGAAAAAAGCTATAAACTTTATGAATTGGACAAGATAGCCTTGCTGACTTCTTATGATTTTAAACAAGAACTGCAAGAAATTAAAGGTTACATTTCGGAAAAAAATAAATGGAGGCTAGAGGAGTTTTATCGTGAATTATCTTGATTTAGCCCTTAAGTATGGTGGTTTTACTAGCTTAGATAAGATTTACTTGCAAAACAAGTTAGCCTTTTTGTCAGATGAGGAAAAATTAAGCTTTATCACACCGCCGCCAAGCGTTATCAATGCTTATTTTGCGGAACTTTATCAAAAGGAATCTCCTCAGGCCGCAACAGATTATTATTTTGAATTGAGTCGGAACCTACATTTATTTACAGATAAACCATCGTTTGATGAACAAAAGCCTTTTGTTCGGCTTAATTTATCAGGAAAATCGTATGGGTTTGCTTATGAAAATGAAGAGGAAGAAGCGCAGGTCTTTAGTGAAAAAAAGGAAGAAATTACTGACAGTCTCTTATTTGACTTAGCTCAGATATTTCCCCAGTATAAAATTTTTAGCGACAATCAACAAATTAAAATGAAAAAAATGAACTTTGATGAGTATCAAAGTGAAACATTGGAAAATGCTGCAGCTTTGCTCAGCGACATTAGCCGTCTGCAAGATGGCACGATTAAAATAAGAAGTTTCAATCAGGAAGAAGTTATAGAATTAGCACAGGCCTACTCAGGACGCAGATACTACAGTTATGCTCAAAATCAGGCAGTGCTTTACCTCAAAGAAGATTAACCAGTATAGAAAGAAAGTATTGTTAGTATGGAAATTCAATTTTTAGGAACGGGTGCTGGCCAGCCAGCTAAGGCGAGAAATGTTTCCAGCCTCGTTTTAAAGCTGTTAGATGAACTTAATGAAATTTGGATGTTTGATTGCGGTGAAGGAACGCAGCGTCAAATTTTAGAAACAACTATTAAACCGCGTAAAATTAGAAAAATCTTTATTACCCACCTGCATGGTGACCATGTTTTTGGTTTGCCGGGATTTTTATCCAGCCGTGCTTTTCAAGCCAATGACGAACAGACAGATGTTGATATTTATGGACCGGTTGGTATTAAACATTTAGTTATGGCTAGCATACGTACTTCGGGAGCTCATTTACCTTATCACATTCATTTTCATGAATTTGATGCTAAGCATTTAGGGAAAATTTTAGAAACCGATAAGTTTATGGTTTATGCGGAAAAGCTAGATCACACGATTTTTTGTGTTGGTTATCGTGTTGTTCAAAAAGATTTAGAAGGGACGCTGGATGCTGAGAAATTAAAAGCAGCAGGTTTACCTTTTGGCCCGCTTTTTGGTCGGGTCAAAAATGGTCAGGATGTCGTTTTAGAAGATGGGACGACAATTATTGCTAAAGACTATATTTCGGCTCCGAAAAAGGGCAAGGTTATTACTATTTTAGGAGATACCCGAAAAACAGATGCCAGTATTCGACTTGCTTTGGGAGCTGATGTACTGGTTCATGAGTCCACTTATAGTAAGGGAGATGAGAATTTAGCGAGGCGTCATGGGCATTCAACTAATATGGAAGCTGCTCGTGTTGCAAAAGCTGCTTCTGTTAAGAAATTGCTACTTAATCACATCAGTGCTCGTTTTCTTTCACATGATATTAGCCGTATGAGAGATGATGCACAGGAAATCTTTACTGATGTTCATATTGTCAGAGACTTAGAAGAAGTAAAACTATGAAAGAACGTATAATTGTCATTACAGGTGCCTCAGGGGGGCTTGCTGAAGAAATCATTAAACGCTTACCGCAGACAGATCAACTTGTTTTATTGGGCCGTGATAAGGAAAAATTAGAAGACATGTATGCCTATCGTGAAAGAGTAACTTGTTTTCAAATTGATATTAAAGATGATGAGGCTGTGCAGGATATAGTTGACACCATTTATCAAAAATTTGACCGCATCGATATTTTTATTAACAATGCAGGCTTTGGTGAATTTAAAGACTTTGATCACTATTCTAACAGAGATATTCGAGACATGTTTGATGTCAATACTTTGGCAACCATCAATTTTTCTCGTTTGGTTGGTCAAAAGATGGCAGAGGTTCAGTCAGGGCATATTATCAATATTGCTAGTATGGCGGGCTTGATTGCTTCTAGTAAATCAACGATTTATTCAGCCACCAAGTTTGCAGTGATTGGTTTTTCAAATGCTTTGCGTTTAGAATTAGCAGACAAAGAAGTTTATGTCACGACTGTTAATCCGGGACCGATTGCCACTAAATTTTTTGATAAGGCAGATCCTAGCGGCAATTATCTTAAGAGCGTTGAAGAATTCACTTTGCAGCCTGATGATGTTGCCAAAAAAATAGTTGCTATTTTTGGAAAAAATAAACGCGAACTCAATATGCCTTTTCTACTAAAGGCGGCGCATAAAGCCTATATTCTCTTTCCTAAATTGTCGGATTTTCTAACCAGAAAGGTATTTAACTACAAATGATTACTTCCAAATATGCTTGGAAAATAAATGAAAAAAAGCCAGATGATGGCTTTTTTGAGCTGGCTAAAAAAGAAAATCTCAATCCTACAGCTGCACAAATTTTATATGAGCGAGGTTTTAAAACAAGTGAAGATATAGAAGCGTTTTTGAGACCTGATTTGTCTCAATTACATGATCCTTTTCTTTTAAATGATATGGACAAGGCTGTCACGCGTATTCGCAGAGCTATTGAAACCAATGAACGAATTCTTATCTATGGGGATTACGATGCTGATGGTATGACGTCAAGTTCCATTGCAAAGGAAGCTTTGGAAATGCTGGGAGCTGAGGTAGAGGCTTATCTTCCTAATCGTTTTACCGATGGTTATGGTCCCAATCTCAGTGTTTATAAATATTTTATTGAGCAGCAGGATATATCACTGATTCTTACTGTGGATAATGGTATTGCTGGCCATGATGCTATTGCTTATGCGCAAGGACAAGGTGTTGATGTCATTGTTACTGACCACCACAGTATGCCTGCTGAGCTTCCTTCAGCTTATGCTGTTGTTCATCCTGAACATCCGGATGCTAATTATCCTTTTAAATGTTTAGCAGGGTGCGGTGTCGCTTTTAAGCTAGCCTGTGCCTTGTTAGAATCCATTCCGACAGAGATGCTGGATTTGGTGGCTATTGGAACCATTGCCGATATGGTATCGCTCACCGATGAAAATCGTGTAATGGTCAAATACGGTCTTGAAATCCTAAAACAAACAGAGCGCGTCGGTCTGCAAGAATTAATAGCACTTGCAGGTGTTGATTTTGCTGATATCAATGAAGAAACTATTGGTTTCAAGTTAGCACCCCAGCTTAATGCTTTGGGACGTCTGGATGATCCCAATCCTGCTGTTGAATTGTTGACAGGCTTTGATGATGAAGAAGCAAAGACTATTGCGGCCATGATTAATGAAAAAAATGAGGAGCGAAAGACCATTGTACAGGCTATTTTTGAAGAAGCTATGACTCTGGTTGATGAGAACAAATCTGTTCAGGTCTTGGCTAAAGAAGGCTGGCATGCTGGTGTTCTGGGGATTGTTGCAGGTCGTATTATGGAACAAATAAACCAGCCAGTCATTGTTCTTAATATTGAAAATGGCCTTGCCAAGGGAAGTGCCCGTAGTTTAGAGTCAGTCAATATTTTTAATGCCCTTGATGCGCATAGGGATTTATTTATGGCTTTTGGAGGCCATGCTGGAGCTGCGGGTATGACTCTAGAGGCTGATAAATTAGAAGAATTATCACAGGTTTTAAATGATTATATTCAAGAACATGCGATTGATTTATCGCAAAAGTCTGTTTTAGTAATTGATGAAGAATTGTACTTGCCAGAACTTAGTTTAGATACTTTAAAAGGGCTTGAAACTTTGGCTCCTTTTGGTATGGACAATAAAAAACCTATTTTTTTACTAAGGGATTTTACAGTCAAACAGGTTAGAACGATGGGACAAAATGGAGCTCATTTGAAGTTAAAAGTGGCTCAGGAACAGGCTGTCTTTGATCTCCTTGCCTTTAACTACGGTTCGCTCGTGACAGAATTTCAACAAGCTCAGCATCTCGAACTAGCTGTTACTTTATCGGTTAATCGTTGGAACGGCAATACTAGTCTACAATTGATGCTAGTTGATGCGCGTGTTGAAGGCATTCAGTTGCTTGATATCCGTGCTCGCAATAGCGCTCTGCCTGACGGAGTTCCCTTTTTAGAAGATCAAACAGATAGTA